>NZ_JBWKVP010000008.1:0-161665 GCF_059421765.1 Stenotrophomonas sp. GW821-FHT02D01
AACTCGGAAGTGAAACGTAGCTGCGCCGATGGTAGTGTGGCCTAAGCCATGCGAGAGTAGGTCATCGCCAGGGTTTACATCCAAAAACCCCGCTGCTCACGCAGCGGGGTTTTTCTTTGCGCGCGAGAAACCGAAGGTAGTGCCGGCCGCTGGCCGGCAACCTCATGAACGTCACGCGGCTGCACGTGCCAGCCGGCCAGCGGCCGGCGCTACCGGGTCCCAGCACTCACACACAAAAAAGCGGCGCCCAAGGGCGCCGCTTTCTTTGGAACTCAACGGCTGGGGGACTTACTTCGCCGCAGCGGCCGGTGCCTTGGCCTTCATCATCGTGTCGCGGGCAGCCTTGAACGGATTGCCTTCGTACCAGTTGGGCCAACGATCGCCGCCGGCCAGTTCCTTGCCGACGCCATACATCAGCTGCAGGTCCTCGACCGTGCCATCCAGCTTCCAGGTGGCCGGGTCATACTCGTCCTTCGGGCCGTGGTAACGGTTGGAACCGTAGTCGGCGGCCGCCTTGCGGCCAGCCTCGACACCGCCGTCGCGCAGGTCCTCACCGCCGTCGGCGTACAGCGCCGGCACACCCGCCTTGGCGAAGTTGAAGTGATCCGAACGGAAGTAGAAGCCGCTCTGCACCGAGGTCTCGCCGTGCAGGGTGCGATCCTGGGCTGCAGCCAGCGGCTTGAGGATGTCTTCCAGCTCCGAACTGCCGAAGCCGGTCACCGTCACGTCCTTGGCACGACCGGCCACCGACATCGCATCGATGTTGATGACACCAGCGATCTTGTCCAGCGGGAAGGTCGGGTGGGCGACGTAGTACTTCGACCCCAGCAGGCCGGATTCTTCCAGGGTCACCGCCAGGAACACCACCGAACGTTCCGGCTTCGGTTCCTGATGGGCCATCGCTTCGGCCACCTCAAGGATGCCGGCCACGCCGGTCGCGTTGTCGACGGCACCGTTGTAGATGTTGTCGCCCTGTTCGCCCTCGTGCTTGCCGAGGTGATCCCAGTGCGCCATGTACAGCACGGCCTCGTCGGCACGCTTGCTGCCAGGCAGCACGCCCACCACGTTGCGCGACTGCTTCTGCGCGACCTTGCTTTTCAGGTCCACCGAAGCGGTTGCCTTCAGCGGTACCGGCTTGAAGCCGGGCTTGCTGGCGTCCTTGTAGGCCTGGTCCAGATCCAGCCCGGCGCCGGCGAACAGGGCCTTGGCCGCGTCGGCGCTCAACCAGCCCTGTACCGGCAGGCGCGGCTCCGCATCGTCCTTGGCCGGCAGGTCGTACTGCGGGCCGGCCCAGGAGTTCTTCACCACGTCCCAGCCGTACGAAGCGCCTGCGGTGTCATGGACGATCAGCGCGGCAGCAGCTCCCTTGCGCGCAGCTTCCTCGAACTTGTAGGTCCAGCGGCCGTAGTAGGTCATGCGCTTGCCGTCGAACAGCTTTTCGTCATCGACATGGAAGCCTGGGTCGTTGACGAACATGACCACCGTCTTGCCCTTCCAGTCCTGGCCGGCGTAATCGTTCCACTTCTGCTCCGGTGCATCCACGCCGTAGCCGACGAAGACGAGGTCGCTGGCATCGACCTTCACTTCTGTCTGGCCGGTACGGGTGCCCACCACCATGTCGGTGCCGAACTTCAGTTCGCGGGTCTTGCCGCCCTGGGTGAGGGTGAGCACGGTCGATTCATCGGCCGTGGTCTCGGTCATCGGCACGTCCTGGAACCAGCTGTCGCCGTTGCCGGGCTGCAGGCCGATGCGCTGCATCTGGTCGCGGATGTAGTTGACCGTCAGTTCTTCGCCCTTGCTGCCGGGCGAGCGGCCTTCGAACTCGTCAGAGGCCAGGGTCTTCACCATCTCGGCGAAGTCGGCGGCGTTGATCGCCGCTGAGAAGGTGTGCGTGGCCGGCTTGGCGGCGCTGTCGACGCTGGGCGCCGGAGCCGGCGTGTCTTCGCCTTTGCAGGCGCTGAGCGCGGCCGCGGCGGCCAGGCACAGGAGGAGTTTGCGGGGCATCATCGGTTCCTGGAAACACAAGGGACGGCCACGCAGCACGCGCGACCGGTAGCGGGGAGTATCGCCCAAGCCGCAGGCTCAGTCGGCCGGGGCGGTATCGGTATCGAAGGGGATCGGATCGGCGCCGGTGACCGGGCCGATGCGCGCACTGCGGTGGACGTACAGCACCACCTCGCGCTCGAACAGCAGGCTGCCGTTGACCACGGCATTCGGCCCGATGATGACCCGCGGCTTGCGACTGGCCGTCAGCGAGACGCTGAAGTTCGGCTTGCGCACATGCACGCCACCGCCGACCTGTGAGCCGATGCCGACGGTGATGTCGCCGTTGACGGTCTCCACGTCCTTGCGCACGCGGCTGCCGACCAGGCCGATGCCACCGTTGACGGTTTCCACGCCGCCTTCGATCTGGCTGCCCTGGTCGCTGAAGATGCTGCCGTTGACCGTGCTGACATCGCCGTGGGCCGTCACTTCGCGACCCAGGCGGATGCCGCCGTTGACGGTCTCGATGCTGCCCGTGCGCGCACGATCGGCGACCTTGACGCCGCCGTTGACGGTGTCGATGCTGCCGGTTTCCACGCCTTCGCCGACACGGATGCCACCATTGACGGTGTCCAGCTTGCCGTAGCGCTGGCCCGGATCGGCGCTGATGCTGCCGTTGACCTTGCTCACGTCTGCCTGGGCCCAGGCCGGGCCACTGGCCAGCGCAATGCCCAACAGCAGCGGAATGGAGAGAGCTTTCATGGGAACCTCGTTGTTGTGCGGCTGGCAGGCCGCGTGCGGAGATGTCACCATTCCCTGCACGTCTCCGCATCTGCCTGAAGTCACTGGAAAGCCCTTGCGCAACAACGTCTTCCCCTCACGCCGGCATCACATCGCCACCCTGCGCGGTGGACGTTGCCTGTTGCTGGGAATGGCGCTGGCCCTGGCGCTGCCATTGCCGGGTGCGGCGCAGACCTCTTCGGCCCGCGAGGCCGAACGCAAGCTGCAGAAGCTGCGCACCGAACTGAAGGGCGTGGCGCAGGAGCGCCGGCAGATCGAGGGCCAGCGCGGACAGGCGTCGCAGCAGCTGCGCGAGGCCGATGAAAAGGTTGCACGCAGTGGTCGTGCGCTGGCCCAGACCGAATCGGCGCTGCGCGAGCAGACCCAAGCGCTGGCCCAGGCCGAACAGCGGCGCAATGCACTGCAGTCCAACCTGGAAAAGCAGAATCGCGAACTGGCCGGACTGCTGCGCGCGGCCTACCAGCTTGGCAACCACGCGCCGTTGAAGCTGCTGCTTTCGCAGGACACGGTGGCCGATGCCAACCGTGCGCTGGCCTATCACCGCTACCTGCAGCGCGAGCGCGCGCAGCGCATCACCACGCTGACGGCCGACCTCAAGGAACTGGAGACGCTGCAGGCACAGATCGCCCAGCGCCAACAGCAGTTGCAGGGCACTCACCGCGACCAGAAGCAGCAGGTCGCCACGCTCGCATCGGACCGTCGCGAGCGTGCGCAGACCGTGGCTTCGCTGGAAGAGCGCTTCAAGGACAAGCGCGAGAAGGAACAGGCACTGGGCCAGGACGCCAAGGCGCTGGAAACCCTGCTGGCCAACCTGCGCGCTGCCGCGGCCCGTGCCGAGGCCGAGCGCCGTGCCGCCGCCCGCAAGGCCGCTGCGGAGAAGGCCGCTGCCGAAAAGGCCGCACGCCAGGCCAAGGCCGAAGGCCGTCCGGCACCGGCAACCAAGATCCCGCCGGCCGTGGCCTCGGCACCAGCGCCCAAGGTGGGTGGCCTGGGCTGGCCGCTGTCGGGCAATCTGCTGGCCCGCTATGGCGGCAAGCTGCCGGATGGCCGTACCAGCAGTGGCGTGTTGATCGGCGCACCCGCCGGAAGCACCGTCACCGCCGTGGCCGACGGTACCGTGGTGTTCTCCGATTGGATGACCGGCTACGGCATGATCCTGATCGTCGACCATGGCAATGGCTACATGAGCCTGTACGCGCACAACGACACCCTGCTGAAAGATGCCGGTGCGCGGGTCAGCCGTGGCGATGCAGTGGCCAAGGTCGGCAACTCCGGTGGCCAGGGCGTGACGGCGCTGTACTTCGAACTGCGCCGCGGCGGGCAACCGGTCAATCCGGACAGCTGGCTGCAGCGGCGCTGAATTCCGCCTGGCCGCAGCAGGGCGGATTCAACGGGAATTTAGCCACGCTTCGCGCATAATCGGTGCATGTGCCTTGGGCACGATGCCATCGTCGACAGGAGTGATTCATGCGCGCAGCCCGTACCGCCACCCTCTTGCTGGCTCTGTTGCCGGCCCTGTCCTGGGCACAGCAGACCGCCCCCGTCCCGTTGAAGGAAACTCCCGGGAAGGCGGCGAGCAGCGAGGAGGCGGTGACCTCGAAGGTGCCGCTGGACGACATCCGGCGCTTCGTGGCCGTCTACAACGCGGTGCGCGCGGCCTACGTCGATCCGGTCGATGACAACAAGCTGATGCAGTCGGCTGTGCGTGGCCTGCTGCTCGACCTCGATCCGCACAGCACCTACTTCAACAAGGAAGATGCCGAGGCGTTCGACGAACAGGCCAATGGCGCCTATGAAGGCATCGGCGTGGAGCTGCAGCAGCAGCCGGACAACGCCAGCATGAAGGTGATCTCGCCGATCGACGACACGCCTGCGGCCAAGGCCGGCATCCTCGCCGGCGACCTGATCATCGCCATTGATGGCAAGCCGATCAGCGCGATCGATGCCAGCGAACCGCTGCGTGGCCCGGCCGGCAGCAAGGTGGTGCTGACCATCGTCCGCGACGGCAAGCCCAAGCCCTTCGACGTCAGCCTGACCCGGCAGACGATCCGCGTGACCAGCGTGCGCAGCCGCCTGCTGGAACCGGGCTATGGCTACATCCGCCTGAGCACGTTCCAGGCCGACACCGGCTCTGATTTCCAGAAGCACCTGCAGCAGCTGCAGAAGCAGTCCGGTGGCAACCTCAAGGGGCTGGTGCTGGATCTGCGCAGCAATCCGGGTGGTCTGCTGACCGCTGCGGTGCAGGTGGCCGATGATCTGCTCGACAAGGGCAACATCGTCAGCACCCGCGGCCGCATCAGCATCAGCGATGCACGCTTCGACGCAACCCCGGGCGACCTGCTGAAGGGCGCGCCAGTGGTGGTATTGGTCGATGCCGGTTCGGCCAGTGCATCGGAAGTGCTGGCCGGCGCACTGCGCGACAACAAGCGCGCGCGCGTGATCGGCAGCCGCACCTTCGGCAAGGGGTCGGTGCAGACCGTGCTGCCGCTGGACAACGGCGATTCGGTGAAGCTGACCACGGCGCGCTACTACACACCCAGCGGTAAATCGATCCAGGCCACCGGTATCGTGCCGGAAGTGGAACTGAAGGCAGCACCGCGTCCGGAAGACGAGGCATTGCCGGCCAGCCTGAGTGACTACAGTGAGGCGACGCTGCCGGGCCACCTGCGCGGTGACGAGGAAGGTACCGAGGGCTACCACGCTGGCGCCGTGTTGCCGGGCGATGGCCCGATCAACGATGCACTGGCCGAACTGAAGAACCCGGGTTCGGTTGCGGCGCGCTTGAAGGCAGAAGCTGCGAAGGCCGAAGCGGACAAGGCGGCGAAGGTCGCCGCCAAGCCGGCGCCCAAGGCGGAGCCCAAGGCTGAAGCAAAGCCGGAAGCGAAGCCCGAAGCCAAGCCCGAAGCAAAACCGGAAGCGAAGCCTGCAGAGATCCCGGCCAAGCCTTGATTCTGTAGAGTCGAGCCATGCTCGACTGAGGTGCGGACACCGCCCGAGCATGGCTCGGGCGTTTCGCAGAACGCAGCACGCGGACGCTAGAACCCGTGCCGCTTGCGCAGTCGCCGTGCGATCGCCGCGCGCACGTACATGCCGTACACCACGCCGAACACGAAGCCCCCGATGTGCGCCCACCAGGCGACCATGCCGAAGGTCGGGCCGATGTAGGCGAACACCACCTGCAGCGCCGCCCACACACCGATCAGCAGATAGGCCGGGGCGCGCACGAACTCCAGGAACAGCCCCAGCGGGATCACCACGCCCAGGCGCGCGCCGGGGAACAGTGCCAGATAGGCACCGATCAGCGCCGACACCGCACCGCTGGCGCCGATGATGATCTGGTCCGGGCTGCCCATGGTGTAGATCGCGACCAGGTTGGAGATCGCCCCGCCCACCAGGAACAGCAGCAGCAACCGCCACGGGCCCAGCACCCGCTCGGCGGGCAGACCGAAGATCAGCAGGAACACCAGGTTGCCCAGCAGGTGCGACCAGTCAGCGTGCAGGAACAGGGCGGTGAACAGGCGCAGCACGCTGCCGTCCTGCAGCGTTGCCCACCAGTCCAGCGGGTGGGTCAGGCCGGTGGACAGGGCGCCCCAGTCCAGCCACAGGCTTCCACGGGCATCGTCCGGGCGCGAGATCGACCACAGGAATGCCAGCCACAGTGCCGCAAACAGCACGGGTGTAGCCCAGCGCAGGGTCGCCTTCTTGCGCGAGGGGAGGGAGACAAACATGGCACTAGCCTAGCGTGCGGGCGCTTTTGGCGGGGAAGGAGCCTGTTCAGCTTTTGCGACGAAGAATGCGCCAGCGCTGTTATTGTTTCATTAACGGCTCTGGGTAATACTCGCATACGGCGTCGTATGTCGGGAGGGGAATCCGGCGCGCTTCGAAAGGCCATCCGGCCTGTCGGGCGCAGGCGCACTTAGAGCACCATCACCGCTTACCGGAGAGAGAACTACGATGCAAACTGCTTCTACCATTGCCCGCCTGACCCTGCTGGCCGTCGGCGTTGCCGGTGCGCTGGCCGCCGCCGACGCCAATGCCGCCGCCTTCCAGCTGAAGGAAAACAGCGCCAAGGGCCTGGGCCGCGCCTTCGCTGGTTCCACCTCTGCCGAAGGCGATGCCTCGGTGGTCGCCACCAACCCGGCCTCGATGCGCCTGCTGGAAGGCACCCAGATCCAGGGTGACGTCAGCGCCATCAGCTTCGGCGCCAAGTTCCGCGGCGAAGGCCGCTATGCCAACGGCGCTCCGATTTCCGGCGGCAACGGCGGCGACGCCGGCATGATCGCTCCGGTTCCGGCCGCGTACTTCCACGTGCCGTTCGGCGAGAAGGACAACATGCACTTCGGCGTGTCGCTGACCGTGCCGTTCGGCTTCAAGACCGAATACGACCGTGACTGGGTCGGCCGCTACAACGGCGTCAAGACCGAACTGCAGGCCATCGACCTGGGTGCGGCCTTCTCCTACGACGTCAACCCGTACCTGTCGTTCGGTGCGTCGGTGTTCGCCGAGCGCCTGAATGTCGACCTGACCAGCGCCGTCGACGGCGGTACCGCCATCAACGCCAGCGCCCAGCAGCGCGCTGCCGCCGCTGCACTGGCCGCTGGCCGCACCCCGGCACAGGCCCAGGCCGCTGCCCAGGCCGCTGGCCGCCAGGCCGCACAGCTCGGCTTCTCGCCGGGTACCGCTGATGGTTACCTGCGCATCAAGGGCGACGAAGTGTCCGTCGGCTACACCCTGGGCATGACCGTCAGCCCGGTGGAAGGCACCAACATCGCCTTCAGCTACCGCTCGGAAGTCGAACACAAGATCACCGACGGCAAGGCCGACTTCACCATGACCCCGGCTGCTGCAGCGTTCCTGGCGCAGGCTGCTCCGGGCACCTTCGTCGACAGCAACGGCCGCGCGACCATCACCCTGCCGGCCAGCGCCACCGTCAGCTTCACGCACCGCGTGAACGACCAGTGGAAGATCATGGCCGACGTGTCGCGCACCGCATGGAGCAAGTTCGACGAAGTGCGCGTCGACTACGACTCCAACCAGCCCGACAGCGTGCTGCCGTTCCACTACCGCGACACCACCTTCGCTTCGATCGGTACCGAGTACCGTCTGAACGAGCAGCTGACCCTGCGTGGCGGTCTGGCCTATGACCAGACCCCGACCACCGACGCCCACCGTGACGTCCGCGTGCCGGATACCACCCGCAAGTGGCTGTCGCTGGGCCTGACCTGGGCGCCGTCGGAGAAGATGGAATACAGCGTGGGCTACACCCACCTGTTCACCAAGGATCCGAACATCAACTCGACCTCCGCTACCGCCAACAACGTTGTCGGCAAGTACAAGGTCACCGGCGACGTGCTGGCTGCGTCGATGCAGTACAAGTTCTGATTCGGGCAATCGCCTGAAGCAGTACGAAGGAGGCCCCGCGCAAGCGGGGCTTTCTTTTTTTCCGGGGGGCGGCATCCACGCATGGCGTGGATCTACGCGACAATGGCCTGATGGCCGATCGCCGATACCTGAAGAAGATGACCCGCTACTGGGCCGCCGAAGAGGCGAGGGCCACCGTGGCGCTGCAGGATGCGCTCGCATCGGAATGGTTCGACTACTGGCATACCCACTTGGACTGGAAGGGGCGTGGCAATCGCCATGGCAGTGATCGCACCGCCGTTGCCGCCGCGTTGCTGCGGCTGCTCGAGCGCGCGGTGGCCTGCAGGCGGCAGGACACCCAGTGCTGGGTGGTGTTGGCGCCGGATAGCGGCCAGAGCGCGCTGTTCCTGCATTCGCCGAATCCGCAGGGAACGCCTTGGCCGCATCCGTTCGATGGCGTGACCTGGGATATCGAAGCACCGGATTGGCTCGCGCCTGTGATGGCGCCGCACCATCAACTGGGCCGCTGGGGTAGCGCAGAGCCCCGGCTGCTGGTGCGCGTGCGCGCTTGATTTCCATCCACGCATGGCGTGGATCTACTGGCTCAATCCCGCGGGGCGCGGATCTACGCGACAATAGCGCGATGAACCTGTCCGACCCGAACTTTCAGCTGGAGCTGGCTGCCAACATCGCCGTTGCCGGCTCGATCCTGCTGGCCGGCCGCAACAACGTGCATACGTGGTGGCTGGGCATCGTCGGCTGCGCGTTGTTCGCCGCGGTGTTCGAGCGCTCCCACCTGTACGCGGACATGGTCCTGCAGTTCTTCTTCGTGGTCATCAGCGTGTTCGGCTGGTGGCAGTGGCTGCGTGGTGACCATGGCGCGCCGTTGCCCATCACCCGCTTGCCAGCACGCGCGTGGAGCTGGCTGCTGCCGTTGGCGGTGCTGGCGACCTTCGGTTACGGCTGGATGCTGACCCGGCTGACCAACGCGTATGCGCCCTACATCGACTCGGCGGTGCTGGTGCTGAGCGTGATCGCACAGATCCTGATGATGCGGCGCAAGCTGGAATCGTGGTGGGTGTGGCTGCTGGTCAACACCATCGCGGTGCCGCTGTACTACAGCCGTGGGCTGCACCTGACCTCGATCCTATATGTCGGTTTCTGGATCAACGCGCTGGTGGCGCTGCGTCTATGGCGGCACCTGATGCGCGCCGAGGCGGATACGGGCAGGGCGGCCGATGGCATTGCCTGAGCGGGTACCGCGCGGGTTGGTGGTCGGCAAGTTCTGCCCGCTCCACCTCGGCCACGAGCGCCTGATCGAATTTGCTTCTGCACGCTGCACCCAGCTGCTGGTGATCGGCTGGTCTCAGCCGGGCTTTGCCGGCTACAGCGCAGAGCGCCGCGAGCGTTGGCTGCGCGCGCGCTTTCCGCAGGCGACGGTGGCGGTGCTGGATGATGCGCGGCTGGCGGCGTTGTGCAGGCAACAGGGTGTTCCCGTACGTGCGCTGCCGCAGGACAAGGACAGTGAGCAGGTGCAACGCGCGTTCACCGCATGGCTGTGCCTGGCGCTGTTTGGCGGACCGGTGCAGGCTGTTTTCACCGGTGAAGACTACGGCGATGGTTTCGCTGCAGCCCTGGCGCAGCATTTCAATGCGCCGGTGCAGCACCATCGGCTGGAGCGTTCGACCGACATCGGTCAGGCCAGTGGTACCGAACTGCGCGCCGATCCGCATGCGCATCGACAGGGCCTGAGCCGGTCGGTCTATGCCGACCATGTGCAGCGGGTGGCCTTCATCGGCGGTGAGTCCACGGGCAAGAGCACGCTGGCGCGGGTGCTGGCCGAACGCCAGGGTACGGCATGGGTGCCGGAGTTCGGGCGTACGTTGTGGGAGCAGCAGGGCGGCGAGCTGCAGGCGCAGGATCTGCTGCGTATCGCTGCAACCCAGCTGCAGCACGAGCACCAGGCCGCGCAGCATGCGCATCGCTGGTTGTTCTGCGATACCACGCCGTTGGTGACGCTGGGCTACAGCGGCTGGATGTTCGGCACTGCGCCCGAACCACTGCAGCGGGCTGCGGCGCGTGCGTACGACCTGCTGTTCCTGTGCGCCCCGGATATCCCGTTCGAGCAGGATGGGACGCGTGTGGGGGAGGAGTTCCGCATGCAGCAACACGCGTGGTATCTGCAGCAGTTGCAGGCGCGTGGGATCGCGTATGTGCTGCTGGAAGGCGACCTGGAGATGCGTATCGCGCGGGTGCTGGAGGAATTGGTGAGGCGTGCGGACAACCGGTTCAGTGTTCTTGCGTGATCGGCCAGCTGTTGCGATCTGGCATGGCTGTCCTCAGCATCCAGACCGGGAGGGCTCAAGTAGTGGCAAGTGCGACCAGCCATGACGGGTCTGCCTCCTGACGATGCGAAGGGGAGGCTTTAGCCTGATTTCCCTATGAATATCCCCTCACTTTCGCCGAGATCCGTGCGGCTTCGCTGTTCCCTCCTGCTCCTGCTTGTACCGGCTGCCAGCATCCCGGCCATGGCGGCAGCTGACTTTGCAGAGTGCTTCGTGCTCAAGCCGGGGGTTTCTTGGTCCAACGGTCAGTACAGCTTTTCCACGGCGACGGCCTCCTTCGGAGGTAAACCCAGCATGGTCGCGATTACCCACGGAGATGGAGTCAGGACCGCAGAGTACTTCGACCCTTCCGGTCGCGTACTTCTGGCGGAAATCCAGTACGGAATCGCAGGATTCGGCGGAGATCCTGCCAAGGCAGCGATAACCGACGAGTACGATGCCATGCCCACCTTCCCGCAGCGTGCCAAGCCCGGAGAACAGTTCCATCGTTCTGGAAAGGGCGTACGTTTCCTGGCCTCAGAGCCTGGTGAAGCGCCAGAGGCAATCGAGTATCGGGGGATGACCAACTTCACCTTCGTCGGTTTCGTTGATCTGGAGGCGACGGTCAACGGTGTGCCGCGAACGTTTGCCAACACCTGCCACCTGAAGGCGCAGGACGCCCAGCACACGATGGAGTACTGGTATGCACCGGGCTATGGTCCGGTCCGAAAGCGAGCCTTCTCCAACGGGACACGCTTGTTCGATGACACGATCAGGCGCATCACGGAAGAATGAGCACAAAAAACCCCGCTTTCGCGGGGTTTTTCGTTCACTGCATGACGCCTGGAATCAGTCGCCCAGGGTCAGCAGCGAGGCGTTGCCGCCGGCGGCGGTGGTGTTCACCGTCACCGTCTTTTCGGTGGCGAAGCGCAGCAGGTAGTGCGGGCCGCCGGCCTTGGGGCCGGTGCCGGACAGGCCCTGGCCGCCGAACGGCTGCACGCCGACCACCGCACCGATCTGGTTGCGGTTGACGTAGACGTTGCCGACGTGGACGCCGTTGCTGATGCGGTCGACGGTTTCGTCGATGCGCGAATGCACGCCCAGGGTCAGGCCGTAGCCGGTGGCGTTGATCTGGTCGATCACCGCGTCGAGCTGGTCGCCCTTCCAGCGGATAACGTGCAGCACCGGCCCGAAGATTTCCTTCTGCAGCTGGCCCAGGTCCTTCAGTTCGTACGCACGCGGTGCGAAGAAGGTGCCGTTGGCCGCTTCGGCGGACAGTTCCGCCGCAGCGATCAGGCGCGCTTCGCGATCCATGCGCACGGCGTGGTCCTGCAGGATCTTCAGTGCATCGGCGTCGATCACCGGGCCGACGTCGGTGGACAGCAGGCCGGGGTTGCCGACCTTCAGTTCCTTCATCGCGCCGGCCAGCATGGTCATTACCTTGTCGGCGATGTCGTCCTGCACGAACAGCACGCGTGCGGCCGAGCAGCGCTGGCCCGCAGAGGTGAAGGCCGAACCGATGGCGTCCTTGACCAGCTGTTCCGGCAGCGCAGAGGAGTCGGCGATGAAAGCATTCTGGCCGCCGGTCTCGGCGATCAGCACGCCGATGGCGGCATCGCGTGCAGCCATCGCGCGGTTGATCGCACGGGCGGTGTCGGTGGAGCCGGTGAAGGCCACACCGGCCACGCGTGGGTCGGCGGTCAGCGCGGCACCGACGGTGGCGCCATCGCCCGGCAGGTACTGCACCACGTCAGCCGGCACGCCGGCATCGTGCAGCAGCTTCACTGCGTAGTAGCCGATCAGGTTGGTCTGCTCGGCCGGCTTGGCGATCACGCTGTTGCCGGCGGCCAGTGCGGCAGCCACCTGGCCCAGGAAGATCGCCAGCGGGAAGTTCCACGGGCTGATGCAGACGAACACGCCGCGGCCATGCAGCTGCAGTTCGTTGGATTCGCCGGTCGGGCTGGGCAGCTTCTCGGCGTGACTGAACTGCTCGCGTGCCTGCTTGGCGTAGTAGCGCAGGAAGTCCACGGCTTCGCGTACTTCGGCGATGCCGTCGGGCAGGCTCTTGCCGGCTTCCTTCACACACAGCGCCATGAATTCGGGCATGCGCGCTTCCAGCTGGTCGGCGGCGTGCTCGAGGATGGCGGCGCGGCTGGCGGCCGGGGTGCGGTTCCAGGCCGGCTGTGCGGCCACGGCATTGGCCAGCGCCTTCTGCACGGTGGCGGCATCGGCCGCCTGCCACTGGCCGACCACTTCACGGGTGTCGGCCGGGTTGGTCACCGGCAGCGAGGCACCGGTCGGGTTCGCGCCCGGCACCAGCGGTGCGGCCTGCCAGGGCTTCACTGCAGCGTTGAGCTGCTCGGCCAGGGCGCGCAGTTCGTTGTCGTTGGCGAGGTTGGCGCCCATGGAATTCTTCCTGTCGTGGTTCTGGCTGCGCAGCAGGTCAACCGGCAGCGGGATCTTGGGATGCGGAATCGATTCGAACGAGGACACCATCTCGACCGGGTCGCGGACCAGGTCGGCGATCGGCACGCGCTCGTCGGTGATGCGGTTGACGAAGCTGGAGTTGGCGCCGTTTTCCAGCAGGCGACGCACCAGGTACGGCAGCAGGTCTTCATGCGAGCCGACCGGCGCGTACACGCGGCAGGGCAGGCCAAGGCGATCGGCCGGCACTACTTCGGCGTACAGGTCATCACCCATGCCGTGCAGCTTCTGGTGCTCGTAGACGCCACCGTTGGCGATGCTGCGCACTGCGGCGATGGTGTGCGCGTTGTGCGTGGCGAACATCGGGTAGATCGCGTCGGCATGGGTAAACAGACGCTTGGCACATGCCAGGTAGGACACGTCGGTGTTCTGCTTGCGGGTGAACACCGGGTAGCCGGCATAGCCTTCGATCTGCGCGCGCTTGATCTCGGCGTCCCAGTAGGCACCCTTGACCAGGCGCACCTGCAGGCGACGACCGGCGCGACGCGCCATGTCGGCCAGGTGGTCGATCGTGTACGGCGTACGCTTCTGGTAAGCCTGCACGACCACGCCGAAGCCATCCCAGCCGGCCAGCGAGGCATCGCCGAACACCTGCTCGATGATGTCCAGCGACAGTTCCAGGCGATCGGACTCTTCGGCGTCGACGGTGCAGCCGATGCCGTAGCTCTTGGCCAGCTGCGCCAGTTCCAGCACGCCGGGCACCAGGTCCTTCAGCACGCGCGCGCGCTTGGCGTGCTCGTAGCGCGGGTACAGCGCCGACAGCTTGATCGAGATGCCCGGTGCGTTGTTGACGTCGCCATCGGCACGGCCACCGCGCGACTTGTGGTCACCACCGATGGCGTGGATCGCACGACGGTAGTCTTCCAGGTAACGCAGGGCGTCCTTCATGGTCAGCGCGCCTTCGCCGAGCATGTCGAACGAGTAGCGGTAGCTGGCGCTGTCGCCCTTGTGCGAGCGTGCCAGCGCTTCGCCGATGGTGCGGCCCATGACGAACTGGTGGCCCATGATCTTCATTGCCTGGCGCACGGCCAGGCGTACCACCGGCTCACCGACGCGGCCGACCAGGCGCTTGAACGCGCTGGGCGCATCGGCGCGGGTGGCGTCGTTCATCTGCACCAGCTTGCCGGTCAGCATCAGGCCCCAGGTGGAGGCGTTGACCAGCACCGAGTCGCTGCCGCCCAGGTGTTTTTCCCAGTCGGCATCGGCCAGCTTGTCGCGGATCAGCTTGTCGGCGGTCTCCTGGTCCGGAATGCGCAGCAGCGCTTCGGCCACGCACATCAGCAGCACGCCTTCCTCGCTGCCCAGGTCGTACTGGCGCATGAAGGCTTCGATCGCGCCCTGGTCCTTGGCGCGCACGCGCACGCGGGCGACCAGGTCGGCGGCCAGCGCCTGCACCCTGGCCTGCTCGTCGGCCGGCAGGCGTGCCTGCGCCAGCAGTTCGCGCACATGGCTGGCCTCGTCCTTCAGCCAACCATCGGTGATGGCCTGGCGGAACGGGTTGGGGGACGCCGGCAGTTCCGGCGACAGCAGCGCCGAGTGACGCGGAGCGTCGCTGGCGGCAATGGGAGAGGAGGGTGCGTTCATGCCGGTCCGGCCAGTGGAAAACTTGGCGATTTTAATCATTTTTTCGACTTCAGGAAGGCCCGCGCAGCCACCTTCATGAATGCTGATAGCCCCTAGCGGTGGTGGATTCAGCGTGTTCAGCAAAGTCGGTACGTTTTGTGCCGAATTCGTCATTCGTGCCGCTGGACCCATGCTGTATTGCAGCATCGGAAAAAGTGTGAATGCACCCTTGCTACCGGCGAGAGGGCAGGGCTACCATCGAGACGTTTCCCGCGGCAGGAACGCGGTTGCGACATGATCGAGGTGCTTACAGCTCCGGATGGGTCAGGTACGCAGCTGCGACTGCGTCCCCCACGGGCGCTCGATGCCCGGCAGTTCGTCCTGTTGTTTGCTGTGTTGTCGGGAGTGATGTGGCTGGTGTCCGCCTTCGGGTGGGTGGCCGGCAATGCATTCGCCCCCCTGTTCGCGCTGCTGTACAGCCTGTTGCTGGCAGCTGCGTTGCGCGCGTTGTGGCGCAGTGGTGAACGGCAGGAGGAAATCCGGGTAGTGCCGGCGTGCGTGGAGGTCATCCCCGTGCCCGGTGGATCGCCGGTGTTCCGGGCTCATCCGCACTGGGTGCGCCTGCTCACCGACGACCAGAGGGTCCGGCTGGCATCCAGCGGCCGGCAGGTGGAGGTGGGGAGTTTCCTCGCGCCGGCCGAACGTCAAACGCTTGTTGAAACGCTTGAAGATTTGCTCGCCGCCAGCGATGGCGGCAACCGACGACGCTAAGGGTCTAGGCAATGAAGCAAAGCAGAGGGTGGGGCACGAAGTGCGTTGCAATGGCCGCCGCGATGGGGGCCCTGCTGTCGATGCCGGGGACGGCGCTGGCCCAGGCGGCCGATCCAAAGCCGTGGCAGTTGAACATGGGCAAGGGGGTGACCCAGACCTCGCGCCTGGCCTGGGAATCGAACAACCTCTCGCTGATCGTCTGTACGGTGATCGGCGTGATCGTGTTCGGCGCGATGGCCTACGCGATGTTCAAGTTCCGCAAGTCCAAGGGTGCGGTCGCTGCCACCTTCAGCCACAACACCAAGGCCGAAGTCATCTGGACGGTGATCCCGGTGATCATCCTGGTGGTGATGGCGTGGCCGGCCACGGCCAACCTGATCAAGATGTACGACACCCGCGATGCCGAGATGACGGTCAAGGTGACCGGCTACCAGTGGATGTGGAAGTACGAGTACCTGGGCGAGAACGTGACCTTCACCAG
Source organism: Stenotrophomonas sp. GW821-FHT02D01 (assembly GCF_059421765.1). Lineage (NCBI taxonomy): Bacteria > Pseudomonadati > Pseudomonadota > Gammaproteobacteria > Lysobacterales > Lysobacteraceae > Stenotrophomonas > Stenotrophomonas sp. GW821-FHT02D01. Next base: position 15,769 of record NZ_JBWKVP010000008.1, read on the forward strand.
CCGCCTGGACCGCGAGTCCGACCGCATGCGGCAGAGTGGCAAGGTGCCGACCCGCGAGAGCCATCCGCACTACCTGCTGGATGTCGACAACCGGCTGGTACTGCCGGTGGACACCAAGGTGCGCTTCGTCATCACCTCCGACGATGTGATCCACGCCTGGTGGGTGCCGGCGCTGGGCTGGAAGCAGGACGCCATTCCCGGCTTCATCAACGAAGCCTGGACCAGCATCGAGCAGCCCGGTGTCTACCGCGGCCAGTGCGCGGAGCTGTGCGGCAAGGACCATGGCTTCATGCCGATCGTGGTCGAGGCGGTGTCCAAGGAAGAATTCAAGCAGTGGCTGGCGCAGCGCAAACCCGCGCCTGCACCGGCAGCGCCTGCCGCGCCCGCCGAACCCACCGCACCTGCCAGTGAAACGCCGGCGCAGCCGGCGGCACCGGCAGCCGCCGAGGCCGGCAACGCGCCTGCGGCGGCGGCCAGCGGAGCCTGATGTAACTGCCCGCGGCCGTATCGCGGCTGCGGCGACAACCGATCCTGAGAGGTGTTTTGCAATGGCGCACTCGGCAGTTGGGCACGACGATCACCATCACCCGCAGAGCTTCTTCGAGCGTTGGTTCTTCTCGACCAACCACAAGGACATCGGCACGCTGTACCTGGGTTTCAGCTTCATCATGTTCGTCATCGGCGCGTTCATGAGCGTGCTGATCCGGCTGGAACTGGCCCAGCCCGGCATCCAGTACATCCGTCCGGAAATCTTCAACCAGCTGACCACCGTACACGCGCTGGTGATGATCTTCGGCGGGGTGATGCCGGCCTTCGTCGGCCTGGCCAACTGGATGATCCCACTGCAGATCGGCGCGCCGGACATGGCGCTGCCGCGCATGAACAACTGGTCGTTCTGGCTGCTGCCGGTGGCCTTCAGCCTGCTGCTGCTGACCTTCCTGCTGCCCGGTGGCGCGCCGGCCGGTGGCTGGACGCTGTACCCGCCGCTGTCGCTGCAGGGCGGCTACAACGTGGCGTTCACTGTGTTCGCCATCCACGTGGCCGGCATCAGTTCGATCATGGGCGCGATCAACATCATCGCCACGGTGCTGAACATGCGTGCGCCCGGCATCGACCTGCTGAAGATGCCGATCTTCTGCTGGGCCTGGCTGATCACCGCGTTCCTGCTGATCGCGGTGATGCCGGTGCTGGCCGGTGCGGTGACGATGCTGCTGACCGACAAGTTCTTCGGCACCAGCTTCTTCAATGCGGCCGGTGGTGGTGACCCGGTGATGTTCCAGCACATCTTCTGGTTCTTCGGCCATCCCGAGGTCTACATCATGATCCTGCCCGCCTTCGGCGTGGTCAGCGAGATCATCCCGACCTTCAGCCGCAAGCCGCTGTTCGGCTACCAGGCGATGGTCTACGCCACTGCGGCGATCGCGTTCCTGTCGTTCATCGTCTGGGCCCACCACATGTTCACCGTGGGCATGCCGCTGGGCGGTGAGATCTACTTCATGTTCGCCACCATGCTGATCTCGATCCCGACCGGGGTGAAGGTGTTCAACTGGGTCAGCACGATGTGGCGCGGCTCGCTCACGTTCGAAGCCCCCATGCTGTGGTCGGTGGCGTTCGTCATCCTGTTCACCATCGGCGGGTTCTCCGGCCTGATGCTGGCGATCGTGGCCGCCGACTTCCAGTATCACGACACCTACTTCGTGGTCGCCCACTTCCACTACGTGCTGGTGACCGGCGCGGTGTTCGCGCTGATCGCGGCGGTGTACTACTGGTGGCCGAAGTGGACCGGGCGCATGTACAGCGAGAAGTGGGCCAAGGTGCACTTCTGGTGGTCGATCGTGTTCGTCAACCTGCTGTTCTTCCCGCAGCATTTCCTGGGCCTGGCCGGCATGCCGCGCCGCATCCCCGATTACTCGGTGGCGTTCGCCGACTGGAACCTGATCAGCTCGATCGGTGCGTTCGGCATGTTCGCCACGCCGTTCATGATGGCTGCGATCCTGCTGTCCTCGCTGCGCAATGGCGAGAAGGCCGAGGCCCGCTCCTGGGAAGGCGCGCGCGGCCTGGAGTGGACGCTGCCGTCGCCGGCACCGGCGCACACCTTCACCACGCCGCCGACCATCCGCCCGGGTGACCTGGCCCACGACGATATCGGTCATTGAGGTGATGCATGCATAACGAGAGCCCGATCACCCCGGCCAGAGCCGAGCCACGCTTGGCCGCAAGCGCATCGGCAGGCCAGCGGCCAGGCACCGCGCCGCTTTATGCGGAGCAGCGCCAGCGCGCCAGGCGCACCGCGTTGTGGGTGGGCGCGATCGCCGTGCTGGTGTACGTCGGCTTCATCCTCAGCGGTGTGATCGGTCGATGAGCGAAACACCGGCCACCGCTCCGTCACGCAGCGCCGGCCTGCCGCGCCTGATCGGCGTTGCGGTGGTGGTGTTCCTGCTGACGTTCTCGCTGGTACCGCTGTATCGCATCGCCTGCGAGAAGGTATTCGGCGTGCGCCTGGAACGTGGCCCGGGCAGCGAAGCCAGTACCGGTGCTGCCACCGGCAAGCGCACCGTGCGGGTGGAATTCGATGGTGGCGTCAATTCGCGGCTGCCGTGGTCGTTCCATCCCGAGCAGCTGACCATGGATGTGGTGCCTGGCGAACTCAACGAGGCGCTGTACTTCGCCCGCAACGACAGCCAGCAGGCCGTGGTCGGCAGCGCGGTGCCGTCGGTGGCGCCGGCACGCGCGTCCGGGTTCTTCAGCAAGACCGAGTGCTTCTGCTTCACCGCGCAGACCCTGCAGGCCGGCGAGAAGCGTGACATGCCGGTGCGCTTCATCGTCGATCCGGACCTGCCACCGGAAATCCGCACGATCACCTTGTCCTACACCTTCTACCGCAACGATGCGTTGTCCGATCGGTTGGCGCCCGCCGCCACGTCGGAAGGCGCCCACGCTGCTCCCTGACCCGGATACCGACCATGGCCCAGACACCTACCGACGCCAACGTGTACTTCGTCCCGGCCCAGAGCAAGTGGCCGTTCGTCGGTTCCATCGCGATGATGGTGACCATGGTCGGCGTGGCCAGTTGGCTCAATGACGCCAGCTGGGGCCGCTGGACCTTCTACATCGGCGTGGCGATGCTGGTGCTGACCCTGTTCTGGTGGTTCAGCGATGTGGTGCGCGAGTCGCAGGCCGGCAACTACAACCGGCAGGTGGATGGTTCGTTCCGGATGGGGATGGTCTGGTTCATCTTCTCCGAAGTGATGTTCTTCGGTGCCTTCTTCGGTGCCCTGTTCTACACCCGCCACCTCGGCCTGTCGTGGCTGAGCGGCGAAGGGCGCGGGGTGATGACCAACGAGCTGCTGTGGCAGGGCTACTCGGCCGGCTGGCCGACCAATGGCCCGGCAGCGATCGGTGGCGCGTTCCAGACTATCCCGGCCTGGGGCCTGCCGCTGATCAATACGCTGATCCTGCTGACCTCGGGCGTGACCCTGACCATCGCCCATCATGCGCTGAAGGCGGGCAACCGCCGCCAGCTGTTGATCTGGCTGGGCCTGACCGTGCTGCTCGGCCTGGGCTTCCTGACCCTGCAGGCCGAGGAGTACATCCACGCCTACAAGGAACTGAACCTGACGCTAGGCTCGGGCATCTACGGTTCGACCTTCTTCATGCTGACCGGCTTCCACGGCGCACACGTGCTGCTGGGTACGATCATGCTGATCGTGATGTGGCTGCGGTCGGCGAAGGGACACTTCACCCGCGACAACCATTTCGGCTTTGAAGCGGCCGCGTGGTACTGGCACTTCGTCGACGTGGTGTGGCTGATGCTGTTCCTGTTCGTCTACGTGCTTTGACCGCGCAGGCGTCGGCAGCGTCAGCCGCCGGCGCTGCCTGGCCTGATGTGGCGTCAGCCGCCGATGCCGTGCGGTTTGATCCAGCCCATGTAGATGCACACGATCACCAGTACGATCAACGCCACCGACACTCCGATGCGGCGGGTCAGTGCATTGACCGTGCGCTTGGTCTGGCCGCGGTCCACCAGCAGGTAATACAGGCCGGCGCCCAGATTCCAGACGATGACGATCAGAAACGCGATTACCAGCAGGGTCTTCAGCGAATCACTCATGCGCGGCTCGAGGGCAGGATGGATGTGCCTATCTGACCGCGTTTGCACGGACTTGTCATGATGCGCCAGCACACGCGCCTGATCGGCTGGCTGATGGCGTTGCTGGCGATGGCCGGATTCACCGCGCTGGGGCTGTGGCAGCTGCAGCGGATGCAGGCCAAGCAGGCGTTGCTGGATGCGCAGGGGCCTGCCGTGGCGCAGGCGCTGCCGTTGGCGCAGGCGCTGGCGGCGCAGGGCGCGCTGCATGGCGTGGCCGATCACGGTCGCTTCCTGCCGGGCGTGGTGTTGCTGGACAACCAGACCCGCCACGGCCGCGCCGGAGTGAAGATCTATCGTCCGTTCCGCAGCGATGCGGGCAGCGTGTTGCTGGTGGACCTGGGCTGGCGCGCGTTGCCGCCGGACCGCAGGTTGCCGGTGGTGCCGGCACCGCCGTCGCCGGTGGCCGTGCGAGGCCTGTTGGCGCCGCCCCCTTCGTCCGGGCTGGCGCTGGGGCCGGCGTTCACTACCACCGATGTTGCAGGGCGCTGGCTGGCCAGTCGCCTTCCCGCCGATGGCCTGGCTGCGGCACTGGGCCTGCCATCGTTGCCCGAGCGCGTGCTGCGGCTGGACCCGGCGCTGCCGTTCGGCGATGAGCGCGATCTCGACCTGCTGCCGAACACGCTGCCGCCGCAGCGCCACCTGGGTTACGCCGTGCAGTGGTTCGGGCTGGCGCTGACCGTGCTGGTGGTGGCGCTGGTACTGGAATGGCGCAGAAGACGGCCCGTTGCCCGGTAGTGCTGGCCGTTGGCCGGCATCCCTTTCCCAACCATGAGAAAATGCCCTGCATGAACACTGCTACCTCCCCGCAGGCGCGCGGCAATGGCCGCCGGACCCTGGTGCTGCTGTTCGCCGTTTTCTTCGGGGCGATGGCGCTGGCCGCCCTCCTGCGCTTCTCCGGCTGGCAGCCGACCGCACATCGCAACAACGGGCAATTGCTGAAGCCGCCGGTGGATCTGCGCCAGCAACCGCCGACGCTGGCCAATGGCGCGGCCTACCCCTGGAACCCCGAGGCGCGCACATGGCGCCTGCTGGTGGCCCCGGCCGGATCCTGCGACGCGCAGTGCGTCACTTTGTCGCAGGGACTGGGCAAGGTGTGGCAGCTGTTCGGCCATAACGCCGATAATGTCGAGATCCTGTGGCTGGGAACGCCACCGGCGTCGATCGCCTCGCTGCCCGCGCTGCGGCCGCTGGCCCCGTCGCCAGCCCTGCGCGCGGCGCTGCCTGGCGTCGATGATCCGGCGGGTCTGCCGGTCTACGTGATCGATCCGAACGGCTTCGTGATCATGCGTCATGCCCCCGGGAGCGATCTCGGCGGCCTGCGCAAGGACATGGCCACGTTGCTGAAACTGAAGTGAGTCCCGTTTGATGAGCCTTTCCGCGCGTCCGGCGCTGCACCGCAATTTCCACCGCCTGGCGTGGTTCGCCATGATCATGACCGCGAGCACGATCATGTTCGGTGCCTTCGTGCGCCTGTCCGATGCCGGCCTGAGCTGCCCGGACTGGCCGACCTGCTATGGGCAGGCGACCTGGCCGCAGCACGTGGAAGAGACCATTGGCCACCCGGCAGCGGAGATCCGTCCGCTGGAAACACACAAGGCCTGGCGTGAGCAGGTGCACCGCTTCCTGGCCGGCGCGCTCGGCATCGAGATCCTGACCCTGGCCCTGCTGGCCACGCGCAAGCGGCGTTTCGGAAGCACGGCGGTGGTCACCGCCTGCGTGCTGGTGGCCGCGGGCATACCGCTGTACATGATGGGCTGGCATGGAACCGCCAGCGCACTGGCTCTGGTCGGCGAGGCCATCCTGCTGATCGCGGCGCTGCGCTGGAGCAACATCGACCTGGCGCGCGCTGCGCTGCTGACATTGGCGGTGGTGATCTTCCAGGCACTGCTGGGCATGTGGACGGTGACCCTGCTGCTCAAGCCGATCGTGGTGATGGGTCATCTGCTGGGCGGCATGCTGATGTTCGGCCTGCTGGTGTGGATGGCCTGGCGTGCCACGCACATGCCGATCACCCTGGCCGAGGCGCCAAAGCTGAAGTGGCTGCTGCGCATTGGCGTGGCGGTGCTGGTCACCCAGATCGCGCTCGGTGGCTGGGTCAGCGCCAACTACGCGGCGCTGGCGTGCGGCGGCGGCAGCGCCTCGCTGGACAACTTCCCGCGCTGTGCCAACCAGTGGTGGCCGCAGCACAACTTCGCCGAGGGCTTCACCCTGTGGCGCGGTATCGGTGTGGACTACGAAGGCGGCGTACTCGACGGTGCCTCGCGCATCGCCATCCAGATGGCCCATCGCTTGTTCGCGATTGTCGTTGCCGTCTACATGCTGTGGCTGGGCCTGCGCCTGTTCCGGCTGCCGAGCATGCGCGGCTGGGCTTCGGCCCTGGTCGCGCTGCTGGTGCTGCAGGTCACCCTCGGCATCCTCAATGTAAAGCTGGCCCTGCCGCTGGAAGTAGCGGTGCTGCACAACGGCGTTGCCGTTGCCCTGTTGTTCGTATTGGTCAGCCTGCTGGCCCGCATGCGTGCCCCGGACTGATCCCATGTTTTCCAACTATCGCCAGTACTGGGACCTGACCAAGCCCAAGGTCGTCGCCCTCATCGTCTTCACCGCACTGGTCGGCATGGTCCTTGCCATTCCCGGCGTGCCCAGCTGGGAGCAGGTGCGTGCCGGCCTGCTCGGCTTCCTCGGCATCTGGCTTGCGGCGTCGGCCGCTGCGGCCATCAACCAGCTGCTGGATGCGCATATCGACGCGCAGATGGCGCGCACCTCGTGGCGTCCGCTGGTGGTGGGCAAGGTCAAGCCGTGGCAGGTGCTGGTGTTCGCCGGCGTGCTGATCGTGCTGTCGATGGCGATTCTGGTGCTGTGGGTGAACTGGATCACCGCGGTGCTGACCTTCGCCTCGCTGATCGGTTATGCGGTGATCTACACCGTCTACCTGAAACGTGCGACCTCGCAGAACATCGTCATCGGTGGTCTGGCCGGTGCGATGCCGCCGATGCTGGGGTGGGCGGCGGTAACCGGCATGCAGGGGCAGTCGGACTGGGCGTACTCGTCGCTGCTGGTGCTGATCATCTTCATCTGGACGCCGCCGCACTTCTGGGCGCTGGCGATCTTCCGTCGCGAGGATTACGCCAAGGCGGAAATCCCGATGCTGCCGGTCACCCATGGCGTGGTGCACACGCGCAAGCAGATCATGGCGTACTCGGTGGTGCTGGCGCTGGTCTGCCTGCTGCCGTACCTGGTTGGCATGAGCGGAGCGTTCTACCTGGGCGGAGCGATCGTGCTAAACGCCGTGTTCCTCTGGTACGCCTGGCGCATGCTCAACCCGCCGGACGAGCTGTTCTCGATGAAGATGTTCAGTTACTCCATCGTCTACCTGATGGCGCTGTTCGCCTTCCTGCTGGTGGACCACTGGATCCTGCCCTGGTTGTAGCGGGTGGATCCGCCGGGCATGGCCCGGCGCTACCTGTGGAACATCCACGCATGGCGTGGATCTACTTTTGTGGGCCTGGCCTACAGTAGATCCACGCCATGCGTGGATGGCTGTTCCACAGGTCAGGGCGCGCGCTTGGCGTAGCGCTGGGCGATCACCCCGCAGACGATCAGTTGGATCTGGTGGTAGATCATCACCGGCAGCACGATCGCGCCGAGGCTGCCGCCAGCGAACAGCACCTTGGCGATCGGCACGCCGGTGGCCAGGCTCTTCTTCGAGCCGCAGAACACGATGGCGATCTCGTCTTCGCGGTTGAAGCGCAGGCGGCGGGCGATGAAGGTGATCAGTGGCATCGCGATGCCGAGCAGTACCGCCGCCACCACCGCCACTGCGAACAGCGACAGCAGGGGCGTCTTGCTCCACAACCCCTCGGTAACCGCTTCGCCGAATGCCGAGTACACCACCAGCAGGATGGTGGCCTGGTCGGTGTAGCGCAGCAGCGCGCGCTGCTTCTCCACCCAGCCGGCGATCCAAGGGCGCAACAGATGGCCGGCCACGAACGGCACCAGCAGCTGCAGCATGATGCCGCCGATGGCATGCAGCGGGTCGTGCACGCCGCCGGAGGTGCCGGCCAGCGCGGTCAGCAGCAGGGGCGTGAGGAACACGCCGAGGATGCTCGACAGCGAAGCACTGCACACGGCCGCTGGCACGTTGCCGCGCGCCATCGAGGTGAACGCGATGGAGGACTGCACGGTGGAGGGCAGGGTGCACAGGAACAGCACGCCCAGGTACAGCTCAGGTGTCAGCAGCCAGCCTGACAAGGGCTTGAACAACAGCCCCAGCAGCGGGAACAGGATGAAGGTGCAGGCGAGGATCGTCAGGTGCAGGCGCCAGTGCAGCATGCCGCCGATGATCGATTCGCGCGGCAGGCGCGCGCCGTGCAGGAAGAACAGCGCGGCGATGGCGACGGTGGTGACATCGTCGAGCACCAGGGCGGCGGCGCCTTTCATCGGCAGCAGCGAGGCCAGGCCGACGGTGCACAGCAGGGCGAGGGTGAAGTTGTCCGGTCGCAGGCGCGACCACCAGCGGGTCATGGTGGATGGGCTCCTTGGTGCGGGGGGATTACCCCGGGAATCAGGGGGTGGGAGAAGGGATCGCCAGACGCTCGCGGGTGGCCGCTTCCAACGACTTCAGGCCGGCTCGCTGGCCCAGTTGCAGCGCCTGTTCCGGGCTGGCGTGTTCGTAGCGTGCGTTGACCAGGCCGAGCACGGCACCGGCGCGGTTGCCGGAAGCGCAGTGCAGCAGCACCGGCCCCTGGCTCTGTTGCAGCGCCTGGTGCACGGCGCGCACATTGGCGGCATCCAGGCCCTCGGCGCCGGCCACAGGGATGCGCACATAGCGCAGGCCGAGCGCTTCGGCCTCGCGTGTTTCATCGAAGCCGCGATCTTCATCGGGTTGGCGCAGGTCGATCACCGTGCGCACGCCTTGGGCAGCCAGTTCGTGCAGTTGCGCGGCCGTGGGCTGGCCACCGGCGTAGAGGCCGGGGCGGACTTCAGCAAGAACAGGCTCCGCAGCCCAGGCCGGCAGGATCGGGCAGAGCGGCAACAACAGCAGGCAGGTCAGGCGCAGCAGCATGCTCTCTCCGGGAATGTGTTCTGCCGCTACAGGCGCAGATTGGCGCGTGCCTTCAGCAGCTCGCGCATCTCGTACTTGTCAGTATCGTCCAGACCCTGTTGTCGCTGCTTGGCGTTGAGGTCGTCGATCCGCTGGAACAGCAGCTGCTTCTCCAGCTGGCCGACTGCGTCATGCAGTTCCACCGTCCACATCGCTTCATCGCCCGCCAGCGTCTGCGCGGCCAATGTGTGCAGCGAGGCCTGTTCTTCGCGGCCGTCGAAATGCTCCAGCAGGGCGCCGGTACTGATGTCCGGGCGCTGTTCGACCAGCCCCAGCAATTCCAGCAGCAGCTCCACGCCGGGCAGGCGCAGGCCCTGGAAATGGTGCTTGCCGCCCAGGGTCAGGGCCAGCGATGGCTGCTGCAGCAGGACGGCGATCGCGCCACGCACCAGGCTGCGCTTGGCCGCCGGCTGGATCGTGCGCGGAGCGGCGCGTTGCGGCATCTGCGGCCGGCCCGCCTGAGCGTTGCCCCCCAAGCCCGTCAGCTGCGCCAACTGCTGCTTCATCAGGTCGCCGAAGGCACCATCGGGAATCTGCGCCAGCATCGGCTTGGCGCGCTCGGCCAGCCGTGCCTTGCCGTCCAGGGTGCCCAGGTTGATCTCGCGGGTCAGCTCGTCGAAGAAGAACTGCGACAGCGGCGTGGCCTGCTTCAAGCGTTCGTCGAAGGCCTCGGCACCTTCCTTGCGCACGATGCTGTCCGGGTCTTCGCCGTCGGGCAGGAACAGGAAGAAGGCCTGGCGGCCGTCCTTCATGCGTGGCAGCACCGATTCCAGCGCCTTCCAGCCGGCGCGGCGGCCGGCGGCGTCGCCATCGAAGCAGAAGAACACGTCCGGCGCGTTGCGGAACAGCAGCTCGGCATGGTCCGGCGTGGTTGCCGTGCCCAGCGTCGCCACCGCCTGGGTGACGCCGAACTGGAACAGCGAGACCACGTCCATGTAGCCCTCGACCACGATCAAGCGCTCGATCTTCTGGTTGGCCTGGCGCACCTGCCACAGGCCGTACAGCTCGCGGCCCTTGTGGAACAGCGCGGTCTCGGGCGAGTTGAGGTACTTGGGGCCGTCGTCCTTCTCGAACACGCGCCCGCCGAAGGCGATCACCCGGCCACGGCGGTCGAAGATCGGAAACATCACCCGGTCGCGGAACTTGTCGTAGACGTGGCCGCGGTCGTTCTTGGAGAACAGGCCGGCGCGGTCGAGCAGCTTCATCCGCCGCTCGTCCTTGCCCAGTGCGTCGCGCAGGCCGCTGTAGCCATCAGGTGCATAGCCGATCTGGAAGCGTGCGCGGTTCTCTTCATCCACGCCGCGGCCGTCGAGGTAGCTGCGCGCCTTTTCGCTGCCTTCCAGGTTCTTCTGGAAGAACTTCGTGGCGGCGTCCAGCGCCGAGTACAGCTCGCGACTGTCATCCTGCTGCTGGGCGCTGCGCGGGTTCTCGCTGCGCGGCACTTCCATGCCGGCACGCTTGGCCAGTTCATCCACCGCGTCGAGGAATTCGAGGCGGTCGTAGTTCATCAGGAAGCTGATGGCCGTGCCGTGCGCGCCGCAGCCGAAGCAGTGATAGAACTGCTTGGTCGGCGAGACGGTGAAGGAGGCCGAGCGTTCGTCATGGAACGGGCAGCGCGCGGCGTACTCCTTGCCCTGGCGCTTCAACGGCACGCGGCTGCCCACCACCTCGACGATGTCGGAGCGGGCCAGCAGGTCGTCGATGAAAGCGTCGGGGATACGGGCCATGGGCAACGAGGCAGGGCGCGGCGGCAGCCACGCGGAAGGGGGAAGTCAGTCCCCCTAGTTTACCCCTTGCCGGCCACGTTCCCGGGCGCGTTCGCTGCAGTGCCAGGGTCGATGCCGGCAGCCAGCAGATGATGGCGTGCGCGCAGGCGTTCATCGATCACCGCGGTCATCAGCGCGCCGACGAAGAAGACCACGGTGGCGTAGTAGATCCAGACCAGCGAGATCACCAGCGCACCCATCGAGCCGTAAGCGCTGCCCGGTGCGACGGTGGCGATGTACACGCCGATGCCATAGCGTCCAAGCGCGAACAGCGCCGAGGTGATGAGGCCGCCGATGAAGGCCTGGCGCCACGCCACGCGCCGGTCCGGCAGGTAGTGATACATGAAGGCGAAGCCGACCGCGTACAGCAGCAGGCTGGTCAGGTAGCCGATGGCCGGCAGGATCGAGGGCAACTGTGCAAAGGCCACCTGCAGCACGGTGGTGGCGGTCATCGACAGGATCAGCAGGAAGCCCAGCGCCAGCACCACGCCGAAGGAGAACACGCGCTTGCGCAGCCAGGCCTTGATGCCCTCCAGGCGTTCGCCGCTGGTGCGGAAGATCAGGTTCAGTGCGTTCTGCAACTGGGCAAACACCGCAGTGGCGCCAACGAACAGCAACAGCGTGCTCCACAGCCCGGCCAGCGATCCGACGTCGGGCTGGTTGTCGGCATTCTTAAGCACGGTTTCGGCCACGGTCGCGGCACTGCTGCCGGCCACCGAGCTGATCTGGTCGACCAGGGCCTGCTGTGCCGGCGGATACAGCGAGGCGGTCAGCCACAGCAGCAGCACCAGCAGTGGCGCCATCGACAGCAGGGCATAGAAGGAAACCGAGGCGGCCTGGGTCAGCACGTCGATTTCGACGAAGCGCTTGACGACGGCCATCGGGAAACTGTCCTGCAGGCGCTTGATGTACTTGTGCAGGGACGCGGGGCCGCCGTGCGGCGCGCGGTCTTCGGGGGCGTGGGACGTTGGATCAACCATGCCGGAGTTGTAGCAGCACCACGTCGAAGACGCGGTGAAGCAGGTGCGCAGGAGCGCGTCCCGCAGTCCCTTCGCAGTGCGGAAGGGACCCGGGTCAGGCGTCGCTTACGACAGCGCCTGCTTGACCAGCTTGGACACCAGGCCCATGTCGGCCTGGCCGGCCAGCTTGGGCTTCAGCGCGCCCATCAGCTTGCCCATGTCGGCCGCGCTGCTGGCGCCGGTTTCGGCGATGGCCGCCTGGATGGCCGCGACGATCTCGGCTTCGCCCATCTTGGCCGGCAGGTAGGCTTCGATCACCACGATTTCGGCGCGCTCGATTGCCGCCAGGTCTTCGCGGTTGGCCGCTTCAAACTGGCTGACCGAGTCCTTGCGCTGCTTGACCATCTTGTCGAGCACCGCGATCACGGCGGTGTCGTCGAGCTCGATGCGCTCGTCGACTTCCTTCTGCTTGATGGCGGCGTTGATCAGGCGGATGACGCCCAGCTTGTGCTTCTCGCCGCCCTTCATGGCGGCCTTCATGTCTTCGGTGAGCTGCTGCTTCATGCTCATGACGAACCTCGTGGTGGTAGTGGGGCAGGACGGATGCCCGGGCCCGGAAACGCAAAAAGCCGGCGACGCTCGCGCGTGCCGGCTTCGACTCCATCGCGGCAGGGAATGCCCACCGCAATGAAGATGCGTCCGATCAGTACAGGCGCTGACGCTTGGTAACGTCGCGCGACGAGCGGCGCAGCTGACGCTTCACAGCAGCGGCGGCCTTGCGCTTGCGCTCCTGGGTCGGCTTTTCGTAGAACTCGCGCTTGCGGGTTTCGGCCAGCACACCGGCCTTTTCGCAAGTGCGCTTGAAGCGGCGAAGAGCAAACTCAAAGGGTTCGTTCTCGCGGACTTTGACGCTGGGCATGGAATCTCCGGGACACAGTAGAACCGGGTCACGCCCGGCGAGCCGCACATTATAGTGGCGAATAAACAAACTGCAAGCCACAAATCCTGAATAGGGGCAAGTTGTTGGATTGCAGTGAGGCCTGCCAGTTCCCCGAGGGGTTGGCAGGGGCGTCATAATAGCAGGCATGCGAGTCCTTGGCATCGAATCTTCCTGTGACGAGACCGGCGTGGCGGTGTATGACACCGACCTGGCCGGCAGCGCTGCCCTGCGCGCCCATGCGGTCTACAGCCAGATCGCCCTGCACGCCGAGTACGGCGGTGTGGTGCCTGAACTGGCCAGCCGTGACCACGTGCGCAAGCTGCTGCCGTTGATCCGGCAGACGCTGGCCGAGGCCGGGCTTGGCGTGAACGACATCGACGGGGTGGCCTACACCGCCGGCCCCGGCCTGGTCGGGGCGCTGCTGGTGGGTGCCGGCGTGGCCCGGTCGCTGGCCTGGGCGCTGGAGGTTCCCGCCGTGGGTGTGCACCACATGGAAGGTCACCTGTTGGCGCCGCTGATGGAAGACGATCCGCCGCAGGCCCCGTTCGTGGCGCTGCTGGTGTCCGGTGGCCATACCCAGCTGGTGGCCGTCGATGCCATCGGCCAGTACCGGTTGCTGGGCGAAACCCTGGACGACGCCGCAGGCGAAGCCTTCGACAAGACCGCCAAGATGATGGGCCTGCCGTACCCGGGCGGGCCGCAGCTGGCCGCGCTGGCCGAGCAGGGCACGCCGGGCGTCTACCGCTTCACGCGGCCGATGACCGACCGCCCGGGCCTGGATTTCAGCTTCTCCGGCCTGAAGACCCAGGTCCTGATGGCCTGGCGCGACAGCGACCAGAGCGAGCAGACCCGCGCCGACATCGCCCGTGGCTTTGAAGACGCCGTGGTCGAGACCCTGTGCATCAAGTGCGAACGCGCGCTGGAAGCGGCCGCCACCAATGTGATCGTGGTGGCCGGCGGCGTGGGTGCGAACAAGCGCCTGCGCGCCCGCCTGCAGCAGATGGCCGAGCGCCTCGGCGGCCGCGCCTGCTTCCCGCGGCCGGCGTTGTGCACCGACAACGGCGCGATGATCGCCTTCGCCGGCGCGCTGCGCCTGCTGGCGGGCCAGCACAGCCCACCGAAGGTGGACGTCACCCCGCGTTGGGACATGGCGACGCTGCCGGCGGTATGAGCCGGGCCGTCTCCCGGTAGTGCCGGCCGCTGGCCGGCAACATCATCAACGCGTGCCAACCAGTGGCGAGGTCGCCAGCACCGTGGTGGCCCGTTCATGGCGCTGCAGCCATGCCAGCGTGTGCGGGCACCGGGCGTGGATCAGCCGCCCGATCGCGGCCAGGTCGGCGCCGATGTCGCGCTCGAGGATCGGTTCGTGGTGGGCGATGCGGTTGCGTAGGTGGCGGATGCGGTCGAGGTCGGCATGGATGGTGGTGCGGATGGTGTCGACAGTCTTCTGTGGAGCGTTGGGCAGTGCGATCTTCAGGCTTCGCGTCCAGAGGGGCCCCTCAAAGCGCCGTGTAAAGAGTTGCTGCCAGAATGCGAATCGAAGGCTGGCGATGATCTCCGGCGTGTTCATCTGCTGATTCGATCGCTTGTGCAGGTCCTGCAGCGCCGACAGCGCGCCATCGGCGGGCATGCGCTGCAACAGTGCTGGATGCCATGGCCAGCGGGGACCATAGGCATGCGCCAGTGCTGCGGCGACTGCGTTGCGGATGACGATTTCACAGATGTGAAGCGGCGATAGCAAAGCGCCACACATCTGCATGTTCCAGACATACAGTGTGGTCGCATCCAGGGAATGACGGTCTGCGATGCGTTTGTAGGTCGCCCAGCGTGGTCGGGATAGTGCTGCTTGCAGGCCCCTCTGCTCTTTCATTGGCGGCGGAATCACGTTGTGGATCACCAGCGTGCGCCGGAAGCCGTACGGGTGATATCGGGAAATGCCATCCGGTTGCCTGGCAGAACTCCCAACGGCATTCGGACTTCCCCGGAATGTCGCGAATGCCTCTGGACGACAGGGAAAATGATCTTCATCCTTCGCAGCGTGTGCTTCGGGACTCGCGGCTGGATTCCAGCTCCCCCCGAGGACGTTGAGAGGTACCAAAGGGCCCCGCTAGCAGGGCCCTTTGTCTTTTCCAGACCTTGCGAATGCCCGGCGACCCGCCTCCGTTCCGGGCAGGCTCACTGCCGTCCCGTTACCATGGCCGCCTGTTTTCCGGCTGGTAACCGCAATGGACAAGGTTTTCATCGAAGGGCTGACGATCGACGCCCTGATCGGCATCTACGATTGGGAGCGGCGGATCCGCCAGGACCTGGTGTTCGATCTGGAGATGGGGTTCGACAACCGTCGCCCGGCCGCCAGCGATGACATTGCCCATACCCTGAATTACAAGGCAGTCAGCAAGCGCCTGGAGCAGTTCGTGCGCGAATCGGAGTTCGGCCTGGTGGAGACCCTGGCCGAGCGCTGCGCGCAGATCGTGCTGGACGAGTTCGACGTGAAGTGGCTGCGCCTGAAGCTGAGCAAGCCCGGGGCGGTGCGCGGTGCACGTGCGGTCGGCGTGATCATCGAACGCTCGCGGGACTGACACGCCGATAGTGCCGGCCGTCGGCTGGCAACCCCCGGTAGTGCCGGCCGCTGGCCGGCAACCTCAACAGCAATGAAGAAGGAGACAACCGATGGTGGACGCAGTGGTGGCGGTACAGTGGCTGGAAAAGCTGCAGAACACACTGGAACCCTATCCTGGCGCCTACCTGGCGTTGATGATCTCGGCGCTGCTGGTTGCCGCCGGCCTGGCCAACTGGGTGACCAAGCGCATCCTGCTGCGCGGCCTGCGTCGCCTGCTCAACCGCCTGCCCGGCGCCGATACCGGCCGCGGCAGCCATCTGATGCGGGTCATTTCGCGGCTGTCCAACGTGGTGCCCAGCCAGGTGATCGCCTCGGGCATCCGTATCGTGCCGGACCTGCCGCCGGGCCTGGTCGGCTTCATCATCGGTGCCTGCCAGGCGTGGGCGATCCTGACCGTGGTGCTGGCGCTGTCGCATGCGCTGGATGCGGCCAACGACCTGTACGAACGTCGCCCCGAGGCGCGCAACAAGCCGATCAAGGGGTACCTGCAGGTCGCCAAGATCATCATCTTCGTGATCGCCGGGCTGTCGATCGTTGCCACCCTCGCCGGTGTCGACCTGCGCTACCTGGTCACCGGCCTGGGCGCGGCCACCGCAGTACTGATGCTGATCTTCCAGGACACCATCCTGTCGCTGGTGGCCAGCGTGCAGATCAGTGGTGATGGGCGTATCCGTATCGGCGACTGGATCGAGATGCCCAGCCAGAATGCCGACGGCGATGTCATCGATATCGCCCTGCATACGGTGACGGTGCAGAACTTCGACAAGACCATCACCACCATCCCGACCAAGAAGCTGGTGACCGAGTCGTTCAAGAACTGGCGCGGCATGCAGGAGGCCGGTGGCCGCCGGATCAAGCGCGCGCTGTTCCTGGACCAGCACAGCGTGCGTTTCATGGAGGAGGACGACCTGGCCTTCCTCGGCCAGTTCGCCCTGCTCGGCGACTACCTGCGCGGCAAGCAGCAGGAGCTGGGTCAGTGGAACGGGCGCCTGCGCGAGCAGGGCGTGGCCGAGGTCAACAGCCGCCGGGTGACCAACCTGGGCACCTTCCGCGCCTACGTGGAGCGTTATCTGGCCAGCCACCCGGGCATCCATACCGATATGACCCTGCTGGTGCGCCAGCTGCAGCCGACCACCGAAGGCCTGCCGCTGGAGCTGTACTGCTTCACCCGCAGCACCGCCTGGGGCGAATACGAGGCGGTGCAGTCGGACATCTTCGACCACCTGCTGGCGATCCTGCCGGCCTTTGGCCTGCGGGTGTTCCAGGCGTCCAGCGACGCGATGTTGATGGCCGGGCAGCGCCAGTTGGCCGGCTCGGAGTAAGCTGCGATGCCCCCGGCCGGACCGTACGGATCCGGCTGGTGGCTGAAACTGAATGACGAAACCTCTCGCCAAATCGTCCGGGATCGCTAGAATGCCGGGCTTGTAAACGTTTTCATCAAGGACTGCCGGTGGCCTCCGATCGCATCGAATCCCTCATTGCCCAGATGACCGTCGAGGAAAAAGTCGGCCAGCTGGGTGTCTTCGCGGACATGGTCCGCCCGTTCGCCCCGGACGTGAACCCGGAAGCCAACGTGCGCAATGCCGACCAGGTGCTGCAGCAGGTGCGCGAGGGCAAGGTCGGCTCGCTGTTCAACGGTGTCGGCGCCGAGCTCGGCCGCCGCATCCAGCAGGTCGCCACCGAGGAGAGCCGCCTGGGCATCCCGGTGATCCTGGCGGCCGACGTCATCCACGGCATGCGCACGGTGTTCCCGATTCCGCTGGGCGAGGCCGCCAGCTTCGAGCCGGACCTGGCCGAGCGCACCGCGCGCGCCACTGCGGTTGAAGCCACCGCTGCCGGCCTGCACTGGACCTACGCACCGGCAGTGGACATCGCCCGTGACCAGCGCTGGGGCCGCGGTGCCGAAGGTGCCGGTGAGGACGTGGTACTGGGCTGTGCCTTCGCCGCTGCCCGCGTGCGTGGTTTCCAGGGCACCGACCTGCGCGCCGCCGACTCGCTGCTGGCAACGCCCAAGCACTTCGCCGCCTACGGCGCGGTGATGGCCGGCATGGAATACAACATGGTGGACATCTCGCCGCAGACCCTGCGCGATGTGCACCTGCCGCCGTTCAAGGCGGCCTTCGACGCTGGCGCGATCACCGTGATGTCCTCGTTCAACGACATCAACGGCGTGCCGGCCAGCGCCAACGCCGAGCTGCTGACCGACATCCTGCGCGGTGAATGGAAGTTCCCGGGCGTGGTGATCTCCGACTACACCGCCGACATGGAACTGGTCGCGCACGGTTATGCCGCCGACGACCGCGATGCCACCGCCAAGGCGTTCACCGCCGGCCTCGACCTGAGCATGCAGAGCGGCTTCTACGCCGAGCACCTGCCGGGCCTGGTGGAGAGCGGCGAGGTGCCGATGAGCGTGCTGGATGAAGGCGTGCGCCGCATCCTGTGGCTGAAGGATGCCATCGGCCTGTTCGACGACCCGTACCGCTCGCTGGACCCGGCGCGCGAAGCCGATACCTCCCATATCGACGCCCATGACGAACTGTCGCGCGATGCCGCGCGCCGTTCGATCGTGCTGCTGAACAACCGCGACAACGTGCTGCCGCTGCAGAAGAACGGGCAGAAGATCGCGCTGATCGGCCCGTTCGTGCAGGACCGCGACAACATCGAAGGCTGCTGGACGCTGTTCGGCGACAAGCAGCGTTACGTGGATCTGGAAACCGGCGTGCGCGCGGCCATCGGCGATGACGCGCTGCTGGAAGTGGTGCCGGGATGCGAACTGGAAGCCGCCATTGCCGGTGGCACCGAGGCGGCCGTGGCCGCTGCGCTGCGCGCCGACGTGGTGGTGCTGGCGCTGGGCGAGCCGCAGCGTTACAGCGGCGAGGCGCAGTCGCGCGTGGAGATCACCCTGCCGCCGGCACAGCAGGCGCTGGCCGAAGCGGTGGCGATGACCGGCAAGCCGCTGGTGGTGCTGCTGCGCAATGGTCGCGCGCTGGCCCTGCAGGGCGCGGTGCGCAATGCGCATGCTGTTGCGATCACCTGGTACCTGGGCACGCAGACCGGCCATGCCGTGGCCGATGTGCTGTTCGGCGATTACAGCCCCTCCGGCCGCCTGCCGGTCAGCTTCCCGCAGGTGTCCGGCCAGCAGCCGTACTTCTACAACCACCCGCGCACCGGCCGCCCGGAACTGCCGACGATGTCGGAATTCAAGGCACGCTGGCGCGAGATTCCGAACGAGCCGTTGTACCCGTTCGGCCATGGCATCGGCTACACCACCTTCGCCTACGGCGTGCCGCAGCTGAGCAGTGCGCGCGTCGGCTGGGACGACACCCTGACTCTGACCACCACGCTGACCAATACCGGCAGCGTGGCCGGCGAGGAAGTGGTGCAGCTGTACATCCACGACCGCGTGGCCAGCCGCGTGCGGCCGGTGCGCGAGCTGAAGGACTTCCGCAAGGTGGCCCTGCAGCCGGGCGAGTCGACCGAGGTGGTGTTCACCCTGACCCGTGAACAGCTGGCATTCACCGGCCGCGACGGCGTGCTGCGTGCCGAGCCGGGCCTGTTCGACGCGTGGGTATGCGCCTCGTCGATGGCCGGTGACGCGGTGCAGTTCGAACTGCTGAAGGCCTGATCGGTAGAGCATCCACGCATGGCGTAGATCTACTGGCAATGAGTAGCGCCGGGCCATGCCCGGCGTCCTCACCCATGGCGAACACGCCGGGCACGGCCCGGCGCTACCATCGGAGCCTGATCCGATGGAGACCGCGCATGCGCACGATGGCCTACCTTGTTCCTGTCCTGTTGCTGGCAGCGTGCTCGCAGCCGGCACCGCCGCCCGAATCTGCCGCCGATGCGCCTCCGCCGATGACGGGCGCGACGCCGGCCGAAGCGGCCGCCAGCACCACGCCCGATGCGGTCGCCGCGCCACAGGCTGCGGCGGAGCACGCCAAGGATGCGGCTGCGACGCCGGCCGATGCTGCCAACCCCGCAGCACCTGCGGCAGACGACGCCCGCGCGCGCATCGAGACGCTGCTCGGCGATGCGGCGCAGTATGAAAAAGTATTCACTGCCTTCAAGACCGCAGTGGTCGGTGGCGATCGCGCGGCGGTGGTTGAAGAAGTGCGTTTCCCGTTGAACATCAGCGGTGGCAGGAAGATCACCGGTCCCGGTGAATTCCAGCGCAACTACGAAAAGATCATCACCCCGGCGGTGGTCAAGGCGGTGTCCGCGCAGGACTTCGGCACGGTGTTCGTCAACCAGCAGGGCGTGATGATCGGCGATGGCCAGGTGTGGCTGACCGGCGAGTGCCTGGACAAGGCCTGCACGCGCACCGAGGTGAAGGTCGGCACCATCCAGTAACGAAAACGGCCCCGTATGCAGGGCCGTTCCAGATCGGTAGTGCCGGCCGCTGGCCGGCAACCAGGGCTCCTGCAGGTGCCGGTTAGCAGCCGGCACCACCCGGCCGTCAGGCCTTCGGGGTGAGCTTCAGCAGCCGTGCCTTGCTGCCGTCTTCCAGCAGCCACAGCGCGCCATCCGGGCCCTGTTCCACTTCGCGGATGCGCTCGCCCATGTTGAAGCGTTCGGCCTCGCGCGCGCTGTCGCCGTCGAAGGCAACCCGCACCAGCGAGGTGGACGACAGCCCGCCGATGAAGGCGCTGCCCTTCCACTGCGGGAACAGGCTGCCGCTGTAGAACATCAGGCCGGCCGGGGAAATCACCGGGTTCCAGGTCACCTTCGGTGCGGCGAACTCCGGGCGGGTGTCATGGTCGGGAATCGGACGGCCGTCGTAGTGGTCGCCGTTGGACACGATCGGGTAGCCGTAATTGGCACCGCGCACGATCAGGTTCAGCTCATCGCCGCCGGCCGGGCCCATCTCCTGCGCCCACAGCTTGCCGTTGGCATCGAAAGCGATGCCCAGCACGTTGCGGTGGCCCAGCGACCACACCTGCGCGGCCACACCGCCCTGCGAGGCGAACGGATTGTCGGCCGGCAGGCTGCCGTCGTCGTTGAGGCGGATGATCTTGCCCAGGTTGCCACTCATGTCCTGCGCAGGATCGAACTTCTGCCGTTCGCTGGAACTGATCCACAGCTTGCCGTCCGGGCCGAAGGCCAGGCGGTGGCCGTAGTGGCCTTCGCCACTGACCTTCGGCGTCTGCCGCCAGATCACTTTCAGGTCTTTCAACTGGCCGCCGCCGCTGGCATCGAGGGCGAGGGTGGCACGGGCCACGGCCGCGCCGCGCGTGTCCAGCGTGCCTTCCTCGGCGTAGCTGACGTACACCACACGGTTGCGGGCGAAATCCGGATGCAGGATGACGTCACCGAATCCACCCTGGCCGCCGTAGGCGACCTTCGGCACACCGGTGATTTCATGTTTCTGGCCGCTGGCCAGGTCCAGATGCTGCAGCTTGCCGCGCTTTTCGGTGACCAGCAGGCTGCCATCGGGCAGGAAGGTCATCGCCCACGGCTGGTCGAACCGGCTGACCTCGGTGGCGGTGAAGGGGCGTTGGTCTGCGTTTGTCGCGGCGGTTGCTGGAGCCTTCTGCTCAGACGCATCAGGGCCGGCTGCGTTGCAGGCGGTGGTGGCGAGGATCGGCAGCAGGCCGAGGGCGAGCAGCAGGGGCGTGCGGGTCATGGGTATCTCCAGCGGAAGGGGATGCGGATGGCCAGGCTCTCCCTTGTATACCACCGGGGCGGTGACGGTCGTGGCCCGAAGGTCCTGCTCCCCCCTGTGCGGCATGGCGCGGATCGTCTAGGGTGTTGTCGCCCGGGCAAAGCATTGCCCGCCTGTCTGCCAAGGACCTGCAATGAACGCACCCCTCATCCATCGACCCTCGCCCGCCTTCATCGCCGCCTCGTGGGTGGCCCTGCTGCTGGGCGCGGTGGCCTACCTGGTCGGCCTGTTCAATGCCGAGATGCTGCTGAACGAGAAGGGCTATTACCTGACCCTGCTGCTGTTCGGCCTGTTTGCAGCGGTATCGCTGCAGAAGAGCGTGCGCGACCGCGTCGAGGCCATTCCGGTGAGCGGCCTGTACTACGCGCTGTGCTGGTTCGCACTGCTGTCAGCCCTGTTGCTGCTGCTGGTCGGCTTGTGGAACGCCACCCTGGTGCTGAGCGAAAAGGGCTTCTATGGCATGGCATTCGCGCTGTCGCTGTTTGGCGCGGTGGCGGTGCAGAAGAACACCCGCGACCTGATTGCCGCCAACGCGGCCGAGCCCAAGCGCGCTTCGTCGATTCCGCCGTTGCCGGAACAGGAATGATCGGCTGAGGTAGCGCCGAGCGCCTGCCCGGCCCAGGCCTGCAACGCAGAAGGCGCCGAGCACGGGCTCGGCGCTACTGTGGCTGCATCAGTCAACAGCTGGAGGGGTCAACCGTGGCGCGTCAGCCGCGGATCGGCTACATGGGCTTCATCCCAACCGCGGCGGACAGCGGCGCGGGCCTGATCCCATTCCAGGCGGCTCTTGCCCCGCTCCGTCGCCCAGCGGGACTGCAACTCCGCTTCGACCTGTTCGTAGGCGCGGATCACCTGATCGGCGCGGGTCTCTTTGTAACGTGCTGCGTGGCCGATCTGATAGGCCGGCTCGTAGTCATCGAACAGCAGGCTGGCGTCGTAATACGGTTCGGCGCTGTAGCGGTCGCGCCAGTAGTCGGAAATGGCCTCGCGCGGGGTGCTGTCTTCCGGCACGCGACCGGGAATCTGGTAATCGGGGCTCATGGACAGAAGGCTCCGTAGTGGACGAAGCCTGATCGTGCCCATCGGCCGGTTAACGCGCCGGACCGGCAGCGTGATCGGCAGGTCAATCAGCAGCGGCATCCTTGCGCGGCAGCTTGTAGATCACCGCGCCAACGGCGAAGGCGACCAGTGCCGCGGCGATGTTCTGCCAGCTGGCACTGGCAAACAGGGCCACGCACAGCAGCAGGGCCAGCACCGGAATCAACGGGCCGCCGGGCAGCTTCAGCGCGCCGGGACGGTCGGCATAGCGCTTGGCCAGTACCAGCACTGCGGCGGCCGTGCCGATGTAGGCGAACAGGCGTGTGGTCATCGACAGCAGTGCCAGCTGCACGAACGACCCGGACAGCGCCAGGCCGAGGGCGATCAGGCCCTGGCAGAAGATCGCCGCGGCCGGGGTACGGAAGCGCGGGTGCACCTGCGCCAGCACCTTCGGGCCATAGCCATCGCGGGCCAGGGCGAACAGGAAGCGCGGGCCCATCATCATCGTGTTGCTGTTGGTGCCGAGGATGGAGATGGTCGCGCCCACGGTGAGGATCAGCGCCAGCGCCTCGCCGCCGAAGCTGGAGGCCGCATCGGCCAGTGGCGTGGCCGATGCGGCCAAGCCGGGCAGCGTGCCCTGCGCCACGATCTGCACCGCCGCGTAGATCACGGTGACGGTGACGATCATGGTGATCAGTGCGAACGGGATGTCGCGGCGTGGGTTGCGGTACTCACCGGCTGCGGCCGGAATGTTCTCGAACCCGGCATAGGCATACAGCAACAGCAGCGCCGCCTCGCCCATGCGCTGCAGGTCGTGCGGGTCCGGGCGCTGGCCGGAGAAGGCCAGCTGTGGGTCGATGTAGAACGCGCCGATGGCCACGAACAACAGCAGTGGCAGCATCTTGCCGATCACCAGCACGATGCCGGTGCGGGCGGCCGAACGCACGCCGATGATGTTCACTCCGGTGAGGAAACCGAGCGAGACAACGATGATCGCGATTCGGCCCATGCCTGCGCCTGCCCACGGCCAGAACCGCGCCACAGCGTCGGCCAGCGCATTGCTGAGCGCTGCGGCCGAGCTGATGCGGGTCAGCCAGATCATCCAGCCGATCTCGAAACCGGCGAAGCGGCCGAAGGCTTCGCGCGCGTACAGGTAGCTGCCACCGGGTTCATCGAAATAGCTGGCCGCCTGCGCGTAGCACAGCACCAGCAGGGCGACGACGATGCCGGCGGCGACCACGCCCCACAGGCTGAAGGGGCCGAGCAGCGCGACCGTGGCGGCCGGCAGCAGGTAGATGCCGCTGCCGACCACATCGTTGATCGACAGGCCGACGATCTGCCAGCGGCTGACCGCGCGTTGCAGTTGGGGTTCGTCGGCGGCGCTCAACGTACGGCTCCTTCAAGCGCGGGCAGTTTCCACTGTGCTTGCAGGCGCCGGTATTCGGCCCTTGGCAACAGGACGAAGCGTGGCGTGTCCTGCGGGCGCAGCCAGTCCAGCAACGCCTGCATGCGCACCTCTGGCATCGCAGTGCAGCCAGCGGTGGCCTCGCCGGGCTGGCGCCACAGATGGGCGAAGATGCAGCTGCCCTTGCCGGGTTGGTTGTCCGGATTGTGCGCGATCACGAAGCCTTCCCGGTAACGCACGTCGCCCTTGTTGTGCAGGTCCAGCCGCATCGGTTCGGTGGAACCGGCTATGGCGGCGCCGCCCACCTTCTTCGCATCGACGATGCGGTTGTAGAACGGCGATGCTGGCACGTCCATGCAGTAGCTGCTCTCGAGCATCGGCTGATAGGTCATCGCCGTGCCGGGCCGGGTGATGGCATAGCCGAACGCGCTGCCCAGCGCGAACACACCGGCCGGACTGCGGCCATCGCCTTCCTGTTTCTGCGGACCGTCGTTCTGGGCAGGATGCAGGCCCAGGCCCCAGGCACTGCCGGTGCGACCCAGCGCTACCGGGAAGGCCTGACCATGCCTGCGCCAGTGCTTGCCGTCGCGCACGAAGGCCTGCAGCTGCCCCTGCGTGCTGTCCCAGTTCTCGCTGGTGACCACGATCAGTTGGCGAGCGTTGTCCAGCGGGGCAGCGTGGAGAGCAGCTGCGGCAACGAGCAGCAGCGCGGCAGATGCAAGGCGGGCCAGCAGCAGGTTCATCGGGCGCTCCGGTCAGGAATCCAGCAGGTGGTCGATCCGTTCCAGGTTCACCGCCAGCTGCTGCTGGCGATCCGGATTGGCGTGGCAGAGCAGCACGAACAGGAAATCGAGCAGGGCATGCATGGCGCTACGGTACAGCAGCTGCGCCACCTGCGGCGCGCGGTCGTGCGCGCACACCACCAGTGCCGCATCGGCATGCGCACGCAGCGGGTTGGCGGTGTGGCGGGTGATCGACACCACCTTGCCGCCCATGTCCTGGAACTGGCGCGACAGCTGCGAAAGCTGTGGCAACTTGCCGAACTCGGAGAACATCAGCAGCACATCGCCCGGGCGCGCGGCGGACAGGTTGGCCAGCATCAGGATCGGATCGGTATGCGGCACCACCAGCAGGCCGAGCAGCGACAGCCGCATGGCGAACTCGCGCGCGTACAGGCCGTCGTCACCGAGGCCGTACACAAACAGCTTGGGCGCGCCGTCGAGCAGCTGCACGATGCGCTCGATCTCCTCACGCGGGTTGGCCTGGCGGGTTTCTTCCTCGGCCTGGGCCTTGCTGCGGCGCAGGGCGTCGCCCAGGCGCAGGTAGTCATCGCTGATGTCCGGTTCGGCGGGCACCTGCTGTGGGTCGGCACCGGCACGGGCGACGTCCTCGCCGATGGAATATTTCAGGTCCGGGTAGCCCTTGAAGCCGAGCTTCTGGCTGAACTTGACCACGCTGGACTGGCTGATGCCCAGCGCACTGGCCAGCTGCTGCGAGGAGTAGTCGCGCAGCAGGTGCGCGTTGTCGAGGATGAAGTCGGCGATGCGGCGTTCGATGGCCGACATCTGCCCGCGCTCGGTGCGGATTTTCAGCAGGGGCGGCATGCGGGGCGTCCGATGGTCGTGCGCTGGAGCATAGAGGAACGCGTTGCGGTTGGCGGCGTAGAGCAGAGTATGTGGTGGCTCGGGCGGGTGGGGTTCGCAGGGGACGCCGTGAATCCGTCCATGGAGGCTTGGCCGCGCTTGCTCGTTTGCGCTGTCCTGCGCAAACGGCAAGACCGGGGTTGGGCGTCCTGCCCAACCCGCCCGAGGCATGCCTCGGGCCCATGGCGCGGACACCCCTGCAAACCCCACCCGCCCGAGCCCAGACAGATCGCGCGCGTGCCAGCCGCGAAGGATGTACGGAGTGGGGCAAAAGCAGGAGCAAGGACATCCACGCATGGCGTGGATCTATCCGGAGCTGCAGTTGAGTCCGCCTTCAAGCGAGCCGAGCACCGCAGGTCCGGCGAGGGCGAAGAGGCGCGGGTGTCTGAGCGCAGCGAGTTCCGCGCCGTCCCTCGGCGGACCGAGGAGCGCAGGGCACCGGCGTGCGCAGCACGTCGGCTCGCGGCCGGCGGAGCGTTTCTTTTGGTTACTTTTCTTTTCGCGAAAAGAAAAGTAACGCCCGACCAAGCATCAGCCGTAGACACTGCTGGCAGCGGTGCTCCGATCAACCCAGCATCTCCAACCCCCGCACTTCGGTGATGCCCAACCCCGGCACATCGCTGATGCTGATCTCCGACTCGTTGAAGCGCACCCCGCCGCTGACCGGATCGAACTGTCCCAGCGAGGGACCATCCAGGTCGACCTTGGTGATCACATCGCTCTTGGCTACCGCCAGGTGCACCGCTGCAGCCACGCTGATGCTGGATTCGATCATGCAGCCGATCATGCACGGCACGCCGTAGATGCCGGCGATGTCGGCAATGCGGATTGCGTTGGACAGGCCACCAGTTTTCATCAGCTTGATGTTGATGATGTCGGCGGCGCGCTGCTGGATCAGGTCCATCACCTGGCTCGGGCTGAACACGCTCTCGTCGGCCATCACCGGGGTGTTGACCCGATCGGTCACGTACTTCAGGCCGCTGATGTCGGCGGCCTTGACCGGCTGCTCCAGCAGTTCCAGCACCACACCTGCATCTTCCAGCGTGCGCATCGCATGCACCGCCTGCTTGGCGGTCCAGCCCTGGTTGGCATCCAGGCGCAGCAGCGCGCGGCCTTCGACGGCGGCATGGATCGCCTTGACCCGCTCGATGTCCACGCCGATGTCCTTGCCGACCTTGATCTTCAGCGACTCGAAGCCGCGTTCGATCGCCGACAGCGAATCGGCCACCATCTTGTCGATGTAGTCCACGCTGATGGTGATGTCGGTGGTGATCACCGGGTCGCCACCACCGAGCATCTGGTACAGCGGCGCGCCATGCAGCTGCGCCCACAGGTCGTACAGGGCGATCTCCACCGCCGCCTTGGCGCTGGTGTTGCGCTCCATCGCGGTCTGCACCAGCGTGCACAGGCGGTTGAGGTTGACCACCTCCTGGCCGATCAGGCGCGGGGCAATGAAGTGCCGGATCGCTTCGATGATCGAGCCGTGGGTATCACCGGTGATCACCGCGGTGGCAGGCGCCTCGCCGTAGCCGGTGTGGCCGCTGTCGGTGCGGATCAGCACCACCACGTCCTCCACGGTTTCCACCGTGCGCAGCGCGGTCTTGAAAGGGGTCTTCAGCGGCACGCGCAGCATGCCCAGTTCGATGGCGGTGATCTTCATTCAGGGGTTCTTGGCACGCAGGCGTTGGATGTTGGTGATGCGATCGATGTAGCGGACGCTGTCGCTGGCCATCATCGGCTCCAGCGGGGTGACCGATACGCCATTGAGGTGGGCCTGCACACGCTTG
Source organism: Stenotrophomonas sp. GW821-FHT02D01 (assembly GCF_059421765.1). Lineage (NCBI taxonomy): Bacteria > Pseudomonadati > Pseudomonadota > Gammaproteobacteria > Lysobacterales > Lysobacteraceae > Stenotrophomonas > Stenotrophomonas sp. GW821-FHT02D01. The sequence goes on from NZ_JBWKVP010000008.1 coordinate 42,843, forward strand.
CCGTCGGCGCCGAACCAGCTGCCGCCTGCGGTATCGTGGATCACCCAGGTGCGGCCATCGACGTGGCCGATGGCCATCATCACGTGGCCGGGGATGTAGACCAGGTCACCCACCTGCAGATCGCTGACGGCGCGGTCGCGCACGGCCTTGCCGTCCTTGGCGGTGAACGGCAAGCGGTCCAGCGCGGGACTGACCGCCTGTGCGCTGGTATTGCGTGGCAGCAGCACGCCGAAGCTGCGGTAGATCTCCGATACGAATCCACTGCAGTCGCGGGTGTCGTAGTCGTGGCCCCAGCCGTAGCGCTCGCCGAGGAACTTGAACGCTTGCTGCAGCAGCAGGCGCGGGGTCAGCGGCAGGTAGTCGGCGGCGGTGTCCTGCGAGCGCGGCAGCAGCGCCGGCACCAGCTTCAGGCGGCCATCGGCCTCGCGCACCGGCAGCTGCACCACCCACGAGGCGTGCGCCTGTTGCCCGTTCACCGGCTCGGCGGCGGGCCAGTCGGCCAACACCGGCAGGCGCACGCCCATGTCCAGCTGCAGGCGCGAGACACGCGGTTCCTCGGGTGTGTAGGCGGTGTGCGCTGTGGCAGCGGTGACGACGCGGTACGGCCCCTTCGCGCCGTAGCCGAGCACCGTGGCCTTGTCACCGCTGGCCACCGCGTCGGCTTCGATCCATGCGCTGTAGCGCTCGCTGTGCACGAACAGCCAGCGGCCGTCGGTGCTGCGGTGGACGACGGCTACCTTGTCACCGGGAAACAGCGCCGACTCCTGGAAGCGGTCGATGTCGGTGTCGCCGACGGTGCTGAAGACACGCTGGCGGGTGGGGAAGGTGCGCAGCGCGGCGCGCTTCACCACCAGGGCGTAGTCCGGCGACACCTGCGACGAAATTGCATCGAGACCGAGGTTGGCTTTGATCGCGCTGCGCACGTCCGGTGCGATGGCGCGGCCCTTGTCGTCATACAGCGCCCGCGTGGGCCAGCTCGACAGCGTGGTGATGCTGTCACGCACCTGTGCCGCGCTGAGCTGCGCAGGCAGGGTGGCGATGTCCTGGATGTGCTTGTCCTGCGCGCGCATCCGTGCGTTCTGCGCCTCGATCTGCGCGCGGTCCAGGATAGGTGCGTCGGCATTGTCCAGCCGTGCCGCCCAGTAGTCCGCGGTGAGGTAGGCCTCGTGCAGGCCGATCACGTAAGGCAGCGGGGCGCCGGGGTCTGGTACAGGCGTGGCCGCCTGGGTGAATGCGGGTGCGCCCAGCAGGCCCAGGGCCAGTGCCAAGGTCAACCGGTGCGACCAGTGCCGACGCGGTTCGCGGGAAGCCAGGATCATGCGCTGCACACCCTCCTCGAATGCCTGTTGGAATATTTATTCCTTTCGGCCCCGAAAGCAAGAATAAATTATTGACCGGTCTTCCGGCCCGTGTTACACAGCCGTTACCACCCGCGCTTGGGAAGTGTCGCTGTGGATCCTGCCGTTCGCAAACCGTCTCTGCCTGCCGCTGCCGGCCTGTGTGCCGCGCTGCTGCTGTGGGCGTCGGCGGCACCGGCCGCGGATCCGCGCAGCGCCACTGAACGCGAACGGGAAACCCAACTGATCGATCTGGTTGACAGCGGTCGTTTCAGCGATGCCGATGCGTTGCTGGCGACCGCAGGCGATGCTGCCGAAAGCGCGTTCCAGCGCGAGCGCATGCGCCGCATCAAACTGGATTTCTCCCTTGACCACGCCGCTGCCAAAGCAGCGGTACGCCGTTGGATTCCCGACCTGACCGACGAGGAATTCGCGCGCTGGGACCAGCTTGGCCTGATCGAGCATCTCGACATCGATGGCACGCGCTGGTACTTCAAGCGCGCACCATCGAACCTGTTCCTGCTCAGCGATGAAGCGCGTGCACGCCGCCGCGCGGATGCGCCGATGCCGGCGCCGGGCCCCAACGAGGTGCTCAACGCGCATCACGCGCGCGTGGTTGCTGCCGCCGAACAGAGCGGCATGGCATCCGTGCTGCCGCAGCGCATCGAATTCACCCAATCGTTGACGGTCAAGGCGGATGCCGTACCGACCGGCGAAACCGTACGTGCCTGGATTCCGTACCCGCGCGAGATTCCCGGCCAGCAGGAGCGGGTGCAGTGGATCGGCAGTGCACCAGGCAAGGCTCGAGTCGCCCCGGCCAGCACCCAGCAGCGCACCGCCTACCTGGAAGCCAAGGCGGTGGCCGGGCAGCCGACGTACTTTGAAATCCGCTATGCGGTGACGATCTTCGCGCGCCACACGGCAATCGATGCGACGAAGGTGCAGGCCACGCCGAATGATCCAGCATTGAAGCCCTATCTGGCCGAGCAGCTGCCGCACGTGCGCTTCACCCCGGCGCTGAAGCTGTTCTCCGACCAGGTGCTGCAGGGCGAGACACGCCCGTATGAAGTGGTACGCAAGCTGTTCGCCGCGGTCGACCGCATTCCATGGGCCGGTGCGCGCGAGTACTCGACCCTCAGCAACATCAGCGACTACGCGTTGCGCGCCGGTCATGCCGATTGCGGGCAGCAGACACTGCTGTTGATCGCCCTGCTGCGCATGAACGGCATTCCCGCGCGCTGGCAGTCGGGCATGGTGTTCTCCGATGATGGCAGCGGCTACAACAACCTGCACGACTGGGGCCAGGTCTACCTGGCGCCCTATGGCTGGCTGCCGATGGATGTGACCACCGGCGCGCTGGCCAGCGACACGCCCGCGCTGCGTGACTTCTACCTCGGTGGCCTCGATGGCTACCGCATCGCCTTCAACGACGATTCCGGCCAGGCGTTCGTGCCGGCCAAACAGCACTACCGCTCGGAAACGGTCGACTCGCAGCGCGGCGAGGCCGAGTGGTCAGGCGGCAACCTGTACTTCGACCAATGGAGCTACGACTTCCAGTGGCGGGTACTGCCAGCCGGGCAACGCTAGCGCGACACACCACCCCACCACCATTCAATTCTTGCAGGAGAGAGCAGGGGATGAAGGCTTACAACATCAAGCGGGCGGCCTTGTGCGTCGCCCTCGGGACGTGTCTGGGCATCATGCTGCCCACCACGGCCATGGCTCAGAACGTGTCGGGTGCCGTTGCCGGCCGCGCGACCGCGGGCGACCAGATCACCGTCGTCAATGCCGGCACCGGCCTGACCCGGACGGTCACCGTCGGTGCCGATGGCAGCTACCGCCTCGGCCAGCTGCCGGTGGGTGACTACCGGCTGCAGCTCAGCCGCGATGGCCAGACACTGGGCGAACAGGTGGCGGTCAGCGTCGCTGTCGGCGGCACCACGACCGTCAACCTGGCCAGTGGCGGCGGTGTCACCAACCTCGATGCGCTGCAGGTGGTCGGTACCCGGGTGATCAACCGGGTGGATGTCTATTCCACCGAGACCTCATTCAACATCAACCGGCAGGAGATTTCCCGGCTGCCGGTGGCACAGGACCTGTCCGCAGTGGCGCTGATGGCACCGGGCGTGGTCGGCGGCAACTCTTCGTTCGGCGGCCTGTCCTTCGCCGGTTCCTCGGTGGCCGAGAACGCCGTCTTCATCAACGGCCTCAACGTCACCGACATGTACACGCGTCGCGGCTTCAGCACGGCCCCGTTCGCGTTCTTCAATGAATTCCAGGTCAAGACCGGCGGCTACTCGGTCGAGTTTGGCCGTTCCACCGGCGGCGTGATCAACGCGGTCACCCGCTCGGGCAGCAACGAGTTCAAGGGCGGCGTGGAAGTCACTGCCGAGCCCAGCGCAGGGCGCTCAAGCGGCGGTGATCATTTCCATCGCGACGGTACGCCGCATTCCTATGGCAGCCGCGACAACAACTCGTTCCTGAAGACCAACGTCTGGGGCTCTGGGCCGATCATCAAGGACAAGCTGTTCCTGTTCGCCATGTACGAGGACCGCAACGATCGCGGCCACAACACCTCGTCCGATGGCAGCACCTGGTTCAAGAACAAGTCCGGCAATGGGTTCTGGGGCACCAAGCTGGACTGGAACATCAATGACAACCACAGCTTGGCGCTGCTGGCGTTTTCTGATGAGGGCGATGTCACCAACGCGTCCTATGCCTACGACTGGGATGACAACCGCCTCGGCGACTGGGGCGGTGATTCGATCACCGAGACTGGCGGCAAGAACTGGTCAGCCACCTACACCGGTCACTTCGGACAGAACTTCACCGCGCGCGCGATGGTCGGCCAGAACAACCAGCGCGCCTTCACCAACTCGTCGCTGGACCAGGCCTGCAGCCCGGTGTTCACCGACAGCACCTATGGCACCCGTCTGTCCAAGCTGCAGGGCCTGCGCGCCGGCTGCCATCCGACCGGGACCGCCGTGGCCGAACGTGATGACACACGCGACGTGGCGCGCCTGGACTTCGAATGGCAGCTGGGGGACCACCTGCTGCGCTTCGGCGTTGACCGCGAGCTGATGACCACCGACCAGACCACCCGCTATCCCGGGCCGACCGCCTTGAGCTACACCGCCTACGTGGCGCGTCCCGGGGATGAAGTGTGGGACGGCGCCAATGCGTACGTGCCGGCCGGTGTCACCGAGATGCTGCGTGCGCGCAACCGGCAATCCGGCGGCAAGTTCGAGACCGAAGCCAATGCCTTCTACCTCGAAGACATCTGGAACATCACTCCGAACCTGATGCTGAACCTTGGCGTGCGTTGGGACCGCTTCGAAAACCGCACCGCCGCCGGCAAGGCGTTCATCAAGATGGACGATCTGATCGCGCCGCGGGTGGGCTTCTCGTGGGACATGAAGGGCGATGGCAGCACCAAGCTGTTCGGCAACGCGGGTCGTTACTACCTGCCGGTGACAAACAACATCAACGTCAACTTCGCCGGCGGTCTGACCGACGAGTACAGCTACTACGTGCTTGAGGGCTGGGAACGGAAGACCTCGCCCACCGGTTCGGCGTACATGGCGCCGGTCATCGGACAGCAGATCGGGCCGACCGATACCCGCATGAACACCGGTGGTGCCGACCTGCGGCAGAGCGTGGACAAGGACCTGAAAGCGGTCTACCAGGACGAGTACATCCTTGGTTTCCAGAACATGATCAACCCGGCTTGGTCGTGGGGCGTCAACGCCACCTACCGGCGCATGACCCGCGCACTGGATGACATCCGCATCAACTACACCCCGTGCGGACCGACGCCGAGCACGTTGTGGCCGATCGCGAACCCGGGCGAGAGCCTGACCATCTGGGGCGACAAGAGCATCGGCTGCGCCAACGAAGGCTGGATCACCATCGATACCGCCAACAGCGGCTATCGCAAGGGGGGCAGCGGCGAGGTGATCGGTTATTCCAAGCCGAAGCGTACCTACAAGGCGCTGGAATTCCAGATCGACCGCGCATGGGACGAGAAGTGGATGCTCAACGCGTCTTACCTGTGGTCCAAGAGCGAGGGCAATTTCGAAGGGCCGGTGAACTCCGATACCAACTACGGCGACACCGGCATGGTCCAGTTCTGGGATCACCCGGCTACCAATGAACGTTATGGCGTGCTGTTCAACGATTTCCGTCACCAGTTCAAGCTGCGCGCGGCGTATGCGCTGAACAAGCAGTGGTCGTTCGGCACCACGTTGCAGGTGCAGTCCGGCGGCCCGATCACCGCCTATGGCGTGATGTGGCCGAACGATTCGATCGCAGGTGGCAGCACCTCCAGTGAGGGCAGTGGTGGTGGCACCGGCTGGCTGTGCGTGGCCAACTGCTCCGGCCCCTATGACAAACGCCAGTTCGAATACAGCCCGCGTGGTGCTTTCGGTCGCCTGCCATGGACTTGGACCATGGGCGCGAACGTGACCTGGCGCCTGCCGGTGGAGGGCATCGACCTGAGTGCCCGGCTGTCGGTGTACAACATCTTCAACAACCAGAAGACCATCAACGTGCACCAGCGTTACGAGGCCCAGCCTGGCCAGTATCGCGAGAACACCTTCGCTACCGGTACCCGCTGGCAGGCGCCGCGCTACACCCAGCTGGTGGTGACCTGGAACTTCTGATCGACGAGGATGCGCAGGGCCGGGCGTCGCCCGGCCCTGCCAATGGAGACCGGCCGTGTATCGCCTGCTGACCTTGGCCGCGTTGCTTGTCGCCACCGCCCCAGCAGGGGCGGTGGACACCGCACGCCTGGACGCCGACATCGCCTTCGTGAGCCAGCACGAGCACCTGCCGGGGCTGGCGATGGCGGTGGTCGAGGATGGCCAGGTGGTCTATCGCCACAGCGAAGGGGTGCGCGGTGACGGCGGCCGCATCGACGAAGACACGCTATTCAAGATCGCCTCCAACAGCAAGGCGATGACCGCCGCGCTGCTGGCCACGCTGGTGGAGCAGGGCAAGCTGCGTTGGGACGAGCCGGTACGCCGCCACCTCCCGGCGTTCCGCATGCATGACCCGTGGGTGGGCGAACACCTGCAGGTGCGCGATCTGCTGATTCACAACAGCGGTCTCGGCCTGGGCGCCGGTGACCTGATGCTGTGGCCTGAGCCCAATACCTTCACCCGCAGCGATGTCATCGCCGGGCTGGCACACCTGAAGCCGGTCACCAGTTTCCGCAGCGGCTACGCCTACGACAACCTGATGTACGTCGTTGCCGGTGAGGTGGCTGCGGCCGCCGGTGGCAAGCCCTATGACCAGCTGATGCGCGAGCGGGTGTTTGAACCGCTGGGGATGACCCGTTGCCAGGTGGGCGCATGGTCGGTGAAGCAGGTCGGCAATGTCGCCCAACCGCATGTGCGTCGCGATGGCCGCAATGTGGTGGCCGGTGCCGATGGAACGCTCAGCCCCGATCTGACGTCGATGGCGGCCGGTGGCATCCGCTGTTCGCTGCGCGACATGACGCGCTGGATGCAGGTGCTGCTGGACCCGGCGCTGGCACCGGCGTGGTTGAGCGCCGAGCAACGCCGCATGCTGTGGACGCTGCACATGCCGATGCCGTTGGGCGAACGCCAACGCAAGTGGGACAACGCCCGCTTCTATGGCTATGGGTTGGGCTGGCGGGTGTCGGACATGGACGGGCACTGGAAGGTCGCGCACACCGGTACGCTGTCGGGCATGTATTCCTCGCTGGCGCTGCTGCCGGATCGCAAGGTCGGCGTGGTGATGCTGATCAACGGCGAGGCCGAAGAAGCCCGCACCGCGTTGATGCAGTCGACACTGAAACAGTTCACCGCGCCGGATGACGCGCAACCTGTGGGGTACTACCTGGCCGAGCTGAAGGCCGATCAGGCCGCGCGTGCCGCCACGGGAAGTCGTGCACCCTCTACCCGGGCTGCCCGACCGGCTGCAGCCACTGATCTGGTGCAATGGCAGGGGCGTTACCGCGATCCCTGGCTTGGCCCCGCCTCGCTATGCCCCACCAGCAATGGCCTGCGCTTCAGCGTCGACAAATCGCCCACGCTGCAGGCAACGGTGCAGCAGCTGCAGGGTCGCTGGCTGTTGCAGTGGGACACGCTGGAACCCTCGGCGCAGGCGTGGCTGAATCCCGGCGCAGACACGCCGACGCTGGAACTGCGCGCCATCGATCCGGAGATCGACTTCAGCTATGACTTCCAGGACCTGCATTTCACTCGTACTGGCGATTGCCCTGGCAGCGGCGGCCCACGCCGCTGAGCCGCCGCGCATCTCGCCCGCCACCGACGTCACTGCGGCGGGACTGGTGGAGATCCGCACGCTGTCGCCGCGCATCGAGATGGACATCCGCTACGCCGGTGCCAACAATTTCACTGCTGCGCGCGTGCCCGGCTATGAAGCGCCCGCGTGTTATCTGCTGGCGCCGGTGGCAAAGGCGTTGGCCGCTGTGGAAGCTGACCTGCGCGCGCAGGGTTTTGGCTTGCGTCTCTACGATTGCTATCGCCCGGTGCGCGCGGTGCAGGCGTTCATGGCCTGGGTAAGTGATCCGCAGGAACAGTCGCGCAAGGCGCTGCAGTATCCGGATCTGGACAAGCCGCAACTGCTGAGCGACGGCTACATCGCCGAGCGCTCCGGCCACAGCCGTGGTGCCACCGTGGATCTGGGCCTGCTGGATTGCCGCAGCGGGCGCTGTACGCCGATGGACATGGGCACCGATTTCGATTTCTTCGGCCCGCGCGCGCATACGCAGACGCCCGGCCTGACTGAGGCGCAGAAGGCCAACCGCCAGCAGTTGGTACAGGCGATGGCACGGCGTGGTTTCGCCAACTATGCGCAGGAGTGGTGGCACTACACGCTGCAGCCCGAGCCGGACCCCGGTACCGCCTACGACATGCCAGTGCGGTAAGGGGGTGTCGGCAGGGCTGCGCCCTGCACCCGCCGAATCGACGGCAACAGCAACAGCAGAAGCTGGCGTTCCGCGGGATGGCGGGGTGGGTCCGGTTACGGGGGACGCCGTGAATCCGTCCTTGGAGGCTTGGGCGCGCCATCCTTGGCGCTTACACCCCCGCAACCGGACCCACCCCGCCTTCGACAAGTTTCCGCGATCTGTCGGAATGGCATGGCGTGCTCCTGGTGGGTGTCGCCCTTGGTCGACACAGTAGATCCACCCCATGCGTGGATGTTCTTCGTTCAATTGTCGAAATATTCGATTCGATGGAAATCCGTCCACGCATGGCGTGGATCTACCGGAACAAATCCAACCGTCATCGGGAACCTGTCGAAGGCGGGGCGGTGTCGGATTGCGGGGTGTCCGCGGCATGGATGCCGCGGCCAAGCCCCCAGGGATGGGTTTACGGCGTCCCCGCAATCCGACACCGCCCCGCCATCCCACGGAATGCCCGCTGTTGCTTTGGCGGTCGCTGTTGCTGTTGCCCTGGCCTCTGCAGGTACAGGGCGCAGCCCTGCCGATACGCCTTACACTGGCCGCCTTCTCCTGCGTCCCCGCCCGATGAACCTTCCCCTGCATTTCGGCCTGCTCGGTACGCTCGAGGCGGGCCTCATCGCCCTGCTGGTCGGCCTGCTGGTGTATTTCCTGTGGCACCACCTGTGCCGGCTGCTGCACTGGACCGTGGGCCATGCGATCGGCTGGTCGTGCGTGATCGCGGTGATCATCTCCGCCGGCATCGATGCCTGGAAGCTGTTCTACATGGGCATCGTGCGGCTGGAGTCGCCGCTGTATGCGCGCCTGTTCCTGTCCACCATCCACGATCCGAACGAACTGGGCAGCCGCGTGGTGCTGGAGATCGCCGGTGCGCTCTCCGGTGTTGCATTGGGATGGGTGTTGTTCAGTTCGCGGTCATCGGAAAAAACCGTCGACTGACGCAGGTTTTTCGTTCGCTGCCGGTTAAATCGTACAGCGCTGAATGCTCGTCTTACTGTCTGCTCACTTCGCACTAACCACCGCGCTAACGCATGCGTCTGCGCCAGTGGTTAACCATGCGTGTTCGAGGGAATCGCGGCGCAAAATCGATTCAGAAATGCGGTGGCAGGGTAGGTGCCGTGCGGAGACAACGACCGCGCACTACCACCCTTCAGGAGACACCCCAGATGACTATTCGCAACCGCAAGCCCCTGATCGCCCTGATCGTCGCCGCCGGCAGCGTGTTGGCCATCCCGGCGATGGCGCAGTCGGCCAAGCAGCAGGCCGCGCATGCACAGAACGAAGCGGCGCAGGCCCAGCAGGCGGCGGCACAGGCAGGCCAGGCGGCTGACCAGGCCACCGACGCGGCCGCAGCAGCCTCGGCGCAGGCCAACGGCGGCGGCCAGACGTGGGCCAGCATCGATACCGATGGCAACGGCACCATCAGCAAGAGCGAGTCGCAGGTGAATGCGGGCCTTGCGCAGGTGTTCGACCAGGCTGATGCCAACAAGGACGGCCAGTTGAGCGCCGACGAGTACAAGGCCTACGTGGCCGCCCAGCAGGCGGGTGCCGGCGCGGGTGGCACGGCCGCAGGCCAGGGTCGCTGATCCACGGTTGAATTCGGGACAACCGGTGCATGGGCAACCCGGGTGGCTTCGGCCACCCGGGTTTTTTTCGTCATCGCCGCGCCTGTATCCTAGGGCGATGAACACCTCCACGCCTGCGCCCTCGCGCGCCATCGGCCTGGTCGGTTTTGACGGTGACGACACGCTGTGGAAGAGCGAGGACTACTACCGCAAGGCCGAGCAGGATTACCTGGACCTGCTGTCGCGCTACATCGACGTCCACGACACCCAGACCGCCCGCCACCTGCTGGAAGTGCAGCAGCGCCACCTCGGCGTGTTCGGTTACGGGGTGAAGAGCATGACGCTGTCGATGATCGAAGCGGCCATCGAGATCACCTCGCAGCGGATCGAAGCCAAGGACATCCAGCGCATCCTCGACATCGGCCATGACACCCTGCGCCATCCGGTCGAACTGATCGACGGCGTACGCGAGTCGGTGGCGGCCATCGCCGCGCAGTACCCGGTGGTGCTGATCACCAAGGGCGACCTGTTCCACCAGGAAGCCAAGATCAAGGTGGCGGCGCTGGCGGACCTGTTCCCGCGCATCGAGATCGTGTCCGAGAAGGACCCGGAAACCTATGCCCGCGTGCTGGCCGAATTCGACCTGCCGATGCAGCAGTTCGTGATGGTCGGCAATTCGCTGCGCTCGGACATCGAACCGGTGATCACCCTCGGCGGCTGGGGTATCCACACCCCCTACGCAGTGACCTGGGCGCACGAGACCCAGCACGGCGTGGCCGAAGACGAACCGCGCATGGTCAACGCCGATACCGCCTGGGACTGGCCGGCGGCGCTGGCGACGATCGAGGCCAAGGCCGCTGCTGCGGCCTGACACGGCGCGGCGGCTGCGGCAGAATCGATGCATGAAACTGCCACTGCGCGCCCTGCTGTTGTCCCTGCTGCTGGCGCCGGCCATCGTGCTGGCGCAGCAGACCGCCGAACGTTCGGCGACCTATGAGGTGGATACCGGCGATGCCTGGGTCGACACCCAGCTGGCCGACATCAACCACTACGCCGAGCGTTACCCCGATGCCTTCCTCGACGAGGTATCGCGCTATGCCGGTGTACCGCGGGGTTACATCGCCGCGCTGGCCACCACCCACCAGTGGCAGGCCGGCGACATCTATTTCGCCTGTTTCTGGGCCAAGGCCAGTGGCCAGACCTGCCGCGACAGCGTGCGTGCCTTCAGCCAGGACCCGGAGGGCGGCTGGGCCGAGGTGGTGAAGCGGATGCCGGCCAAGCCGCAGAACCTGCACTACCGCGCCGTACGCCACGCCATCGTGGCCAGCTACGAGCACTGGGATCGGCCGATCACCCTCGATGCCACGCTGAAGCGCCAGCTCAAACGGTAGTGCCGGCCGCTGGCCGGCAACTGCATGCCCCCGACGCAGAGGTTGCCGGCCAGCGGCCGGCACTACCCATCGCAGGTCATGTTGCTCTGCGTATCGCCGCCGCCGCGCGCTCCGGCGACAATACGGGTCCGAGCTGTTCCCCGTTCCCGTAATCGAGTGACTGATGAGCGCCTCTTTCGTTTCGCCCGATGTGATCCGCCGCCTGTTCGCCCAGGCCATGTCCCGCATGTACCGCACCGAAGTGCCGTTGTACGGCACGCTGGTGGAACTGGTGGAGCGGATCAACACGCAGGTCCTGGCGCAGGACCCGGCGCTGGCCGCGCAGCTGCTGCGCAACGACGAGCGTGCCCGCCTGGATGAAGAACGCCATGGCGCGATCCGCGTCGGTACCCCGCAGGAACTGGCAACCCTGCGCCGCCTGTTCGCGGTGATGGGCATGTACCCGGTGGGCTACTACGATCTGTCGGTGGCCGGCGTGCCGGTACATTCCACCGCCTTCCGCCCGCTGACCGCCGCTGCGCTGGCACTGAACCCGTTCCGCGTGTTCACCTCGCTGCTGCGCCTTGAGCTGATCGAAGACGAGGCGCTGCGTGCACAGTCCGCCGAAATCCTCGCCCGTCGCCGCATCTTCACCGACGAGGCACTGGCGCTGATCGACCAGGCCGAGCGTGAGGGGGGCCTGACTCAGGCCGATGCCGAGCGCTTCGTCGAGCAGGCGCTGGAGACCTTCCGCTGGCATGGCGACGCCACCGTCGACCTACCGACCTACCATGCCCTGCACAAGGCGCACCGGCTGGTGGCCGACGTGGTCAGCTTCCGTGGCCCGCACATCAACCACCTGACCCCGCGCACGCTGGACATCGACGCTGCGCAGGCGGCGATGATCGAGCACGGCATGGCCGCCAAGGCGGTGATCGAGGGCCCGCCGCGTCGCGCCTGCCCGATCCTGCTGCGGCAGACCAGCTTCAAGGCGCTGGAAGAGGCCGTGCACTTCCCGGGCAACGAAGGCGGCGACGCCGGTACCCATACCGCGCGCTTCGGCGAGATCGAGCAGCGCGGCCTGGCGCTGACCGCCAAGGGCCGCGCACTATACGACCAGCTGCTGACGCAGGCGCGCGATGCCGGCGGCGCGGGCAGCACCGGTGGCGACTATGGGCAGCGCCTGCAGGCGGTGTTCGCCAGCTTCCCGGATGACCACGACACGCTGCGCCAGGAAGGCCTGGGGTATTACCGCTACCAGCTGACCGACGCTGGCCGCGCCGCGCCGGAGCGCGTGGCCGATCTGCCGGCCGAAGTGCTGGTTGCCGCGGGCCTGGCCACGGCCGATCCGATCGTCTACGAGGACTTCCTGCCGGTCAGCGCCGCAGGCATCTTCCAGTCGAACCTGGGCGGCGGTGAGCAGCGCGCGTACGCTGCCCATGCCAATCGCGAGGCCTTCGAACAGGCGCTGGGCGCGGCGGTGAACGATGAGTTCGAGATCTACGAGCGCATCCAGGCCGAATCGCTGGCGAGCCTGCGCACCGCCTGAAGGTGTGCCGGTGGGCACAGGGAGCCGGCGAGCGATGTCCGATTGCTGGTAGTGCCGGCCGCTGGCCGGCAGCTTTTAGGCCAGGCGAGCATCCGGCGTGCGGACGTTGCTGAGGGGAGCCGGCCAGCGGCCGGCACTGCCGGATGTGGGCAAGAAAGGCCGGGCATCCGCCTGGCCTTTTCGCGTCAGGCCTTCATGGTGCCCGTATCCAGCCACCGCTGGTGCCACGACAGCGCCTCCGGCAGCAGGTGCGGGGTGTGCTTGCCGTAGCTCTCGCGGCTGGCGCGGTCGAAGTAGTCCTGCAGCTGCGCGCGGAAATCCGGGTGCGCGCAGTTGTCGATCAGCACCTGCGCGCGCTTGCGCGGGGTCAGGCCACGCAGATCGGCCAGGCCCTGTTCGGTCACGATCACCGACACGTCGTGCTCGGTATGGTCCACATGACTGGCCATCGGCACGATCGCCGAAATGGTGCCGTTCTTCGCCGTCGACGGGCTCAGGAACGCAGACAGGAATCCATTGCGCGCGAAGTCGCCCGAACCGCCGATGCCGTTCATGATCCGCGTGCCCATCACGTGCGTCGAATTGACGTTGCCGTAGATGTCCACCTCGATCATGCCGTTCATGCCGATGCAGCCCAGGCGGCGCACCAGTTCCGGATGGTTGGAGATTTCCTGCGTGCGCATGATGATGCGCTCGCGGTAGAAATCGATGTTCTCCTTGAACGTCTCGTTGGCCTGCGGGCTCAGTGCGAAGCCGGTGCACGAGGCATAGCTCAGCACGCCGTCGCGCAGCAGGTCGAGCATGCCGTCCTGGATCACTTCGGTGAACGCGGCCAAGTCGCGGAAACCACTCTTGGCCAGGCCGGCCAGCACCGCATTGGGGATGTTGCCCACGCCCGACTGCAGCGGCAGCAGGTTGGCCGGCAGGCGGCCGCGTTTCACTTCGTGCTGCAGGAACTCGATCAGGTGCGCGGCAATCTGTTCGCTGGTCGCATCGATCGGGCTGAACGGGCTGTTGCGGTCCGGGCCATTGGTGCGCACCACGGCCACGATCTTGTCCGGGTCGCAGCGCAGCGCGGTCTCGCCGATGCGGTCGTTGGCATTGACCAGCGGAATCGGCTTGCGGTGCGGCGGCAGCGCGGTGCCGTAGTAGATGTCATGCATGCCGTCCACGCCGGCCGGCTGCCACTCGTTGACCTCGATGATCACCTTCTTGGCCAGGTCCAGCCAGGTCTTGTTGTTGCCCAGCGAGGTGGACGGCACCAGCGAGCCATCCTCGCGGATCGCCGAGACCTCGACCACGGCGGTATCGATCTCACCGTAGAAGCCGAACCAGACGTGCTGGGCGACGTGGCTGAGGTGGATGTCGATGTAATCCAGCTTGCCCTCGTTGATGCGGTTGCGCGCATCCGGGTCGCTCTGGAACGGCATGCGCATGGCGATGCCATCGGCCTTGGCCAGCGCGCCATCGAGTTCCGGCGCGGTGGAGGCGCCGGTCATCAGGCTGATCTGGAAGGGCAGGCCCTGGGCATGCACCGATTCGATGCGGCGGGCCAGCTCAACGGGAACGGCCTTGGGGTAACCGGAGCCGGTAAAGCCGCTCATGGCCACGGTTTCACCGGGCTGGATCAGCGCGGCTGCGGCCTCGGCGGAGACCACGCGGTCACGAAGACGCGCGTTGGCGATGCGATCAACAGTCATGACGACAGCGTTTCTGGGGGGAATCCCGATTATCGGCCATCCCCTGCCGTACGGGGGGTTCTACCTTCGTGGAATGGTGTTTCCGGCAAGGCCTCTCCCATACCCGTCAGTTTTGTTTTGCAGTGCAGCGTGCAAAGTACTTTCGTACACCGCACGATGGCCCTGCATCCCGACGTGGGGGAGGGAGCAGAGCCCGCTGGCAGTTCGCTGCAAGCGGGCTTTTTTATTGCCTGTCGCCCAAGATGAATGCGCGGCCTCCACTATCGGTAGTGCCGGCCGCTGGCCGGCAACCCCAGCAACCTTCGGCGATATCGCAGCAAGCGGTCGCAGCCCTTCGCCGTTGGCAAAGAGATGCGACCCCGCGAGAATCAGTGCATGACCCTCGTCCCCGCCGAATTGCCCGCCACCCTGCAGCCCCTCGTCCACCGCGCGCTGGCGCGCCTGGCCCAGGCAGTGCCCGATCCCATACCGGCCGAACTGCAGCCGATGCTGGTGCAGCTGGCCATCAGCAGCGACTTCGCCCTGGACACCCTGGTGCGCCAGCCCGGCCTGATGGCGCAGCTGGCCGCGCCGGGCTGCCCGCCGCTGCCGGCGCCGGTGCTCGACCCGCTGCAGCCCAGCGACTGGCCGGCACAGCTGCGACGCTGGCGCACAGCGATGTCCACCCGCTTGATCTGGCGCGACCTGGCCGGGCTGGATGACGTGCCGCAGACCTTGGCGGGCGCCACCGCGTTGGCCGAGGACTGCCTGCGCTTGGCGCTGGACGCCCTGCAGCAGGAATTCGCCCAGCGCCACGGGGTGATCGCCGATGACCACGGCCAACCGCAGCAGCTGGTGGTGTTCGGGCTGGGCAAGCTGGGTGGTGGCGAGCTCAACTTCAGTTCCGATGTCGATCTGGTCTACGCCTACTTGCAGGGCGGTGAATCCGACGGTCCGCGCGCGCTGGCGGCCGAGGAGTACTTCGCCCGCCTCGGCCAGCGCCTGGCCAAGCTGCTGGATGAAACCACCGTCGATGGCTTCAGCCATCGCGTCGACCTGCGCCTGCGCCCGTTCGGCAGCGCAGGCCGTGTCGCGCTGTCATTCGCTGCGATGGATCAGTACTTCCAGCGCGAAGGCCGCGACTGGGAGCGCTATGCCTGGTTGAAGGCGCGTGCGGTGGCGGGCGATATCGCCGCTGGCGAGGCCTGGCTGCAGACCCTGCGTCCGTTCGTGTACCGCCGCTACCTCGATTTCACCGCGCTCGACGGCCTGCGCGAGATGAAGGCGGCGATCACTGCGGAAGTCGCCCGCCGCGAGATGCACGACGACATCAAGCGCGGTGCCGGTGGCATCCGCGAGATCGAATTCCTGTGCCAAGCGTTGCAGCTCATTCGCGGTGGGCGCGAGCCGGTGCTGCGTGAGCGGCGGTTGCTGGTCGCGCTGGACGCGCTGGTCGCTGCCGGGCAGATCGCCCGCGATGATGGCGCCGCACTGCGCGAGGCCTATCTGTTCCTGCGCCGGCTGGAAAACCGCCTGCAGATGCTGCGCGATGCGCAGACCCATGTGCTGCCCAGCGATGCGCTGGATCGCGAGCGGATTGCCGTCGGCCTGGGCTATGCCGATTGGGATGCGCTGCGCGCCGCACTGCGTGTGCAGCAGCAGCGCGTCAGTACCGAGTTCGGTGCGCTGCTGGCACCACGCAAGGGCCAGGCAGCGCCGGATGCGCTGGCCAACTACTGGCGCAGCCTTCCCGAAGGCAGCAACGCGCCGCTGCTGGCTGAGGCCGGTTTCCTCGATGCCAATGGCGCCGATCAGTCACTGCGCGATTTCGCCCAGGGCACGGGCGTGAAGTCGCTGTCCGATGCGGCGCGCGCGCGCCTGGACCGCGTACTGCCGGCACTGCTGCACGCGGCCACCCGTTCACCGCAGCCCGATGCCGCACTCAAGCGCGTGCTCGGCCTGCTGCAGGCAGTGCTGCGCCGTACCAGCTACCTGGCGTTGCTGGACGAACAGCCCAGCGCGCTTGCGCGACTGGTCGACGTGCTGGCACGCAGCGCGCTGCTGGCCGAACGCCTGGCCGCGTATCCGCTGCTGCTGGATGAACTGCTGGACGTACGCGTGTCCGGGCCGATGCCCGATGCCGCCGGCATGCTGGCCGAATGCCGACAGGTGCTGCCGGTGGAAGATCCCGAATCGCAGCTGCGCTGGCTCAATGAAACACGCCTGGCGCTGAGCTTCCGCATGGCCATGGCCACGCTGGATGGCCGCCAGGGTGCGGTCGACAGCACCCGGCAACTGGCCGAACTGGCGCAGGCGGTGGTCATCACCGTGTTGGCGATGGCCGAGGCCGATATGCACGCCGCGCACGGCGCTATCGCCGGCGGCCGCTTCGCGATCATCGGTTACGGCAGCCTGGGCGGCCTGGAGCTGGGTTTCGGCTCGGATCTGGACCTGGTGTTCCTGCACGATCACCCGCCGGGTGTGGAAGCCAGTGACGGCGCGCGCCCGCTGGAACCGGGCCGCTGGTATGCGCGCCTGGCCCAGAAGGTGATGGCGCTGCTGGCTGCGGTCACCGCCGCCGGCCGCCTGTACGACATCGACGTGCGCCTGCGTCCGGATGGTGGCAAGGGCTCGCTGGTGTCTTCGCTGGCCAGCTACACCGAGTACCAGCGTGATCGCGCATGGACATGGGAGCACCAGGCGCTGGTGCGCGCACGCGGCGTGGCCGGCTATGCCAGCCTGCTGCAGGATTTCGAACAGGTACGTGCGCAGACCCTGGGCCGCGAACGTGATCGCGCAACACTGTATGCCGATGTGGTGAAGATGCGCGGGCGCATGCGCACCGAACTGGACCGCAGCGATGCCGCGCGGCTCGACCTGAAGCAGGGTGCAGGCGGCGTGGTCGATCTGGAGTTCCTGCTGCAGACCGGCGTGCTGGCATGCAGTGCGCAAGTCCCTGCATTGCTGCAGCCGCGCGCCACGCCGGCGTTGATCGACGCGCTGGCGGCGGCGGGGTTTCTGCCCGAAGCCACCGCACAGGCGCTGCATGGCGCGCATGCCACGCTGCTGGAGGTAGGGCTGGCCTGCACGCTGGATCGCCGGCCGCGCTTGGCACCGACGACGCCGGCCATCGAAGAGGCGTGTGCGGCGATCCGCGCCGCGTGCATCGCCGCGGAGCTGCCGTTCGCCTGACCGCCTGCAATGGCGGTAGCAGCTTTGGGTGGGCGCCGATCGTTGGCACCCACCGGGTCAATGGCTCGGCGATGGCTTTTCATTGGTACGTGTCGACCATTGGTCGGCACAATCCCTCAGCTGCGATGAACCCTGAAGAAGCGTGCCGACCAACGGTCGGCACCCACCGGGTTCAAGGAGTGTGCCAACCAGGGTTGGCAGCTACCGGACCAATGGTCTGGCGATGGCTTTTCATTGGTAGGTGCCGACCGTTGGTCGGCACAATCTCTCAGCTGCGATGAACCCTGAAGGAGCGCGCCGACCAACGGTCGGCACCCACCGGGTTCAAGGAGCGCGCCAACCAAGGTTGGCAGCTATCGGATCAAGGGCCCGGCGATGGCTTTTCATTGGTAGGTGCCGACCGTTGGTCGGCACAATCTCTCAGCTGCGATGAACCCTGAAGGAGCGTGCCGACCAACGGTCGGCACCCACCGGTGAGGCGGTCAGCCCGCTGTACGCAGCGGCGCCATCTTCCACAGCAGCGCACGGAACGGGGCCAGCAGGCACACGCCGATCGCCAGCTTCACCGCCAGGTCGCCCGCCGCCCAGCTCACCCACGGCAGGGTGGAACCGGCGAAGGCGATCGACCAGAAGATGGTGGTGTCCACCGTGGCGCTGCAGGTGGTGGCCACCATCGGTGCGCGCCACCAGCTGCCGCGGCGCAGGCGATCGAATACGGTGATGTCCAGCAACTGGGCCACGATGAAGGCCGAGCACGAGGCGATCGCAATGCGCGGTGTGGCCACCCACACCGACAGCAGCACCGCTACCGCAAACCCGATCCACGCCACGCGGCGGGCCGGGCCCGGGCCGAAGCGGCGGTTGATCAGGTTGCTGACCAGAAAGGCCACCGGGTAGCTGAAAGCACCCCAGGTCAGCCAGTCATTGATCGGGTACTGCACCAGCACGTTGGACAGCAGCACCACCGCGCCCATGGCCAGCACCGCCAGCACCAGGGCGCGGGCGGTCAACGGGGCAAAAACAGGCGCAGGACGCACGGACATGGCGAGCCAGGGGACAAAGGGGATCGCCCATTATCCGCCCGGCCCGCCGCAAAGCCAAAAACGGCCGTTCAGTTTTACAGCTGCTCGCTCAGCGCGTCGCCGGCGGCATAGGCGGTCGGCACATAGGCCAGGGCCTTGCCGTCACTGTTCTTCACTGTCCAGCCGGCACCGGCATCGGTCGGGTCGAAGCGCACCTGCTGGCCGACCACGAAACCGGCCACCGGGTCTTCGCCCTCGATCGCCGGCCACTGCAGGGTGGCGGTCTGGTCGGCCTTGTCCGGCACCTGCAGCTGCACCTGGCGCTCGCCAGCGGCGGTGGTCGCCACCTGCTTCACTTCCATCGGCGGCAGCGGCACTGCCGGAGTGCGCTCGGCCACCCGGCCATTGCGCTCGCTGGCCTTGAACGGCGCCTTGGACAGTGCGGCCAGGCCCATCGAGGTGGCCAGTGGAACCGACACCACGATCAACGAAGTGACCAGCACGCTGGCCTGGCCGCTGTTGATGTGCGGGGCGGCACCAGCGTGCACGGTCGGCACCGTCAGGGCCGAGAGCAGCAGGGCGGCGGCGGGGGCGCGCAGGGAACGAAGCATGGTGACCTCCTGGTCAGGATGAAGGCAGCGGCTCAGCGCTGCGTATCGAAAATGTCGCGTGGGCCGGTGGCCTCGGGCAGGTACTCCAGCGGGCGGCCCTGGTTGTCGCTCACCTGCCAGCCGTTGCCCGATCCGGTGGGTTGGAAGTTCACGGTCTGGCCTACGTTGAACTGCACGGCCGGGTCACCGGGGCGCTTGGGCCATTGCATGGACGCGGTGTTCTGCGGGTTGCTGGCGTCCTGCAGCAGCACCTCGCGGCGGCCATCAACGGTGGTGGAGATGGCGCTGACCTGCATCTGCGGCAGCTTCACCGCGCCCCGGCCTGCAGGCACGCCGGTATCTTCGGCTTCCTTGGCCGCCGCTGCTTGCGCAGCCGCCACCATCGGCGCGGACATCTCCAGGCTCGGCCCCTCGGGCACGCTGTTCTGGATGATCACGATGCGGCGCTCGGCATGTGCCGGCGCTGCAGACAACAGGCTGCCGCACAGAAGCACGGCCAACGCGGAAAACTGCAGGTTGCGCATCATCTTCTCCTTGCCAGGTCAGGGCGCAGCGGCGGCAGTGTCGGCCGTCGCATGCGCAATGGTCAGTTCCTGCTGCAGCTGGCTGCGCTGGTGCAGGAAGTCGAATACCGATTCCACCGTCACCACCGAGTAATTGCCGGAAATGCGTTCGCTGGCCGGATGGTCGGTGGTGGTGGCGTTGGCCACGAACAAGCCCGCACCCACGCGCTTGCCCAGGCCGATATGCAGCACGCTGGGCTGGTACTTCTGCGCGCGCAGCCATTGCTGTGCCTGTTCGCGCTTGACGATGACCGGGCCACCTTCGGCCTGCGCCATCGCTGCGGCCAGCACTTCCAGGATCCACTGGTTGGAATTCTGGAAGTCGGTGGCGAACGGATAGGCCACCACGTTGTAGTTCGATTCGTGCAGCGCCTTGGGCTGGATCGCCGGCGCAGCCAGCATCCGCTTCAGTGCAGCCTGCAACGCAGGGGGCGGCACGCCGATGCGCAGATCGGTATGGGTGCCGCTTTCACCGACGAAATTGCCCAGGCCCTCGCGGTACAGCTGCGAGCTGTCGGTCTTGCAGCGGTTGAGCAGGTGCATCGCGCGCCAGCGGCCGTCGTCCTCGCGCAGCAGGAAGGCCAGGTGGCTGTGGCGTAGGCCGTAGCGGCTCAGGTCCTGGCCGCCACGCGCGGCGATCACCACGTCCACGTCGGGCAGCGCATCCAGGCGCTCAGCCGTGGTCCACGCCACATCGAACATCGCCGCCTGCGCGGCCACGCTGGGGTAGCGCTCGTGGCAGGTACCGCTGTCGGCCCATGCCGGCACGGTGGCCAGCAGGCCCATCGACAGCAGCAGGGCGCAGCGCAGGCGATGCAGACGTTCCATGTATACCGCTCCAGACGCGGGCAGGCCCGCGCGCCGATCATACCCGCATCGCTGGAATCAGCGCTCCACAGGGGGTGAGGTAGTGCCGGCCGCTGGCCGGCATCCGCATATACGTCGCCGAAGATCATGAGTTGCCGGCCAGCGGCCGGCACTACCGTGATGCCAGGCGCGCTTTGACCTCGGCGGCAATCCGCGTGGTTTCGCGCAGCGGTTCGATGCGGTCGTACTGCCAGTCCAGCCAACGCGGCTGCAGGCGCCCGCGCTCGCGCAGCTGCTGCTGGAAGCGCGCCAACCGTCCCTGTGCGGTATCGGCCAGGGCCACCATCACCGGCATGCGGGTGGCGCTGGCCTCGGACAGCAGGTTCACCGAATCGGGTGACACCACCACCCGGTTGGCCCAGCCGAGCAGGCCGGCGTACGGGTTCACGCCATCGCCGCCATCGCCCCAGATCACATGCGGCAGATCGGCGAACTTCGCGCGCAGGATCTCGGCCAGTGCCGGCGGCGTGCGCCGCGACGTCGTCGCCAGCAGGCTGCCGCCCTCGCTGCGGATCTGCTCGGCCAGCGCCTGGAATACATGCACCATCGCGGTTTCGTCCCACGGCGCCAGCGGCGTCGGGCCGCCCACCAGCAGCGCGGTGCGCGGGCCGGGCAGGGTGCTGAAGCTGGCGAACGCAGCGCGGCCCCAGGCCAGCCAGTCATCGTCCACCGGGTTCAGGCTGCCGATCAGGGTCAGCACGTTGCTGCCGCGCAGGGCGTCATGTTCGGGCACCACCACCACATCCCAGTGACGCGAGCCGATGCGCGGGTCGAGGATCTGCACTACCTGGCTGCCGCGCGCGCGCAGCACGCGAAGCGCACCGGCGGCCTGGCGGCCACAGCCGATCGCCAACGCGGGCGCCTCTGCAGCGAGTGACGCGAACGCCTCGCCGTAGCCTTTCACATCACCGGGCAAGCGCCGCGGTGCCAGCCAGCGCCATGGCGCCCGGGGTTGCAGGATCAGGGGGCGGTGGGTGCCTTGGCGCAGCGCCGAGGCCAGCGCGACCGCCTGCCGGACATTGCCGGCACGGCCGTCGGTGACCGTCCAAGGCGCGCTCGATCGTTTCACCATTGGCATTAATTCGTTTCAGCCCTGCTGGGTGTTGCAACAGTCGCGACACTCTACACTGCGGATCGACGTTTCGCCCCGCGCCGCCCGCGGGCACAGACCTTAGCCGCCCTGGAGATCCACCGATGTCCCACGCGCTCGACGCTGCTGCACTGGACCAGTTGTTCCGCACTGCCCGTACCCAGAACGCCTTCCTCGACAAGCCGGTCGAAGACGCCCAGCTGCACGCCCTGTACGACCTGCTGAAGTGGGGCCCGACCGCCGCCAACGGCAGCCCGGCGCGCTTCGTGTTCGTGAAGTCGGCCGAAGCCAAGGCCAAGCTGGCCCCGGCCCTGTCCGAAGGCAACCACAACAAGACCTTGGCTGCCCCGGTCACCGTCATCGTGGCCTTCGACCAGGACTTCCACGAGAAGCTGCCGTACCTGTTCCCGCACACCGACGCCAAGGCCTGGTTCGACGGCCCGCGCGAAGGCCGCCATGAAGGCGCGTTCCGCAACGGCAGCCTGCAGGGCGCTTACCTGATCCTGGCCGCACGCGCGCTGGGCCTGGATGCCGGCCCGATGTCCGGCTTCGACAACGCCAAGGTCGACGAAGCCTTCTTCGCCGGCACCAGCATCAAGTCGAATTTCCTGGTCAACCTGGGGTACGGTGACGATTCGGGCCTGTTCCCCCGTCTGCCGCGCCTGTCCTTCGACGAAGCGGCGCGCATCGCGTAAGTCGCTGTATCGGTTTCGGGCCCGCCCGCCGTGGCGGGCCATTGCTGCACTGTGTTCCCACCCTACGATCCGGAGAGTTCCTGAGATGAGCGCCACCCGTAAACTGCTGCTGCCGCTGGCCCTGACCCTGGCCATCGCCGCCTGCTCCAAGCCGGCCGACACCGCCGCCCCGGCAGCCGATGCTGCTGCCCCGGCCGCCACCGAACAGGCTGCCACCACCCCGGCCGCCGATGCCGCTGCTGCCGCCCCGGCCGCTGCCGCCATCACCATCGCCTCGGGCACCTACAAGCTCGACCCGACCCACACCGACGTGCTGGCGCAGTGGAGCCACTTCGGCTTCTCCAACCCGAGCGCGCACTTCGGCAACGCCGAAGGCACCCTGGTGTACGACGCCACCGACGTCACCAAGTCCACCGTGGAAGTGAAGCTGCCGCTGAGCGGCCTGAACAGCTTCACCGCCAAGTTCGACGAGCACCTGAAGAGCGCCGATTTCTTCGACGCTGCCAAGTTCCCGGCTGCCAGCTTCAAGAGCACCAAGGTTGAATCGGCCGGCACCAACAAGCTGACCGTCACCGGCGACCTGACCATCAAGGACATCACCAAGCCGGTCACCCTGGACGTCACCGTCAACGGCGGCGGCGAGCACCCGATGGCCAAGGTTCCGGCCGCCGGCTT
Source organism: Stenotrophomonas sp. GW821-FHT02D01 (assembly GCF_059421765.1). NCBI lineage: Bacteria > Pseudomonadati > Pseudomonadota > Gammaproteobacteria > Lysobacterales > Lysobacteraceae > Stenotrophomonas > Stenotrophomonas sp. GW821-FHT02D01. The sequence goes on from NZ_JBWKVP010000008.1 coordinate 66,010, forward strand.
CGATGCCACCACCACGATCAAGCGCAGCGATTTCGGCGTCGGCGCCTACGCCCCGAACGTCAGCGATGAAGTGAAGATCCGCATCACCACCGAAGCCACCGGCGAGAAGCCGGCGGCTTGATCCCTCCCGCTCACTCGTCGTGAGAAGGCAGAAGGCCCGCTGAAAAGCGGGCCTTCTTTTTTGGCAGCGTTCTGGACGGGGCGCTCGATTGTCTGATTGGCCGATTGCCGAATCACCCGGTGGCCGAATCACTCAATCGCCCAATCGCCGAATTGCCGAATTGCCCGATCGCTGAATCGCCGAATCACTCGGTGGTCCGATCGTCTGGTAGTGCCGGCCGCTGGCCGGCAACTGCATGCATCCAACTACACCGAGGTTGCCGGCCAGCGGCCGGCACTACCCGGTAGGTGCCACCTCGGTCGGCGCACGAGCACTCCGCAGGCCAACCAAGGGTGGCCACTACCGGGTACGGGCGCTCAGCGCAGCGTACCCAGCCACGCCGCCGACGCTTCGCTCGGGCTCTGCTTGGCCTTCACCACCAACCCGCTCGCACGCACGAACGTCTGCGCGGCCTGCGCCACTACCTGACGGGCGATCAGCGCGGCCTGCTTCGTCGTTGCCTGCTGCTTGCGCAACTGCACGATATGCACCGACGGGCGACCTACCGGCGCGTACTTCTGGTCGCGGCGCAGGATGTCGGCCACCTGTGCCACTTCGTGTTCGGCCTGCAGGTAGCGGTGCTGTGCCTCGACCAGCTCACGCAGCGGTACGCGCGCCGCAGCCGGGTCGGCAAAGGCGGACAGCGCTGCATCGCAGGCGGCATCATCAGTGAAGCGGGTACGCAGCGTGTCCACGCTGGCCAGGGTCAGTTTGGCCATGTGGGCCTCGTTGCTGCAGGAAAGGAGTGCGATTGTCGCATTGCTTGCCGGGTCGTGCCGGCCGCTGGCGGGCGACTGCGTGGGAGCGTGCGGACCAACGGTCCGCACCCACCGGCTGTCCGAGGGTCCGCACCCACCGGCTGTCCGAGGGGCCGCACCCACCTGCTGGCCGACGGTCCGCACCCACCGGCTGTCCGACGGTCTAACACCCACCGGCTGGTCGACTGTGTGCACCCGCCAGCGGAAGAGAGCAGCCGAGCATCGGGTCGCGGTTACCATGGCGGCCGCACTGAACCACGGAAGGCAACACCATGCAGGAAGCGCAGTACTGGCTTGGCGAATTCTGGACCGGCCTGAGCGTGCTCGATCTGATCGGCGGCAGCGTGCTGGGCACGCTGTTGGGGCTGGTGCTGGGCATCTTCGCCTGGCGCGGGCTGCATCGACGCGGTTGGCTGCGGCGGCAGCGGCGTTGGCACCACGGGCTGCTGGCCTCGTATGTGGTGCTGCTGCCGTTGCTGGTCGCGTTCTTCGGCCTGCAATTGGGCTTCACCGCCGGCGCGCACCGCGCGCTGTTCAAGCAGCTGGACCACTTCCAGCCGCACCTGCAGACGATGGTGGAAGGGTGGAGCAGTGGCTTCACCGCCTCGTTGGAAGACGAGCGCATGCGTGCCGCCCTGCAGAGCCAGGGCACCGTGGGTGACGTTGCCGATTCGCTTGCCGCGATCTACCTGCGCGAGGATCCGCTGCCCGGCGTGGATCGTCTGGGTAACGGCCCGATGGCGCGCGGCGTGGGCTGGGTGATCGGCAAGGTGCGCGCCGGGTTGCTGCGCGCGATGGTGGAAGACACGCTGATCGACAAGGCCGGCGCTGTGGGCCTGGAGCCGAAGATGGTGCGTGAGGCGCTGACCATGCGCATGGATGAGCTGTTGCATACGCGTGGCGTGCTGCGCCTGGTGAAGGCGCAGATCAACGGCATGATGCCGGGTGTGTACCTGGGGTTGCTGCTGCCGCTGGCGATCATCGCGCTGCTGCTGGCGCTGGAGATATGGGCCGCGCATCGGTTCGGGTGGAAGGGTGGGGCTGCGCCCCGGTTGGTAGTGCCGGCCGCTGGCCGGCAGTTGCAGGATGCAGCCGAAGGGTCATGAGGTTGCCGGCCAGCGGCCGGCACTACCCGTAGAAGAGCGTGCGGACCAACGGTCCGCACCTACCGTTTTGCGGTCAATCGCCGTCCTGTTCGTCCGGGTGCGCCTTCCAGTAACCGGTCGAGCGGATCCAGTCGCGCGGCACGCCCAGGTGGCCTTCGATGAACTTGCGCATCATCCGCGCGCGGCGCGATTCGGTGGCGATCCAGTAGAACGTATCGCCCTCGGGCACCTCGAAGTCGGTCAGCATGTCTTCCAGCAGCGTGCTGCTGGCGGCCGGGAAGCCGTTGCGCTCCAGCCAGTGGATGCGCACGTTCTCGTACTGCGGCAGGTCCTGGCGCTCGTCCTCGTCGGCAACCTCGATGTAGGCCTGCACCTGCGCGCCTTCAGGCAGCACGTCCAGCCAGCGGGCGATGGCCGGCAGCGCGGTCTCATCGCCAATCAGCACGTAGGCGTCATAGCTGTCGGCCACCACGAACGAGCCGCGTGGGCCGCCGATCACCAGCATGTCGCCGGCCTGTGCGCGCTCGGCCCACGGCCCGGCAACGCCCTGGTCGTGCAGCACGAAGTCGATGGCCAGCTCACCGGTTTCGTGGTCCCACCAGCGCGGGGTGTAGTCGCGTGCCGGCGAAGGCTGCTTGCCCTCGGGGTAGCTGCGGCCCTCGGCGGTCAGCACCGGCAGCACCATCTCGCCGCTGGCGTTGGGGAAGAACAGCTTGATGTGGTCGTCGGCGCCGGGCGAATCGAAGCCGGCCAGGTCGTCGCCGCCCAGCACGATGCGGCGCATGTGCGGGGTGACAGTCTCGGTGCGCAGCACCGTCAGTTCACGGAAGCGCACATCCAGGCGCAGGCGCGAGTTGTGATGTTCGGTCATGGGGGTACCTGTTGGAAGGTCGCGCGGGGGCGCGCGGCATGGGGGAGACCTGGCTGGAATCAGTCTGGCTGGGTCATTGAAAAGTGAGCAGGCGCGTTGTCGCCCTGGCCGTTGATCAGCGCCGAGGCACGCGACAGCAGCGCCGCCACCTGCTCGGCTTCGCCGTCGGCCCAGCGCCCGTGGTGGTGCACCAGCGCCCGCTTGAACTCGCGCAGCGCGGCGGCCAGCGGCGCCGGCAGCGAGGCCTTGGTGATCTCGCGGGCGCGGTCGAACGCGCGCCGTTGCGCCAATCGCACCTGGCTGCGCTGCACCTTCAGTTCGAACTCGCCGGCGGTGGTGATGCGGAACACACGGCGGCCGTCCACCTCTTCCGACGCCACCCAGCCGGCCTGCTCGAAGCTGGCCAGCAGCGGGTACATGGTGCCGGCGCTGGGGGTATAGGCCTGCATGAACATGGTGCTGATGTGCTGCATCAGCTCGTAGCCGTGGCGCGGCTGCTCGCCGATCAGCGCCAGCACCAGCAGGCGCAGGTCGCCACGGCTGAGCACGCGCGGCTGGCCGTTGCGGCGGGGTACCGCGGCATCGTCGGTGCGGCTGCGAGAGGAGGGGGGGCGGCCCATTTCGATATATCGGTAACGTGTGCTGCAAACGATATATCGATAGGCCGGGCCCGGCAAGCAGGATTCCGGCCACAACGCTTGCCGGATCGGGCCACGCAGCCAGGTGGCGCAAGGGATGCAGGGGAAAAGATGCGCGCGGCGCAAGCCACCGTTGCGCGGCCTGACATCCGTATCGGGCCACGCAACGGCACTGCGGGTTTCCGCCCCGGGCAGGGGCGCAGCAGACGAGCGGCGAACCGCGGGAAGGGGCCTGCTCGCGGCCAACCGTGCGCAGCTGCCTCGTCCGCGTCGAGAGGCGCGCGCGACACGTTGTCGCGGGTTCAGCGGCACCCCGTCAGACAACGCCGACATGGCGCCCGCCTTGCCCCACAACGGTCATCCATGGCGGTAACACTGCGTCCTGCGCATGGGCGCAGCAGGCCGCAAGCGACAGCTGGCGCAGCCCTTGCAGGCAGCCACAGCGGCCTGCCGCAGCGCGTTGTCAGCGCTTTGTCCCGAGGGTGGACGTCCCGGGACAGGCCTTGCAGACATGGGTGGCCTGCATCCATACGCCAGCGTAGCCAAGTGACGAAAGCCCTTGGTGCGCTACACTTTGCGGTCTAGAAATCTATCAACAGTCGCGCGCGTGCGTGCGGTAATGGGAGCGCTAATGAACTGGTTGAACGAGGTGCTGAACAACGACCCGAATCCTGTGGAAACCCAGGAGTGGATCGAGTCGTTGAAGGCCGTTATTGATGTCGAGGGCCCCGAGCGCGCGCATCAGCTGCTGGAAGGCATGGTGGAACTGACCCGTCGTTCGGGTGCCTATCTGCCGTTCTCTCCCACTACCGAATACGTCAACACCATCGAGCCGCAGCTGGAGGCCAAGAGCCCGGGCAACGCCGAACTGGAATGGCGCATCCGTTCGATCATCCGCTGGAACGCGATGGCCACCGTGGTGCGCGCCAACCGCAAGCCGGGTGACCTGGGCGGCCACATCGCCTCGTTCGCCTCCGGCGCAACGCTGTACGACGTGGGCTTCAACCACTTCTGGCGCGCCCCGAGCGAAAGCCACCCGGGCGACCTGCTGTTCATCCAGGGCCACAGCGCCCCGGGCATCTACGCGCGTTCCTTCCTGGAAGGCCGCATCAGCGAAGAGCAGCTGGACAAGTTCCGCATGGAAGTGGACGGCGGCGGCCTGTCGTCGTACCCGCACCCGTGGCTGATGCCGGAGTACTGGCAGACCCCGACCGTGTCGATGGGCCTGGGCCCGCTGGCCGCCATCTACCAGGCGCAGTTCATGCGCTACCTGGAAAACCGTGGCCTGATCGAGAAGTCCGACCGCAAGGTGTGGTGCTTCATCGGCGACGGCGAGAGCGACGAGCCGGAAACCCTGGGCGCCATCGCGCTGGCCGGCCGTGAAGGCCTGGACAACCTGATCTTCGTGGTGAACTGCAACCTGCAGCGCCTGGACGGCCCGGTGCGCGGCAACGGCAAGATCATCCAGGAACTGGAAGGCGTGTTCCGTGGCGGCGGCTGGAATGTCATCAAGCTGCTGTGGGGCGGTTACTGGGATGCCCTGCTGGCCAAGGACACCAATGGCGTCCTGAAGAAGCTGATGATGGAAACCGTCGACGGCGAATACCAGAACTGCAAGGCCTTCGGCGGCGCGTACACCCGCGAGCATTTCTTCGGCAAGTACCCGGAAACCGCTGCGATGGTGGCCGGTCTTTCCGACGACGACATCTGGCGCCTGAACCGTGGTGGCCACGACCCGCACAAGGTGTACGCCGCCTACCACCAGGCCGTGAACACCAAGGGCATGCCGACCGTCATCCTGGCCAAGACCGTGAAGGGTTACGGCATGGGCAGCGCCGGTGAGGCACTGAACCCGACCCACCAGACCAAGAAGCTGGACGACGAAGCGGTGCGCCACTTCCGCGACCGCTTCAACATTCCGGTGACCGACGCGCAGCTGGCCGACGGCCAGGTGCCGTTCTACCACCCGGGCCCGGATTCGCCGGAAGTGCAGTACCTGCAGGAACGCCGTGCCGCGCTGGGTGGTTACCTGCCGCAGCGCCGCCGCAAGGCCGAAAAGAGCTTCAATGCACCGAAGCTGGAAAGCTACGAGCGCCTGCTCAAGAGCAGTGGCGAGCGCAGCTACTCCACCACCATGGCCTTCGTGCAGAGCCTGAACATCACCCTGCGCGACAAGGAACTGGGCCCGCACATCGTGCCGATCGTGGCCGACGAAGCCCGTACCTTCGGCATGGAAGGCCTGTTCCGCCAGATCGGCATCTACGCGCCGTTCGGCCAGAAGTACAAGCCGGTCGACGCCGACCAGCTGATGTTCTACCGCGAAGACCAGAGCGGCCAGGTGCTGCAGCAGGGCATCAGCGAGCCGGGTGCGATCAGCTCGTGGATGGCTGCCGGTACCAGCTACTCGGTCAGCAACGTGCCGATGCTGCCGTTCTACATCTACTACTCGATGTTCGGCTTCCAGCGCGTGGGCGACATCGCCTGGCAGGCAGCGGACATGCGTACCCGCGGCTTCCTGCTGGGTGGCACCGCCGGCCGCACCACGCTGAACGGTGAAGGCCTGCAGCACGAAGATGGCTTCAGCCATCTGGTGGCCGGTGGCATTCCGAATGTGCGCAGCTACGACCCGACCTTCGGCTTCGAAGTGACGGTGATCCTGCAGCACGGCACCAAGCGCATGATGGAAGACCAGGTGGACGAGTACTACTACGTCACCCTGATGAACGAGAACTACACCCACCCGGAAATGCCGGAAGGTGCGGCCGAAGGCATCGTCAAGGGCATGTACCTGCTGACCGACGCCGGCAAGCCGAAGAAGGGCGAGCTGCGCGTGCAGCTGCTGGGTTCGGGCACCATCCTGCGCGAAGCCATTGCCGCAGCCGAGCTGCTGGACAAGGACTTCGGCGTGACCGCCGACATCTGGAGCTGCCCGAGCTTCAACGAACTGCGTCGCGATGGTTTCGACGTGGAACGTGCCAACCGCCTGCATCCGGAAGGTGAGCAGCGCAAGGCCTACGTGACCGAGCTGCTGGAAGGCCGCCAGGGCCCGGCGATTGCCGCCACCGACTACGTGCGTGCGTATGCGGACCAGATCCGCGCGTTCGTGCCGATGAGCTATACGGTGCTGGGTACCGATGGTTTCGGCCGTTCGGATACGCGTGCGAACCTGCGTCGGTTCTTTGAAGTGGACCGGTACTACATCGCGCATGCCGCGATTGCGGCGCTGGCGAAGGACGGGAAGATGACGGCCAAGGATGTGGCCCGGGCGATCAAGCAGTACAAGATTGATCCGGAGAAGGCTAATCCTGTTGGGGTTTGACGGAAGCGTGTTGTAGAAAAGGGGGCGGCCGACCGCCCCTTTTTTTTGGTCCACGCGATCATCCGCCGTATTGCGGAGGCTCAGTGCAATGGTCGATATAGTCGATGCCAGTGTTCGCTCTAAGCTAATGTCAGGAATTAAGGGTAAGAACACAAAGCCCGAATGGGTGGTTCGAAGATACTTGCACAGACGAGGATTTCGATACGCGCTTCACAAACGCGATCTACCCGGACGGCCCGACCTGACATTGCCCAAGTACCGGGCGGTCATCTTCGTTCACGGCTGCTTTTGGCACATGCATCACGGATGCCGATACGCGACTCTGCCAGCCACTCGTCCTGAGTTTTGGCTGAGCAAGCTGGAAGGGAATCGTGAGAGGGACGAGCGACAAGTCCAAGAGCTCACGAGGGCTGGCTGGCGAATCGCCGTAGTGTGGGAGTGTAGCCTCAGGCTGCGGCCAGAGCAGACTCTGGCCGAGCTATCGAAATTCCTGAAGTCCGGCGCGACGCGTGCAGAGTTCTCTGCAGATCAATGCCCCAAGATCGAGTAGACCACGTCCGCGATCTGGTTGGCCATCCATGGTGGAACAGCGTTCCCTACCTGTCGAAACTGTGCTCCTCGCGCTCCCTCAAAGAAGTAATTGTCCGGGAAGGTTTGCAATCTCGCTGCCTCTCGGACAGAGATGCTTCTGAGTTGGGTTGGATCGGGATGAATGAAGTAATGCCCGTCCTTCTGGAGATGGCTGGTCACTGTAGAGCTGGGTGCATCCCACCTTTGAACCTTAAAGCGGTCTACAAATTTCCCCGTCGTCCAATTTGCGTGATCCGGATGAATGGACTCTGGGAACTCCGAAGCACCTCGCGGAGAACGCTTGTGGGCTAGGGTAAATGCTGATGCATAACCGTAGCGAACAAGATCCATCCACATGTGCTGCCGAACCTCGTGATTAAGCAAATGACCGAGCCTCGGATCAATAAGCCAAGCCTCTAAATGACTGGGAACCTGATTGCATCCAGCAGTTCTCGGCATCGATCTCCCGCCAGAGCCGAAGTCAGTCTGAGGAACACGTAGGGCTTGCTGACGAAGCTCATCTGACACGCGGTGGTCATCTGTAAGGCTGGAAGCGTGTAATAGGATTTCCCTGGCTTCAGATGACCAATCGTCAACATCGACGTTAGTTACACCGCTCCTTAATCTTGGTAGGCCTTTGATGACCGAATCAAGATGCACCTCGTCGCTGAATGAGCTCATCCATCTGGCGCGAGTAAGCTTGATGTCTTCAGCTACACCAAGAAGCACTACCCTGTGACGAGCCTGAGGTACCCCCAGCTCTTCCGCTCTCAAAATGTACTTACGCCCATCCTCATCATCGAAAAGGTCGGTCTCCCCGTCTCTCACTAGCGGAATGACGTTGTAGCGAGCTCCGCCTCTCCCGCCGGGTGCGCGGAGATCGTCGAGGATTTTCGGGAACATTAGCTCACCCCCTACCTTCGACGAAAGGATCCCCTTGACGTTCTCCATTACGAACGCCGCGGGTCGATGATCTCTGAGAATCTTGAGATAATGTTTGTAGAGGAAGTGTCGGTGGTCGTCCTCGGCCTTGTAGCCGGCAACCCCGCGATTGCGCGCCCGTCCCACCAGAGAATACGCTTGGCAAGGGGGGCCGCCAATTAGAATCCAGGGATCGGAACTGCTGGCGACCTTGCGGATGCGGTCATGCAGCACGAGATCATGTTCAGCAAGTCCGAGCTGAAGCTGCCTGGCCTCTGCGCCAGAAGCAAGCCATTCTTGCTCAGTCTTCTCGGTCCATGGTTGGGCTGCTCGGCCGGCGACATAGTCGTAGTAGCTGATGGGCGCCTTGCCCAGAGGAAATTGTCGATAGAAAGCTCGCAGGCGAAGAGTTCTCGCTGCGTTGGCCTCCATCTCAGCTGAGATCGCAATTTTGAACGGCTGGTGCTTGGGTCTGCCCTTGGCTACGTAGGCGGAAAAACCTTCGCCCAAGCCGCCGGGGCCTGCAAACACATCTACAACAGGGATCTGCATGCTGATTCACAATGTAATTGGCGGCGCATCTTGCGTCGCATCATTACTGCCAGGATCGCATGCGGTAGGGAGTTTTTCAAGCTCAGCCTCGCTCGGACTGGCGAACTGATCCCTAGCCGTCAACTAGACAAAGCCTCGCATTAGATGGAGCTGGCTAGAGTCAAATTCCCGGCACGGTGCTCGGCCTAGGAATGATGGGATTTGGTAACGAAGACTGCGGAAAGCGTCACGGTATCGGGTATAGTCGGATCGAAGTGGATGGCTGTGGCGGCGGGGCTTGGCTCTGGGTGTATGCAGGCAAGATTGCTAAGGATGGGTAATGAGAGATTTGCTTCCGGGGCACATCTGGGTCGAACCCAGTGCGGCTAGATTGTTGGAATCGATGCGGGATATCGGTTACTCCTTTGAGAGTGCCCTTGCGGATATTGTGGACAACAGCATTTCCGCTGGTGCAAAACTGATCGAAATATTTAATGATACTCATTCGGACGGCTCACCATTCTTGGCCATACTCGATGATGGTCGTGGAATGCGGTCCTCTGAGCTGACAGATGCCATGCAGCATGGCAGTAAAAGCCCTCGTGATTTCAGAGTCGAAACAGATTTGGGGCGCTTTGGCCTTGGGCTGAAAACCGCTTCCTTCAGTCAATGCAGACGTCTTACCGTTGCTTCACGCGTAGACGGCGAAATGTCTGCCCGCTGTTGGGATCTAGACTTGGTGCTTGAGAAGGATCAGTGGCTTCTTAAGGTGTTGGATTCTTCGGAGATCGACGAAATCCCAATGATCCACTTGCTCCCATCGACAGGGACATTGGTGGTGTGGCAGGGATTGGACCGCCTCGATCCATACGAAAACAGCCCTGATGATGCCCTCGTTGCGTTAAACGATCTTTTTGCAAATGCTAGATCGCACTTGGCACTTACGTTCCACAGGTTCCTCGCTCAGGAAAAGGGGGCGTCATTATTTGGCGGGGTAACACTGCGTCTCAATGGCTCTCCAGTGATGGCGGCCGACCCCTTCGCGCGGCATATGTCTCCATCTTCTGACCCGCATGAAATTGAGACAATAAGAATGGCCAGTTCTGCTGTGACCGTTCAAGCGTTCACACTCCCCCATCATCAGCGTCTCAGTCCTGAGCAGATGAGCGCGATTGAGTTGGGGTCGAGTCTGGCTGAGACCCAAGGCCTTTACGTTTACCGCGCTGGACGTCTAATTGCCGGCGGTACGTGGTTGGGTCTTGTTAGGAAGTCCGAGCTAACTAAGCTACTCCGGGTGCAAGTCGACGTGCCTACATCGCTTGATTCGGAATGGAGCATAGACGTTCGAAAATCACGAATGCGGCTACCTTCAGCGGTTCGGAGACGCTTAAGGCCGTTGATAGAGGGCATGACTGAGACTGCTCGCAGGCCCTACACGTATAGGGGGCGTCGCCAAGCCACAGGCGCAGGCATGCCGCTGTGGCAAAGGGTGGAAGAACGAGGTGCGATTCGATACGAGGTTCGTCGCGACCACCCCATTATCGAGGCGCTTCGGAAGGCCGCGGGTTCACGGGCAGATGTTGACACCGCACTGCTTGCGATTGAAGCAACGCTTCCACTGGAGTCGGTATTCTCAGACATCGCATCTTCACCCAAGACCGTAGCTCAGCAGTCGCTAGATGGTGCTGAGATCACGCAGATCTTAGCCACTTATGTAGAGGCGATCGCTCCAGGAAAGAACACCCTTCCGCGCTCAATCGCGGAAGTCATACTGGCGACACCGGTTTTCGCAGGTCAGTCGGGCGCTAGGCGTGCGCTAGAGCAGCTACGAGTTATCGAAGACTAAGGACAGGACATGAGTTACGACCAGGTTTTGACACTCTCCCGAGCGGCGATGGCGCAGCGTGCGGCCCACAGCCCACCGGAAATATTGGAGGTTGTGGGAGGGATTGCCGCGCTGCCGTTCATATTTCCAAGAATCTCCGACGCAGAGGTCGCTCAGATAGCCAAACAGATCGAGCGAGAGTTCGAAGTTGTGCTCGGGCCATCGCACACGGTTCAGGCCCCTGGCCACAAGCCTTGGTTGCTCGGCCGCGCGCATCAGATAGATTTCCGGTATTGGAAGCGCTATCGGGACTACCTCATTTCTGGGGGCATGTCTGAGACTGTCGTAAACGCAATATCAGGCGTAACTGATTCGATTGTTGACTTGGCTGGTGACCCGAAGATCGAAGGAACGTGGTCTCGTCGAGGCTTGGTGGTCGGTCATGTGCAAAGCGGTAAGACAGCCAACTATCTTGGCGTTATCAACAAGGCTGCTGATGCAGGGTACAAGGTGGTTGTTCTGATTGCCGGTGTGCACAACAACCTTAGGTCCCAGACGCAAGAGCGCGTGGACTTGGGCTTCGTGGGTCGCGACAGTGATCAGATCTTAAGTCGGCAGGTTAATGCCAAGCAGGTCGGCGTTGGAAACTTTAATCCGGCATTTACCGCGACTGCTTTTACCAGTCGCGCGCACGATTTTAATCGGGCGAGAGCAGATGGGTGGGGGAATCCGCTGCAGAATAGCAGTGAACCTGTAATTCTTGTGATCAAGAAGCATCCCTCAATTCTGAACAACCTCATCGACTGGATCCGTGGCACAAGTGCTTCTAAAGGTGGGCTCACACTTCCGATGCTTGTCATCGATGACGAAGCGGACAACGCATCTGTAGATACGTCGAAGGATCCTAATGCACCAAAAAAGATCAACAGTCTTATTCGTGATCTATTGGGGTTGTCCACTAGAAATGCATACATTGGGTACACCGCAACTCCGTTTGCGAACATTTTTATAGATCCTGATGCTGAGATCGCTTTACAAGGTAAGGATCTGTTTCCTAGAGAATTTGTCGTAGGGCTGGAGGCACCTACGAACTATGTTGGCCCCGACTCATTCTTTGGAGGGGATTCTGCTGGGCTGACTGTCGATCTGGAGGGGACCGATGACTGGTTGCCTCCATCCCATAAGATTAGCTGGCGAGTAGAGGGGCTACACCCTAGTCTAGTAGAGGCCATCGATTGCTTTGTTTTGTCAAAGGCGGTTCGTGTTCTTAGGGGGCAAGGTAGTAAGCATCACTCGATGCTAGTGAATGTATCTCGCTTCACCGGTGTCCAGAGTGAGGTGGCAAGAAATATTGCAAGTCATCTCATCGAAGTGCAGTCCGCTATTCAGAACCGATTTGCATTGCCAGAGGCGTCTGCACTTAAAGATCCATTCATGCGCTCGCTTCACGCCACTTGGAACAAGTTCTACGTCGGAGCTGATGAGGATTGGTCCAGCATTCAAGCTCAACTCCATAGGGCCGCTGCCGGGATGGTTGTGGTCGAGGTCAATGCCTCCAAGTCATCCGGAAAGCTCGACTACCGAGCGCATGCGGAAAGCGGACTCAATGTAATCGCTGTGGGTGGAAATTCGCTCTCTCGCGGATTTACGTTGGAGGGTCTAACCATCAGTTATTTCCTTCGAAATACTCAGATGTACGACACACTCCTTCAAATGGGGCGATGGTTCGGATATCGCGATGGGTACATGGATCTTTGTCGCTTGTTCCTTACGCCTGAGGCTTCCGATTGGTACGGTTTCATCGCAGGCGCGACTGAGGAGCTTAGGGACGAGATTAGGAGAATGGAGCTCAATGGTCTGACCCCCATGGACTTTGGTCTTGCTGTTCGTAGCCACCCTGGGACGCTCTTGGTCACCGCGCGAAACAAGATGCAAAACACCGAACAGATTGTTCGTGAGATATCACTTTCCGGGAAAATGGTTGAGACCTCGGCGATCATTGCCACAGGGCTTGCTAGAAAGGCGAATGTCGAGGCGGTCGAGGTTCTCGTTGGCAAACTTCTGGCTGATGGTCGCGTTCCATTGCCCTATGGAAGCGGGACGCGTCCTAGTCATCTCTTCAGTAAAGTAGCGTCTGAGCGCGTACTGGACTTCATTTCTAGCTTCGGTGTTCATCCGGGTCAGTTGGACATGCAGCGTGCTCCATTGATTGAGTACGTGCGGGAGCGAGGTTTCTCTGAGTGGGATGTGATTCTGGTCTCCAGCTCTAAGCCCGAGGCACTCAAGGAGGACGTTCACGGTCTGGCGCTGGGACTGCAAAGTCGTAGCGTTACTGTAGGGAATGCCCAACGATTCGAGAGAGCGTTACTTATCTCCGGCACGAAGCGGCGAGTTGCTTCGAGAGGTATTGAACGCGCGGGACTGAGTGACTCACAAGTGGCAGCTGCATTGGCCGCTCATAAAGGGAAGACCAGCAACATCCCAGACCACATCTATAGGGCCCAGCGATCACGGCCGCTTCTTATGCTCCATCTCTTCCAAGCGGTGGAGGATGGCGGGCAGAAGCACGCCGCGTACGGGCTTAGCTTCCCCAGACTCGCCGCGGGCGAAAAGGAGAAGTTGGTGCTCTACACCGCGAACTTGATTGCGTACAGGGAGCTGTTCGGGTCGCGGGAAGATGAGTATGAGGACGAAGAGGTCTTGGTCGATGAATGAGGATCCTTGGTCATCACTTGGCGGGATGCCTGACAAGATCGTTGGGAAGCGCATTGCCCAAGATCATCCCCTTGATTATTACTGGGCTCGCGCACAAGGAGGAGCTGTTGGCTTGGTTCTGCGAGACGTTGCGCCCGGATGGATTCCAAAGAGCCTTCCTGAGCTACGTGGCGTAGATCTTTCCACGCCATCTGATGACAGTGTCCCCGAAATTCGCATGTTTCTCAGGCAGCCGGGTGACCAAGGTGTCTTTCTGACCCTGTGCAGAGACGTCATTGCCTACTCGTCCTTCAGTGACTCTCGAGAGGGGGCCGCACGTCAATTCTTTCGCCGCTTAGAGCACTGGCATGTGCTCATGAGCCGGACCCGGACCGATGCGATGGAGCCTCATGAGGTCAGGGGAGTGATAGGAGAGTTGGTGATACTTGAGCGATTGATGCGAACCGTCGGTGCAGAGTCGGCAGTTGCTTCTTGGGTAGCGCCTGAAGACCATCCCCAAGATTTTGCGCGCGAAGGGATGCTTCTTGAGATCAAAACGAGACTTTCCGGAACGCGTCAGCGCGTGACGATATCATCGCTAGAGCAGCTCGAGGCCAGCCACTTGGCTCTGTACTTGGTCGCGGTCGAGCTCGTCGAGGTGGAAGGTGATCGTGGCCGTTGCCTGAATGAGTTGTGCGCTGACGTTCTGGCCACGGCCAGGGCGCACAGTTTGGCTCTGGAAGACCGTTTGGAAGTCGCACTACTCAAGCGAGGATACGTGCGACGTGATCAGTACGACGTCGCCAAGTACCAAGTTGCTGGAGTATCCAGTTATTTTGTTGGGGATGGGTTCCCCCGCATTCTGAGATCGGAAACTGATGCGCGAATAGTTGGAGCTAGTTACGTTCTGGACTTGTCGTCCTTGGCTTCATTCGCTCTATCTGTTGAGGAAATTGTCAGTTAGAGGCGATGAAGGAAATGGCCATGGATGAAGATGTGACCTCATTTCGCGCGGCCCTTCTCGGCGAGATCGGTGCTGAGCAGGCCGCTGGCATGGGATATTCCGCCACGAGATTCGTAGATCGCGCTTGCGCGATTTTAGAAGTCGGAGAGGAATTTACTGAGTACAACGTCTGCAGGGTCTCGGGAAAAATGTCCCGTGGTTCTGCCGTTCAATTGGATGCTTATAGTTTTTCCCCAGTTGACGGCGTTCTGAATCTCGTAGTGGCAATATTCTCCGGCGAAGATGTGCCGGAGCCAATTCTCACTGATGAGGCACGACGAGCGGTCACAGCTGCGTTTAAGTTTTTGGAGGGAAGCGCGCACGAAGCTCTCGCAAATTCTTGGGATGAAAGTCATGCAGCTCATGCCGTATGCAATGAGATTTTCTCTTTTACGACAAATGGAGAAATGACGAAAGCTTGCATCTACTTGATATCTGATAGGCCATTGGGTGCATCGATTGGGCGGATGCCTGATTTATCCTTGGGGCCCCAGAAGGTCGAGTTGCATCTCTGGGATGTCGCAAGGCTTGCTCGTATGGACGCCTCGACGAGTGGGCGAGAGGAAATCGTGATCGACTTCCCCTCTGAGTACGGCCAAGGCATTCCAGCTCTAAAGGCGGGTATGGACGACGAGGCACGGTACGAGTCGTACATGTGTATTCTGCCTGGCTCCATCCTTGCTAGCCTTTATGATCGCTTTGGTGGCAGGATCCTGGAGCAGAACGTTCGAGCCTTCCTTGGAGACACTCGAAAGGTCAATAAGGGCATTCGTGAGACCTTGAAGGTTGAGCCAGGAATGTTCTTCGCTTACAACAATGGTCTGACTGTAACGGTGTCGGCTTTGTCGAGTCGTTTGGTCGATGGGGCCTTAGAGGTCTCTTCTGTTCAAGGCCTTCAGATCGTTAACGGGGGCCAGACGACTGCGTCTCTGTACTGGGCAAGCAAGGCTGGAGTGGACCTTTCGAGAGTAAGAGTCCAGATGAAACTTTCTCAGCTTCCTGAGGATGGATTTGAGGATTCTGTTCATAATATTGCACGCTTTGCAAATGCTCAGAACGCAGTTTCAGCGTCTGATCTATTTGCTGGCCACGCGTACTTCAAGCGAATTGAGTCCATTTCTCGCCAGACTCTCGCGCCGCCGGGTGCTCCGAATGAGGGGAATACATACTGGTACTTCGAGCGCACCGCAGGCAGCTATAAGGTTGAGTTGAAGAGAAAGAAACCCCTTGAGGCGAAGTTCTGGCAAATTTTGAATCCAAAGAAGCAGGTCCTTACAAAGACGGACGTTGCTCGATTTGACTCTACCTTCGAGGGTAGCCCGCATTATGTAAGTCAAGGTGCCCAAAAGAACATCGGGCATTTTGGAAAATCCGTTATGCAGGCATGGGCTAAGGATCCGGCACTGTTTGATGAAAGATACTTTCAGCGCTTGGTCGGTCGCGCGATTCTAACGCGTGCAATCGACGCAGCCATTCCTGGGCAGGACTGGTATCCAGGGTCTATCGTAAGACCGTTGACCTCCTACACACTCGCATTGATCAGTGCAAGAATGTGTGATGTCGGCTTGCAGCCAAATTATAATGAGGTCTGGAAGAGTCAGCGAGCTCCAAAGACCTTCGTTGAAGAGGCGATGCGCGTTGCGCGCAAGTTGCTCCCGTTACTAATGGAAATCCCGGAAGAACAGGTGCGCAACCGGCTTGTAACCGAGTGGGTGAAGCGGGAGGCGTGCTGGGTTCGTGTAAAGGAGAGTACTATCAATCTCTCTCCGGCACTGCTTGCGTGGGCCGTTCCCGCGGCCATTGATCGGCGTGCACGGCGCCCTTGGAAGGATCAGGCGAGAGAGCTTTGGAAGGACGGAACTTGGAAGCGTCTCCAAGTTTGGAATGAAGTTGAGGGTGCGCTCAGTGAAGGCGAGGCCAGTATTGTTGAGTGGGCGGCAATAGCGTCTGATTTTGCGCCTCGTGGATTTCGACTTGAGAAACTTCAAGAAGCATTCAGGTGCGCCGTTTCGAGGGGATTCGCTTAATGCGGGCCTCGTGTTGTTGATGGCTGAAAACCGACGTGCGCTACGCACACTCTCGCTCCGCCAAAATCCGCCCACTCCAATGCAACATCAGCGGCACAGCGCACGGAACGTCAATCCACCTATCCGCAAACAGCACAATCACAAGCCGCTCCATCGAGTTGTCCACCGGCATTACAGGCTTCGCATGGCAACTGATCTCGAAGTGCCTATCCCCCGAGTACCGCGCGCCCCGCACCACGCCCCCGCGTACCAGCCGCACGGCATCCTCGCGCATGACGGCGAACTCGGCATCAGACACCTTTCGCAGCGTCCACAGGTTCAGCCCAGCCTGGGCACAAACCAGTTGGCGATCACCGCACGCAGTATCGTCAGCAGGACAACGCCATAGATCACAAGCCTCATTGGAAGCTCTGCAAATAGGTGATGGACAGCAAGGCGAGCGGGCCGCGACTACGCATCAGCAGCCCGGAGCCTGGCGGCAGATGGCCGAGCCCATCCGGGTTACTCCCGCACCCGCAACCGCTCAATCACCTGCGCAGTCAGCCCCACGCACGCCATCATCAGCCCCTCCATCACCCGGTCCCCCAGGTACTCCTCGGGCGCACCGTTCTGCCGCGTGCGCTCCGCCGCCAGCATCACCTCCTGCACCACACGCAGCCCGGCCAACGCGCAATCCGCGTCCGCCAGTTCAAGACACCGTCCAGGCAGCTGATGCCGCTCCGGCCAAGGCTGGCCGTCCGCCGCCGCACCGGTACCGATGCGATGCAGCGTGGCGACAAAAGCGTTGGGATCGACGGACGATTCGCGCTCGGCGTCGGTGTTGTCCGGATCGTACTGCGCGTGCAGGGAACGGAAATCCGATGTGTTCATGGCAATGCTCCGTACAGGACAGACAGCAGCGCCACCGATAGAGGTGGCGGACGATGCGTGGCTCGAAAACCGGTCTGTAGCGAAGCCGGTGGGTCCGAAGACCCCCACGCACCGCCCGCCATGGAACGCGAACGGATTGCCAGCCGGCGCCACGCAAAGGTGACGCCGGCTGGCAAGCGTAAACACATCGCTACAGAACGGGTTTTCGACACCCGCGCCACCCTTTTCCGGTGGCACGCCAAGGTGTACCCGCGCGGATGCCAAATGCCAAGAAGTCGCAGGCCGCTGAGGCCGCAAGTGCTGACGCTTACGGCATTGTCGCATGGTCACCACGCGGCGAATCGATTGCGGGGCGGCGGTTTCGGCGGAAGTTAAGGTGTCGCGTGCATTCGCGTCACAACGCACGGTTCGGTGCGTGACACCGTTCCAATCGCGACAAATCGTTCAGAGATGCGGGGCAGGGAGTGGGGCGAAAGCGTCACCACTCAGATGTGCCGCTCGTAAGCTTGTCGCGGCCACAACGCATCATCGCGCTCCAGATCGTAGTCATTGCCGAACGCCAGCGCCGCCTCGCGCGGCGGCAGGTCGGCGTAGCAGCCCAGCAGGTACGCATCCATGCCGGCATCGCGGTGGTCTATGGCAAACAGGTAGCGCAGTTCCCTGTCGAAGGCTTCCAGCCATTCGGGGTCGATACTTGTCATGGTCATCCTCTCAAGATCAGGAGAGGATGAGCCTAGGGCATCTCATGCGTTGGGAATCAACGCGAACGCACCTCAAATATTACGTGGACCCGCGCACGCACTGCGACAGCCAGTCCGTCGTGCTCGACAGGCTCGAAGCGCCACTGTCGAAGCGCATCCAGCGCCACACGATCAAGCTCGCGCGTATGCGATGACCGCGCAACCATCACGTTGCGCACTTCCCCTTGGGTGCCGATGTCCACCACCAAGATCGTCTCTGCCGGCTCCCGTACAGGCGCTGCATCTGGTGGAACGTGCGGGGCCGGGGAGTTGAGCGCCTTTGGCAGAGTGAGCGCCGGAAGATCGGGGTTGTCGCCAGGCTCGATGTAGAGCGTGGTAGATGCAGTCGGTCGTCCTGACGACGAGGGGGCTGGAGCGGGCTCGCGCGGCGTCGAAGCGCAACCGGCCAAGGCAAGGACGGCGGCTGCCATGACGACGCGAGCGGCCATGATCTTGAAAGTGTGAGAGCTGGGCATCTGCCTAGCATAGTGCCTCCACCGCCCGTGCCTTATGCCTTCAGGACTCGCCCGCGTATGGCTACGCCACAGGACATTCCCACTCCACCGCTGGGTTGTGTGAAGCCAGTTCATGTCCCGCCGCCCGGGGCGGTGTATAAACTTGCGACGAGTAAGTGCCCGAATGTGAGGAACGGATGCGACACCTGCTGAGGCCATGGATGGTACTGCTGCCCCTGCTTATGGGTGGCTGTGGCACCCACGCACCCCAGATGTATGGCGATGGTTTCCCCGTCGCCAAGCCGATGGACCTGGTCCACGCAGGTGCAACGGTAGAGGCGCGCTTTGAATTGCCGCCGCCCTGGGAGAAAGACCCCGAACCTCGCACGTTCCTGATCGGCTTCCGTACCGGTGGGCCAGCCAATCGCCCGGACATGAAACCGGGAGATGTCGACTTCCTTGAGGATGCCCGGATTCCCCTGAAGGTGCAGCTGTGGAAGCTGGATGGGGACACCGAGACCCCCCTAGTGCTGCATGTATTGAATCACGATCTGCCTGCCGTTGGGTCAGGCAGCCGATATCAACCGGCCAAGGACGATGTATTCGAATACAGGAATACCGTCGGCGCGGATTCGAATAGCTTGGTCAACGCAGGAAAGTACGATATGTCACTGGCCTACCGGGAATACGAGGTGGCCCGTGCCGATTCGGGGGATCTGACGCCTGGGAAGTACCGGTTGGAAGTGACCAATCTTCAGGGCAACCCGGAAGTTGAACATCTCAACATCGAGCTTCTCGTCGCCAACTACAACGTGAAATAGGACTATGGACAGTCAATCAAATAGTGCAGCCGCATCTCAGGACAGCAAGAAGGGGCCTTACACCGTTACGGTCTACCTCGCGGCACCGGGAACACCTGTCGCAGGCAAGGATGGCACGACCCACTCATCTTCAGCAGGCCATGCCTACTTCATGGTTGCCGATGGAGACAAGAAAGACGGGTATGGGTTCTCACCGATAAAGACGGGGATTACCGGGCCGGGGCATGTGGTCAAAGGCGAGTTCGAGACCTACGAGAACCCTCGATTTTCATACACGCTCGAGATCACCAAGGACCAGTACGAGAAGTTGAAGGCGTATGGCGAGGCTGGCGTCAACCGCAATCAGGACAACTTCAAACTCAACTACAACGGCTTCTCGAACAGCTGCGTTGACTACGTATGGACCGGGCTGGGTCAAGCCGGTTTGCGTCCCAAGCTCGAAAAGCCCGATCCCGGCTTCGAAGGGACGATGAAGGTGCTTCCGAACATCGACGCGCTGAAGAGCATTCCCAAGCCATTCCCCGACAGCAAGCTCAACTCGACCCATGAGAACCCGCTTCCAAAGAAGCAGAGCACGTTGCAGAAGCTGTTGACCGAGGTGGAGGGAGAACAACCGCCGCGCGAGCGATTGGCTGCACTGTCGCCGGAATCGCAGCAACTGTTTGACCGCATGCGATCTGACTTGCCTGAGAAGGTGAGCGATGCGCAGGTGATGTCAGCGATGGTTGCTGCGCGGGAGAACGGCATTCACCAGCCGCAACAACTGCGCGATGTGGTGCTGCAGGAAGAGAAAATCTTCGTGATGGGCACGACGCCTGGCTTCAGGGCCATGGTGGATCTGAACCAGTCTCAACAAAGCCTTGAGGAGGGGCTGGCCCGTAGTCAGCAGATCGACACGCGAGTGTCCGAGCAGGCCCGGCAAGAAACGCTGCAGCGTGAGGCGGCGGCGCAGACCGCTGGCGGCATGCAGATGGGCTAGTGCTGGAGCTGGTCGGGAACCTTAGTGATCGTCTGGCCGTAGCACGATGATTGAGGGATCATCATGATGGAAACCCTGCTTAACCGATCTGCATTGCTTCTGCAGGCGATGCTCTCCGTTGTAGATCACCCTGTGGCCGATGGCTCGGTAAAGGTCTCGGTATCACGCGATGCCGCTTTGCTGAGCCTTGAACACGCAGCGGCAATGCGGTTGCTGATGGAAGCTGGCTTGGCGCCTTCTGCCGCTGCCATGCTTCGTTGCCAGTACGAGGCGTTCACGCGAAGCGTCTGGATCCTCCATTGTGCTTCCGACGAGCAGCTGGCTTTGCTGTCCCAGCCGCCAGTAGCTGGTGCTTCAGAGCGACACCTGCCGATGCTCTCCAAAATGATCGAGGCACTGGCTTCCGTGCCCGCAGTGAGCAACCTGATTCCGCATCTGCTTCAAATGAAGGAGTATGGTTGGGGAGCATTGAACTCATTCGTTCATGCAGGAACGCATGCGCTGGACCGAAGTCGTGAAGGGTTTCCGGAGATTCTGGCGCTGAACGTCATCCGGATCAGCAATAATCTGGCGATGGAGTGTGGACAACAACTTGCCATTCTGACCGGCCAGCCGCCGGTGCGTAAGGCCGTGCTGAAACTGGTTGGTCCATACGCAGACTGCCTTCTCCTCGACCACGAGAAGCTCCGAACCGCGGAAACGGAAGCCTCGACAGGGTAGAGCGACTTCGGCGCAGGCGCGAACTACATGGAAAGCGGCGAGACCCGCTGCTCCTGCGCACGCTGCATCTCTGTCGCCTGCTCATGCGCCTGGCGCTGACCAATCGCCTCAACCTGGTTCAAGCTCTCCTGCACGGGCCGCTGCGCGGCTTCCGCCGTCGCTATATGCGTGCGCAGTGCCGCCGGATCGGACATCTCACCCTGCACGACAAAGATGTTCTGCGCTGCCGGCGAGTTCGCCGTCTGTCTGCTCAACACCACATGATCGGCCCGGGTGATGCCTGCACCCTTGGCGCTTGCCAGCAGACTGGCGGACATGCGCTCGCTGGTCTCGTCAAAGGCGCGGCCGTTTGCTTTGTCCAGGGCCTCTACCTTGCCGCGGATCTGTTCCAGCAGAGCTTGGTCGGCAGAATTGAGCGTGTGGGCCGGCGACGACTGCGTACCTGCAACGCCCTGCGTCGGTGGGGGCGTGGTAAGTGCACTACCCGTGTTCTTCAGTTCAACCCAGCCCAGCCCGTCCTTTCCAAAGTCGCCAATCGGAAGGACTTTGGCGCTGCCAAGGTTGAGGCCATTGCGCTCAAGCTGTTGGGGTTTCAAGCCCAACTCGTGAAGATCGATGCGGATGGAGGGTGGTTGGCGGCCCTCTGCAAGGAAGGCGTGACTCGCCCCGATCACAGATAACGGGTAGGTGCCGTAGTAGTTCCGATAGTCCGAATCGCCATGCCTTCCCAGCGTGCCGCTGCCATCGTAGAAGCACTGCTCGACGGCCTTCGTCAGTTGCACACCATCCTTGTTGGGGCGATGGGCGAGTGCTTCATACGAGATCCCTTCTGCAAGTCTCCCGTCGTCGGCGGCGCAGCGTGACCCAGAGCGATCCGCAAGCAGTGCCTCAAGCGCAGCCTCATCCAACGTCGGGTTCAAGTTTCTCAGACGACTGTCCAGCGCGCGCAGGCCGGAAACCTCTGCCAGCGCCTCGTCCTGGCGGCCCTTGTCGAGATACTTCTTCACTGGATCGGTCAGGTTGACGGTGCCTGATCGAGAGGCGTGGGCAGCATCAAGCTCTGTAGCATAGGAGCCCTTGAATTCCTCGAGGGCTGCTCCGCGTTCCTTTGCGAGGATGCCATGCATGGCCTCGTGCCCGAGTACTTCGGTCAGACGTTCTTCAAGTTCGACACCTAACGAATTCTTGAAATTCGACGCGCTGATGAAGATGGTCGGAGGACTTCCCGGGGTTGCGTCTTGGAAGTGACCTCCGTTGTGGTGGCCATAGGACACGGAGATCCGGCCGACCTGACCATCCTTGGCCGCGTTTGCCAAAAGATGGTTGAGATAGGGCGAATCGGCGATGGTGCGGCGAATTGCTTCCTCTGCGCCTTCTGGCAGCCGCTTGTCAGCTTTCAAATCGCTCAGCAGCGGTTCGATACTTGCTTCGATTCCTTTCACATGTCACCTCCTGAAAACCTGATCTCATACACACACGTTCGGAGTCCGGCACTGTCATTGATGCGGTATGTCAGAAGGCTGGTACTCATGCCTTTCTTGCCCGCGCCGATAGGACGCCAAAAATGCCTGATTCCGCCTCTCTTGAACGGCGATTCCCCTCGGCCCTTGTAGCCCAATCGTTCCAAGGCCTGCCCCGCGCTATCCGCATCCCAATAGCAAACGTCGCCAGGAGCTTCAGTTACTGAAGGTTTCCCAAGCTGGTAGAAGACGACGGAATGCCGGGGGTAATCACGCGGAGATTCAACAGAGAAGTATGAGGCTGCGTAATTGAAGCCTTCTGTTATCACCAGGTCTTTGGCGACGCTCCTGATGCTGACCTTCTCGTCCGGCACCAGGGATACACCGATTGCTGCGCCGAACTTCTCAGGGCTGATGTCAGCTCGCGACTTGAGCGAATCGGCGTAGGCGAGGAGTCTCCTCTGAAGCTCCGACATTGAGATATCGGCGGGGCGGCTCGCCGAAGCAGAGGGGCGGGTCTCGCCAGCAGGCGTGTCTGATACGGGCGCGCATGCCGAGGATAGAGTGATCAACGCCAATGGCCCGACGGCTACCCCGGCTCGGGCCAGATACGACATTAAACGCAGTCGGAGCGACCGATCCAGTGAGATAGGGGCCGGGCGCAATCGAGCCGAAGCGCCAGAGGTTGGGGTACCCATCAGCAAGTCCATTGCAGCGTTCCAGCCACTATACGGCGGCATCCCAAGCCACTCCACCCGCGAGCTTCCGGGGCGCTGGTACTGCACGCTGGTTCACACATTCAGCAAGCCACCGCCACTCCGGCCCAAGCTCTCCACCTGCCCGCGAACCCACCTATGCGATCATCCGGCCAGGACCGCAGTACCCAACAAGGCTGAGCAGGCATGGAGCAAGCAACACGCTACACGGTGACCCTCTTTCTGGCCGCACCGGGCACCCCGCTGAACAGTGGTGGCAGCTCGCCGCGCGGCCACATGTATTTCCAGACCGTCACAGGTGAGGAGGCGCACAGCTACGGCTTCGCGCCGCCGCGCCTGACGCCCGGTGAGAACCCCGCTGGTGCGCAGTACGCCGAAGTCGTGCACGACGATGCCGACGAGCACCGCGACCCGTACTACAGCCGCACCCTGGAAATCAGCGAGGAACACTACGGCTGCCTGCGCGATTTCGCCGAGGAGCCGGCCGAGTTCGGCTTCGATGTCGATCGCCCGGCCACCATCAACCGCTGCAGCGATTTTGTCTGGGCCGCGCTGCACTATGCCGGCCTGCATTCGCAGCCGGCACCGCTGGACGGCGGCAGCAACCTGGGCGAGTTCGCGGTGCTGTTCAACCTGCCGGAAGTCCAGTGCATTGCGGCGCCGTTCCCGGCCAGTGAACTGAATGGCGAACAGCACCACCCGATGCCCGAACGCGAGGCCGAGCTGCACCGCGAAGGCGGCCGCCCAAGCCACGAGCCGCCGCCCAGCCCGATGGAAGTGGCCGGCACGCTGCTGGACCCCTCGCACCCGGACCACCGGCTGTTCGCGCAGCTGATCCAGAAGGTGGCCGAGCTGGACGCTGCACACGGGCGCACCTTCGACGACACCAGCCAGCGCATCAGCGCCAGCCTGCTGGTGCTGGCCAAGCAGAACAACCTCTCGCGCGTGGACCACGTGCTGCTCAGCCGGCCTACCAAGAGCAGCCACGAGGCGGAGAGCATCTTCATCGTGCAGGGCGACCGCGATGACCCGGGGCATCGCCGCGCGAGCATCGCTACGGAGGTGGCGGCACAGACCGATGTGGCGGATTCGCTGCGGTTGAAGGAGCAGTGATGCGCGCCAACGGTTGCGTGGTCGGCTGTACTCGCTGTCTCATCAACGCCCGATCAACAGGCGAATCGCAGTGGGGACTCGATTGGCTTGCTCGTAGTCGCGGCCCAACTGTTGATGCAGCTCGAACACTGCCCACTCCGCATTCTGCAAGCGGACGATATCCTCGAATGGCGGTGCGCTTGATTGTGTCGTCAGAAGAAGATGTTCGTTCACGCCGGCATCCAGCAAGGTCTTCGTCATATGGATGTCGGTATACAGCGAGCCTTTGGCTTCGCCAATATGAATGCTGAAGATTCGCATGGTTCCCTCCATCGTCTTCACCGCCCTATCGCGATTGGTCAAGACTTGCAGTAGCGCGGAGTTCAGTTCCTGAAGGCGCATTCCTGCATCATTCGGGTCTGAAGATCCGAATCCGCCTAGATGCTGGACGTAGTTCTCGATGTCATCGAGGATGTGCTTCCAGACGTAGGTGTGCTCATGGTCGAAGTATCTCTGCCTCGCCCGTGCTGCGTCGGCCGCCAGATGATTGATGCCTGAAATGTGATCAATCGTAAGCTGCTGTTCGCCAATGAAGGGCAGATTGTGCTCAGCGCGTGTCTTTTGCATTCGCTCTGCCAGCTCATTGCTGTAGTCACGCATCTCCTTCAGCGACGCTTGGCCCACTTCACTGGTGACCAAAGGCGTGTACATCGTTAACGATGACCATGCGACGTAGCTGATTGCAGCAGCCAGCAGTAGCCCAGTGTAGATTTTTGCGCGTGTCCTGATTTCCAATTGAGCTCCGAAGCGTGGATTGCCCACTGTGGCAATCGGCGACTTAGCCAAGTTCTTTAGCCTGTATATTTGCGGGGGAGCGGAGATGCCAACGAGCAGTCTCTCGTCCTCATACTGTGGCCGAGACCGATTGGCGCATCGACAATTGAGAACTGCTACCATTCCCGCGCTACCCAGCCAGCCCACCCCGCACAGACAGATGCAGGGCCGGGCCGTCGAAGAACGGCCCCGCGAGCCAGGACACCCTCCGTGCCCATTGAAGGACGCTCGCATGATCCGCAATTCCCTTTTCCGTTCGGCCGCACTGGCCGTCGCCGTGTCGCTGAGCCTCGGTGCTCCGACCGCCTTCGCCGCTGAAGCCGCCGCCGCCGCCAGCCCCGCCACCGCCGTGCAGCGCCAGGCCATCGCACAGGGCCTGTACGAGCTGGCTTACAGCCCCAAGCAGAACGCCGTGTTCGTTGCCTCGTCCGGTGGCTTCGGTGACAACGCCGGCCCGGCCCAGGTGCTGCGCCTGAACCCGACCACGTTGGCCGTGGAAACCCGCATCCCGCTGGAGCGCAAGGCGTTCGGCGTGGTGCTGGATGACGCCCACGACCGCCTGTACGTGGGCAACACCGTGGACCTGTCGGTAACCGTGGTCGACACCGCACAGAACAAGGCCATCGGCACCGTGCAGCTGATGGAGAAGAAGACCGGCAAGGACGGCAAGGCCGCCTACACCCACGACCTGCGCGAGCTGGTGGTCGACAGTGCCGCCAACCGCCTGTACGTGACCGGCCACAGCAGCCAGCCGGATGTGAGCAGCGTGCTGTTCGTGATCGATACCAACACCCTGAAGGTGATCAACACCATTCCGGGCCTGGGCAACGCCAAGGCGCCGGGCCTGGCGCTGGATGCCGCCAACAAGCGCGTGTACACCAGCAATCTGCTGGCCGATCTGGTGGTGGTCGGCACCGACTCCAACAAGGTGGAAGCCCAGCACAAGATCGCCGCCGAGCAGCCGATGAACATCGCGCTGGACCCGGCAGGCAAGCGCCTGTTCGTGACCGACCAGGGCTCGGAAATGCTGCGTGGCTACCAGGCCAAGAGCAGCGGGCTGGTCAGCAAGCACCCGGGCCAGCGCGTGCTGGTGCTCGACCGCAGCAATGGCAAGGAACTGGCCAGCATCCCGACCGACGCCGGCCCGCTGGGCATCCTGCTGGATGCACCGCGCAAGCGCCTGTACGTGACCAACCGCGAAGCCGGTACGGTGACCGCGTACAACAGCGACAGCTACCAGAAGGTGGCCACCTACGCCGTGCCGACGCACCCGAACAGCCTGGCGCTGGATGCCAAGAACAACGTGCTGTACGTGAGCATCAAGAACGGCGAGAAGGATGCCAAGGGCTCGGAAGAGAGCGTGGCGCGGATTCAGCTGTAAGGAACCAATGATGTAGCGCCCAAGGGGCAGGGCAACGTGCTCTGCCCCTTGCTGTTTGTGGCGACGGACGAGAAAGCCGCACTTGCGGTCGTCGTTCAGATTTGTCCTACAGGTGCTTTCACAGGTACATGCGAAGATGCGCCCATCAGCCTGCCCCCGCCGTGGGACAGGCTGCTATGGAATGCCGACCTGACCATGGATGCCGCAATGCCGAATGCCTCTTTGCCACGCGCCCGTGTGCCTTGCGTAGCCATGCTGCTGCTCGCGCTGCTGGGTTGCACAGCCACGCCCTCCGAGCCCGCACCCAAGCTGCTGACCGCGGAGGAAGCGGCCGCGCGCACGGTGGTGCCGTTGACGCGCCCAATTGCATTGGACAAGGCGGGCAAGGTGGTAGACATGGAGTTCGATCTGCCACTGGCTGGGCCGGGCACCGTTCCCGATCTGATGCTGGGTCTGCGCGTGTGGGGGATAGACGCGAAGGCCATGCTTGCCCAGCAGAGCCGGATCGATGTTCGACCCTTCGCGACCCTTGTGCATCTACAACGGCTTGATGGCGATTCGACGGTTGAAACCCCTCTCAACTACACCTCGCGCGACCGCCGTACGGAGCTGTCAGTTGGTCCCGATGGCGCGGTTCCTTTCACTACGGTAAGCAGCGTGGCGCAAGGTGCAGTACGGAGTGCAGGCCTTGTCGATGAGCGAAGGGTCTACGGTGTGGTCCGGATCGCGGAGGCATCGCGGGTGGAATCAGGTCGCTATCGTTTACTCATCGAGCTGCCCTCGGATCGACCTGATCTTCAGGGATTGAATGTTGAACTGTTGCTTGGATATGGACCGAGGTCGAAGTGATGAACAAGGACGATCGATACACGTTGACTGTTTACCTGGCTGCTCCGGGTACACCGCTGAAGGACGGCGGAAGCTCGATGACTGGGCACATGTACGTGCAGCTCGAGCACGGTACAACGGCCATCAGCTATGGCTTGCAGCCGGATTCGAGTGGCCCGCCCATCAGCGAGTGGGCTAAGCAGTTGGGGGCCGTTCGAGGTGGCGTGAGCAACCATGACAGCGAGCAGTATCTGGATCCCTACTACTCCCGCACGATCGAGATCACCAAAGAGCAGTACGAGAAGGTGCAGGAGTTTGCCGCCGCTCCCGCCGCCCATGGCTTCGACATGAAGTACAACGGCATCACCCACAGCTGCACCGATTTTGCATGGGCAGCGATGAACCATGCCAGCATTCATCGCCAGACGTGGATGGGCGCCGACAAGGACTACGAAGGCGAGATGAAGGTGCTGTTCAATCTGCCCGAGGTGCAGAGCATAAAGCCGCCGTTCCCGGACAGCGAGCTGAACACCGAGCACTACAACCCGATGCCGGAGCGCGACTGGAAGCAGAAGATGCTGTCAGAGAACGCGCCCAACCACAGCGACGATCCGCTGCTGTCGCAGATCAACGAGGGGGTGGCGAAGCTGGACGCCGAAAGGGGGCGATCGTTCGATGTCACCAGTGCGAACATCGGTGCCAGCCTCTACGCCTTGGCCAAATCCAATGGCATGACCCAGGTCGACCACGTGCTGCTGAGCGAGCGCACGCAGGAGGCTGATGCCGCGCAGAAGATCTTCATCGTGCAGGGCGAGCGCAGCGACCCGGCCCACGTGCGCGCCAGCATGGACACGGCGCTTGCCGCGCAGACACCCGCGGAAGCATCGTTTGAACGTGCAGAGCAACTGGCGCAGTCCGCGCAGGTCCGCACGCAGGACGAGATCCAACAACGGCAGGTACAGGAACAGGCCGGGCCGCGCATGGTGTAACGCGCGGCCGCCAATCCGGCCACCGCCCCATCACCCCATGCGATGCGCAGGGTTCTGCTGCTGATCCTGCGCCTGTGCATCCAGCGTCTGTTGCTCGGCCTGCACCGGCTGCTGCCCGCCCAGCCCCAGCTTCTGCAGTGACTGCTCGGCCGGCGTCTGCGCGGCCACGGCGGTCGGCAGCATCGCCCGCAGGTGCGCCGGGTTGGCCGGGTCGCCCTGCACCACGAAGATGTTGTGCCCGGCCGGGAGGTTGGCCGTGGCGTTGCTCACCACCACGTGGTCGGCGCGTTCCAGACCCTGTTCGCGGGCTTTGACGGCCAGGCTGGCGGCCACGTTCTCGCTGGTAGCGTCGAACGCACGGCCATGCTTCTCGTCCAGTGCGGCTACGTTCTGGCGGATCTGCTGGTGCAGGGAATCATCAGGGGTCATTGGGGGCTCCATGTGGCCGCTACCGTGTGGCCGGATGTGGCCAGTGTAAAACGGTCGCGGGCTGCGCCGGTAACCGCTTTGTTGCTAGCCTGTGGCCCCGGGCGCAGGGGATGGCGCCCGGCTGCAATGGGATGGAGGGAGAAGGTGGTGCGCGGGGAGACAAACCGGATACGGGGGCAGGCGGCTGCGCGGTTATTGCTGGGCGTGGGGCTGTGGGCCTGCGCAGGTATTGCGGTGGCTGACACGCCCGTGGCGGCGGACGATCCCGCTTGCCCTTCGCAGGACTTCACCCATTTCCTGCAACGCTTCGCCGACCCGGCCGATGACCGGGTGCGCCTGCGCTACACCTCCGACCCACTGGAGTACGAGGTGCCGATGCACACAGTGCGTGACGACCACGAGGGGCTGGCGCCCACGCACATCGTGCTGGAGCAGGGTGCCGCGCGGTTGAAACGTTTCAGCTACCGCTACCTGGCCGCGTTCAATCTGTTCGTGCCTTCACCGGTCAGCCGCGATCCGGCCGCGCTGGAGCACATGCGCGCCGGCACCTACAACGCGCCCACACGCATCGAAGCGATCGATGACAACGGGCAGCGCGTGACCTTCGGCAGCGACGCCGAGCGCGACTCCTATACCTTCGCGCGCCGCTACGGCTGCTGGATGCTGACGCGCGCCAGCAACCTGCGCGACTGAGTGGGCGCTGCGGCGGTGATGTTTATTTGTCTGCCGGGCGGTGGTCGTAACTGATCACCCGCTCGGCCTGCCATCGGCCATCCACGCGGCGCCAGACCTGGATGAAACGGGCCTGGCCGGTCCAGCGTTCAACGCCATCGGCGCCGCGCTCATGGAAGCGGTGATCGCCCATTTCCAGGGCGCGATCGTCCTGCAGCGGAAAGACCTGCAGTGAGCTCTCCACCAGTTCGCGCCGCAGGTGCCAGCCCCCCTTGCGCGCGTTGTCGCACAGGGTGGCCACGCTGCGGCGGAAGTCCTCGCGGCTGTTGGCGGACTTGCCGTCCTTGTCATGGAAGAACTCCATGTCTTCGGTGGTCATCGCGGCGGCCCTGTCGGCATCGCAGGCATCGAAGGCCACGGGGAACAGCTGCGTGTCGGCCGCGCGGATCTGCTCGCGTAGGGTGTCGCTGGCGGGGGAGGTGCCGGCGACGGCGGCGGCGAGCAGGGGCAGGGCGAGCAGCATGGCGTGGCTCCATTGAGGACCGGCGCAGACTGGCATGGGCGATGGCGCACGGTAAGCGGGGCGTGACGAAACCGGCGCAGGACCCGACCAATGCCGTCCATGCGGGTGCGAACCGATGTGCCGGCTGGCCGGTGCCGTGTACGCGATGTCATGGCCTGATCCGGATCCATCACGGGCGCCTCCGGTGCGATTGCCTAGGCTGGGCTCCTCTTTCACCCGGGAGTTCCCATGGCTACCTCCTCCGTCCGACTGCACATTGAAGACACCGGCGGCACCGGCCGCCCGGTCGTCCTGATCCATGGCTGGCCGCTGTCTGCCGAATCCTGGAAGGCGCAGGTACCGCTGCTGCGCGATGCCGGTTATCGCGTGATCAGTTACGACCGTCGGGGCTTCGGCCGCTCGGACAAGCCCGCCGATGGCTACGAGTACGACACCCTGGCCGCTGACCTGGCCGGTCTGATCGACGAACGCGATCTGCGCGATGTCACCCTGGTCGGCTTCTCGATGGGCGGTGGCGAAGTGGCGCGCTACATCGCCAACCATGGTGAAGACCGCCTGCACAGCGTGGTGTTCGCTGCGGCCGTGCCGCCGTACCTGTTGAAGGGCGCGGACAATCCCGAAGGGCCGCTGACCCAGGAAAAGGCGGATGAGATGCGCCTGGGGCTGGAGAAGGACCGGGAGTCGTTCTTCGACGGCTTTACCCGCGATTTCTTCAGTGCCGACGGCAAGCTGATGGTCACCGAGGACGAGCGCCAGGCCGCCATCGCGCTTGCCCATCAATCTGACCAGACCGCTGCGCTGGGGTGCATGAAGGCGTTCGCCACCACCGATTTCCGTGCGGACCTGAAGAAGGTGACCGTACCGACGCTGGTGCTGCACGGTGACAGCGATGCGACGGTGCCGTTCGAAGGTTCAGGCAAGCGCACGCACGCGGCCATCGCCGGCAGTGAGGTGGTGGTGCTGAAGAATGCACCGCATGGCTGCAATACCAGCCACGCCGATGACTTCAATCTGGCGTTGCTGGAATTCCTGAAGAAGTAAACACCGACTACGGCATCATCCGCACATGCCCACTGCCCGCACGCCGCCCTGGAAGAAGCCCAACCCGAAGGGCCAGAAGACGCAGCCGCTGACGGAGGTGCAGAAGGCGGCGGCGCGGCAGCGGGCAGAGGAGAACGGGCGCCGTTACCCGAACCTGGTGGACAACATGTGGGCGGCGAAACTGCCACGCGGTTGAAGCCTTACTGGCTGCTGCGCCCCGGCCACGGCTGCCAACCCCATTCCCGCCATGGCGCGACGATGCGCGGCTGTATCGTCAGCGCAACGTTGGACAATGCGCTGCACTTGTACAGGGCATCGCGCAGCAGGGCCGCATCCACCGGCTGCGCCGTGGCCACCTGCAGCAGCGTGCCGCGGTGCCGCACCTGCACCGGCAGCACTCCGTGCACCTCGACCGGATTGCCGGTACGGGCTCTGCGGTAGCGCATGGTGATGGGGCGGGCAGTGCGATGCAGCACAGGTGCGCAGGCGTCCAGCAGGTGCAGCTGCTGCTGCAGGGGCGCGCGGACCTCGATAACGGTGGAGGGATATCCCAAGGTGCTCTCGACCAGCACCTGGAAGCGGGGGCCATCGGGCATCAGGTAGACGGTCAGGCCCACCGTGCCGATGAACGCCATTGCTGCGAGCAGGACCCAGCTGCGCGGCACCTTGGGCGGCTGGGTGAAGCGCTGCAGGCCCGGTCTGCGCCGACGCATGCGGCGATAGCGTCGCTGTGCAGCGGGGCTGGGCAGCAGGCTCTCATCCGGCAGCGCAATCACGCGCGGCGGAAGGCGGGCCAGCCGCGCATTGATCACGCGTGCGCCGAGCATCGCAACCAGCCCGCCAAGCAGAACCGGCAGCAGGGTACGCACGAGTAGATACAGCCCTACCATCGCCAACTCTCCTGAAGGAGTGGACATGATCGCGCATCCTCCAAGGTCGTGTCGTATCTGCCAGCCGACAGCGGCGGTTGGCTTGGCTAGCATGCGCGTCACTCGCTGGGGATACATCGATGACCGCCTTCACTGCCCGCCTCGGGCGCTTCTTCGGCGCCGGCCTGATGCTGTTCCTGCTGCATGTGGTGGCGTTGCTGTCGGTTGGGCTGGCCGCAGGCTACTTCCACCACCGCATGGACCTGCTGCTGGAGCCACTGACGCTGGCCTGCGGTGGACCCGATCCAACCGCCCGGATGCAGGTCGCCGAGCACCTGCTGGCGCGTGCCGGTGCGTTGGATGGCTGGCAGCCGCTGTGTTGGTTGCCAATGGCCACGCTGTTGCTTGCCCTGCTGGGCACGCTGACGGTCAGCGTGCACTTGCTGCGTCATGTTGATGCACGGTTACGCCGCAGTGCGTGGGGATTGCTGGCCCTGCACGCGGCGGCGCTGTTGCTGGCCAGCGCGATGCTGCGACTGTATGACCAAGCCTGGAAGGGCATCACCACTGCGCTGCCTGCAGCATGCATGACAGACCTGACACCAGACGGACATTCGCTCCCGTCCTCGATGCGGCGATGGCTGTTGCAGATCTTCGCCAAGGCCGACCTGACGCCGCCGCACGCACCTGATGCGCTGGCCATCATCCTGTGCGGACTGCTGATGGCTGCGATGGTGGTTGGCCTGTGGCTGTGGCGCACCACCTCGCAGCTGACCCGGTTCTGACGCCAGCGCGGGCCGCTGACTGGCATCCACCGGCGCTTCTGCGGCACGCTATACGGATGAAAACGGAAAATTCATTCACGCGCGTCAGCAAATTCCTCAGCCTGGTACTGCGCCATGAGCCCGACAAGATCGGGCTGGTCCTGGACGCACAGGGTTGGGCCGATGTCGACGAACTGCTGCAGAAGCTGCATGCACACGGGCAGGTGCTTGATCGTGGCGGACTGCAGGACATCGTGGCGACCTGCAGCAAGCAGCGCTTTGCACTGAGCGATGATGGCCAGCGTATCCGTGCGAACCAGGGGCATTCGATCACGGTCGATCTCGGACTGGTGCCGGTCGAGCCGCCGCCGTGGCTGTACCACGGCACTGTGTCGCGCTTCGTCGGGGCAATCCGCGAGCAGGGTCTGCGTCCAGGCGAGCGCCAGCACGTGCATCTGTCGCTGGACCGCGAGACGGCCCACCAGGTGGGTGCCCGCCGCGGTGCGCCGGTGATCCTCAGCGTGCACGCCGGGCGCATGCATGCCGACGGGCATGTATTCCACCGCTCGGCCAATGGTGTCTGGTTGACCGACCACGTGCCGCCGCAGTACATCGCCGACTGACCCGCTCTGGCGCTGCGACCGGGTCCACACTCGGCGGCAAGGCCCAATCGCGTTACAGTCGCTGCATCCTCATCCCATGGATGTACCGATGCGTCTGTTCCTGCGTGCGTTGCCGTTGCTGTTGTTGTCACTCACCGTCCATGCTGCCGAGGTCGATCGCCGCATCGCGGTGACCATCGACGATCTGCCGTGGGCGCGCCTGGATGAGATCGTCCCGGTCGATCTGCAGGCGCGGCATGCCGCACTGATGGCCCAGCTGCACCAAGCCGATGTGCCGGTGGTGGGCTTCGTCAACGAAAACAAGCTGGAAGTGGATGGCCGGGTGCAGCCGGCGCGCGTGCAGATGCTGCGCGACTGGTTGGATGCCGGCTACGAACTCGGCAACCACACCTGGTCGCACATGGACCTCAACGCCAAAGGCGTAGCGGCATTCCAGCAGGACTTCCTGCGCGGCGAGCAGGTGCTGCGACCGCTGCTGGCCGAGCGTGGGCAGACGCCGCAATGGATGCGCCACCCTTACCTGCGTGCGGGCCGTACGCCGGAAGACCGTGTGGCCATGGACGTGTTCTTCAAGCAGCATGGCTACCGCGTGGCACCGGTGACGGTCGACAACGGTGAGTGGGTGTGGGCCTTCGCCTATGCCAACGTGATGAACGAGCAGCCCGATTCACCCCAGCGCGAGGCGACGCTGGCGAGCCTGCGCAAGGGCTATGTGCCGTACATGCTGAACAAGGTGGATTACTACGAGAAGCAGTCCCAGGCGCTGCTGGGATATGCGCTGCCGCAGGTGTGGCTGATGCATGCCAACGAACTCAATGCAGCGACCTTCGCCGAGCTGGTGGCGGCCACCAAGCGTCGTGGCTATCGCTTCGTGTCACTGCAGGAGGCGGTGCGCGACCCCGCCTATGCACGCGGCGCCGAGGGCTACAGCGGTCGCTATGGACCGAGCTGGCTGCACCGCTGGGCGATGGCCGAAAACAAGCCCAAGGCGTTCTACGCCGGCGAGCCGGAAGTGCCGAAGTGGGTGATGAAGCTGGCCAAGGTGGACGGCGAGTGAGCCTCAGCGCTTGACGGCCAGCACGCCATCGAGCGCCAGCTCGGCCTTGAAGCCGGCCTTTTCCAGGCGCTTGGCGACCTCGCGTGGCACGTCGCGGCCACTGGTCAGCTTGTTCGGCGCGCCGGTGTAGTGGAACAGGCGGCCACCCTTGCGGATGACGCGGGCGAGATGATCGTAGAACACCTGCGAGTACAGTTCGCCGGCAATGCCGAAGCGCGGCGGGTCGTGCAGGATCGCATCGACGCTGTTGCTGGCGACCTGTTCGATCTGCTGCGAGACGTCGCCGTGGCTGAAGTGCAGGCGGCCGCCCGCGGCGCCTGAGTCAGGATCGGGCGACCACGGATTGAGCGTGCGCAGCCACATCACGTCGGCGTTCTTTTCGAACGAGCGGATCTGGCCAACGCCGGCCTCCAGTGCACAGGCGGCGAAGTAGCCAAGCCCACCGCAGGTATCGAGGAGGCTTTTGCCCGCCGGGGCGACCAGCTCGACCTTGCGGCGCGCGTCCTCCAACGGCGACAGCTTGGAGGTCGGCAGCATCTTGATGCCGTCGATCTCGAAGGTCGGTGCGCCCCACTCGGTCGGCACCAGCTTGATCAGCGAGCCGCTGAAGCGGGAGATGGAGCAGAACTCCTCGCCATCCCAGTAGTACAGCGTGCGGTCCTTCAGCTTGCCCGGCCACGGGTAGTGCTGGCCGCGGAAGGTGAAACCCTCGGCATCCAGCTGTACCGCCTCTTCGCCGCGGCCCAGATCGAGCGAGCCCTGCCATTCGGTGGCGCCCTTGTCGTGGGCACGGCGCAGGGTGTCAGCGCTGTCGCGGGTCAGCA
Organism: Stenotrophomonas sp. GW821-FHT02D01; assembly: GCF_059421765.1. Taxonomy (NCBI): domain Bacteria; kingdom Pseudomonadati; phylum Pseudomonadota; class Gammaproteobacteria; order Lysobacterales; family Lysobacteraceae; genus Stenotrophomonas; species Stenotrophomonas sp. GW821-FHT02D01. The sequence goes on from NZ_JBWKVP010000008.1 coordinate 101,120, forward strand.
GGGGGCCGGAGTAGTGGGGCACGGCGGGTAGGGTAGGTGGCTCGGGGGAGGGCATGGTACCGCAGCTGTTGCGGAGCTGAAGGCGGTGGCAGGAACCACTGCCACACCGCCTGCGACGGCCCGAAGCGCACCCATCCAGATGCCCGCCATGGGAAGGCCTGCACGCTATCCGCACTTCACCGCGTACACCGGCCCGGCGCCGATCAGCAGCAGCGCCATGTAGTCGCTGTCGCGTGCCCGGGCCTTCAGCGTGGCGCCGTCCTTGACGCGGAAGATGCCGAAGCCGCCGGCCATCCGGATCAGCGCGCTGTCGATCTGGTCGGCGTCATCGCGGAAGTACTGCTGGATGTCGCTGCGGCTGGCTTTGTACAGCGCATTGGGTTCGCGCTGCCAGTGGCCATCGCGTTCGAACGAGACGAAGTACTGGCTTGCTTCCTTTTCGATGCGGAACTCGGCGGACTTGCGCGGGCTGGTGGCGAAGCAGCCGAGCATGGGGTCGGAGGAGAACGGCAGCTGGGTGTCGCCGGAACAGGCCACCAGCAGCAGGAGGGCACCGGGCAGCAGCAGGCGGAGCGTGCGCATGGGATGTCCCGACGGGGCAGGTGCGGCCAGTGTAGGCAGCACGCGGCGCTGGCCGGTACAGATTTTCGGCAAGAACCGCCGCCCTGCTGGCGTCACGCGCTGCGGTGGATCTCCACGGTGACATGCACCAGTTCCTCGTGGATCGCCAGCGCCTGGCGCACGGTGTCCGGATCCAGCGTGGCATCACTGGTGACCACGCTGGCGGCGACGGCGTACTTGCCGCGCCCCACCTGCCACACGTGCAGGTCGGCCAGGCGTGCCGGCCACGGACCCTGCTCGATCACTTCGCGTACCTCGGCCACCACCGGCGCATCCATCTGCGCGTCAAGCAGGATGCGGCCGCTGTCGCGCAGCAGGCCGATTGCCCATACGGTGACCAGCACCGCGCCGACCAGGCCCATCACCGGATCGAGCCAGGTCAGGCCGAGCAGCTTGCCGCCCAGCAGGGCGACGACGGCCAGCACCGAGGTGGCGGCGTCGGCCAGCACGTGCACGTAGGCCGAACGCAGGTTGAGGTCGTGGCCGTGGGAATGGTCGTGATCGTGGTGATGACCATGATGATCGCCATGGTCGTGCCCGTGTCCATGGTGGTGATGGGCGTGGCCCGGACTGTCGTGCAGCCACCACGCGCACAGCAGGTTCACACCCAGGCCGACCGCGGCGATGGCGATGGCTTCGTTGTAGTGGATGGGCGCGGGCACCCACAGGCGTTCCAGCGATTGCACGGCCATCAGCGCGGCGACGCCGAGCAGCGCAATGGCGCTGGTATAGCCTGCCAGGATCTCGATCTTCCAGGTGCCGAAGGCGAAGCGCGGATCGTGCGCGTAGCGCCGTGCGCAGCGGTAGGCGAACACCGACAGGCCCAGTGCCAGCGCGTGCGAGCTCATGTGCCAGCCGTCGGCCAGCACGGCCATGGAGTTGAACCACCAGCCACCGACGATCTCCACCAGCATCATGCTGACGGTGAGCCACATCGCGCGGCGGGTGTTGCGTTCGGCCAGCGGATTGCCGTCGTCGAAGCGGTGCTCGTGGCGGCGGGCGGCGGCAAGGGCGTCCAGGTGCATGGCGGCGATCAGGCTTGGGTGGATACCCCCATAGGGTATATGATCCCGCCATGGCCCATGTACACAGAAATCGAAAGCAGCTGCTGACCCGGGTGCGTCGCATCGGCGGGCAGGTGGCGGCGCTGGAACAGGCATTGAACACGCCGGAGGGCGAGGCAGGCGACTGCGCCGACGTGCTGGTGCAGGTGGCGGCCGTGCGTGGCGCTGCCCACAGCCTGCTCATGGAACTGCTGCACGAGCATCTGCAGGAACACGTGGTGGGCGCGGAAGACCCGGCGCAGCGGGCGGCCGAAGCCGAGGTACTGGTGGAACTACTGCGGCGTTACGGCAAATAGCTGGGTAGTGCCGGTGCTGCGTGTTCCACAGGTGCGTGGCGGCCAGCAGCAGGCTGCCGGTGACCGTCAGCGGGGTCTCCCAGGCGTGCGAGGGCAGTGCCAGCGCCCCGGCCGTCAACAGTGCCAGGCCCATGCCCGCGCTCAGCCATGCCAGCGCAGGCAGCGGCTGGCGGCGTTCGGCGCGCCACAGGGCAAAGCCGGTCATCGGCAGCGCGATGGCGACGAAGACCAGATGCACCCACTCAGCTTCGGCCCAGACGCCGAACAGCGGCAGCGCGGCCGCCAGCAGGGGCAGTGCCAGGCAATGCAGCAGGCACAGGCTGGACAGGGCGACGGCACCGGCATCAAGCAGGGCGGCGGAGGGCGACTTCATGCGGGTAGGTTCCTTGCGCGGCAATTGTTATACAGTAACATTTCCATTCCGCAGCCAGCCCGCTCCGACATGAACACTGTTTCCCGCGCCGACCGCCGCCTTCCGGTCACCGTGCTTTCCGGCTTCCTTGGGGCCGGCAAGACCACCCTGCTCAACCAGATCCTGCGCAACCGCGATGGCCTGCGGGTGGCGGTGATCGTCAACGACATGAGCGAGGTCAACATCGATGCGCAGCTGGTGCGCGATGGCGGCGCAGAATTGCGTCGCACCGAAGAGACGCTGGTGGAGTTCAGCAATGGCTGCATCTGCTGCACGCTGCGCGATGATCTGCTGCAGGAGGTCAGGCGTTTGGCCGACAGCGGCCGCTACGACTACCTGCTTATCGAATCGACCGGGATCGGCGAGCCGATGCCGGTGGCTGCCACCTTCGCGGTGCGCGATGAGCACGGCTTCAGCCTGAGCGATATCGCACGGCTGGACACGATGGTGACGGTGGTGGATGGCAGCGCCTTCCTGGCCGATTTCGGTTCCACACTGCGCCTGGCCGAGCGTGGCCAGCAGGCGGGGCCGGATGATGATCGTGGCGTGGTCGACCTGCTGTGCGAGCAGGTGGAATTCGCCGATGTGATCGTGGTCAGCAAGGTGGACCAGGTGGACGACGAAGTGCTGCAGGACACGCTGGCCGTGCTGCGCGGCTTGAATCGCGACGCGAAGCTGCTGCTGTCCAGTTTCGGCGACGTGCCGCTTGCCGAGCTGCTGGATACCGGTCGCTTCGATTTCGAGCGCGCGCAGCAGGCCCCCGGTTGGGTGAAGGAACTGCGTGGCGAGCACACGCCGGAAACCGAGGAGTACGGCATCGGCAGCTTCGTCTATCGCTCACGGCGGCCGTTCCATCCCGCCCGTTTCGCGCGCACATTGCAGCACGGCATGCCCGGGGTGATCCGCAGCAAGGGCTGGTTCTGGCTGGCCAACCGCATGGACTGGGTGGGTGAGTTGAACAGTGTGGGCGCGGCCACACGCACCCAGGCGGCGGGCTTCTGGTACGCGGCGCGCGAGCGCGTGCGCGCCGGCCAGGAGGACACCACGCCGCTGCTGCCGCCAACACCGCTGCCTTACAGCGATCTGGGCTGGGCCCGGCAGCAGGCCGACTGCTGGAGCGCGCCGCTGCCGGATGCAGGGGAATTTCCGGACGCGGCCGCGCACTCGGCGATGGCACGCCTGTGGCATCCGCTGTGGGGTGACCGCCGGCAGGAACTGGTGGTGATCGGCGTGCACATGGACGAGCGTGTGGTGCGGTCGGCCCTGGATGCGTGCCTGCTCAACGACACCGAGCTGCAGGCCGGGCCCTTGCTGTGGCAGCAGATGCCGCAGGCGTTCCCGGTGTGGAAGCGTTGATGCGTCTGCGCCACGCGTGGATGAGAGGCTGGCAGTAGATCCACGCCATGCGTGGATGAATGCCTGCAGGAGCCGAGCACGTGCTCGGCTCTACATCGCATCGCGCCACTGCCAACCTGCGTCACCGACCTGCAGCACCTGCGTTGGCCGCAGGGCCTGCAGCAGGTGGGTGTCATGGCTGACCATCAGCAACGCCCCCGGCCACGCCGCCAGCAGCTCTTCCAGCGCCTGCAGCGCAGCAAGGTCCAGCGCGTTGCCCGGCTCGTCCAGCAACAGCAGCTGCGGGGCAGGATCGGCGTACAGCACGCTGGCCAGCGCACCCTTCACCCGCTCGCCATCGCTGAGGCTGCTGGCCGGGCGTTGGACGCGCTGCGCATCCAGGCCCAGCAGGGCAAGACGCGTACGCAGTTCACCCGCATCGGCCGCGGGATTCGCAGCGCGCACGGCATCGAGGATGCTCTGTTCACCTGCAAGCCCCAGCAGTTGCTGGTCGAGCAGGGCCAGCGGCGCATGCCGCTGCACCTGACCGCTGCGCGCCGCCAGCTGTCCGGCCAGCACGCGCAGCAGCGTCGACTTGCCGCTGCCGTTGTCGCCCACGACGGCGATGCGCTGGCCGCGCCGGATCTCCAGCTGCAGCGCCGCGTTGCAGCCATGCGGCAGCACCAGATCGTGCGCCTGCAGCAGGCGGGCCTGGCCACGCTCGCCTTCGCCACTGAACAACGCCAGTTCTGGTGCCACGTGTACTGCCGCAGCGGCGGCGCGCACCTGCGCTGCGCTGGCCTGCAGGCGATCACTCTGGATCTGCTGCGCACGGCCGTGGCTGGCTTCGGCGCGCTGCTTCTGCCGACCGAGCAGGATCGGTGCCTGGTTGGCCTCGCGCGCTTCGCGGTTGCCACGTGCCTGCCGCTGCTGCTGGCGCTCGTTCTGTTCGCGCGCGCTGCGTTGCTGCTGCCGGTGCTGGGCACGGGCATGCTCCAGATGGGCGGCGGCGGCCTCGCGTTCGGCGGCGCGTGTGTCGGCATAGTGCTGCCACGGTCCGCCGTAACGATGCAGGCCGTGCGCGTCCAGTTCGACGATCTGCGCCATCTGCGCGAGCAGGCCACGGTCGTGGCTGATGGCCAGCAGGCCGCCCTGCCACTGCTGCAGCTGTGCGTACAGCTGGTGGCGATGCCGGGCGTCGAGATGATTGCTTGGCTCGTCGAGGATCAGCCAGTCCGCGCCGCTGGCCCACGCGCCGGACAGCGCCACCTGCATCGCCTGGCCGCCACTGAGCCGGGAGGCGGGCTGCGCCGGATCAAGGTCGGCCGGCAGCTGCATCGCCTGCCACTGCTGCTGCAGGCGTTCGCGCAGGTCCCAGTGGTCGCCCACGCAGGCGAAATCGGCTTCATCGATGCTGCCTGCTTCGATGCGCGCCAGTGCCGCCAGTTCGGCGCCGACGCCGGCCAGTTCACCCACCGTGCCACGTGGCGGATAGCCCGGCGTAGGCAACAGGAACACCTGGCCACTGCGGTGCACGCGGCCATCGTCGGGCGACAGCTGGCCGCCGAGCAGGCGCGCGAGCACGCTCTTGCCGGCGCCATTGGCGCCGACCAGCCCGGTGGCCACCGGTTCGAAGGAAAAGGACAGATCGGAAAACAACGGTCGGCCATCGGCCAACCGATACGACACGCGATCAAGCGTGAGGGAATGCGAAGTCATGCGACCTCCATGGATGCCTGGTTCTCCCCTGCGCGCAGGGGCGGGAAGAGTCGGGCCGTCTAGTGCGAAGACGGCGGCATCACTGGCGCATTGGTCGCGAGCCTCGGTGGGGAATGAGCGGGCAGTATAGCGCCGCGAGCTGAATGGTCGCGGCCGTGGCGCTGGGTTACGGCACCGTATCCAGCCGTGCGCCGACAAATTCGATGAATACCCGCAGCTTCGGCAGCACGTGGCGGCCGGAGGGCCACAGCAGGTGGAAGATGCCGCAGGAATGCACGTGCTCTTCAAGCACGGTGACCAGCCGGCCATCGGCCAGTGCATCGCGCACCGAATGCACCGGCACGAACGCCAGGCCTCCGTCGCGCAGCGCCAGTGCCACCCGCGCTTCGATGGTGTTGGCGACCAGGTGCACCGGCAGATCCTGTGCCGTTTCGCCTTCGGGCCAGAGGATGGGCCATGGCTCGAGCTTGCCGGTGCTGGGGAAGCGGTAGTGCAGCAGGCGGTGCTGCAGCAGGTCGGCCGGCGTGCGTGGAACGCCGTGCCGTTGCAGGTACGCCGGCGATGCAACCACGCGGCGTGGGAACACACCGAGGCGGCGTGCGGTGAGGCGTGAATCGCTGGGCTCGCCAACGCGCAGCACGGCGTCGAAGCCTTCCTCGATGACATCGACCAGGCGATCGCAGAAATCCAGCTCCAGCCGGATGTCCGGGTAGGCCGCCATGAACTCGGCCATCAGCGGCAGGGTCAGGTCGCCCACCAGCGGCAGGCTGATGCGCAAGGTGCCGCTGGGGGTTGCATGTTGCTGGGCCAGTTCGGTGCGTGCGGCATCGCGTTCGTCGAGGATGCGGCGGCAGCGTGCCAGGAACAGCTGGCCCTCGGCCGTGAGGGTGATGCTGCGCGTGCTGCGGTGGAACAGGCGCACGCCGAGTGCGTGTTCAAGCCGGGCCACGCACTTGCCGGCGGCCGAGGCGGAGATGCCCTGCACGCGGCCGGTGTCGACGAAGCTGCGGGTGTCCGCGGCGTGGACGAAGGTCTGCAGGTTGGCCAGGTTGTCGAGGACGGACATGGGAAGGTCGCTGCGAAAGTGGGCAGGGTAGGGCGCGGCAGTCCGGCCCGCTGACGTAGCCCGCGCAACACTGCGGTGCGCGGGCCTGGCGGGTCGGTGCGGCCCAATGGTTCCGGCCATCATGCCGATTGCGGACTTTCCGGTCCATGATGCACGGAGCCCCGCCCCGCTTTTTGCCGGCGCAGGAGCTGCCTACCGTGGCGGGCCTCTCCCCACGGATCACCCCGATGACACTCGCCCTTCCTGTTGATACCGCACCGGCACTGCCCGCGGTGAGCGCGCTGCTGCGGGCCGTGCATCCGCAGCGCCTGGTCGGTGCGGTGGTACTGGTGCGCGAGCACGGCGTGCTGCGCCACGCCAGCGCCAGTGGCCTGGCCGACCGTGAATCGAACACGCCGATGCGCCGCGACCACCTGTTCCGGCTGGCCTCGGTGAGCAAACCGCTGCTGACCACGGTGATCCTGCGCCTGGTAGCCGAGGGGGTGCTGGACCTGGACGCGCCGGTGCAGCGCTGGTTGCCGGCGTTCCGCCCGGCACTGGCCGATGGCAGCCGCCCGCCGATCAGCCTGCGCCAGCTGCTCAGCCACAGCAGTGGGCTGGGCTACCGCTTCCTGGAAGCCGATGCCCAGGGGCCTTATGCGCAGGCGGGTGTGAGCGATGGCATGGACGCGAACCCGGTGACGCTGCAGCAGAACGTGCAGCGCATCGCGCAGGCGCCGCTGTTGTTCACGCCGGGCAGCCAGTGGCTGTACTCGCTGGGCGTGGATGTGGCGGGCGCCGTGGCTGAAGCGGCCACCGGCGAAAGGTTGCAGGTGTTGTTCGACCGGTTGTTGGCGCAGCCGCTGGCCCTGCGCGACACCGCGTTCGCCACCGACGAGGGTAGTCGTCTGGCCACGCCGTATGTCAGTGACCGGCCGCAGCCGCATCGGTTGCGGGAGGGCGAGGTGGTGCCTGCGTTCGAGGGCTCGGTGGGCATCGAATACAGCGTGGCGCGGGCGACCGATCCACACCGCTATCCGTCGGCAGGCGCGGGGCTGGTGGGCAGTGCCGACGAGGTGATGGCCGTGCTGGAAGCGTTGCGCGATGTGCGCGCCTCGCAGCTGCTGCCGGAACGGCTGGCGGCGCAGATGGGAACACCACAGGTTGGCGAGCTGGGACCGGTTGATCCGCCGGGTTGGGGCTTCGGCCTCGGCTTTGCGGTGCTGCGTGATGCAGCGGCCAGCGGCACACCGCAGACCTCAGGGACATGGCGTTGGGGCGGTGCTTACGGCCACAGCTGGTTCGTGGACCCGGCCCATGGCCTGAGCGTGGTCGCGCTGACCAATACGCTGTACGAAGGCATGCATGGCGGGTTTGTCGATGAACTGCGCGATGCGGTGTACGCCGACCTGGAGACGGTGCGATGAGCGGGCATGCGATCGATGCAGCGGCACCGGCGGGTGAAGCAACGCGCCTTCCGTGGCGCGGGCTGCTGGCACTGGCCGGTGGTGGCTTCATCACCCTGCTGACTGAAACGCTGCCAGCGGGCGTGCTGCGGCCGATGGGCGAGAGCCTCGGCGTCAGCGATGCGGCCGCAGGTCAGCTGGTGAGCGTGTATGCACTGGGCTCGGTGCTGGCTGCATTGCCGATGACCGCGTTGACCCAGCGCCTGCCGCGCCGTCCGCTGCTGCTGGCGGCGATTGCCGGCTTCATGGTGGTCAACACCGTGACCGCGCTGAGCCACGACTACGTGCTGACCCTGGTGGCGCGCTTCCTGGCGGGTGTGGGCGCAGGCCTGCTGTGGTCGCTGGTGGCCGGCTATGCCGCGCGCATGGTGGTGCCGGAACTGCAGGGAAGGGCAATCGCGGTGGCGATGATCGGCTCGCCGCTGGCGCTGTCGTTGGGAGTGCCGGCCGGCACCTTGCTGGGCCAGCAGATCGGGTGGCGCTGGGCGTTCGCGTTGATGAGCGTGCTGGCGGTGCTGCTGCTCGGCTACGCCCGATGGGCGCTGCCCGCGTTGCCGGCCGCCGGTGCAGGCCGGCGCCTGTCGCTGGGCTCGGTCTGGCGCATGCCCGGCATCCGCAGCACGCTGCTGGTGATGGTGCTGTACGTGCTGGCGCACAACGTGCTGTACACCTACATCGAGCCGTTGGCAGTGCAGGCCGGCGCCGGGGCGTGGCTGGACCGGCTGCTGCTGGCATTCGGCATCGCCGCGATCGTGGGCATCGCCATCGCCGGCTGGGGCGTGGACCGCCACCTGCGCGCGCTGGTGTGGGCCAGCGTGATCGGCTTCGTGATGGCGGTGGCTTCGCTGCTGCTGTGGCCAGGTGTGCCGGGCGTGCTGCTGTTGGTGACGATCCTGTGGGGCGTCGCGTTCGGTGCGGTACCCACCCTGTTCCAGACCGCACTGGCCCGCCGCGCCGGTGCCGCCGCCGACCTGGCGCAGTCGATGCTGGTGACCGGCTGGAACCTGGCCATCGCCGCCGGCGGCGTCGGCGGCGGCCTGATGCTGCAGGCCAGCGGCGCCCAGCACCTGGCTTGGCTGCCGTTGCTGCTGCTGGTGGTGTGTGGCCTGTGGGTCTGGGCGCGGCCCAAGGCCTGGGCGTAGGCGTCGATCAAGGATGACGGGGTTGCCGGCCAGCGGCCGGCACTACCCCAGCCGAAGCTCAACAGCGTGCGCGAGCGCAGCGATCCGCTGTTGCTTTTCTCTTCTCTATTTCGCTCTTAGCGACCCACCACGAGGGGCTGCGCCGTTCGCCGACTACTACTCCCCCGCCTGCTCGCGCTCGAACGGCACGCTGCGCGGATTCTGCATGTGCTCCCGCGCCGCGCCGTACTGCTGCTGGCGCTTGCGGTGGAAGGCAATGAACTCATCGCGCGGCAACGGCCGCGAGAACAGCCAGCCTTGGCCGAACTGCACGTGCTGGCTGTGCAGGTAGGCCAGCTGCGCTTCGGTTTCCACACCTTCGGCCACCAGCCACAGGCCCAGCTCCCGGGCCATGCCGATGATGTGCGGCGTGACCGGGCTGGTCGCGCTCTCGGTGCCGATCGCATCGACGAAGGACTTGTCGATCTTCAGTGCATCCAACGGCAGCTGCTGCAGGTACTGCAGGCTGGAATAGCCGACGCCGAAATCGTCAATGGCCACGCTGTGGCCCGCGCGTCGCGCCGCCGCCAGCATGGTGCGGGCACGGTCGATGTCGAGGAAGCCATGTTCGGTGGCCTCCAGCCAGATCTGCTGCGGCAGGATGCCGCTGCCGGCCATGCGCTGCGAGATCACCTTCAGCGCCCGTCCGCTGCTGATGTCCTCGGCCGCCAGGTTGATCGCGATGTGTGCACTGCGATCCTCGGCCAGCAGCTCACGCATGTCGGCAACCACGTTCTCGATCACCAGATCGGTGATGGCGGCGATCATCCCGGCTTCTTCGGCCAAGGGAATGAACAGATCCGGACGTACCTGCGTACCATCGGGTCGCTGCCAGCGCACCAGCGCCTCGGCGCCGACGCAGATGCCGGTATCCAGTTCGATGATCGGTTGGTAGTGCAGGTAGAGTTCGCGGCGGCGGATGGCGATGCCCAGTTCGCCGCGCATCGACAGCCGTCGCCGCGACAGCCAGATCACCAGGCCGGCACCGGCGGCGGCCATCAGCAGGCCCAAGGGCACGAACAGCCACGCCTGCTGCCGGAACGTGGCCGCCAGCGCGGTGCGCGGGGCCGTGGCGATCGCCAGCCATTCGCCGCTGCGCGCGCTGGCATACAGGGTGTCGTGGTCCAGGCCCTCGCCGGGCTCACGCAGCAGTTGCTGCAACAGGGCCGGGTCCATGCCGTCCTGCTGGGTCAGCAGCCGTCCATCCGGACTTGCCAGGGCCAGCCGCACGTCCGGATCGACGATGACGTCGACGAAGCGTCGAGGGTCGACCAGCACGTCGTAGGACCCATACATCATGGACAGCATCGGCCGCCGGCCGGACGCCTCGGGGCGCACGTCCACGGTGATGCCGACGCCATCGCTGGTGACGTGGTCCGGCGTGGGCTGGTCCACATCCCGCTGGAACACCCCCCACGACGTGCAGCGCAGCTTGCCGCCCTCGAAGTAGCCCATCTGGTCGGACGACGGCGTGGTCATCACCAGGGTCTGCATGCGCTGGATGTGTTCGGCCCCGCAGGCCGGCAGCACCGTGGCCTCGGCGGACTTCAATGCCGCCAGCGCTTCCTGGTAGGACACTTCGGTACGGCGCAGGCTGCGCTCGGCGATGGCATGCAGTCGCTGTTGCTCTACGCTTACGGCACGGTCCCAGGTGGCATAGACCATGACCGCGATCGGCACTGCAGCGGCCAGCACGGCCAGGATGGTGCCGCCGATGATGACCCGCAGTCGGCTCATGACCGGGGCTCCAGAGAGGTGTGCAGGGTTGGGCACATGGGCGGGGCCGGTCCTTGGACGATGGCGGTATATGAACACGGCGCAGGGCTGGGCGGAATGGGACAAAGGCGGTAACGGGTCACATTGTGGTGAAAGTGACACTTGCTGACGGCCCTGGGCCGTCCGGCGCTGGCGTTGTGGCAGCGGGAGGACTACCGTCGAACGCTTCACCCGCCCCTTCCCGCGCCCATGACCGAGCCCGCCACGCCCCCCGAGCACCTGCGCCGCAGCCTGTCCAACCGCCACCTGCAACTGATCGCCATCGGCGGTGCCATCGGCACCGGCCTGTTCATGGGTTCGGGCAAGACCATCAGCCTGGCCGGCCCATCCATCGTGTTCGTCTACCTGATCATCGGCGCGATGCTGTTCTTCGTGATGCGGGCGATGGGCGAGCTGCTGCTGTCCAATCTGCAGTACAAATCCTTCATCGATTTCTCCACCGATCTGCTCGGGCCGTGGGCCGGCTTCTTCTGCGGATGGACGTACTGGTTCTGCTGGATCGTCACCGCCATCGCCGATGTGATCGCCATCGCTGCCTATGCGCAGTTCTGGTTCCCGGGACTGGAAGCGTGGAAACCAGCGCTGGCCTGCGTGATGCTGCTGCTGTCGTTGAACCTGGTGACGGTGAAGCTGTTCGGCGAAATGGAATTCTGGTTCGCGCTGATCAAGATCGTGGCGATCTGCGCGCTGATCATCACCGGCGCCGGACTGGTGGCCTGGGGCTTCACCTCGCCCAGCGGGCATACCGCAGCGCTGTCGAACCTGTGGAATGACGGCGGCATGTTCCCGATGGGCCTGGTCGGTTTCTTCGCCGGTTTCCAGATCGCGGTGTTCGCCTTCGTCGGCATCGAACTGGTGGGTACCACCGCCGCGGAAACGGCCGACCCGGAGCGCAACCTGCCCAAGGCGATCAACTCGATTCCGGTGCGCATCATCATCTTCTACGTGCTGGCGCTGATCGCGATCATGGCGGTCACCCCATGGCGGCAGGTGGTGCCGGACAAGAGCCCGTTCGTGCAGCTGTTCGTGCTGGCCGGCATTCCCGCCGCCGCCAGCCTGATCAACTTCGTGGTGCTGACCTCGGCCACGTCGTCGGCCAACAGCGGCATCTTCTCCACCAGCCGCATGCTGTATGGCCTGGCCGAGGAAGGCCACGCGCCACGTGGCCTGTCCAAGCTCTCGCGCGCTGCAGTGCCGGCAAGGGGCCTGCTGTTTTCCTGCCTGTGCCTGCTGGGCGGCACCCTGCTGATCTACCTGATCCCCAACCTGGTGACCGCCTTCACCCTGGTGACGACCCTGGCGACGGTGTTGTTCATCTTCGTCTGGTCGCTGATCCTGGTGGCCTACATGGTCTACCGCCGCCGCTACCCTGAGCGCCACGCGGCCTCGATCTTCAAGATGCCCGGTGGCGTGGCGATGTGCTGGGCCTGCCTGCTGTTCTTCGCCGCCGTGCTGGTACTGCTGAGCCTGCAGGCCGACACCCGCCAGGCCCTGATCGCCAGCCCTGCGTGGTTCGTGCTGCTGGGCGCCGGTTATTGGCTGCGGCGGAAGATGGCACGGTAGTCAGCAAGACCCTCGCCAACAGATCTCACGGCCTCGGTGAGTCCCCTCCACGCATGGCGTGGATCTACACGTGTCGACCAAGGTCGACACCCACCAACAGCAGCACAGAACACCGTTCCCAGATCGCGGAAATCTGTCGAAGGCGGGGTGGGTCCGGTTGCGGGGGTGTCCGCGGCATGGATGCCGCGGCCAAGCCCCCAGGGACGGGTTTACGGCGTCCCCCGCAACCGGACCCACCCCGCCATCCCACGGATAGCCCGCTGTTGCTGTTGCAGTTGCCATTGCCGTTGCTGCGGCCGTTGCTTCTGCGGGTGCCGGGCGCCGCCCGGCCGCCCCCCCCATTCACTCAGTGTTAGCGGCCGCAGCCGGATCATCCCGCCGCCATGTCCCTCCGTCCCGCCCTTGTCGCGCTGTTGCTGCTGTCTGGCCTGTGGCCAGGGCTGGCCGCTGCGCGCACGGTCTACCGCTGCGTCCAGGGCAACACCGTCAGCCTGGCCACCGCACCGGAGCCCGGCTCGCGCTGCACGCCGAAGGAGATCGAGGACAGCGCCGTGCAGACCCCCAACCTGTGGGGCAACATGGGCGTGTTCAGTGGCGTGCTGTACGAGCGCGAGCAGGACGGCAAACTTGTCTACTCCACCCGCAACCTGCCCGGTTCGCGGGTGTTCCTGAAGTTCACCGTGGCCACACCGCCGGGCGAGCCGGCGCATGAAGGCCTGGGCAAGGTCGGCAAGCCCCAGCTGGCCCAGCACGCAAAGCAGTTCAAGGCGGCGGCCAAGGCCACCGGCGTGGACGATGCCTGGCTGCGGGCGATCGCCCATGCCGAAAGCAATTTCGACGCGCTGGCGGTGTCCAGCAAGGGCGCGCAGGGCGTGATGCAGCTGATGCCGGACACCGCGCTGGAATACGGCGTGCGCGACCCGTTCTCGCCGCAGCAGTCCATCGATGGCGGCGCGCGCTACATGCGTGCCCTGCTGCGTCGCTACAACGGCGACCGCCCGCTGGCAGCGGCGGCCTACAACGCCGGCATCGGTGCGGTGGCGCGCTACAAGGGCGTGCCACCGTATGCCGAAACCCTGGCCTACGTGGACAAGGTGATGGCCCTGTACACCCGCTATCGCGAGGCGATGGGCATCCGTATCGAAGTGCCGGCGAAGTAGCAGGTGTTCAGCGCGATGTGGCGCTGCCCACCAGGTCGTAGCGCTCGATGCGACCGACGCGCGAGACTTCGGCCTGCACGTCGGCACGCTGCTTGAGCTCGCGCCACGCGGCATCGATGCGTACATCGCCCGGCAACGAGGGATACACGCGCATATCCTGCAGGCTGGCCAGCGCATCGCTGCGCTCCAGCGGCGAGCGCAACTGCTCGATCAGCACGGCTGCGGCCCCATCCAGATCACCTTCTTCCAGCAGCATCTCGCGATGGAACAGGCGCGCGTCCTGGCGCTGGTCGACGATGACCGCACGTGCTGCGGCGGCAGCGGCGGCATCACCGCGCTGGCGGGCAGCGGCGAATTGGATCACTGCCTGTGCGGCCTGGCCATAGCCGCTCAGATCGCTCAACGTGGCCATCGCGGCGCCTGCTTCCTGCGCCTTGCCCAGTGAGCTGAGCACGAAGGCGACGTTCATCTGGTGCTCCAGACCATCCGGCCCAAGCGTGCCGATGCGCGCGGCGAGCTTGGCCGTCTCCAGCACTTCATCGGTGCGCCCCAGGCGGCGCAGCGCCGCGACGCGGCTGTTGAGCAGCCACGCCAGCCACTCCGCTTTGGCGGCGGACGGCGCCTGTCCTTGCGCAACGGCCTCGGCCAGATCATCGGTCAGCGCCAGGACTTCCTCGTTGCGGTCCAGCATCAGCAGCGTGCTGCTGAAATCCACCAGGCGTGCATCGAGGTCACCATCGAGCAGGCCCGATACACGCAGGGTGTCCAGATGGGCCTGCGCGGCCTTGACCGGATCGAAGCGAGCATCGTGGCGATCCACGTAGCGGTCGAAGCGCTTGTCGCTGCGCAAGCGGATCAGTTCGGCCGGGGTGTCGATGCGTGCCAGCGTGGCCGGGATGGCATCGCCGCGACCGTTGTCAGCCTGCAGCGTGGCCAGATCCAGCCACAGCCCGGTGGGTTCGGTGCCGGCGATCTTCCAGCCGTTGTCGAACAACGCCTGCAGCAGCGCCATGCGTTGCGCGGGCTGCTCGCGCAGGTGGTACTGCAGGTAGCTGACGGTATGGTGGTCGATTGCCAGTGGGCTGTCGGCACGCGCCAGCGCCTGTGTCAGATGCTCGAGTGCCGCTGCGGGTTGGTCATCGTTGAGGTCCAGCGAGACCAGCGTGGTCAGGATGCTTGCATCACCCGGCAACGCCAGCAGCGCCTGCTGCAGATAGCGCCGTGCCAGCACGGGTTGCTTCTGCATGGCCGCCGTCCAGCCGGCAAACTGCGCGGCGCGGCCGCGGCGCTCGGCATCGAAATCGGCCAGCAGCGGGCTGTCCATCAGCCGTTCCATGGCGATCAGCGCGGCCAGCGTATTGCCGCTGCGGGACTGCTCGATGGCTGTATCCCACTGCTGCGCGTACGCAGCATGCAAAGCATCCATCGCTGCATCGGACGGAGGCTGCGAAGGAGACGTGGGCGTCCGCGGCACGTTCGCCGAGGCGGTCGTGCTGGTCAGCGCGGCAAACAGCAGCGCGAAGAGTGGGGTACAGCGGGGCATGGTGGGCCTCCGTCCATGGAGCGGACATTGAACCTGCTGTGGCAGCGCAGAACAAGCGCTATGAAAGGGCCCTGGCCATCGCCCTGACCATCGGCCATGGCGCTGCGCGGACGCAGCCATTATCGTGCGTGGCTCTTCATGCAAGCACAGGCAAACGGAACGATGGCGCGGTGGCAAGGGATGGCGGTGGGTGCGGTGGTGGTGGCAACAGCGGTGGCCCTGGCGGCCACCTGGTGGGAATTCCCTGCCTCCGGCCCGCAGGTGCCGGCTGGCCCTATACCGACGCCGCTGGCGTGGACCGCACAGATCGAGCTGCTGGCCGGCGACGGTCATCCGGGTGATCGCGATGGCGCCTCGGCGCAGGCACGCTTCGCCGACCCCTACGCGCTGCTGGGCAGTGCCGATGGCAGCGTTTACTTCACCGATGCCGGTGACAACAACCGCATTCGCCGCCGCCTGCCCGATGGCCGCATCGAAACGGTAGCGGGGCAGGGCGAGGGTCGTGTTGATGGGCCTGCCCTGCAGGCAAGTTTCAACACGCCTTCGGGCATTGCCGCCGATGCGCAGGGCAACCTGTATGTGGCCGACACCGGCAATCATGCGATCCGGCGCATCAGCACCGATGGCCAGGTGACCACGCTGGCAGGCGGCACCCAGGGCTTCGCCGATGGTCCCGCCGCACAGGCGCGCTTCGATGGGCCGATGGGCATCGCCGTGGATGCGCAGGGACAGGTCTATGTGGCCGATACCTGGAACGACCGCATCCGGGTGATCGGTACCGATGGCAACGTGCGTACGTTGGCCGGCGGCGACCGCCCGGGTTTCGTCGATGCGCTTGGCGCTGACGCTCGTTTCGATACACCGGTGGCGCTGGCCTTCGATGCGCACGGCGCACTGCTGGTGGCCGATCTGTTCAACAACGCGGTGCGTCGCGTCGGTGCCGATGGCATGGTCAGCACCGCGGTCGGCAAGGGTGAGGTCATCAATGGACCGTTGTCACTGGCCACCACGCATGACGGCGTGCTGTACGTGGGTGACCTGGATGGACGCATCGTGCAGGTGACCCCGCAGGGCCATCAGCTGGCACTGCTGGGCAATGACCGCCTGCCGCGCCTGGCGCGTCCCAGTGGTCTGGCGGTGGAGGCCGACGGCGCCCTGCTGGTGGCCGACTCCGCGGCTTATCGGCTGCATCGCCTGCGCCCGTTGCCGGTGGGTGAACCGCCCGCACCGGCGCTGGTGGGCCCGGCCTCCGATGCGGCGCTGCCGGACAGTGGCGGGCGCTGGCCACTGGCGCCGCAGGATGGTTGGCACGAAGTGGTCGGCACGCTCGGCGAGGTGCGCGGCACCTTCCAGGGCGAGAGCCGCCACCACCTGCACGGCGGCTTCGATGTGCGCGGCGATGTCGGCCAGACCGTACTGGCGATCGCCGAGGGCAAGATCAGCAGCCCGATTGCCGCCTGGAGCCTCGGTGGGCAGGCTGAGGGCCTGGCCGTGGACCGGTTGAAATACATCCACATGCGTGTCGGTCGCACGCCACGCGGCGAACCGTTCGACGCGCGCTGGCAGCCGCTGTACGCCGAAGACGGCACGCTGGAGCGCATCCGCGTGCGCCGTGGTACACGCATCCACGTCGGCGACCGCCTGGGCAGCATCAACAACCAGGCGCACGTGCACCTGGCCGTGGGCAATGGCGGTTTCGAGACCAATGCGGTGGCGTTGGGGTTCAAGAACTATGCTGACCACTTCGCGCCGCGCATCACCGATGTGGCGCTGCTGGATGACAACGACCAGCCGCTGGCCGCCGGCAGCGATGGCGTGGTGATGCTGGCCCGGCAGGGACGCGGCGTGCAGATCGTGGTGGAAGCCTGGGACCAGGTGGACAACAACCTGCCGCGTCGTCGGCTGGGGCCGTACCAGGTGGGCTACCAGATCCTCGATGCCGCCGGGCAGCCGCTGCAGGGCTACGAGCAGCCGCGCTGGAACATCGTCTTCAACCGCATGCCGCCGCAGAAGCAGGCGGTGAAAGTGGCTTACGCACCCGACAGCGGCATCACCGTGCATGGCAGCGCGGTCACCCGCTTCCGTTATCTGGTGACCAACACCGTGCGCGATGGGCTGATGGAAACCGGCCGCTGGCAACCGGCGGCGTTGCCGCCGGGGGAGTACATCGTGCGTGCCAGTGCGCGCGACTACAGCGGCAACGAAGGCGTGGGCCCGCGCGACCTCAGGGTACGGCTGCTGCCATAGCCGCGGCCGGGGCGCCGCAGCGTTCGCGCTCGGCGTCCATGTCTTCCAGCGGCCGCACCTCGATGCTGCCGAAGCGGGCCCACGGGAAGCCCTGGGCGATACGCATGGCCTCATCGCGGTCACGGGCCACGATCAGGTTGAAGCCGGCCAGCAGTTCGCGGGTTTCGGCGAAGGGGCCATCGAGCACCCGGCTGTGTCCATCGCGCACGCGCAGGGTCTGCGCCGATTCGATCGGCTGCAGTTTCTGCGCGGCCAGCAACGTGCCTTCGGCCTGCAGTTTATCGGCATGGGCGAGGCAGTCGCGCATCAACGTATTGAAGTCGTCGATGGGCAGTGTGCGCAGCAGTGATGGGTCGATGTAGATCAGAAGCAGGTACTGCTGCATGGCGGAGTCCTGGCGGGGGCGGGGGACCATGATCGCGCAGGTTTGCGCGGGGGCATGCTGCACTGCGAAAGGCAGAGCGGGAAGCGCGCCTTCGGCGGGGATCGGCGAACGGCGGGGCCCCTCCGTGGTGGAAGCACAAGCACAAGCATGAGCCATGGGATTGGCCGGGTGGGTAGGCGGGTCGGGGGACGCCGTGAACCCATCCCTGGGGGCTTGGCCGCGGCATCCATGCCGCGGACACCCCCGCCCCGCCTACCCACCCGGCCCTGGACAGTTTCCTGCGGCGTCCACCACGGAAAATCACAAACAAAGGCAAAAGCGGGTCGCTTCGCTCGCAAAGCCGAGGCCGCCAGCCAACCGCCTTTGCTGTTGCTTTTGCTTTTTTTCTGATCTTCCCGTGGTGGATCGGAGGCAGGAATCTGTCCGTGGCTGGGCGGGTGGGTTGCGCAGGGGCGTAAGCGCCATGGATGGCGCGCCCGAGCCTACAGGGACGTATTCACGGCGTCCCCTGCGCAGCCCACCCGCCCGGCCAACCCGCAGAGATGCAGCTCTTCACGACCAACCAACCCCACCACGGAGGGGCCCCGCCGTTCGCCGATCCCCGCCGAAGGCGCGCTCTCCGCAGGAAAAATAATTTGCACGACGGTGTCGATCCTCGCGCCCCTGGTTCGTTGTAAGAGGGAAGGGCACGCACCCGCAGCCCAGCGGAGACCGCAATGAAAGTGATGGTGATCGTCAAAGCCAACGCCGATTCCGAAGCCGGGCGCATGCCCAGCGAAAAGGAACTGGCCACCATGGGCGCCTACAACGAACAACTGGTGGCCGCCGGCATCATGCTTGCCGGGGAAGGCCTGCATGCCACCCAGCGCGGCCGCCGCATTCATTTCGGCAGCGGCGCGCCGCAGGTCGAGACCGGCCCGTTCGGCCCGGCCGGCGAGCAGATCGCCGGGTTCTGGCTGTGGGAGGTGCGCTCGCTGGACGAGGCCACCGAATGGGCCAGCCGTGCGCCCTTCGGCGCGGGCGGTGCGCTGGAGCTGCGCCCGTTGATTTCCGCCGAAGACTTCGGCGAAGCCTTCACCCCTGAATTACAGCAGCAGGAACAGCGTCTGCGTGAGCAGCTCGACCGTGCCTGAGCACGGCCGCGCATTCATCCCATCCTACGGAGCATTCCCATGAAACTGATTCCCTTCCTCGGCTTCAGCGGCCAGGCCCACGACGCAATGGCGTTCTATGCCAAGGCACTTGGCGGCCAGGTCACGTCGGAGATGAAGTACCGCGACATGCCGCCGTCCGACGGCTCGCCGGGCTGCAATGAAATGCCGGCCGACACCCTCGACCATGTGGCCCACAGCCAGCTGGAGATCGGCGCGGCGATCCTGATGGCAGCCGATGGTCCCGGCGGCGGCGAGGGTGGCTCGACCACCATCAACGTCGACGTGGACAGCATCGAAGAAGCCGAGCGCGTTTTCGCGGCGCTGGCCGAGGGTGGCCAGGTGCAGATGCCGATCGCCGAAACCTTCTGGGCCCACCGCTGGGGCATGTTGACCGACCGCTACGGCAAGCCGTGGATGGTCAACTGCATGAAGCAGCCCTGATTTTCCTTTTCTCCATCCATCGCAGGGAACCGCACCGATGAGTACACCGCAACCGCAGATGATCTTCGTCAACCTGCCCGTGCAGGATCTGGAAAAAGCCAAGGCGTTCTTCGCCGCGTTGGGCTACAGCTTCAACCCGGCCTTCACCGACGAGAACGCCGCCTGCATGGTGGTCAGCGAGAGCATCTTCGTGATGCTGCTGGTCAAGCCGTTCTTCCAGCAGTTCACCACCAAGGGCATCGCCGATGCGCATGCGCAGACCGAGGTGATCACCTGCCTGTCGGCTGACAGCCGCAAGGCGGTGGACGCCATGGTGGACAAGGCGCTGGCCGCCGGTGCCAGCGAACCGCAGCCGGCGCGCGACTACGGCTTCATGTACCAGCGCGGCTTCCAGGACCTGGATGGGCATCTCTGGGAAATCGCACACATGGACGGCGAGCCGGGCTGAGCGGCCGCCGCAGGGAGAATCCCCATGGCTTACGTGGATGCTTACGTATTGCCGTGCCCGCAGGACAAGGTGGCGGCCTATCGCCGCCTTGCCCGCCAGGCCGGCGCAGTGTGGAAGGACCATGGCGCGCTGCAGTACATGGAATGCGTGGCCGATGACGTGCAACCCGGCAAATCGACCTCGTTTCCGCAGGCGGTGAAGCTCAAGCCGGGCGAAACGGTGATCGTGGCCTTCGTGGTGTTCCGTACGCGTGCCGCGCGCGACCGCATCAACAAGAAGGTGATGGCCGACCCGCGGCTGGCGCATATCGGCCCGAAGGACATGCCGTTCGATACCAAGCGCATGTTCTGGGGCGGCTTCAAGCCGATCGTGGAAGCGTGAACGCCGGCGCTTGTGCGGGCCGGGCCCGCATGCTGTGATCGGCGCATGCACGAGCCCGCCCTGAGCCAGCGCCTGGACACCCTCTGGCGGATGGAATCGCCAGTGTTGATCGCGCGCCTGGCGCGCCTGCTCGGCGGCGATGTCGGTCGTGCCGAAGAGCTGGCCCAGGACACCTGGCTGGCCGCGCTGGAGCGTTGGCCGGTGCAGGGCATCCCGGACAATCCTGGAGCCTGGCTGATGACCACCGCGCGCAACCGTGCCATCGATGTGCTGCGCCAGCACCGTCGGGTGGCGCAGCAGCATGCGCAATGGGGAGAGGAACTGCATCCGGCCGCATTGCCCGCGCCGGACGACAGCCAGGCGCTGGAAGACGACATCGGCGATGACCTGCTGCGGCTGATGTTCGTGGCCTGCCATCCAGTCCTGCCTGCCGACGCGCGGGTGGCGCTGAGCCTGCGCCTGCTGGGCGGGCTGACCACGACCGAGATCGCCCGCGCGTTCCTGCAGCCGGAGCCGACCATCGCCCAGCGCATCGTGCGTGCCAAGCGCACGTTGGCGCAGAAGCAGATCCCCTACGAAGTGCCGCGTGCCGATGCATTGCCGGAGCGACTGGCCTCGGTGCTGGAGGCGATCTACCTGGTGTTCAACGAAGGCTATGCAGCCAGTGCGGGCGACGACTGGATGCGACCGGCGCTGTGCACCGAGGCGCTGCGGCTGGCGCGCATCCTCGCCCATCGCATGCCGGTGCCGCCGGTACTGGGTCTGTTGGCGCTGATGGAGCTGCAGGCCTCGCGCGCGGCGGCACGGGTGGATGCGCAGGGTGCGCCGATCCTGCTGGACCAGCAGAACCGGGTGCGCTGGGACTGGCTGCAGATCGAACGCGGCCAGCAGGCACTGGCGCGTGCGGTGTCGGCGGGTGGCGGCGATGACCCCTATGTGCTGCAGGCGCGGATCGCTTTCTGCCATGCCAGTGCGCGGCGTGCCGAAGACACCGACTGGGCGCGCATCGCTGCACTGTATGCGCAGCTGCTGCAGGTAATGCCATCGCCGGTGGTGGCATTGAACCGGGTGGTGGCGGTGTCGCGCAGCGAAGGCGCGTTCGCGGCATGGGCACTGTTGCAGCCGCTGCTGGATGAGCCCCGCCTGCAGGGCTACGCACCGCTGATGGTGGTGCGCGGCGAACTGCTGCAGCAGCTGGGACGTGAGCAGGACGCGCGTGACGCATTCGCCTCGGCAGCGGCGTTGAGCCAGAACCAGGCAGAGCGGACCCTGCTGCGGCAACGGGCCGGCCTGCCGCAGGAAAATTGAAGCCGACAAGGTCAGCACTTGTCGGTTTGCCCCGGAGCGGCTATGTTTCGCGCCCAGCGGGCGTGTTCGCGCCTGTCATTCGTGTGTCGTGACCGAGGAGCGGTTGGATGTTTTCAAGGACGAAGAGCGCACCGCGCGCTTTTGCGCGCCTGCTTGCCTATGCCCTGTGCCTGGCCGTATGGCCGTTGGCCAGCCAGGCCGCAGACAAATCGCAGCAGGCCTACTGGGCCGGCTTTGCCTATACCGCTGACGCCGCCGCCGTACAGGCGACCACCCCGCATGCGCATGCCGTGCTGGAAAAGCGTGGCCTGATTCCGCTCAACCAGACCCTGGCACAGGCGCTCAAGCGCCGCGCACCGGCCAACCTGGAACTGATCGACCAGCCGGTGGCGATGCTCGATGGCACCACCAGTGCCGTGGTCCTGGCCGCTGCGCTGGACCGCGAGCTGGTATCGGTCGAACCGATCGGCGACCAGTACAAGGTGCTGGTGGAAGTGGCACTGCAGGCGCTGTTCTTCGATTTCCGCGAGCGCCAGGTGATCGCCTCCTATCCGCTTACCCTGCAGCGCATCGACGTGCAGGAGTACCGCCCGGACAGCGACGATATCGATGCGATCGTCGCCGATCTGCTGTACGGCGGTGCCGATACCAGCCTGTCGCAGGTGCTGGCCACCACCCTGGCCCAGGCCAAGCTGCCGGAAGCGGCCACGCGTCGCCTGCAGGTGGGTGCGGTGACCTTGTCCGACGCCACGCTGGCCAAGCTGCCCGATCCGAAGTGGGCCGGTCCGCTGCGCGCCACGCTGGCCCATGAGCTGTCCAAGACGCTGTCGTCCAATACCGGTGTCGGCCTGCTGCCGCCGGCCTCGGGCCAGGCGATCGGCGGTGCCATGGCCGCGCGCTTTGCCGACGGCAAGGTCTACCAGCTGAAGATTCCCGAGGCCGACTACGTCATCAGCCTGCAGGTGGATGCGCTGAAGAACGGCGTCATCAGTGAAACGCCGGCGATGAAGACGATGCTGTTCGGCGCGTTCTTCACCGCCAAGGTCACCGAGCCGTTCTCCGGCAAGGTGTACTTCGAACAGCCGCTGCGCAAGGGCGCCACCAAGGTGGTGCCGGTCACGCAGTGGCAGGTCGACCAGTGGTCGGCCAGCTACGAAACCCTGCTGGCCGGCTTCGATGCCTTCGCCGGCGCCGCCGCCAAGCGTGCCGATTCGCGCGCCTGGCTGGACGAGCAGAAGCCCGGCGGACGCCCGCTGCAGCAACAGACCCAAGCCCTCCAGGAGTTGATCAAATCATGTCGCTGATGCGTACCATCCTGCTCATCCTCATCGCCCTGGCGGTGGCCTCGCCGGTCGCCGCGCAGACCGCCAGCTCGCGCGGTACCGGTTCGGCCAGCTACAGCCTGCGCCTGAGTGCCGATACCCGTGCGCAGGCCCTGAACAAGGCCAAGGCCAATGCACTGGAGGCGTACATCGCCGAATCCGGTGCGGCCAAGCTGCGCCTGTTCGAATCGCGTCGCGCCGAGTTCCTCGGTGAAATCGACCGCTACGTGCTCAGCGCCGTGCAGCTGTCGGACAACGAAGACAAGAAGGCCAAGACCTACAGCGTCACCGTCCGCGCCGAAATCAACACCACCCTGCTGCAGACCAAGCTGGATGCCGGTTCGGCCGTGGCCGGTGCCACCGCTGCACAGCGCTCGCTGCTGACCTTCCTGTTCATGGCGCGCTCGCAGGACACCGTGCAGTCGTTCCAGGACAAGGAATACCGCCGCGTCGACGCCAGCAGCAGCTACAGCGAGAACACCCGTGAGGGCGACAGCTTCCGCGGCAACTCGGTCAGCACCAACGGCAGCATCAACCAGAACGGCTCGGTGTCGGTCACCAGCGGCGGCAGCACCACCGCCCGCAGCGACAACATCAGCTGGAAGGTGGCCAACGCCGCCGAGGTCAACACGGCCATGACCGGTGCCTTCAGCGCCGCCGGCTACGAAGTGGTTGAAGCCGAATACGTGGAAGGCGAGTCGCGCGGCCTGCTCAGCATCGAGCGCATCCGCAAGGACTTCAGCACTGGCAACGATCTGTCCGCGGCCACCCTGCGCGATACCGCCAACGGCATCCGTGCGGCGAACATCCCGTACATCGCCGTCGGCACCCTCGACGTCGGCATGCGCGACCGTGACCCGGCCAGCGGCAACACCCGCGTGTTCGTCACTGTCACCGGCAAGGTGCTGGACGTGACCGGTCGCTTCCCGCGCACCGTGTCGTCGGTGGGCCCGGTGCAGTTCTCCGGTACCGGCCCGAACGAAACCGTCGCCCGTACCAATGCACTGCAGCTGGCTGCGGAAAAGGCTGCCCAGCAGATGATCAACGAGCTGAACGTCAAGGCGGTCCGCTGACGTTGGTGGGTGCCGGGTTAGCCCGGCACCGCTCTGCTTCCCGTTTATTGCGTGCCGCATCGCGGCCGTCTCTCCCAAAGGACTCTTCCATGATCCGTAATACCGCTCTCGTCGTGGCCATCGCGGCCGCCACCCTGTCGATGCCGGCCCACGCCCAGTTCGGCAAGCTGAAGGACCTGGCCGGCGGCGCCACCGGCACCTCCAGCAGCAGCGCCAGCGCTGCCGCTCCGGACGAAGCCGCGCAGGAAGCGCTGGTCCGTCGTTTCGTCAGCTCGCAGTCGCACTCGCTGCAGGCACAGACCTCCTTCGCCCGTGCCTTCGGCCTGGCCGAGCAGGTGCAGCTGCTGGAAGCCGAGCGCCAGGCGCTGTCGTCCGGTTCGGTGAACGTCGATGCGATGAAGAAGTCGGTGTCGGTCAGCGAAGCCGCCCAGGCCGCCATCGACGAGCGCCAGGCCGCACAGCCGGAACTGAATGCTGAATCCAAGCAGCACTACGCCGAAGGCCTGGTCTCGCTGCTGGCCTCGGCTGCCGAAGCACAGAAGCTGAGCGGCGAAGCCAGTGGCTTTGCAGCCGGCATGAAGAACCTGGGCGCCACCCAGATGGCCACCGTTGGCCGCAAGCTGGCCGCCGGTGCCTGGGTTGCCAAGGAATCGCCGGGCTTCATCAAGGGCCTGTACGGCTCGACCAAGTCGGCTGTGACCTTCGCCAAGAAGAGCAAGGTGAAGGTGCCGTCCAACGCCGATTCGATGCTGGATTCGCTCTGATACGAGGCAACTCCGCATGCGTACGACGACTCGATTGATCGGCCTGGGCCTGGCCGCGGCCCTGCTGGCAGCCTGTGGCAAGCAGGATGCACCGGCAGAAACCGCTCCGGCCAAGGACAAGGCTGCCAGTGCACTGGCCAGCAATGCGCCGGTGCAGGAAGCGCCCCTGCGTGGCACGCCGGATTTCGGCGGCACCACCCAGGTCGCGCGCGAAGCCGACGGTATCGGCAGCACCCCGGAACTGGCGGTGCTGGCGGCATTGCAGTCGGCCGTGGCCCAGGTCAACGGCGTACGCGTGGCCAGCCAGATGCAGAGCCTGCGCGCAGGCCTGCATGTGGACGTGGACGGTGAACACGTCGGCGATATCCGCGCCGACGCGTTCTCCCAGCAGATGATTGCCGGCTCGCAGGGCGCGGTGCTGGGCTATGAAATCCTCTCGCAGGATGAAGTGAGCCAGCTCGACGAAGAAACCATCGCCCGCGTGCGCGCCAGCGACGAAGGCTGGAGCTTCAAGGGGTCGGCCTCGGCCAGCGCTTCCGGCGAAGCCTCCGCCAAGGGCGGCTCGGCGTCGGCCAGCGTCAAGGAGAACTACGAAGAGCAGGTCAAGGTAGACGCCAAGCGCGGTGCCAGCTCCTTCGATTCGGATGTCACCCGGCGCAGCATGCGCAGCTACTGGAAGGTGCGTGTACGCGCGCAGATTGCCCAGTACCGCGCACCGGACGAAGAAGGCAAGCCGAAGATCGTGGTGGCCCTGCCGCGCACCAAGTCGGGCAGCTATGCCGTTGGCGATGGCCGGGTGAACGCCGACGAGGTCGCCCAGGCGATCCGCGCGCGGCTGTCCGACACGCTTACCCAGACCCAGCGCTTCATTGTGCTGGACCGCGAGTTCGGCGACGAACTGCAGGCCGAGATCGACCACATCAACAGTGGCAACGTGCGCCTGCAGGACACCGCACGCGTTGGCCAGCAGCTGGCGACCGACCTGATCCTGATTCCGACCATCGAACGGTTCGAGTACCCGCGCAGCGTGCGCAACCTGCGCATGTCCGATCGCCAGGTGACCTCGTATTCCGGTGGCGGCCGCATCACCCTGCGCCTGGTCAATGCCACCACCGGCCAGGTGGTGATGTCCGACAGCTTCGATCACCAGCTGGCCTCGACCGGCCCGAGCACGCTGCCGCG
Organism: Stenotrophomonas sp. GW821-FHT02D01; assembly: GCF_059421765.1. Classification (NCBI taxonomy): domain Bacteria; kingdom Pseudomonadati; phylum Pseudomonadota; class Gammaproteobacteria; order Lysobacterales; family Lysobacteraceae; genus Stenotrophomonas; species Stenotrophomonas sp. GW821-FHT02D01. The sequence continues at coordinate 127,006 of NZ_JBWKVP010000008.1, forward strand.
CGTGGTCAACGGCCGCAGCATGGCCGCCTCGATGATGGACTCGCTGTCCGGGCAGATCGGCAGCACGATCGTCACCACGCTGTTCCCGGTGTCGGTGGTGTCCGTTGATGGCGACCAGGTGGTGCTGAGCCAGGGCGGTGACACCGTGCAGGTCGGCCAGCGCTGGCAGGCCGTGCGCCTGGGCGAAGAGCTGAAGGACCCGCAGACCGGCCGTTCGCTCGGCCGCAGCGAGCATCCGTGCTGCACCATCCGCATCGACCGCGTTGCCGCGCAGACCTCCTACGGCACCCTGGAAGAGGGCGTCGACGCGATGCGCGGTGGTTTCCGCCCCGGCCAGATCGAACTGCGCCAGAAGCTGGGCAGCAAGCCCAAGGCCGCCGCCGGCGCAACCGCATCGGCCGCCCCGGCCGCCGCAGCGCGCCCGGCCAGCAAGCCGAAGCCCAAGCCCGCCGCCGCCCCGGCCGAAGACCCGAACTGGTAAGACACCCAAGCAATGCACAGATGGGGTCAGAGCCCTTTCCTACCGGGAAAGGGATCTGACCCCTTCTTGCTTCTGGTCATCCACGCATGGCGTGGATCTACCGTGTCGACCAAGGTCGACACCCACCAAGAGCAGGCCATACCCTCCCGACAGATTGCGGAGATCTCTCGAAGGCGGGGTGGGTCCGGTTGCGGGAGTGTCCGCGGCATGGATGCCGCGGCCAAGCCCCCAAGGATGGGTTTACGGCGTCTCCCGCAACCGGACCCACCCCGCCATCCCACGGAATACCGTTGTTGCTCCGGCCGTTGCCGTTGTTTCGGCGGGTGCAGGGCGCAGCCCTGCCGAACCTCTTACCCCTTACACTCCAGAACGATTTCCCTGCTGGAGAGAGCAATGAAGCGAGTAGTACTGGGCGTACTGGCCCTGTCGGTGTCGAGCGCACTGATGGCGGCCACCCCGAAATTCGATGGCGCGCGGATCTCCGCCGACGTCAAGGAGCTGGCCTCCGACGCCTACGAAGGCCGCTCCCCGGCCACCGCCGGCGAACAGAAGACCATCGCCTTCCTCAGCAAGCAGTTCGCCGACGCCGGCCTGCAGCCCGGCGGCGACCTGAAGGACGGCAAGCGCCTGTGGACCCAGGCCGTGCCGCTGCGCAAGGGCGACATCGTCGGCACCCCGCAGCTGTCGCTGCAGCAGGGCGGCAAGACCATCGCGCTGGAGCAGGGCAAGCAGATCGCCGTGCGTGCAGCCATGAACGGCGCCACCAACGTAGATATCAGCAAGGCACCGCTGGTGTTCCTCGGCTATGGCGTAAAGGCGCCGGAGCGCAACTGGGACGACTTCAAGGGCGTGGACCTGAAGGGCAAGATCGCCGTCGTGCTGATCAACGACCCGGACTTCGAAACCGGCAAGGGCGACTTCGACGGCAAGGGCATGACCTGGTATGGCCGTTGGCCGTACAAGTACGAAGAAGGCGCACGCCAGGGCGCACTCGGCGTGCTGATCGTGCATGAGACCGCCCCGGCGTCGTATGGCTGGGCCACGGTGGCCGGCTCCAACACCAACACCATGTTCGACGTGGTGCGCGACAATCCGGCTGACAGTCATCCGCTGCTGGAAGGCTGGATCCAGCGCGATCTGGCGGTCGAACTGTTCCGCTCGGCCGGGCAGGATTTCGAGGCGCTGAAGAAGAAGGCGCAGCAGCGCGACTTCACCCCGGTGCCGCTGACCGGCGCCAGCCTGGATGCGAAGTACGCGGTGAAGACCGAAGTGATTACCTCGCACAACGTGGCCGCGCGCCTGGAAGGCAGCACGCATCCGGACGAGACCGTCATCTACAGCGCGCATTGGGACCACATCGGCGTGGGCGAGCCCGACGCACGCGGCGACCGCATCTTCAACGGCGCGCTGGACAACGCCAGCGGCACCGCCTCGCTGATCGAACTGGCACGCGGCTTCGCCAAGGCGCCGCGTCCGCAGCGTTCGGTCGTGTTCCTGGCGGTAACCGCCGAGGAGAAGGGCCTGCTGGGTTCGGAGTACTACGCAACGCACCCGCTGTACCCGCTGGAAAAGACCGTGGCGATGATCAACATGGACGGCATGGCGCCGTTCGGTCCGTCGCGCGATTTCGGCATCTACGGCGCGGCGCGCTTCGAGCTGCTGGACCAGTTGAAGGACGTAGCCAAGGGATGGGACATCCGCTACACGCCGGACCCGAAGCCGGAAGCCGGCCTGTTCTTCCGCTCCGACCACTTCCCGTTCGCCAAGCGTGGCGTGCCCGCGCTGTCCTGGTCGGCCGGGCAGGACTGGGTGGACGGTGGCGTCGCGGCGGGCAAGAAGGCGTCCGAGGACTACACCGCCAAGCGTTACCACCAGCAGGGCGACGAGTGGCAGCCGGACTGGGTGTTTGCAGGCGCTGCGCGCGACCTGGAAGTGCTGTACACCCTGGGCAATCAGCTGGCCAATTCGCGCAGCTGGCCGAACTGGAGCAAGGACGAGGCGTTCCGCGCCGTGCGTGACGCCAGCGCCGACCAGCGCAGATAACGGAAGGCGCCGGGCTCACCCGGCGCCTCCCCGGTTGCCGGCCGCTGGCCGGCAACCCGGTAGTGCCTGGTAGTGCCGGCCGCTGGCCGGCAACCCGGCACTACCAGAACCGGTTCCATCCACCCTTTCCCGGTCTTCGTCGCACATCGCTTGTTTGCCCGAAGGGCCGCTCTATGCTCGGCTCACCCCTTCCACCAAGGCGCCGCCGTGATCGCCAGCTTCTCCCTCATCATCCGTCATCTGCTGGCCTGGGCCGCGGCGCTGTTCGTTGCCGGCATGGTCTGGAGTGGCATCTTCAGCGGCATGAACGACGGCCCAGGCTGGGTGTTCGGGCTGCTGGTGATGTTCCTGATGATCTCCGCGCTGGGCAGCGCGATCACCCATGTGCGCCGGGTCTGGCTGGTGGCCGGTCGCCTCGATGGCGCCACCTTGTCCGGCCGCCAGCGCCGGCAGATCGAACTGCCGATGGATGCCGGCCAGGCCTTCGCAGTGGTCGAGGCTGCCGTCGGCGAACTGCCGCGGGTGGAAGAGGTGGAGAGTTCTGCCGGCAGTCTGCAGGTACGTGCCTATGTGCGCCGCGTCGACCTGTGGAACGGCCGGCAACCGTCGCGCTGGAACCTGCCGGCGCGGCTGGCGATCAAACGCAACAGCGTGCTGGCCACGGTAACGCCGGGGCAGGGCACCAGCACGGTGACCCTGCTGTTCGAACCGGACGCCGGCTGGTGGGCCGATCTGTTGGCACTGGATGAAGGCAGCAACTATGAGAACGCCGAAGCGGTAACCCGAGCGATCAGCCGCCGCGTGGCCGACCAGCGCCGCGACGAGCAGGCCGCTGCCGAACAGACCCAGGTGGAAAAGGAACTGTCGGTCGCGCGCTTGAACCTGCTGCACGCGCAGGTCGAGCCGCACTTCCTGTACAACTCGCTGGCCAATGCACAGGTGCTGACCCGCACCGACCCGGCGCGCGCCGAGCAGATGCTCGGTCACCTGATCCAGTACCTGCGCAGTTCGCTGCCGCAGGTGGATGAATCGGTTTCCACGCTGGGCGTGGAGCTGGAACGTACCCGCGCCTATCTGGAAATCCTGCGCATCCGCATGGGCGCACGGCTGGCGGTGGAAGTGCAGGTGCCTACCGAGCTGCACGAAGTGAAGATGCCGGCGATGGCGCTGCAGACCCTGGTCGAGAATGCGATCAAGCACGGCCTGGAGCCCAAGCCCGGCGGCGGCACGATCTGGATCCTCGCGCGTGGTTTCGATGACCATGTCACCGTGACGGTCGCCGACGATGGGCTCGGTTTCGGACAGGGCACCAGCGGCACCGGCATCGGCCTGAAGAACCTGCGCGAGCGCCTGCGGTTGACCTGCGGCGAGCAGGCCGGAGTAGCGATCGTGGCCAATTTCCCCAGTGGTGTAGCCGCTACCATGACCCTGCCGCAGTCGGCCAAGGAGCCCAGCCATGCCGCTTGAAGCGCTGATTGCCGAAGACGAGGAGCTGCTGCGGCACTCGCTGGTCGAGCAGCTCGGGCGGCTGTGGCCGGAGCTGAAGCTGGTGGCCGAATGCGAGGACGGTGCCAGTGCGCTGGAACAGCTGGCCGAGAAGCAGCCGGACATCGCCTTCCTCGACATCCGCATGCCCGGCATCAGCGGCATCGAAGTGGCGCGGTCATTGGCCGAACTGAGCCCGCGCACGCAGGTGGTGTTCGTCACCGCCTACGACCAGTACGCCATCGATGCCTTCGAGCAGGGCGCGATGGATTACCTGCTCAAGCCTGTCAGTGACGAACGGCTGCTGGCCACGCGCGATCGCATTCTTTCGCGGCTGCCATCCACGCGCCAGGACGATGCGGTGCTGGAGCGCCTGCTGCAGCGCCTGGGTGCAGGCCCGGCCGCCAACGACCGGCCGCCCCTGGCCTGGATCACCGCCAGCAATGGCCGCGATACGCAGCTGATCATGCTCGACGATGTGATCTATTTCCGTGCTGACAACAAGTACACCACCGTGGTCACTGCCGCCGGCGAAAGCCTGCTGCGCACACCGCTGCGCGAGCTGCTGGAAGTGCTCGATCCGCTGCACTTCCGCCAGGTACATCGCTCCACCATCGTCAACATGAAGGCGGTGGCAGCCGTCAGCCGCGACGATACCGGCCGTGGCGTGCTGCGCCTGCGCCAGCGTGCCGAAACCCTGGTGGTCAGCCAGCCGTTCATGAGCCTGTTCCGCGGCATGTAGCCGCTGTTCCTACGTCGCGTCCTGGAGCATCCCATGCGTTCTCTACTGCTTGCATGCATTGCCGCACTCAGTCTCGCCGGCTGTGAAAAATCCACCGAGACCTCGATCACCCGCACCACGGCAAATGGCGTGGATACGCTCTACAGCAAGCGCACCGTTGTCGATGGTGTGGCGCGCTTCGAGTGCATTGCCAGCCGTAGTGGCCAGTGCCACTACCTGCTACTGGACCCGTCCTGCAACCCCGATGCCGCGTGTGCGAAGCCACCCTTGCGGTCGTTCGCGGTAGCGGTGGGCGCAACGCAGCAGTTCAAGGATCTGCCAACCGGCTTCCGCCAGTGCGTCAGCGACGTGCAGAAAGAACAATGCCACCGTGACTGAGCACGGTGGCATTGTGGCTCCCCCCGGATTGCGTTCGGCTCAGTAAGCCGGCTGCAGCGTCATGTCGTGATGGTGTTCGGTTTCACCGACATGATTCAGGCGACCCACCAGTTCGGAGTGCTGCTTCATGCGCCCGATCTCGGTCATGATGCGGATGTCCTCGTGGCGCAGCTCGCGCTTGGCGGTGACCGCCTGCTTGTAGTCCAGCACTTCCGGATAGTGTTCAGCCAGGTCCAGCGCTTCGGCCACGTGCTCGACGCTGTCGGCCTTGGAGGTGATGCGCGCGCGGCTGTTGAAGGCCTTCATCCAGCGTTCGAAGCCCGCTGTGCGGTCGAACATGTTGGCCATGAACCAGATCACGAACAGGATCGAGATCCACGAGCCGAACACCACGACCACGCGGGTGAAGGTGATGTGGTAATCGTCGCGCCACAGGTAATTGGTGATCAGGCCGAGGATCAGCAGCGAAGCTGCCTGCCATCCGACGATCGAAGTGATCAGCCATTGGCACTTGGCCTGGGCCAGCACCGCCACTTCATCTCGGATCTGCTGTTCGCTGAGGCTGCGCCAGTGCGCGACCTGTTTTTCGAACGGGCTGCTGTAGAGCTCGTTGTCGCGAAGCAGTAATCCCAAACCCTTGAACAAAGCAATCATGGCTGGCTCCTTGTGGAACGTGCGGCGATCTGCAGTGGACGGTGTGGCGGGTTCAGTTCTAGCACTTCCAGCGAGCGGTGCAATGGCCTCAAGGCCACGCGGCACAAGGGCTCAGCCTGAACAGGTGAATATTGGTGCGACGCAGCATTGCCCGCGTGGCCTGCGACAAGATGTCGCAGGGTGAAATGTGCTGCGCGCGCACATGAAACCGACGCTGAGCGGATGGGCTCGCTGTGCCGGTCGTGATCGACCAGAATCGGGGTGGACCGCGCAGGACGCGGTCCGTCCCTCCGCCGATCTGGACCCGTGATGCCGCCGTTGCTGCACCGTCTTTCCCGCCCCGTCACCGCGCCGATCCGGCGCTGGGTCCTGGATGCGTTTCCGCGTGGCCAGAGCGGCATCGACTACGACCATCCACTGGGCGATCCCGGCTGGTTCGGGCCGGACAGCGTGACCTGGCGGATGCACGCTGAGCTGCCCTCGATGCTGGCCGGCGGTCTGTGTGCCCTGATGCTGCAGACGCTGCATCCGCGCGCGCTGGCCGGTGTCTACGATCATTCCAATTTCCGCCAGGACCTGGTCGGCCGCCTGCGCCGCACCACTGCCTTCGTGGCCGGCACCAGCTACGCGCCGGCGCGCGAGGTGGAAGCGCTGGTGGCCAAGGTGCGGCGCATCCACGCACAGATCCGCGGGCATACCGCGCAGGGCGAGCCGTATGCCGCCGATGATCCGCACCTGCTGACGTGGGTGCACGTGACCGAGGCCTACGGCTTCCTGCAGGGCTATCGTCGCTACGGGCGCGAGGTGCCTGCCGCGATCGCCGACCGCTATTACGACGAGTACCGCTGCGTGGCCGAAGCGCTGGGCGCGGTGGATGTGCCGCGCAGTGCGGCGGAAGTGGATGCGTACTTCTGCGCGCGGCAGCCGGAGCTGGTGGTGGACGAACGCTCGCACGAAGTGCTGCAGGTGCTGTCCGGTGTGCGCCTGCCGGTGCCGGTGCCCGGCCTGTCGCGCGAGATCTTCCTCGGTGCCGGTGCCGCGCTGCTGCCGGAGTGGGCCGAGGGCATGCTAGAGCGCAGCACGCGCCAGCGTGCGCAGGCCGCAGCTTCGGCGAAGCTGATGCAGGGCATGGCGCCGCTGTTCCGCCGCGCGCTGCCTGACGGCCTGGCGAGCCGCGCCTGCGCCCGCGTGGGTGTGCCGGTGGAATCGTTGCGCGAGTGGCCGGCATTGCCCCGGTAAACGCCGACCTTGGTCGGCGCGCCTTGCCGCGGTGCCCATTCATGCCACGTGTGGATGGCGAAAAACTGCCAACCAAGGTTGGCACCTACCGATGGAAATAAAACGGGCGCCTTTCGGCGCCCGTTCGCGTTACATCACCACACCTTGACCCGCTTGTCCGGGGCCAGGTAAAGCTTCTGGCCTTCCTTCACTTCAAACGCCGGGTACCAGGCGTCGATGTTGCGCACCGTCAGCGCGCGGAACTGGCCCGGTGCATGCACGTCGGTCAGCAGCGAATTGCGCAGCGCCTGCTCGCGGCTCTTGCTGCGCCAGGCCTGGGCGAAGCCGAGGAAGAAGCGCTGGTCCGGGCTGAAGCCTTCCAGGGTCTGGCCCGGCTTGCCCTGCAGCGACAGCTGGTAGGCGTCGTAGGCGGTACCCAGGCCGGCGACGTCGGCGATGTTCTCGCCCAGCGTCAGCTTGCCGTTCACATGTACACCCGGGAACGGTTCGTAGCTGCTGAACTGCGCGGCCAGTGCATCGCCTGCCGCGTTGAACTGCTTGAGGTCTTCGGCCGTCCACCAGTTGTGCAGCTTGCCGGTGTCGTCGAACAACGCACCCGCGTTGTCGAAGCCATGGCTGATTTCGTGGCCGATCACCGCGCCGATCGCACCGTAGTTCACTGCGTCGTCGGCAGCACCGTCGAAGAACGGCGGCTGCAGGATCGCCGCCGGGAACACCAGGCGGTTTTCCAGCGGCACGTTCATCGCGTTGATGGTCTGCGGCAGCATCGCCCACTCGCTGTGGTCGACTGGCTTGCCCAGCTTGGCGATGTTGCGCTGGTACTCGAACAGCTCGGCGCGCTGCGCATTGCCCAGCGGATCATCACGACGGATGTCCAGACCGGTGTAGTCGCGCCACTTGTCCGGATAGCCCATGCCCACGGTGAGGCCGGCCACCTTGGCCTTGGCGCTGGCCTTGGTCTGCGGTGACATCCAGGCCAGTGCATCGATGCGCTTGGCGAAGGCGGCGATGATGTTCTTCGCCATCTCGTCGGCACGTTCCTTGGTCTTGGCATCGAAGTGCTTTTCGACGTAACGCTTGCCGATGGCCTCGCCGACGGCATGGTTGGCGTCATCCACGGCACGCTTCCAGCGGTCGCTCTGCTGCGGCGTACCGCTCAGCGCGGTGCCGTGGAAGGCGAAGCGCGCATCGGCGAACTTCTTCGGCAGGTAGGCAGCGGCGCGGTCCAGCGCGTGGAAGGTCATGTAGTCCTTCCAGGCATCCAGCGGCTCGGTGGCCACCAGCTTGGACAGGCCGGCCACGGCCTTGGGCTGCCACACGATGAAGTCCTGCTGCTGGCCAAGCTTGGCAGCGTCCAGGAACGCGGCCCAGTCCATGCCCGGGGCCTTGGCGTTGAAGTCGGCCTGGGTCCAGGGGTTGGCGCCCTTGGTCACGTCATTGGTTTCTTCCTGCGTGGCATGCGCCTGGGCGATCTTCGTTTCCAGGGCGAGGATGCGCTGCGCCTTGCCGGCCGGGTCGGCCACGCCGGCCAGCTGCAGCACCTGCGCGATGTAGGCCTGGTACTGCTTGCGCAGGTCGGCCATGCGGCCACCGCCCAGGTAGAAATCGCGGTCCGGCATGCCCAGGCCGCCCTGCACCAGGTACGGCGCGGTACGGTCCGGCTGCAGCAGGTCCACCGACACCCACAGGCCGAACAGGCGGTCGGTGTAGAAGTTGGTGGCATTGAGCAGGTCGACGTCGGCGCGCACGTCGCCGCCGAGGGCGCGGGCCAGGCCGGCCTTGTCGGCGATCGCATCGATGTTCTTCAGCTGCGGCTGCACCGGTGCCAGGCCGCGCTGCTCGATGCCGGCCTCGTCCATGTAGGCGGCGTAGTAGTCGCCGATCAGCTTGTCCTCGCCGCTGGCCTGGGCGTTGCCGGCAGCGCCTTCCAGGATCGCGCGGGTGTCGGCCTGGGTCTTCTCGGCAATCACGTTGAAGCTGCCGAAGCGCGAGCGGTCGGCCGGAATCTCGGTGTTCTTCACCCAGCTGCCGTTGGCGAAACCGAAGAAGTCGTCACCGGCGGCGATGCCGCGGTCCATGCCACTGGCATCGAAACCAAAGCTGCCCAGCATCGGCTTGGCGGCAGCGGGGGTCGCCTCGGCCGGTGCGGCGGTGCCGGCGGCCGGATCGGCCGGGCGGTCGCAGGCGGCCAGGGACAGGCTGGCAACGATGGCCAGTGCCAGGGTGGGGCGGCGCAGCTTGGACATGGACTTCTCTTGCGGCGGAAAACTCCAAGTCTAATCCGCTGCGGGCCGGCTGGACGTGCTCGACAGGGCCAGCACTGTGCGTGATCTGGCTGAACACGCCGCAGCGATCTTCACGCGGTCACCGGCGTGGTGCATGCTGCGGGCTGGATGTCTGCAGCACCCGGGGGAGGGCGCATGCAGGACGGGTCGAGGCGTCAAGAATGGCGTCCGCCGGCCGTTGAGGTCGGGGATGTGGAGGAATCGTTCGCGCATGAAGCCAGCCGACTGCACAGGGAAGACCGACCGATGCCGGCGCTGAGACACGCGCTGGCCCGGCCGTTGCGTGCCATTACCTGGGGCGGCGTGGTGCTGGGCGTGCTGCTGGCGGCAGGCCTGGCCGCGATGCTGGCCAACGATTACCAGCGCCGGCTGGAAGCCGCGCAGCGGCAGAGCCGGGCGCTGGCGATAGGCAGCGAGCGCCTGCTGGCACTGGAGCTGCGCAACCTGGAACGGGCGATGGCCGGCATCGCCGCCGATGCGGCCGAGCTGTTCCGCACGGTGCCTGCGCAGGCGCCCGCGCTGCTGGACGCCGCCATTGCCGGCGTGCTGCGCCGGCATGCCGAGCTGCACAGCATCGTCGTGCTCGATACCTACGGCCGCGCCCTGACCGCCGGCAAGGGCGACCTGCAATTGCCGCTGTGGACCGATCCGCAGCGACGGGGGCAGGGAAGTGCGCTGTACATCGGGCCGCCGCAGCGTGCCAGCGATGGTGGCTGGGTGGTGCCGCTGGCGCTGCCGATGGCCGGCGATCGCTGGTTGCTGGCACGGCTGCGCTGCGGCGAACTGCAGCGGATCGTGGGCGGTCTGGATGTGGGGCCCAGTGGCCTGGCCTCGATCAGCGACGCCGATGGCTACATGCTGGCCCGTGTCCCCGATCCGCACGGCACCGTCGGCCGCCGTTACACGCTGCCGGCACGCACGCTGCTGGGCCGGCAGGCAGTGGTCGAGCTGGGCAGCATCCCCGGCGCGGTGGACCAGATACCGCGCATCTCCACCATCAGCACCCTTGAGCGCAGTCCACTGGCGGTGCAGGTCGGCCTGGCAAACGAAGATGTGCTGAAGCCGTGGTGGCCGTATCTGCAGGCGGCGATTGCCATCATGCTGGCCTACGTGGCGCTGCTGCTGGTGCTGCTGTACGCGGTGCGCCGCAGTACGCACCGGCAGCAGTCGATGGCCGAAGAGCTGCGGACCGGCCACGCCGAGCTGCGCCTGGCCCATCAGGTGGGCCGCGTATGCACCTGGTATGTCGACGAAGACGCTGCGCTGCTGCGCTGGTCACCGCTGGCGCGCGAGATCTTCGGTGTGCAGACCGATGCGCTGCCGGTGGCCGAATTCTTCGCCCGCGTGCACCACGATGACAGCGCACGCATGCAGCAGGCCTTCGATCAGGCCTTCGCCGGCAACGCTGTACTCGACGAAGAATTCCGCCTGGTGCTGCCCGGCGGTGCCGTGCGCTGGGTCGCCGCGCGTGGCCAGCGGGTAGCGGTGGTCGATCGGCAGCGGCGCATGATCGGCGCACTGACCGACCTCAGCGAGCGCTACCAGGCACGCGAGCAGATGCGCCAGGTGGAACGCCGCTTCCGCCTGCTGTTCGATCGCAACCCCGCGCCGTTCTGGGTGTTCGATCCGGACACCTTGCGCTTCATCGAGGTCAACGAGGCGACCGTGCAGCAGTACGGCTACAGCCGCGACGAATTCCTGGCGATGAGTATCCTCGACATCCGCCCACGCGAGGGCTGGGACGAGGTCAAGGGCGCGATCGCGCAGGTGCGCAGTGGTGAACTGCAGGACGCTGCGGTGCGCCTGCACCAGCGCAAGGATGGCAGTGTGTTCGAAGTGCGCGTGCACCTGTCGCAGCTGGATTTCGATGGCCAGCCCGCGTGCCTGGTGCTGGCCGAGGATGTCAGCGAGCGCCTGGCCTACGAACGTGACCTGGCCTATCACGCACGGCACAACCCGGCCACCGGCCTGCTCAACGTGCGCGCACTGAGCGAACAGCTGGACGAGCAGGCCGGCGCCTACACCATCGCCTATGTGCAGCTGCGCGGTCTGCAGCTGGTGGCCGATACGCTGGGTCGTGAGATCGGCGACGCGGTCCTGCAGTCGATGGCCTCGCGCCTGGGTGGGCTGGGCGCGCGCTTCGGCCTGCTGGCGTTCCAGCCGGCGGAGGACTTCGTGCTGGCGATCGCGCCGGAACACAACACCCAGCGCGTGCTGGAAGATCTGCTGCAGATCGTCTCGGCACCGATGCGCGGCCAGGATTCGCTGCACCAGTTCGAACCCCGCATTGGTGTGGCCGTACATGACGCCGATGCAGGCCACAGTGCCGAACAGGCGATCGGCATGGCCGCGCAGGCGGCGCACGCGGCCCGCGCCGAAGGCAACGTGGTGGCCTGGTTCGATGCGGCGGTGACCATCCGGCTGGCCGACCGCCTGCGCCTGGCCGGGCGCATCCACGCGGCCATCGACAACGAATTCCAGCTGTACTTCCAGCCGATCCGGCACGCCAGCGATGGCAGCCCGGCGTCGCTGGAGGCGCTGCTGCGCTGGCCGCAGGCCGATGGCAGCTTCATTCCGCCCAGCGAGTTCATCCAGTTGTGCGAGGACACCGGCCTGATCCTGGCGCTGGGACGCTGGGTGATCCGCGCAGCGGCACAGGCGCAGCGGCGTCTGGTCGAAGCGGGGTGGGGCGAGCTGTCGATCGCGGTCAACGTGTCGGCGGTGCAGTTCTTCAACAGCGATCTGGTGGCCGAGTTCGCCCGCGCGCAGCAGGATTTCGGCCTGGCCCGTGGCGCACTGCACGTGGAGCTGACCGAGAGCAGCCTGATGCGCAAGCCGGCACAGGCGATGCAGACCATGCAGCGCCTGCACGAGCAGGGCATCCGCGTGTCGCTGGACGATTTCGGTACCGGCTACTCGAGCATGTCCTATCTGCAGCACCTGCCGCTGGACGTCCTGAAGATCGATCGCAGTTTCGTCGCCGACGTGGAGACCAATCCGCGCAACGCGTCGATCTGCCGGGCACTGCTGTCGCTGGGTCACAGCATGGGGCTGACGATCATCGCCGAGGGCGTGGAGACGCCGGGGCAGCTGGACTGGCTGGCCGCGCATGGTTGCGACCAGGTGCAGGGCTACCTGCTGGGGCGGCCGGCACCGCTGGAAAAGATCATCGCGCAGCTGGATGAGGTTGTCGCCTAGGCCGCGCTTCGCGCTCGCCGGGCATGGCCCGGCGCTACCGTGTCACGGGCGCGCCCCTGGTAGCGCCGGGCCATGCCCGGCGGACGCACGCTTACACCCCGGTTTCCACCAGGTAGTCGATGAAGCTGCGCACCTTCGGTGCGAGATGGCTGCGGCTGGTGTAGACGGCGAAGATGCCGATCGGCTCAGCTTCCCATCCGGGCAGGATGCGCACCAGGCGGCCATCGGCCAGCGCCTCGTGCAACAGGAAGTCCGGCTGCAGGATCACGCCCATGCCGGCAATCGCGGCTTCGCGCAGGACGTCGCCATTGTTGGCGCGCAGCAGGGTGGTCACTGCAACCTTCACTTCGCCACCCGGTCCCTGCAGTGGCCAGTGGTCGCCGGCGGCCCAGTAGCTGTAGCCGAGGCAGGCGTGGGTCTGCAGATCCTCTGGTGCCTGCGGTGTTCCGTGTGCGGCCAGGTAGGCCGGTGCGGCACACAGGCTGATCCGCGATTGGCCCAGGCGCCGCGCGATCAGGCTCGGGCCCGGTTCGCGGGTGATGCGGATGGCCACGTCGTAGCCTTCTTCGACCATGTCCACCAGGCGGTCGGACAGCGCCAGGTCCAGCTCGACCTGCGGGAAGCGCTCGCGGTAGCCGGCCAGCAAAGGGCCGAGGCGGGCGATGCCCCAGCTGACCGGTGCGTTGATGCGCAGCGTGCCGGACGGCTCCAGCGCCTGTGCGCCGATGCTGGCCTCAAGCGCATCGAACTCGGCCAGCAGGCGCACGCACTGCGCGTAGTAGGCGGCGCCGGCGCTGGTCGGGCTGACCCGGCGGGTGGTGCGGTGGAGCAGGCGGGTGGACAGGCGCTTTTCCAGTGCGGCGACCTGGCGGGTGACACCGGCCGTGGACATGTCCAGCGCCTGTGCGGCGGCGCTGAAGCCGTTGCGCTCGACCACCGCGACGAACACGCGCATGGCATCCAGGGTGTCCATTGTTGCGCCTTCTGAAATAAATACGGTCGATCCATCGTATTTATCGGCAATCGAGGGCGCAATAACCTGTGCCCTGTCCCTGCCGAGGTACCCCATGAACGCTACCGCCGCCCCCCTGTCCCCGCTCGCCCCGTATGCCGCGACCCTGCTGCGGCTGGCCCTGGGCGTGTTGTTCCTGGTCCATGCGCTGACCAAACTGCTGGTGTTCACTCCGGCAGGTACCGCGGCCTTCTTCGAGTCGCTGGGCCTGCCCGGCGTGTTGGGCTACCTCACCATCGCCGTTGAACTGGCGATTTCCGCAGCGCTGCTGCTCGGCATCTACGCGCGCTGGATCGGCCTGCTCGGTGTGCCGCTGCTGCTGGGCACCATCGTGACGGTGCACGGCGCCAACGGTTTCAGCTTCGCCAATGCTGGCGGTGGCTGGGAATACCCGGCGTTCTGGGCGCTGGCCCTGGTCGTGCTGTTCCTGCTGGGCGATGGCCGCTGGACCCTGCGTTCGCGCTGAACGTTCCCCGGCCCGCTGCCTGTTCCTGTGATTGGAGAAGATCATGTCCCGCCTGCCTTCGCTGTACATCTCCCACGGCTCGCCGATGACCGCCCTGCATCCGGGCCAGGTCGGCGTGCGGCTGGCCGAGCTGGCCCGCGACCTGCCAACGCCGCGTGCGATCGTCATCGCCTCGGCGCATTGGCTGGCCCGGCAGCCGCTGGTAGGCAACCATCCGCAGCCGCCCACCCTCCACGATTTCGGCGGCTTCCCACGCGAACTGTTCGCGCTGCAGTACCCGGCGCCCGGTGATCCGGCGTTGGCTGAAGAGGTGGCGGGCCGCATCGCCGCCGCCGGCCTGCCGGTGGCACTCGATCCGCAACGTGGCCTCGACCACGGCGCGTGGGTGCCGCTGCGCCTGCTGCACCCGCAGGCCGACATCCCGGTGGTGCCGGTGTCGATCCAGCCGATGCTGGGCCCGCAGCATCAGTTCGCGCTGGGCCGTGCGCTGGCGCCGCTGCGCGAACAGGGCGTGCTGCTGATCGGTTCGGGCAGCATCACCCACAACCTGCACGACTGGGGCCACTACCAGGACGGCAAGCAAGCGCCCTACGTGCGCCCCTTCATCGACTGGGTGGAGCAGCGGCTGGCCGCCAATGAGCGCGATGCCCTGTTCGACTACCGCCGACAGGCACCGTTCGCCGAGCGTGCGCATCCCACCGATGAGCATCTGCTGCCGCTGTACTTTGCGATGGGTGCGGCGGGGGAGGGGGGCTTCGGTGCCAAGCGCATCGATGCGGGTGTCGATGCCGGCTTCCTGGCGATGGACCTCTACCGCTTCGATGGTGCCGACCGCGCTCAGGACGCGGCATGACCCCACCGCTGCTGCCAGGGCTGGAACGCCCTGCATCAGGACACGTGCAGGGCCGGTTGGCAGTGCTGCATGACGACGTGGCCAGCACGCCGGCCTGGATCGGGCGGCGCTTGCTGTCGCGGTCCTGACGCGCATTCAGATCGCTGGGCGCAGTGGCGGCATGCTGTGTTAAGTTTTTTCCCGTCCCCCGGCGCACTCCGGTTTTTCCGGCCCCACGCGCCGCTCCTGTGGAAGAAGCATGCACACCATCGAAGTCGTCCTGGCGATGCTGGTGGCCGTTGTCGCCAGCGGTTACCTGGTTCGCGTCCTGCCATTCTCGTTGCCGCTGCCGCTGGTGCAGATCGGCCTCGGCGCGGTGATCGCCGGGGTATTCAACCGCGGCCATGCACTGGAACCGGAAGTGTTCTTCCTGCTGTTCCTGCCGCCGCTGCTGTTCCTCGATGGCTGGCGCATTCCCAAGCAGGGCCTGTTCCGCGACAAGGGCGCGATCCTCGAACTGGCGTTCGGGCTGGTGGTGTTCACCGTGATCGGCGCGGGCCTGCTGATCCACTGGATGATTCCGGTGATGCCACTGGCGGTGTGTTTCGCGCTGGCCGCGATCGTGTCGCCGACCGACCCGGTGGCGGTCGGCGCGATCGCTGCCAAGGCACCGATTCCCAAGCGCCTGATGCACATCCTGGAAGGCGAGTCACTGCTCAACGATGCCTCCGGCCTGGTCTGCTTCCGCTTCGCGGTGGCGGCGGTGATGACCGGTACCTTCTCGTTGGCGACCGCCTCGCTGACCTTCGTGTGGGTGGCGGTGGCCGGCCTGGCCGTCGGCGTGGCGGTCACCCTGGGCGTGTCCACGTTCCAGCGCTGGCTGTGGCGCCGTTTCGGCGAAGAGCCGGGCGCGGCGATGCTGGTCAACCTGCTGATCCCGTTCGCGGCGTACCTGCTGGCCGAAGAAATCAATGCTTCGGGCATCCTCGCTGCGGTCGCAGCGGGTATTTCGATGAGCTACGTGGAAATGACCGGCCGTGTCTCCGGCAGCATGCGCGTGCAGCGCGCCGGCGTCTGGAACATGCTGCAGTTCAGCTTCAACGGCATCATGTTCGTGTTGCTGGGCGAGCAGCTGCCGGGCATCGTCGAACGCGCCACCACCACCATGAACGAGAGCGGCCACCAGAGCGCGTGGTGGCTGCTGGTGTACGTGCTGGTGATCAACGCGACGTTGATCGCGCTGCGCCTGCTGTGGGTGTGGCTGTCGCTGCGCTGGAACCTGCTGCGTGCGCGTCGCCGCGGCCTGGAGCGTGGCGAGGCACCGAACTGGCGCATCGTGGTGGCCACCTCGGTGGCGGGTGTGCGTGGTGCGATCACCTTGGCCGGCGTGCTGACGCTGCCATTGTTCCTGCCCGATGGCAGCCCGTTCCCGGCACGCGACCTGGTGATCTTCCTGGCTGCTGCGGTGATCCTGTGCTCGCTGGTCGGCGCCAGCGTGGCGCTGCCGCAGCTGTTGAAGGGCCTGCAGCTGCCGGCCGATTCGGGTGAGCGCAAGGAAGAGGATCTCGCCCGCAAGCTGTCCTCGAAGGCCGCGTTGGCGGGCGTGGAGCGCATGCGCCAGCAGCTGGTGCTGAACCAGAACACCGAGAACGTGCAGCTGTACAACGACGCCGCATCGCGGGTGAGCCTGCTGTATCAGCGGCATCTGGACCGCGACAACCCCGACGTGGACCCGGAGAAGGTGAACCGGATGGAGATGGGCTACCGCCAGCTGCGCAGCGCCGGCCTCAATGCCGAACGCGAGGAACTGTTCCGGCTGACCCGCCGCGGCGTGGTGTCGGACGAGATCGCACGGCGGCTGATCCGCAACCTCGACCTGCTGGAATCGCGCAAGCGCGAGTGACCGGTATGCCGATCGGGGTCAGATCCCTTTCCGCAGGAAAGGGATCTGACCCCGCCCCGGGACGGCCGGTTACTCCGGCTTCTGTTCCAGGAAATACGCCTCGACCTTGCCCTTGACCTTGATGGTCATCGGGTTGCCGCGACGGTCACGAGCCTTGCCGGCCTGCACGCGGATCCAGCCTTCGCTGACCGAGTATTCCTCGACGTTGTCGCGCTCGACATCGTTGAAGCGCACGCCGACGCCGCGTTCCAGGGCCTGCGCATCGTGGAAGGGGCTGGCCGGGTTGATCGCCAGGTGGTCGGGAGGGGTATCGCTCATCGCTTCATTCACAGTGACGGCCACCACGGCCGGCTTCAGCAGTACAGGATAAACCGTAGAATGCCCCCCTGCTCCCGAGGACGTTCCGCCATGCCTGACAACAGCGACTATTTCGACTTCGAGGAAGACGCCCACGATTTCGACGAGGACGACTTCGAGGCGCGGGTCTGGAACCTGCTCGTGCTGATCAACCCGGGCGACGAAGAGCTGGCCCTGCAGCAGTTCAACCGCTGGCGCGAGCATCTGTCCGAGGACGGCCAGCCGCTGGAAGCCGACAGCGACTGGCTGCCGGCGCTGTTCACGGCCATCGCCTGGCAGTCGGGCTTCGAGGTCGAGCGTGATGATTTCGATTCGCTGCAGTCGGCGGTGAACGAGCTGTCGGCGCGCTTCAACCTGCAGCTGGACTGGGGTGGCGACCTGGACGACGAGGATTTCGCGGCGGACCTGGACGGCGTGCAGCTGATGAGCACCGCCTTCGACCGCCTGCGCGAGCACAACTACACGCTGTGGAGCGTGGATGCCGGCAACGACGGCTTCAGTGGCTGGATGGCGCTGACCCGCGATGACGACGCCCTGCTGGCGCTGTGCTCGCTGCTGAACGTGGAAGTGCGGCTGGGCAGCGACCCGTTCTGAGAGTCACCGTGCGGACCAAGGTCCGCACCCACTACGGGCATGGCCCAGCGCTACCCGTGCCCGCCTACGGCCGGTATTGCGCCCTGGCGTTGGCGATCACCGCTTTCACCTGTGCGCGATCCGCGTGCCGGGAAATGGCTACCGCGCCCAGCGCGAGTGCCTGCGCACGCAGCTCGGCGGTGACATCGTAATGCGCCCCGCTGGCCTTGTTCTGGAAGGCTCGTGGGGGAATGCCGAGCTGCGCCGCCATCGCGTGCAGCTCGGCCAGGGTATCGGCCATCAGGTGCGCCCAGCGCTGACCGCGCCAGGGATGCACCGCGTCATCGACGTAGACCGACACCGCCGCCGCCGGATCAGGCCTGCGGCTTGCCGTCGGCGTCGGCGGCTGGAGTGGCCTCGGCGTCGGCAGCGCCTTCGGCGCCGGCAGTGTCCGTAGCCGCTTCATCGGACGCTTCGCCTTCAGCGGCTGCGTCTTCAGCCTGCTCGCTGGCGAACTCGGCCACCAGCTTGTCCAGGTACTCCTCGCCGGTCTGGCCTGCTTCTTCGGCCAGGGTGTCGAGCAGCTTCTGCATCAGCTCGGAATATTCCAGGGTGACCTTGCGGCCTTCGGCTTCCTGCACGTTGGACAGGTGCTTCAGCATGGCCAGCATCGGAACCGGGTTGTCGGCGTTGCCCATGGTCTGGCCACCGATGGCCAGCAGCCACTCGCGGCCCTGCAGGCCGATGGCGGCCACGGCCTGGCCGTCCTCGTTGACCAGCACGGCATGGTTCTGCACCTGCTGCTGGGCGTTCAGACGGAGGAAGGGACGCTTGGTCTGCTGCTTCTTGCGCTTGTCGCGCTTGGCCTTGGACAACTTGGACATGGGGGTGTGATCACCTGGAGTCGGAAAGACCGCCATTGTAGCGGCCGCGCGTAGGTGGGGTCAGATCCCTTTCCATGGGAAAGGGATCTGACCCCGGTTCAGCGCTGTGCGGACCAGGGTCCGCACCCACGGATTACTTTCCTGCCCCCTGCGCGGCATGCACGTCCGGATCCACGGTGGTCGCCGACAGGCCCACCTGCGGCCCAGCGCCGGCCAGCGCAGCTTCCTCGGCGGCCTTGGTCATCACCACGATGCTGATGCGGCGGTTGATCGGGTTCTGCGGATCGGCCTTGTCAAACAGCACCGACGAAGACAGGCCGACCACGCGGGTGATCTTGCTGTCTTCCAGGCCGCCATCGATCAGCGCGCGGCGCGCGGCATTGGCACGGTCGGCGCTCAGTTCCCAGTTGCCGTAACCGCGTGCGGCCGAATAGGCGGTGATGTCGGTGTGGCCGGTCAGGCTGATCCGGTTCGGCACGTGGTTCAGGTACTCGGCCAGTTCGTGCAGGATCTGCTGGGTGTACGGCTTCAGGGTGGCGCTGCCGAGGTCGAACATCGGCCGGTTCTGCTTGTCCACGATCTGGATGCGCAGGCCTTCCGGGGTCAGGTCCAGCAGCAGCTGGTCCTTGAACGGTTCCAGCGCCTGGCTGCGGCTGATCGCTTCCTGCAGTTCCTTCATCAGCGCTTCCAACTGCTGCTTGTCGCGCTGCTGCTCGTCCACCGGCTGCGGTATCGACTTCTGCTGGTTCTGGAAGGGATCGTTGCTGTTGCCGCGCGAAACATCGGTGGCGCCGCCGAGCTTGATCATCGAGGTGCTGGCGCCACCCGGCCCGGCCATGCCCGGCGCCGGCGTCGCGCTGGAGCCGACCAGCGGGCTGGGGTTGCGGAAGTACTCGGAAATGGCTGCGCGCTCGGGCTTGCTGGTGCTGGCCATCAGCCACAGCACCAGGAAGAAAGCCATCATCGCGGTCACGAAGTCGGCATAGGCGACCTTCCACGAACCGCCATGGTGGGCAGCGTGGCCGGCCTTCTTGACCCGGCGGACGATGACGGTGGGCTTGGTCTCGGCCATGGCTTACTTGACCGTCTTCAGGTGCTGCTCGAAGTCGGAGAACGCCGGGCGCACGTTCGACGGCAGCGTCTTGCGGGCGAACTCCAGCGCGATCTTCGGGTTGTAGCCGCGCAGGCAGGCCAGCAGGGCGGTCTTCACCGACTCGTAGATGCGGCTGTCCTGCTCGGCACGGGCTTCCATCGCCGAGGCCATCGGGCCGACGAAGCCATAGCCCAGCAGGATGCCGAGGAAGGTGCCGACCAGCGCGCCGGCCACATGGCCACCCACTTCGACGATGTCGCCACCGATCGAGCCCATGGTGATGACGATGCCCAGCACTGCCGCCACGATGCCGAAACCGGGCAGGCCGTCGGCAACCTTGGTCAGCACCTGCGACGGCGCCATCGCTTCGGCGTGGTGCTTTTCCAGCTCCAGCTCCAGCAGCGGCTCCAGCTCATGCGGCTCGATGTTGCTGCCGATCATCAGGCGCAGGCAGTCGGTGATGAAGTCGATCAGGTGGTGGTCGGCCTGCACCTTCGGGTAGTTCCCGAACAGCGCGCTTTCGGCCGGGCGCTCGACGTGGTCTTCCAGCGCCATGAAGCCTTCACGGCGGGCCTTGTTGAGCAGTTCGTAGACCAGGCTGAGGACATCGATGTAGTCCTGCTGCTTGTAGCGCGGGCCCTTGAACACGCCGACCATGGCCTGCAGCGTCTGCTTGACCGTCTTGGCCGGGGTGCCGACCAGGAACGCACCCAGCGCGGCACCGCCGATGATGACCAGTTCGTAGGGCTGCCACAGCGCCCCAAGGCGGCCGTGTGCGCCGAGGTAGCCGCCCAGCACGCTGATGATGACGACCAGGAATCCAACGATGATGAGCATGGCGCGACGCAAGGAGGGGGGATATCTCCTTGTCGGCCTGACACCGGTGTTTCTGAAGAGGGAATTCTGTGAAGTCGGTCAGCGGGGCATTGCGGCGGTGTCAGCCCGCCACGCCGGCCTCCGCGCCGCCACGCTGCAGCGGATCGGGCCACGGCTCGCCGTTGCCGGTGAATGAAAGTGAGACCGAGTTCAGGCAGTGGCGCTCGTAGGTGGGCGGCGGACCGTCCGGGAACACGTGGCCCAGATGGCTGCCACAGCGGGCGCAGGTGATCTCGGTGCGGACCATGCCATGGCTGGTGTCGCGGATCTCGCGCACGTGCGACGGGTCGAACGGGGCGAAGAAACTGGGCCAGCCGGTGCCCGAATCGAACTTGGTGCTGGAGCGGAACAAGGGCAGGGCGCACAGGCGGCAGCAGTAGACGCCCTCGCGCTTGTTGTCGAGGAATACCCCGCAGAACGGCGCCTCGGTGCCGTGCTGCAGCAGCACGCGGCGCTCCTCGGCGCTGAGCCCGGCGACCAGGGCGTCGGTCTGCGTGGCGGTGGGGGGCGTCAGATCGAAAGCGCTCATGCCGGCTCTCCGTGGGGTTGTGGCCTGGGATGCCAGCAGACGTGGGGGTGTCGGCACACGCTTGCAAGTGTGATGGCCGTTCATGGCCGGCACACAGGGGCAGGCGCAGGGTAAGGGTGGCCCACCCTGGAGCGCGCGATGAAACCCCGCCTAGTCCTGTTGCTGTCGGCCCTGTTGCCTCTGCTTGCCCAGGCGCAGGTTCCCACCGGCAGTCCGACCGCCACCCGCAGCAGCTCGACGGTGGCACCGCCGCCTGTCGCCCCGCCACCGCAGGCGTCGCGCCCGCAGCCGCAGGTGCTGCCCT
Source organism: Stenotrophomonas sp. GW821-FHT02D01 (assembly GCF_059421765.1). Classification (NCBI taxonomy): domain Bacteria; kingdom Pseudomonadati; phylum Pseudomonadota; class Gammaproteobacteria; order Lysobacterales; family Lysobacteraceae; genus Stenotrophomonas; species Stenotrophomonas sp. GW821-FHT02D01. The sequence continues at coordinate 148,340 of NZ_JBWKVP010000008.1, forward strand.
CGCCGCAGCCGGCCCAGCCGATCCGATCGACCGGCCCGGCCCAGGTGACCCCCACGCCCGCACCGGCGCTGCCGGACAAGGTCTACGACCGCAACGGCCGCATCGTTCCCGGCGTCAAACCGGTCGGCCCCAACCGCGTGTTCGACTCGCGCACCGGCCGCTACTACGACAGCGTACCGACCGGCGACGGCCAGCAGATCAAGCGCTGACCCCAGCGCCGCAACCAATCGCGCAACCCAAAGAGAGCGCAGCGACCCGCTGTCGCTCTTTTTCTTTTTCTTTTTCCGTGGCTGGCGCCCGCATGAACCTGTCCAAGGCCGGGCGGGTGGGCTGTGCAGGGGCGTAAGCGCCATGGATGGCGCGCCCGAGCCTACAGGGACGTATTCACGGCGTCCCCTGCACAGCTCACCCGCCCGGCCTCACCCGCAATGCTGGAAGCATGCGCAGCCACGAGGGGCTCAGCCGTTGGCAGGAAACCCGCCACCCACATGAACGCCGGAAAACAGCCCCCGCCCTGCACACCCCGCATCACCCGTTTTTCGCCTGCGATTAACCGTGCCAGGACCACGGTGGACCTGCGCCGGCATCCCTGTCGTCGCGCTTCCCTCGTCCCCTTGGAATACGATCATGGCCAACCAGCAGAACCGTCATCCCGGCAAGGAACAGCAGGGCAAAACACCGCAGGAACAGCAGCGCCAGCAGCAACAGCAACAGCAGCCGAACGAGCAGCAGAAGAAGAATCCGCAACAGGGTTCCATGAAGAACCCGCAGCAGCGCTGATGCAGCCAGGGGCCAGAGCCCGCGTTGCGGGGTCTGGTCCCGCTGCCGCCGGTCGGTTCAATCCGGAATCGGCAGCGCCCAGGTCTCCTTGACCTCTTCCATCACGATGTAGCTCTTCGACTCACGCACATGCGGCAGGGTCAGCAGGGTGCTGCCGAGCAGCTTGCGATAGGACGCCATCTCGCTGATCCGTGCCTTCAGCAGGTAATCGAAATCGCCCGACACCAGATGGCATTCCAGCACGTTGGGCAGCTTCAGCGCCGAACGCCGGAACTCCTCGAAGATGTCGCCGGACTTGTAGGCTAGGCTGATCTCCACGAACACCAGCAGGCTCGCTTTCAGCGCGCTGGGGTCCAGGTGCGCGTGGTAGCCGGTGATCACCGCTTCGCGCTCCAGCCGGCGCACCCGCTCGGTGCACGGGGTGGTCGACAGGCCGACCCGTTCGCCCAGCTCGGTGAAGGAAATGCGGCCTTCGGCCTGCAGGATGCGCAGGATCTTGCGGTCGATCTTGTCCAGCTCGCGGGGACGGGTGGCCATGGACGTCAAGCTCGGGGAATGAATCACAGGGAAATATCCTGATTGAATTGCTGAAATCAGGCAAATCATCTGGATACGGAAGAATATACTTCCCTGATTATGGCCCCTGCGCACGCAAATGCAGGGAATGATCGGGTTGGAGAATTTCCATGCGAGTCCTAGTCCTCGGCAGCGGCGTGATCGGCACCACCAGTGCCTGGTACCTGCGACAGGCCGGGTTTGAAGTCACGGTCGTCGACCGCCAGCCCGGTCCCGCGCTGGAAACCAGCTTCGCCAATGCCGGCCAGCTGTCCTTCGGCTACACCTCGCCGTGGGCTGCCCCGGGCGTGCCGAAGAAGGCCATCGGCTGGCTGTTCGAAAAGCACGCACCGCTGGCAATCAAGCCGGGCATGGACCTGGCCCAGTACCGCTGGCTGTGGCAGATGCTGCGCAACTGCACCCACGAGCGCTACGCGATCAACAAGGCGCGCATGGTGCGCATGTCCGAGTACAGCCGCGACTGCCTGAACGAACTGCGTGCACAGATCGGCATCGATTTCGAAGGGCGCGACCTGGGCACCACCCAGCTGTTCCGCACCCAGCAGCAGCTGGATGCATCGGCGCAGGACATCGAGATCCTGGCCCAGTACGGTGTGCCGTACGAAGTGCTGGATCGCGCCGGCATCATCAAGGCCGAGCCTGCGCTGGCCCACGTCGATGGCCTGGTGGGTGCGCTGCGCCTGCCGCGCGACCAGACCGGCGATTGCCAGCTGTTCACCCGCCGCCTGGCGCAGATGGCGGCCGAAGCGGGGGTCGAGTTCCGTTACGACCAGGACATCACCGGCGTGGAATTCGACGGCGACCGCATCACCGGCGTGCGCATCGGCGGCAAGCTGGAAACCGCGGACCGCTTCGTGGTCGCACTGGGCAGCTATTCGCCGGGACTGGTCGCGCCACTGGGCATGCGCCTGCCGGTGTATCCACTGAAGGGCTATTCGCTGACCCTGCCGATCACCGACCCGGCGATGGCGCCCACCTCGACCATCCTCGATGAGAGCTACAAGGTGGCGGTGACCCGCTTCGACAACCGCATCCGCGTCGGTGGCATGGCCGAGGTGGCCGGTTTCGACCTGTCGCTGTCGCCGCGCCGCCGCGAGACGCTGGAGCTGGTGGTGCGTGACCTGTACCCGAAGGGCGGTGACCTGGCCAAGGCCGAGTTCTGGACCGGCCTGCGCCCGGCCACGCCGGACGGCACGCCGGTGATCGGCGCCACGCCGTTCCGCAACCTGTTCCTCAACACCGGCCACGGCACGCTGGGTTGGACCATGGCCTGCGGCTCGGGCCGCTACCTGGCCGACCTGATGAGCGCGCGCCAGCCGCAGATCAGCACCGAAGGCCTGGATATCTTCCGCTACGGCCAGTACCGCCACGCCCCGCAACATGAGAACCGCACATGCGTCCTGCCCGCGCGCTGATCGACCTGGGCGCACTGCGCAGCAACTATCGCCTGGCCCGCGAACTGGGCGGTGGCAAGGCGCTGGCGATCCTCAAGGCCGATGCCTATGGCCACGGCGCGGTGCGCTGCGCGCAGGCTCTGGAGGGCGAGGCCGACGGCTTTGGCGTGGCCACCATCGAAGAAGCGCTGGAACTGCGCCAGGCCGGCATCCGTGCGCCGATCCTGCTGCTGGAAGGCATCTTCGAGCCCAGCGAAATGGCGCTGGTGGCCGAGCATGATCTGTGGTTCTCGGTTGGTTCGCCGTGGCAGCTGGAAGCGCTGGCCGCGTTCGACAGCCCGCGCCCGCTGACGGTGTGGCTGAAGCTGGACAGCGGCATGCACCGGCTGGGCCTGGACGTTCCCGGTTTCCGCGCCGCGCACGCACGTTTGTCTGCACTGCCGCAGGTGGCGCGCATCGTGATGATGACCCACCTGGCACGCGCCGATGAACTGGACAGCGAGCGTACCCATGAGCAGGCCGCGACCTTCGTCGAGGCCATCGATGGTCTTGAAGGCGAGACCAGCATCTGCAATTCGCCGGCGCTGCTGGGCTGGCCGGACGTGCGCAGTGACTGGGTGCGCCCGGGCCTGATGCTGTACGGCGCCAATCCGCTGCCGGACAACAGTGAACTCACCGCGCGCCTGCGCCCGGTGATGACGATGCAGTCCAAGGTGTTCGCCGAGCGCTGGATCGAAGCTGGCGAGCCGGTCGGCTACGGTGCGCGCTTCGTGGCCAAGGCGCGCACACGCGTGGGCGTGGTCGCACTGGGCTATGCCGATGGTTATCCGCAGTTCGCCCCCAATGGCACCCCGGTGCTGATCGATGGCCAACCCGGTGGGCTGATCGGCCGCGTGTCGATGGACATGCTGACCGTGGACCTGACCGCGCATGCGCAGGCCGGCGTCGGCAGCGTGGTGGAACTGTGGGGTACGGCGCCGACCTTGTCCGAGCTGGCGCCGCGCTGCGGTGTCAGTGCCTACCAGCTGCCGTGCGGCGTCAAGCGCGTGGCACGCGTCTACCAGGATTGACCGGCTCTGGTAGCTGCCGACCTTTGTCGGCGCTGTGAATGTGTGTCGACCAAGGTCGACACCTACCGGATCGGATCAAACCCTGGTCGGCGCTGTGGCTGCGTGTCGACCAAGGTCGACACCTACCGGGCAGCGGTAACGCGTGAAGTCAGCTGGCGCTTCACCCAGTCATCGATCAGGCGCTTTTCATAGCGCAGCGGATCGGTATCGCTCTTCAGGCCGATGTTGTGCAGGTAGCCGCTGTCGCTCAGGCGGGCGTCGCCTTCATCGATGATGCGCCCGCTGGCGTCCTTCAGCGTGTACTGCAGGGTGATCCGCGGCGGGTAGATGTCGCGCATGATCCGGATGTCGCGGCCACGCGGGCCGTGCCAGGGCTCGTAGTCGCCTGCGCGCTTGACGTCCACCAGGGTCACCTCCAGCGTCTGCCCGGCCTGCAGGGGCTTGGCGGCGCTGGTCTGCACGTAGCGTGCCAGCTGCTGCACCCAGTCCCCGCGTTCGGCCTCGAAGCGGTTGGTGCTCTGGCGGATCTCGGTGAACTTGGCCGGATCATTCCATTGCACGCTGACCGGGCCATCGGCCTGTAGTGCGCGCGGCGCATCGGGCGCGGTTACCGTCCGCGGCGCGGCAGCCACGCTGCCCACGGCAAGCATGCCGGCCAGCAGCAGGGCGGTTGAAAGCGAACCTTTCATGGCAGTCTCCTGCGTCCCCGAAGCGGGGAGGATGATGATCTCGGATCGAGTGTGATCCCGCCGCGGGGCCGCAGCAATGGCCAGTAGCGTCAAATGCGTCAACAGTTGCCGCCAATTCATGGTCGTCAACCGTGACTGACGGCGCTTGACGCTGTGAATACGCACTCTGGAAGATGCTGTACCTCCATCCGGTCTTTTCCTCCCACGCCCTTGTCCACACTGCCGCCCCTCGTGGAGCGCTCACCCTTGATGGTGCCGACGCCCGAAACCGACCTGCACCATGGCGTGCTTGAGCGCATCCACGCAGGTTTCTGTGTGATCCAGGTGCTGTTCGATGGCGACGAGGCGATCGACTACCGCTTCCTCGAGGTCAACGATGCCTTCGAGCGCCACACCGGCCTGAAGGATGCCTGTGGCAAGCGCATGAGCACGCTGGAGCCACACCACGAAGGTGACTGGTTCCGGATCTACGGCGAAGTGGCGCGGACCGGGCGACCGGCCCAGTTTGAGATGGATGCCCGTGCCCTCGGGCGCACGTTCGCGGTGGATGCCGTTCGGGTTGGCCAGCCAGGCGAGGACAAGGTCGGCATCCTGTTCTTCGACGTGACCGCGCGCAAGCAGATGGAAGTGGAACTGGGCGAGAGCGAGGCCCGTTTCAGTGCGTTGGCCGATGGCCTGCCGATGCCGGTGTGGGTGCTGGACGAGCGCGGTCACGCCCGCTTCGTCAACAGCGCCTTCAGCGAGTTCTTCGGCGGCGACGAGAACCGGGTGCCGGAAGATGTCTGGCGCGGCCTGGTGCATCCCGACGATGCGTCGGTATTTGAGTACGAACTGCAGGAAGCACTGAAGGCGCAGCGTTCGATGCATGCGTTGGTGCGTGCCCGTCGTGCCGATGGGCAGTGGCGCTGGCTGGAAATGAACGCACGTCCGCGCTTCTCGCGGATGGGCCGCTTCATCGGCCTGGCCGGCAGCAGCCCGGACGTCACCGAGCGCCGCGAGATCGAACTGGCGCGCGAGGAACTGCTGCAGTCCGAGCGTGCCGCGCGCAGTGCGGCCGAAAACATGGCGCGGCTTAAGGATGAGTTCCTGGCCACGCTGTCGCACGAGCTGCGCACGCCGCTGACCACGATCCTGGGCTGGAGTGAACTGCTGCTGCAGCGCGTCGATTCCACCAGCCCGCTGTACAAGGGCCTGGGCGTGATCGCCAACAGCGCGACCGCGCAGAAGCGGTTGATCTCGGACATGCTCGACCTCAGCAGCATGCTGCTGGGCAAGGTGCAGCTGGAAGTGGAAGTGCTGGACCTGCGCGACCAGTTGAACGAAGCGATGGGCGCACAGGAGCTGGTTGCCGAGGGCAAGGCGCTGGACGTCACCCTGCAGCTGCCGGCGCAGCCCTGCCAGGTGCTGGGCGATGCCACCCGGCTGCAGCAGGTGTTCTGGAACCTGTTGTCCAACGCGATCAAGTTCACCCCGGCCGAAGGCCGCATCGACGTGCAGCTGCAGGCCGATGGCAACTATTGGACGATCACCGTGCGCGATACCGGCGACGGCATCGCGCCGGAGTTCCTGAACCATCTGTTCAGCCGCTTCCGCCAGGCCGACGGCACCACCACCCGCCGCCATGGCGGTCTGGGCTTGGGCCTGGCCATCGTGCAGCAGCTGGTCGAGCTGCACGGCGGTTCGGTCAGCGCGGCCAGCGATGGCCACGGTCACGGCTCCACCTTCACCGTGCGCCTGCCGCAGCATCTGCCCGATGCCGAACGGCGTCCGCTGCGTGAGGTCGTCAGCGGTCCTATCCTGGAACCGATGGTGGTCGAGCCGTACCCGCTGCGCGGCCTGCATGTGCTGGCGGTGGAAGACCAGCCAGAAGTGCTGGAGTACCTGCGGCGCATGCTGGAAGAGCAGGGCGCCAGCGTGTCCGCCGCCAGTTCGGCGGGCGAGGCGCTGGCGCTGCTGGCCGACAATGGCCACCTGCAGTACCAGGTGCTGCTGACCGACATCGGCATGCCGGGCATGGATGGCTATGGCCTGGTAAGCACGTTGCGGCAGGACCTGGGCGTGGATGCGGCAGCGCTGCCTGCGGTAGCGGTGACTGCGCTGGCGCGTGCCGATGACCGTCGCCGTGCGTTGGCCTCGGGCTTCCAGGAGCACGTGGCCAAGCCGTATTCGGTGGCCCAGCTGGTGGGTGTGGTGCGGCGCGTGCAGGCCACGCGCGGGGACAGCCTGCTGCACTGAGCATTCACGGACGATCGGCGACCCTGCAGTTCAGGAGGTCGCCGATGTCCCGTATTGCTCCCCGTATCCATACTGATTCCGCGCAGATCGCGCGCCTGGAAGCCCTGTTACCGCAGTTGCAGGGGGAAACCGAGGTGCAGCTGACCCTGCACGATGGCCGACGCCTGCTGGGCACGGTTGCGGTGCAGCCGACGCTGCAGCAGTACCGCAACGACGCCGGCGACGAAGGCAGCAATGGCCAGCTGCGGCTGGACGATCTTGATGCGCCGGTGCAGCAGCATCACGTGTGGCTGGATGAGATCGCCAGCATCCGCAGGTTGCCGCCGAGGCTCTGACGGCAACTGCGGATGGCTGCATCCACGCATGGCGTGGATCTACTGTAGATCCACGCCACGCGTGGCCGCGATGATCATTCGAACAGTAGAGCCACGCCATGCGTGGCTGCGATGGTCAATGTTCGAACAGCGTTGCCGTCGCTTCGAACCTGCGCGCATACGCGCGCTCCTCGGCTACCCGGGTCACTTCATCGTCTGCCAGATCCGGCGCGCCATAGACGGCGTAGGCCACGCTGCCATCGGCGCCGTGGCCAACCTGGTGCAGGCGGTAGCGGGAATGGCCGCCGCCGGTGTCCTCCGGGTAATGCACGGGGGGATGGCTGCCTTCCAGGTCCATTTCACTGTTGTCGACGACACCTCCGACGAACAAGGCACGCATGCAGGATCTCCAGGGGTTGCGGGGGAGCTTCTACCCTGAACGCTGGCATGTTGCTGCGGCATCAAGGCAACGTTGAAGTTTCGCAAAGCGGTGGCCGGGGCCGGGCCGGACAAGCCGGTACAATGGACGGCCCTCACGCTTCCAGTACCCGCGCCGATGGCATCCAGCGACGACGCCCCCCTGCAGACCCTGTTCCTGCCGTTCTCCAGCGGCGCCCTGCGCTGGCCGGAGGGCCCGGTGGCCTTCCTGCGCGCCCGTGACGGCTGGCCACTGCGCGAGCAGGCCGGCGGCCGCGAAGTCGACTGCGAGCAGAGCTTCGCCCCGTTCGCGCAGCCGCTGCAGCAGGCCGCTGGCTGGACCGTCAGCGGGCAGCTGGATGATGTTGCCGGCCGCGGCCGTTACCCGCTGGTGCTGGTGCTGCCGCCGCGCCAGCGCGAGGAAGCCCGCGCGCTGTTCGCCCGCGCCCTGGCGCTGGTCGCCGAGGGTGGCCGCATCGTGGCCTGCCAGCACAACAACGAAGGTGCCCGCTCCGGCGAAGGCGACCTCAAGCAGCTGGCCGGCCTCGGCGGCAGCCTGACCAAGAACCACTGCCGCGTGTTCTGGACCGCTCCGCTGCAGGGCCAGCACGATGTGGACGTAGCCAAGCGCTGGGGCGCGCTGGACGCGGTGCGGCCGATCGTCGGCGGCCGTTTCCTCAGCCGTCCGGGCGTGTTCGCCTGGGACCGCATCGACCCGGCGTCGGCCCTGCTGGCCGAGCATCTGCCGGCCGACCTGGCCGGGCGTGCAGCTGACCTCGGTGCCGGTTACGGCTACCTGTCGCGTGAACTGCTGGAGCGCTGCCCGAAGATCACCGCGCTGGACCTGTACGAGGCCGAGAAGCGCGCGCTGGACCTGGCCGAACTCAATCTGGCACCGCCACCGCGCCCCGTGCCGCTGCGCTTCCTGTGGCGCGACGTCACCGCCGGTATCGAGCCGGACTACGACGTCATCATCAGCAACCCGCCGTTCCACACGCCCTCGCGTGCGGATCGCCCGGACATCGGCCAGCGCTTCATCGCCGTGGCCGCGCAGGCGCTGCGCCCGGGTGGGCGCCTGTACGTGGTGGCCAACCGCCACCTGCCCTACGAGTACACGCTCAACGAGAGCTTCGGCGCGGTGCGCGTGGTTGCCGAGCGCGATGGCTTCAAGCTGGTCGAAGCGGTGAAGGGCAAGGGGAAGGGCCGGTGAAGCTGGTCAAGCACATCGCCAACCTCGGCTACGGCAGCCGCAAGCAGGTGCAGTGGATGTTCCGCGAAGGCCGCGTTACCGACGCCGACGGCGAGGTGCTCTACGCAGACGACCAGGTGCCGCATGAAGCGGTGCGGGTGGACGGCGAGCCACTGGACCCGCCGGTGGGCCTGTCGCTGGCGATGTACAAGCCGGCCGGCTACACCTGTTCGACCAAGGACAAGGGCCGCCTGATCTACGACCTGCTGCCGCCGCGCTTCCGCGACCGCGACCCGGTGCTGTCCACCGTCGGCCGCCTCGACCGTGAGACCAGCGGCCTGTTGCTGCTGACCGACGACGGCAACCTGCTGCACCGGATCATCTCGCCGAAGTCGAAGCTGCCCAAGGTCTACGAAGTGGAGCTGGCCGAAGACCTGCGTGGTGACGAGGTGGCGCTGTTTGCCAGCGGCACGCTGATGCTGGAAGCGGAGAAGACGCCCCTGTTGCCGGCTGAACTGCAGGTGCTCGGGCCGCGCAAGGCGCGCCTGGTACTGCACGAAGGCCGCTACCATCAGGTACGCCGCATGTTCGCTGCCGCAGGCAACCATGTGCAGGCACTGCATCGCAGCCGTGTTGGTGGCCTGGACCTGCAGGGACTGGCCGAAGGGCAATGGCGGCTGCTGACCTCCACCGATCTGGATACGTTGTTCGCTCCATGACCTCCATCGCTGCGCTGCCGTTCCTGCCCGACGCCGTCATCTTCGACATGGACGGCCTGATGATCGACAGCGAGCGTGTGTCGCTTGCATGCTGGAGCGAGGCGGCGGAGGAATTTGGCCTGCCCCTGGATGCCAGCTTCTTCGTGCGCATGGTCGGCCTTGGCGACCGCGACAGCCAGGCGCTGCTGCGCCAGCAGGGCATCGAAGACAGCATGATCGAGGCCATGGCCGCGCGTTGCCATGATCTGTACGAGGAGCGCACCCAGACCGGGCTGCCGCTGCGGCCGGGCATCCTGGAACTGCTTGAGTTGTTGAAGTCGCACGCGGTGCCGCGTGCGGTAGCGACCACCACGCGGCAGCCGCGGGCCAACCGCAAGCTGGCTGCAGCCGGACTGCTGCCATACTTCGATGCGGTGATCACCAGTGGCGATGTAGCGCGGCCGAAGCCGGCGCCGGACATCTACCTGCTGGCCGCGCAGCGGCTGGGCAAGGCACCGGAACGTTGCCTGGCGCTGGAGGATTCGCCGGCGGGAACCCGTGCCGCGCTGGCCGCCGGCATGACCGTGATCCAGGTACCGGACCTGGTGCATCCCGATGAAGAACTGCGCGCGCTCGGCCACCGCATCGTCGGCTCGCTGGTGGACGCGCACGCCTTGCTGCTGCCGCTGCTGCCGAGGTAGGTGCCAACCCTGGTTGGCATGCCTTGAACCGGGTGGGTGCCGACCGTTGGTCGGCACGCCTCACCGCTCTCGCCGGGCATGGTCCGGCGCTACCGCCCTGGCAGGTGCCAACCTTGGTTGGCACGCTTTCAGATCACACCCTGCCGAACACCAGCGCCGCGTTGGTGCCACCGAAGCCGAAGCTGTTGGACATCACCGTATCCAGCTTCTGCTCGCGGCTTTCGCGCAGGATCGGGAAGCCTTCCACCCTCGGGTCCAGCTCGCCGATGTTGGCCGAGCCGGCCACGAAGCCATCGCGCATCATCAGCAGGCAGTAGATCGCTTCGTGCACGCTGGCAGCGCCCAGCGAATGGCCAGACAGCGCCTTGGTCGAGGACAGCGGCGGAATCGCATCGCCGAACACCTCGCGGATCGCACCCAGCTCGGTCACATCGCCCAGCGGGGTCGAGGTGCCGTGGGTGTTGAGGTAATCCAGCGGACGGTCGACGTTCTGCAGCGCCATCTTCATGCAGCGCACGGCGCCTTCACCGGACGGCGCGACCATGTCGGCGCCATCGGAGGTTACGCCATAGCCGATCAGCTCGGCATGGATGTGCGCGCCACGCGCCACCGCGTGGTCGTAGTCCTCCAGCACCAGCATGCCGCCACCACCGGCGATGACGAAGCCATCGCGGTCCTTGTCATACGGGCGCGAGGCGCTGGCGGGGGTGTCGTTGAAGCTGGTGGACAGTGCGCCCATCGCATCGAACATCACGCTCATCGACCAGTGCAGGTCTTCACCGCCGCCGGCGAACATGATGTCCTGCGCGCCGTGGCGGATGAGGTCGGCAGCTGCACCGATGCAGTGCGCCGAGGTCGCGCAGGCGGCCGACAGCGAGTAGCTGACGCCCTTGATCTGGAATGCGGTGGCCAGGCAGGCCGACACGGTCGAGCACATCGTGCGCGGCACCATGTACGGACCCACTTTGCGCACGCCACGGCTGCGCAGCAGATCCACCGCACCCACCTGCCATTCGCTGGAGCCACCGCCGGAACCGGCGATCAGGCCGGTGCGCAGGCCACTGACCTGTTCCGGGGTCAGGCCCGCATCGGTGATGGCATCGGCCATCGCCAGGTAGGCGAAGGCAGCGGCATCGCTCATGAAGCGCTTCTGCTTGCGGTCGATCAGCGCATCCAGATCGAGGTCGACGCGACCGCCGACCTGGCTGCGCAGGCCGGCTTCGGCGTGGTCGGCCAGCGCGGTGATGCCAGCGCGGCTTTCACGCAGGGCGGCCGAAACGGTATCCAGATCATTGCCGAGGCAGGACGTGATGCCCATGCCGGTGATGACGACGCGACGCATCAGAAGCTCCCGGTTTCAGTGAACAGGCCCACGCGCAGGTCGCGGGCGTTGTAGATCTCGCGGTCGTCCACGTACATGCGCGCGTCAGACTGGGCCATCACCAGCTTGCGGTTGATGACGCGGCTGATGTCGATCTCGTAGCGCACCAGCTTGGCATCGGGCAGCACCTGGCCGGTGAACTTCACTTCGCCGCAGCCCAGGGCGCGGCCCTTGCCGGGGGCACCCAGCCAGGTCAGGAAGAAGCCGGTCAGCTGCCACATGGCATCCAGGCCCAGGCAGCCGGGCATCACCGGGTCGCCGATGAAGTGGCAGCCGAAGAACCACAGATCCGGACGGATATCCAGTTCGGCGCGTACCATGCCCTTGCCATGCGGTCCGCCGTCCTCGCGGATTTCGGTGATGCGGTCGAACATCAGCATCGGGTCGTTGGGCAACCGGCCGGCGGCAGCGCCGAACAGTTCACCGCGTGCGCTGGCCAGCAGCTGGTCGCGGTTGAACGCGTGGAGACGAGTCATGGAAAGCGCAATCCTGGAAGCGAAAACAAGGCAACGAGTTCCCGAGGATGCACGACGGATCAGGCGGATATCAAACCGCGTCTCCGTACGCGTGCGTAGTGTTTTCAGCTGAAACCACGCATCCCGTTGATGCACAACGACCATACTTCGGCGTCTGGACGGGTACGGTGCGGGTATCATGTGGGCCAACCATGAACGCACTGCGCAAGATCATCCACGTCGACATGGACGCCTTCTACGCGTCGGTGGAGCAGCGCGACGATCCGTCACTGCGCGGCAAGCCGGTGGTGGTGGCATGGCGCGGTGCGCGTTCAGTGGTGTGTGCCGCCTCGTACGAGGCGCGCGTGTTCGGCGTGCGTTCGGCGATGCCGGCACTGCGTGCCGAGCGCCTGTGCCCGGACGCGGTCTTCGTGCCGCCGGACTTCGCGCGTTACAAGGCGGTGTCGCGCCACGTGCGCGAGATCTTCCTGCGCCATACCGACCTGGTCGAGCCGCTGTCCTTGGACGAGGCCTACCTGGACGTGACCGATCCGAAGAGTGGCATCGAACTGGCCACCGACATCGCCCGCACCATCCGCGCGCAGATCCGCGAGGAAACCAACCTGACGGCTTCAGCCGGGATCGCACCGAACAAGTTCCTGGCCAAGATCGCCTCGGACTGGCGCAAGCCCGACGGCCAGTTCGTGATTCCGCCGCAGCGGGTGGACGCATTCCTGCTGCCGCTGCCGGTGAATCGCGTGCCCGGCGTGGGCAAGGTGATGGAAGGCAAGCTGGCGGCGCGTGGCATCGTCACCTGCGGCGACCTGCGGCAGTGGACGCTGCCGGACCTGGAAGACGCCTTCGGCAGCTTCGGCCGCAGCCTGTACAACCGCGCCCGCGGTGTCGACGAGCGACCGGTGGAGCCTGACCAGCAGGTGCAGTCGATCTCTTCGGAGGACACCTTCGCCGAGGACCTGCTGCTGGAAGACCTGAGCGAGGCGATCGTGCAGCTGGCCGGGAAGACCTGGCAGGCCACGCGCAAGACCGAACGCATCGGCCACACCGTGGTGCTGAAACTGAAGACCGCGCAGTTTCGCATCCTCACCCGCAGCTTCACCCCGGAACGCCCGCCGGAGTCGATGGAAGAACTGCGCGACATCGCACTGGCCCTGCGCGCCCGCGTCGACCTGCCCGCCGACACCCGCTATCGGCTGGTCGGCGTCGGCCTCGGCGGTTTCCGTGAAAAGGAAGCCGTGGTGCAGGGTGAATTGTTCGAGCACGCAACGAACGATTCCCCACGGACCTGATACATGTGTCGACCAAGGTCGACACCTACCAACAGCCGCGTGCCGACCAACGGTCAGCACCCACCAACAGCAGCGGGAACCTGTCGAAGGCGGGGTGGGTCCGGTTGCGGGGGCGTGAGC
>NZ_JBWKVP010000009.1:0-151065 GCF_059421765.1 Stenotrophomonas sp. GW821-FHT02D01
GCGCCATGGATGGCGCGACCGAGCCTCCATGGACGGATTTACGGCGTCCCCCGCAACCGGACCCACCCCGCCATCCCACAGAAGGCCAGCTTTTGCTGTTGCTGTTGCTGTTGCTGTTGCTTCGGCTGTTGCTGTTGCTTCGGCCTCTGCAGGTGCCGGGCGCAGCCCGGCCGGACCCCCTACAGCACCTGGTACGCGCGCTCGGCCGCATCGAACACATTGCCCGGCGCGAACTGCTCGCCCAGGTAATGCAGCGCTTGCCGGTGCTGCTGCAACGAGCGCTGCGCCGCGCCGGGGCCCAGCAGCATCTGCTCGAATTCGATCAGGTCCTGCAGGATGCGCCAGTGCCGATACCACGCAATCCAGCGCGGATCGCCCAAGTCGCTGCCATAGCCTTCGGCGAAGCCCAGCGGATGCTCGCGCCCCCAGCGACCACCTACCGCGGCGCCGACAAACATCAGGTCGCGCTCGCGCGGGGCCAGTGCCAGTCCGTCCCAGTCAATCAGGTGCAGCGCATCGTCCTGTCCCATCAGCAGGTTGCCCGCGTGCAGGTCGGTGTGGCACAAGCGCAACGCCGGTGCTTCATCCTGCAATTGACGATGCAGCGCTTCGGCACGCTGGTGAAGTTCGGCGATGCGCGGCCGCTGCTGCTGCCACAGCGCCAGGAACGCACTGCCGGACCGATCCTGCGCCTGCGCCAGCGTCGAGGGATCGCGCAACCATGTCCCCACCGTGTCGACCGCTGCGGTTTCAAGCCGCAGCGTCGGCAGTGCCTGGCGCAGCGCCGGTGGAATCTCGGCCTCATGCAGGCGACGCAGCACTTCGCCCAGCTGGCGCCATTGCGCACGGCTCAGCGGTGCCTCGAAGCCCGACTGCCCTTCGATGTAGGGGAACAACGTGAACTGCAGGCCCCAGCGCTGCACCGATGCGCCGCCGGTCAATGCTGGCCACGGCGCAACAATCTCTTCTATGCCCAAGGTGCCACGCAGCCAATGCAGGCTGTCCCACACCGCGGGCGCCACCTGGAAGTTGCGGCACTTCAACCACCAATGGTCGTGGCGGGCATCGATGCGGAACACGCACGCATTGGCGTCGGCGCCCACCGGACGCGGCACCACCGCCGTCGCGTTGATGTCGTAGGACTGCTGCAGGACTTCAACGATCTGCTGCGCCGAAGCGAATGACATGGATGCAGGCGTGCTTTGGTGACGACACCTACTATCGCAGATGGCCCTGCATCCGCACAGGCAAACTGGTCACAACATCGCTCTCCTGCGACGAAATAACTAGCCGGCGATGCGTCGCATCACCGCTTCCAACGGACCGCGCGCGAACTGCCACGACCACAACCAGGCCGCCGCGGTCGCCAGCATCACGAACAGCAACGCGGCCATCAGCACCCACGACAGGCTTGCGCTGCCATCAAGCAGTCCGAGCGATTCCAGCACGCCCATGCCGATCAGGATGTGCGCCACGTACAGGCTCAGCGTCATCCGTCCGGCCGCGGTGAACGGTTCCAGCCAATCGCCAGGATGCAGCCGCACCAGCCACAGGCATGCCGCGATCAGTGCACACGCCGCGCCTGCGCCGGTCAGCAGATAAGCCGGGCCGGGCGGCATCGGCTGTGTCGCCAGCCACACCTGCCACACCGTGCCGTGACCCCACTGCTGCAACATCTGGCCGGCCCCCATCAGCAGCAGGCCGAGCAGCAGCAAGGCACGCTGCACCCGTAGTTGCGACAGCGGCAGCCGCGCCAGCAGCATGCCCAGAAGGAAAAAGCACAGCCACGGCAACACCGGATGGAAGCCATTGAACAGCAGGTTGCGCATCGCACCCGGCCATTGCCACAGCCCCTCGTAAGCCAGCGTCTGCCAGTTCCAGCCCTGGCTGTAGTCCCAGCGCAGCAGGGCCCAGCACGCGACCATCGCCAGAGCCACCATGCTACCCAGTAGAACACGGGGCGACGCGCGCAGCCACAGCACCGCCAGCGCGAAGTACACCGCGTAGTAATGCAGGATATCGGCAGGAAACACGGTCAGGTTGAGCAGGCCGAGCACGGCCAGGAACACGGCCCGCCGCCAGGTCTGCACGCTTGCCTGCCACCACGCCAGTCGCTGTGTGGCCAGCATCAGGCCCACCCCGGCCAGCGTCACGAAGGTCGCCGAAGCCTTGCCTTCCAGCAGGTGGAAGAATCCAGCAAGCCAGCCGCCGCCGTCGGTCTCGGCGGCCATCGCCAGGCGGAAGTTGACCAGCACCATGCCGGCCAGGGCGAGGTAGCGCGCCAGGTCCAGCCCATGCAGCCGCCGATCGTCAGTGCTCACGCACGCGCCCCAAGCAGTGCTGCCAGCAGGCCGGGATCAAGCACGTTGGCATCCGCCTCGCGCGCCTCGCCCAGCCCCTGCCGCAACGCATCGCTTTCGATCGCATCCAGCAGCACCTGCGACTGCAGCGTCGCCGACAGCGCGGGCCGGCGGCGCTCACGCCGCGCAACCTCCTGCAGGGCCTCGGCCAGACCGCGCTGCAACTGCGCGCGGTTGCCTGCAAATGCCGCCGCCACCGCCGGATTGCGCGCGCTCTCGGCCAGCACTTCCACACTCAGCAGCGCCCATTCCGGCTGCCGGCACAGGGCGTGGAAGTCCCGCAGGAACCCCTGCACCTGCGCACGTTCGCCATTGCATCCCGCCAACCGCTGCAGCAACGGCTGCAGTTCGTCCTGTTCGGCCTCGGCCGTGGCCAGGATCAGCGCCTCCTTGCCGGGAAAGTGGTTGTAGAGATTGCCCAGGCTCACCCCGGCCGCCTGCGCGATGTCGCGCATGCTGGTCTGGTGGAAGCCCTTGGACAGAAAGCACTGCAGGGCCGCCTGCAGGATCTGCGAGGCGCGTTGCTCATTGCGGTCGGTGCGGTTCATGCCGCAGACAATGAACGAACGTTCGTCCATTTGAAAGCCGAATCCAAGCCTTCGGCCAGTCGCCGTTCAGGCCGTCGCGCTTGACCTCAACCGCTGTTGAGGACCGATCCTGCCGCGCCCTGCTGCAACTGCGGACCCTGCATGTACCTAGAAGAACTCGTCCAGCAGGCGGTAGAACGCGAGTCGGCGTTCATCGGCACCCATGCCATAGCGGGCCAGCAAGGGCGCAACCCAGCGGGTGTCGTCATAGTTGTGGACCAGGCTGCGTGCGGCCAACGCCAGGTCCTGGCAACGATCAGCCACACCCAGCCGGCCACAATCGATGAAACCGCTGAAGCGGCCGTCGACCGCCATCAGATTCGGCAGGCATGCATCGCCGTGCGCTACCACCAGATCTTCATCCGCCGGGCACGTTGCGATCAGCTCGGCATACACCTGCTCGGCGCTCTGGCCCAGACGCTCATCGTCGAAATCATCCGCATCGATCAACCCTGCGGCAACGCGCGCAGCGACCTCCGGCAAGCGCGATGCAAGGCGATGATCGAACGGACAACCGGCAACCGGCAGCGCATGCAGGGCGCGCAGCGCGTCAGCCAGCAGCACGACCACCTGGTCGGGCGCCAGCGTCGGCGAGGACGCGAGGTCATGGCCGGGCAACGCGCTCATCAGCAGCCAACGCCGACCGCCCTCCTCCGCCGTATCCAACACCGTGGGCACCGGCTGTCCCTGTGCCCGCAACCAGCGCAGACGCAGGATTTCGCCCTCCAGTTCGCTGAAGGCGTCGATCACTTCCGATTTCAGGAACGCATCCGGCAACCCTTGACGTCGCACCCGCGCTACATCAGCGCGCGACACGCCGATGCCCTGCATCTCGATATCTGCATCGCGCAGCATGCTGCGCCAACGCGACGGCAAGGGCATGGCACCGCCATCGCTCGATCCTGCTTCCATCTTCGCCGCTCCGGCTCCGGTGACACCCTGGATTCTCTCCGAAGCGCACACTTCACAGCAAAGGACATCGCATGAAACTCATGGTCATCGGCGCCAGCAAAGGCCTCGGCCGCGCCTTCGTGGAAGGCCTCTGCCGGCCCGGCGATACCGTCATCGGCGTATCGCGCACACGCCCCACGCAGCTGGACTGCAGCGAGGGCGTCGACCTGCACTGGATTGAAGCAGACCTGAGCCAGCCGGTAAGGGCCGCTGCCAGCATCGCAGCGCAGGCGCCGTCGGATCTCGATGTGCTCATCCATAACCTTGGCATCTGGGAGGAGACCGCATTCAGTGACGACTACGATTTCCTCAACGAAAGTGACAGCGCGCTGGCGCAGCTGGTGGACGTCAACATCACCGCCACCCTGCTGCTGCTCAAGCAACTGCTGCCCCGCGTTCTCGGCGGGCGCCGCCCGCAACTGGTGTTGACCGGCTCGACCTCGGCGCTGCCACGCAGTGGCCGCCCCGAGGTGGCCTTCGGCGCGTCCAAGTTCGCGCTCAACGGCATTGCCGATGCCCTGCGCGAGGGCTTCCGCCAGCAGCGGCTGGCCGTGACGACGCTGCAGCTGGGCTACCTCAATACCGACGATGCACTGTCGGTGCCGCTGCAGCAGGCCGCCGCACGCGGCAATGGCGAGTACGTGCCGGTGCACGACGTGGTGGCGATGGTGCGCGCCCTGCTGCAGCTGTCGTCCTCCAGTTTCGTCCGCGAGCTGGTGCTGCCTGCGATCGCCGATCCGCGTTACTAGCGCTCGGCACACACTGGCAGCCCCGGTTTGGCCGCACACGCGGCCGTGGTTTACTCTGCGTCTACTGGCAGTTGGCCGCACACAGGACCGGCTATGGCTATGGATGCGCTATCAAGGGTTTCGACCCGGATCCTGGACAGCGCCCTGCCCAGCCTGCCGCTGTACCTGCTGCAGGCCACTGCGGTGATCGGCATGATCGGCGTGTTCCTGATCACCACCCGCCGCGGCGGCCATGCCATCGAGGGGCGCCGCGTCTACATCGGCGCGATCCTCGGCCTGATCTACCTGTTCAACTCCTGGTTCGTGGCCGGCTACGCGCAAGGCGTGGTCAAGCTCAACCTCGGCATCGACATCCTGCTGATCAGCGGCCTGCTGGGCGGCTGGCGCGGCGGCGTGACCTGCCTGCTGGCCAGCCTGCTGGCGCGCTACCAGTTCTCCGGCACGCAGTACTTCCTGCCCGCCGGCCTGGAAGCGGCGCTGCAGGTGCTTGCAGGCATCTGGCTGCGTGGGCGGATGTATCCACGCATGCTCACCCAGCTCTCGCTGCGGTTGATCCTGCAGGCCTGGGGGGTACGCATCGCGGTGACCCTGCTTGGACTGGCGCTGGGCGTGGCGATCATCGGCAGCGCGCAGCTACCCCTGCTGGAACTGGCCACCCAGCGGCTGCTTGCCCTGCCGGTATCGCTGCTGGTGCTGGCGGCGGTATTCGCACTGATCTACAACGATGCGCAGATCGATGCCCAGCGCCAACGCGAACATGCCTGGATGCGCATCGATCCGGTCAGTGGCCTGCCCAACCTGCGCGCCCTCGACGAGCGCCTGCAACGTCACTGGCGCAGCAGCGAAGATCGCGGCAATGCGTGCCTGATCGTGACCGAGATGAGCAACCTGCAGGACCTGCTGCTGCGCTATGGTCCGCTGAATGACAGCGGCCTGTGGAACCGGCACAACGCCGAAGCCGTGCATCGCACCCTGCTGCACGCAAGGCCAACCGGCACGATGGAGGTCTATCAGTTCGGTGACAGCGCGCTGGCGATCCTGCTGTTGGACGCAAGCCTTGCCGATCTCCGCGCGGATACCGAACTGCCAGCATTGGCCGACCGGTTGACCACGGTGATCGGCGATGATTGGCCGGGCTTCCGCCCGGTATTCCGCTGCGCGGTGGTCGAGCTGCAGCCGCCCACGCAGGACGACAGTTCCATCCCGTTCCGCGCGGTCACCCTGGCCTTGAACGCGATCGAGTCGGGCGTGGTGTTCTTCGATGATCCGATCCAGCGCGACAGCGAAGTGGATGCCCTGATCGAGACCGCGCTGGACCACTGGCTGCAGCACGCCGATGCACCACTTTACTACCAGCCCAAGTTCCGCCTGCAGGACCGCCACCTGGTTGGCGCCGAGGCGCTGCTGCGGATGCGCGATGGCGATGGCCACCTGATTGCACCGATGCGGGTGGTTTCGCTGCTGCGCCGTCGCGGACGCCTGGCCGAACTGGAATGGGCCACGCTGCAGGCGGCCACCGCCTTCCTTGGCCACTGCAGGGATGACGGGCATACGCTGACGATCGCAGTGAACGTGTCCGCCGAATCGCTGCGCCAACCCGGCTTCGGCGCACGCCTGTGCACCTTGCTGGAGCAGCAACGCATACCCGGCGCGATGCTGCGGCTGGAGATCGTCGAGTGGACCGAAATCGTCGAGCGCGACGTTGTCGACGCCAACGTCGTCGTTCTGCTGGCCGCTGGCATGAGCCTGTCATTGGACGACTTCGGCGCCGGCTATTCGACGCTGATCCTGCTGTCACAACTGTCGGTGGCCGAGGTCAAGATCGAGCGGGCGCTGATCGCCACGCTGTCCGATGCCAAGTCGCAGTCCATCGTCCGCTTCATCGTGGAAGTGGCGCACCGCTGCGGTGCCGTCGTCGTCGCCGAAGGCACTGAGACCTCGGCACAGGAACAGATGCTGCGTGCGCTGGGAGTCGATGTGGGCCAGGGCTATCTGTATGCACACGCCCTGCCGCCGGAACAGTTCCGGCAGCTGGCATGAGGGCCTTTCAGGCGAGACGCATCGACAGTTCCACATCCTCGGCGAACGGTACCGACAGATAGCCTGCGTTGCCCGAGCGCATGCGCTGCTGGTAGCGCGGGCTGTCGTCGGCATTGTCGGCCACCACCAGTGCGCCCGGACTCAGGCGTTCCTGCAGCAGGTCCAGCACGTCGTCGTACAGCACCTTGGCACCATCGAGCAGCACCAGATCGATCGTATCGGGCAGGTCCACCGCCAGCGTCTCCAGCGCATCGCCCACGCGGATCTCCACCAGATCGTCCAGGCCCGCTTCACGCAGGTGGCCGGCGGCACGGCGCGCCTTCTCCGGCTCGAACTCGGTGGTGATCAGGCGGCCGCCGCCGTTGTCACGCAACGCCGCAGCCAGATGGATGCTGGAGATGCCGAACGACGTACCGAACTCAACGATGCTGCGCGCGCCACTGCTGCGCGCCAGCAGGTACAGCAGGCGGCCGGTTTCCGGCGACACCGGCAGCCACAGGTCCTTCAGCAGCTCGCCATACAGGCGCCGGTATTCGGTGCGGCTGCCCAGCAGGCGCTGCCGCTCTTCGGGGGAAACGGAGGTCAAGGCCGGGCTGAGCGCGCTGTCGGCTTCGGTGAACAGGCGCGCAAGCAGGGGCGCGACCGGGGCGGAGATCAGGGTGGACATGGACGGGTGTTCCTTTCGTTGGCGGGGTTAGAATGCGAATGATTCGTCGCAATCAAGAATACGGACGATCCCCCGTTCCGCCTATTCGCATTGGAAAAGCCTCATGTCCGAACGTCGTCCGCCGCAGATTTCCTCGAGAAAACAGCCTTGCCAGTCACGATCGAACGACCTGGTCGCAGCCATCCTGGAAGCTGCTGCTCAGGTTTTGAAGCACGAAGGTGCCACTCGGTTCACAACCGCGCGGGTAGCCGAACGCGCCGGCGTCAGCGTCGGCTCGCTGTACCAGTACTTTCCCAACAAGGCAGCAATCCTGTTCCGCCTGCAGCGCGACGAGTGGCAGCAGACCGGCGCGATGCTGCGCGACATCCTGCAGGACACACGACAACCGCACCTGCAGCGCCTGCGCACGTTGGTGCATGCCTTCATCGTGTCGGAATGCGAAGAAGCGCAGACCCGTGGCGCGTTGAACGATGCCGCGCCGCTGTACCGTGATGCGCCGGAGGCGCAGGAAGCACGCAGCGAGTCCGACGAAGCGATGCTCGTGTTCATGGCCGAACTGCTGCCGCAGGCCTCGGCGGGCACGCGCCAGCTGGCGGTGGATCTGATCGATACCACGCTGGGTGCCACCGGTCGCGAATTCTCCAGTGAACCGCGCACTGCCGCCGAGATGCGCGTCTATGCCGATGCGGTCGCGGATATGTTCTGCGCCTATCTCAGGCAGCTGGGCGCGCACTGACGTGCAGCCGCTGGCTTACACCGCGTAGAAGCCCAGGAACATCGCCACGGCCGACTCGGCCACGCGCGTGCGTTCGGCCTGCGCCAGCGGCGCCTGGCCCATCGTCACCTGCGGCCAGAACGCGAAGCTCTTCACCAGGCCCTGCAGCTGATGGCCGGCGAATTCCGGATCGATCTCGCGCAGCCGCCCATCGGCAATGGCTGCACGGATCCACGCGCTGACGCCGCTCTCCTTCTCGCCCATGCGGCAGACGATCGCCTGCGCGCGCTCGGGTGAATGGATGATCTCGGCCATCGCCACCCGCGCCAGATCGATGAAGTTGGCATCACCCAGCAGGTCCAGCTTCTGCCGCAGCAGCTGCAGCAGCTGCACATCCAGCGGCTGGTCGGCGCAGTACGGCAGCTCGACGCTGGCCACGCTGCTCTGCCACAGCTCTTCCAGGATCAGCGCGAACAGTTCTTCCTTGCTCGGGAAGTGGTTGTAGACGGTGCGCTTGGAGACGCCAGCCACCGCCGCGATGCGATCCATGCTGGTCGCCTCGTAGCCGGCTGAGCGGAACTCCTCCACCGCCGCGCGGACGATGGCCTCGCGTTTGCGATCGGTAAGGCGTTGCGGGGCACGGGGCATGGCGGAACCAGACAGCTGAACGGATGCCACCATTTTACACCCAGCAGTGTACTTTCTGAAATCCGGAAACTACACTGTGCAGTGTACCCTGCGGACGTCACCCATGAAGCGCCTGCTCCTTGTCCTCCTGCTCGGAATCCTCGCCGTGACCGCCTATACCTTCTGCAAATCCTGGTCCCTCCCCGACTTCCCCGATTCGCCGCAGTACCGCGAAGGCAAGTTCCGCAATGCCCTGCCGAAACCGGCAATGGGCCTGCGTGATGGCCTGGAGATCTGGTGGACCTTCCTGTTCAACAAGCCCAAGGGCACCGTGCCCGACCACCCCATTCCGGTGCAGGCGCTGGACCGCGCCATCTTGGATGCGGCGCCCGACCGCAGCCTGTTCCGCCTGGGGCATTCGACGATCCTGCTGAAGCTGCGCGGCCAGTACTGGCTGACCGATCCGGTGTTCTCCGAACGCGCCTCACCGGTGCAATGGATGGGCCCGGCGCGCTTCCATGCGCCGCCGATCAGCATCGACGAACTGCCGCCGATCGCCGGCGTCATCCTCTCGCACAACCACTACGACCACCTCGACCACGCGGCGGTAATGAAGCTGGCCGGCAAGACCGCGCGCTTCATCGCACCGCTGGGTGTGGGCGACCAGCTGATTGCCTGGGGCGTGGATGCAGCCAAGGTCGAGCAACTGGACTGGTGGCAGTCCACCGAAGCCGCTGGCCTGCGCCTGACCGCAACCCCCGGCCAGCATTTCTCCGGCCGCGGCCTGGGTGACAGCGATCGCAGCCTGTGGGCGTCGTGGGTGATCCAGGACGGCGACTTCCGCATCTTCTTCAGCGGCGACACCGGCTACTTCGACGGCTTCAAGGCCATCGGCGAGAAGTACGGTCCGTTCGACCTGACGATGATCGAAACCGGTGCCTACGATCAACGCTGGGCGTTCGTGCACATGCAGCCCGAACAGACCCTGCAGGCGCACCTGGACCTGCGTGGCAAGTGGCTGCTGCCGATCCACAACGGCACCTTCGACCTGGCCCTGCACGAGTGGCAGCAACCGTTCGAACGCATCAGCGCATTGGCTGCAGCGAAGAACGTGCCGGTGGCCACGCCGATGATGGGCGAGGCGCTGGACATGCAATCACCGACCGCTGGTACGCGCTGGTGGGAGCGTGTGCAACTGTAACGGCCTGTGGCGCAGCGCCCCTCAGCCGGGAGGCTGAACCAGCCGTTCCTGCTCCTTGGCTACATTGATCTGCAGCGCCGCAGCAGCGAGCTCCGCCAGCTCGCTGCTGACCTTCTGGCTGCCGCGCGCCTGCATCCACGAAAGAATATCGGCCAGATGCCAGATCGACGCGCTGCCTTCGTGCACCGGTGCCGGAAACGTCTGCGGGTGCGCGAGCAGCAACTTGCGCATGTTCTGCCGTGACATGCCCAGCAGATCAGCGACATCCGTCAGCCCTACCAGATCGGGACTGACTTCGATCAGCTCTGCATCGGGTACGGCACGCTGGACGTCTCCCAGCGCGGAGCGCATCGCCTCAGCGGCACTGCTCGCCTCACGACAGAATTCCAGCGCCAGCCTTGCCGGGCTCCCTACGCCCAGCAGTGCATCTCCACATCCCGCATCGAGCAGGTGCCGTTCGAGGACGCCAGGATCACCCGAGGTATCGGGCAGGCGGTATCTCAGGGTGAAGTTGAATTCCGTCTTCAAAGGACCTGCGTCTCCCTGAGTCAGCAACGGCGGCTACCGCGAGCGCCACCAGACTGCCGAACCTACAGAATCTCCGTCGCGTTTCCAGAGGCGAATGCGCCACTCACAGTTCGAGGTGAACTCCCAACCCTGCCTCACCCTCGGCCAACTCAGGCCGCAGGCTCAGTGCAGGGATCAGATAATCACCGCCGTTCTGCCGCCGGTAGGCAATCACCGGATCGCTCGCCAGCCCATCCAGCCGCGCGCCCAGCCCCTCCAGCACGCCAGGCAAGGACGCCTCATCGATACGGCTGCTGCGGTAGATCACATGCGCGGGCAGCACGTCAAAGCCGGGATAGAACAGGATGCCATGCTGGATCGGGAACAGCACATCGTCGATCGGCCCATTGATGCCGCGCGGACCGTAATGCGACTCCCAGCCACCGGTGGTTACCACCAGCATCGCGCGCTTGCCGGACATCGCGCCCTCGCCGTAGCGGTCGCCCCAATGCCGGTCGGAGTGTTCGCCCACGCCATAGGCAAAACCATAGGCATACACGCGATCCACCCAACCCTTCAGGATGGCTGGCATCGAGAACCACCACAGCGGGAACTGCAGGATGACCGCATCGGCCCAGCGCAGCTTTTCCTGTTCGGCGGCGATGTCGGCGCTCTGCCGGCCGGTCCTGAAGGCGTCGCGCGAATCCAGTGACGCGTGGAACGGCACCGAAGGATCCCGCCCGGGGTGATCGTCGGCATCGATCTGCGCCTTCCATTGCATGGCATGCAGGTCGGACACCTGCACGGTGTGGCCGGCGCGTTGCAGGTGCTCAACCGTGAAGGCCTTCAGGGTGCCATTGAGCGAGGTGGGTTCGGGGTGGGCGTAGACAAGCAGAACGTTCATGGTGGCACCAGGGAGGGAATGCCAGCCATGTTGGGTGCCGCCACGCTATAGTTGAAATGAATTCCTGCAATCCCCGGCATTGCCATGGACAATACTCTGCGTCGCATCGACCTCAACCTGCTGGTAACCCTGCAGGCCTTGCTGGAAGAGCAGAACGTCACCCGCGCGGCCGAACGCCTGCATCTGGCCCAGCCCACGGTCAGCGTGCAGCTGGCGCGCCTGCGCCACCTGTTCGATGATCCGCTGCTGCTGCCGGGGCCACGCGGCATGCGTGCTACTGCACGTGCCGATGCGCTGCGCGAACCATTGGCCGAAGCACTGGCTGCACTGCAGCGTGCGGTCGCACCGGTGCAGGCGTTCGATCCCGCCCAGGCTACGCAGACCTGGCGGATCATGGCGTCGGACTTCGGCGAAACCACGATCGTCCTGCCGGCATTGGCCGACCTGCGCGTGCGCGCACCCGGCACGCGCCTGGCCGTGGTCAGCCTGGCGCCGGCGCAGATGGTGGCGCAGAGCGAGCGCGGCGAGATCGATCTCGCCCTCCACATCACCTCCGACGCGCCTCCCTCGCTGCACCATCGCCCGCTGTTCCAGGAACGCTACGTACTGGCCGGGCGTCGCGATCATCCACGACTGAAGCGGCGGCCGACGCTCAAGCAGTTCTGCGCGCTGGACCATGTGATCGTGTCACCGGATGGCGGCGGTTTCCATGGCGGCACCGACAGCGCGTTGGCGCATGTGGGCGCGCGTCGCAACGTGGTGCTGTCGGTGCCGCACTTCCTGTTCCTGCGCAGCGTGCTGCTGCGCACGGACCTGGTGGCGATGATGCCCTCGCGCCTGGTCGCGCAGGACCCGGCCTTGAAGGCGGTTGCGGCGCCCATTGATGTGCCGGGGTTCGAGATGGTGATGCTCTGGCACGAACGCGTGCATCGCGATCCGGCACATCGCTGGCTGCGCGAGCGTATCTGTGCGCATTCATGAAACGTCGCGCCAGGACGCGCCCGGGAAATATTGCGACGCGTCATGTAACCGGTTACATCCCTTGCTAGCGTAGGCCCGCCCGTTCCCGGGCCCTGCCGATGTGAGGCCTTCGCAATGACGTTGTGCGCTGACCGCTGGACCGCTCCCTGCCTGCCGAACCGGCGCCTTGCCGCGGCCCTGCTGCTCGGCCTCTCACTGGCCGCCACCGCCACCGCACAGAACCTGCCACCGCGCGCGCAATGGCAGGCCAGCGCGTCGTCGCAGCAGGTTCCGGCGATGGCGATCAGCCACCTGATCGACAACGATCCGAAGACGGTGACCGGCGGCGCGTTCAGTCCTGGCCACTGGTTCCAGGTCGATCTCGGCAAGCCTGCGATGCTGGCCGGTGCACGCCTCACCTGGGATGTCTCCAACCCCGAGGGCTATTCGCTGCAGACCTCGCTCGACGGCAAGCAGTGGCAGAGCGCCTACGTGATGGGCGATTCGCTGGGTGGCATCGAGACCCTGTACTTCGCGCCGCGACAGGCCCGCTACCTGCGTCTGGCCAGCCCGCAGCGCACCTCCGACTGGGGCGTATCCATCTTCGAAATGGAACCGCTCGACACCGCACTCAGCGCACGGGTGACCGGGCTGGACGCCCCCCAGTCCGCTGCGCTGTGGCAGGGCGGCGGCACGGTTGCCATCCCCGCAGGCAAAGGCGGCATCCACACGCTCGACATCACCCTGCCCCGCGCCCAGCCCAGCACCGGGCTGGCGGTGGACTGGGCCAACGTACACGGCGCTGCACGCCTGCAGGCGCAGGACGCACAGGGCCGCTGGCACGAACTGGCGCGCGACGCGCAGGCGGCGACCCGGCAGCAGAGCTGGCTGGCGGCCGACGCGCCACTGGACATCAAGGCACTGCGGCTGACCGTGGAAGGCGATGCCCCCCAGGTCAAACGCATCCGCCTGCTCGGCCCGAAGGCGGTGATGACGCCGATGAAGCGCTACCAGATCGCCGCCAGTGGCGCGCAGCGCGCGTTGTTCCCGGCCTCGCTGCACATGCAGCAGACCTACTGGACCGCGGTCGGCGTGCATGCGGGCCGGCAGAAATCGATCTTCGACGAATACGGCAACATCGAGGCCTACAAGGGCGCACCGCTGGTGCAGCCGATCTGGCGCAGTGCCGATGGCCGCGCGACCGGTGCCGCCGAACAACCGGTGCAGCACGCACTGCGCGATGGCTGGAAGCCGATGCCGTCTGCCACGTGGTCACCGCAGCCCGGGCTGGAACTGCGCAGCGAAGCCTTTGCCATCGAGCGCGACGGGCAACCGGTCACCTTCGTGCGCCATCGCCTGCGCAACACCGGCAGCGCGGCCATCGAAGGCACGCTGACCCTCGCAGTGCGACCGATGCAGATGAATCCGCCGTGGCAGAACGGCGGCCTGTCGCCGATCCGCCAGGTGGCCGTCGAAGGCAACAGCGTGCGCGTCAATGGCCGCACGCTGCTGCAGTCACTCAGCGCGGTGGATGCCGCTGGCACCGCCCCCTTCGGCAACGAAGGCGACACCGAGATCACCACGGCCATCGCCAGCGGGCAGCTGCCTGCCGCTCAGCAGTCCAGCGATGCCGCAGGCCTGGCAGCGGCGGCGTTGAGCTACCGCGTCACCCTGGCACCCGGTGCCAGCGACGCGGTGGTGGTGGTCTTCCCGCTCGGTACCGCCACCGCCGATGCCAATGGCGTGCTGCCGGAAGCACCGGCCCTCAACCTCGCCTCGCTGCCGCGCGACGGCGACAAGGCGTTCGACACGCTGGCCAGCCGCGCCTCCGCTGATTGGCAGGCGCGGCTGGGCCAGGTCGGCCTGCGCCTGCCCGACCCTTCACTGGTGGACATGCTGCGCGCGCAAGCCGCCTACATGCTGATCAACCAGACCGGCCCGGCCATGCAGCCCGGCCCGCGCAACTACAACCGCTCCTTCATCCGCGATGGCATGGCCACCTCGGCCGTGCTGCTGCGCATGGGCGAAGCCAAAGTGGCACGCGACTACCTGGCCTGGTACAGCGAACACGGCGTGCACGGCAATGGCCTGGTGTCGCCCATCCTCAACGATGATGGCAGCGTCAATACCGGCTTCGGCTCGGACATCGAGTACGACAGCCAGGGCCAGTACGTCACACTCGTTGCCGACGTCGCCCGGCTCGATGGCGGGCCGGAAAGCGTGCGTGCCTACCTGCCCAAGGTGAAGGCCGTGCTGCGCTTCCTGCAGGAACTGCGCGAACGCACCCTGGTGCCGGGCTACATGGCCGACCAGCCATCGCCGGAGCGCTTCGCCGGCATTCTTGCACCGTCGATCAGCCACGAGGGCTATCCCTCACCCACCCACAGCTACTGGGACGACTACTGGGGCCTGAAGGGTTGGCATGACGGCGCGTGGTTGGCCGAATCGCTGGGCGACCACGAAACCGCCACGTGGGCGCGCGAACAGTACAAGGCGCTGTATGACGCACTGCATGCCTCGATCCGCGCAACGATGGCATGGAAGGGCATCGACTTCATTCCGTCATCGGCCGACCTCGGCGATGGCGACCCGACCGGTGTATCGATCGCGCTGGATCCCACCGGTGCGCAGAGCGTGCTGCCGGCCGAGGCCCTGCGCACCACCTTCTCCCGCTACCTGGACGATGTGCGCAAGCGCAACCAGCCTGGTGCGCTGTATGCCTACACGCCGTATGAAATCCGCAACGTGCTGAGCTACGTGCACCTGGGCCAGCCCGAAGCGGCCGACGAACTGCTGCAGGGCCTGCTGCACGATCGTAGGCCGCTGGAATGGCAGGTGCTGGCCGAGGTCGTGCACTCGCGGTTGCGCTTCCCGCGCTACCTGGGCGACATGCCGCACACCTGGATCGGCGCCGAATACGGCCGCACCCTGTTCGGCATGCTGATGCGCGAGGACGACGACGCGTTGTCGCTGCTGCCGGGTACGCCTCCTTCGTGGGTCGCTGGCGAGGGCCTGGCCGTGGACCGCCTGCCCACCGCCTATGGCACCCTGCAGATGCAGGCACGCCAGCGCGATGGAACTCTGCAGGTCTCGCTCGGCAAGGGGCTGCGCAAGGGCACGCCGGTACGCGTGTGGTGGCCGAGCCGTACCCTGCCCAAGGACGTGCGCGTGGATGGGCGATCGGTACGGAACTTCGACAAGGACGGCGTGCTGCTCGATGGCCCGTTCCGCACCCTGGAGGCACGTTGGCAGTAGTGCCGATGCAGGAACCGAAGTGATCGAACTTGTACTCGATGGCAGCCCTGTCGCCGCCGCTACCGACGTTCAGCTGGCCAGCGCACTCGCGCTGGCCGCATCCATACCCCAGTTCGAACTGTGGGCATCGGTGCCCGACGGTCCATCGCTGTGCATGCTGCGCAATGCCGAGCATGCATGGCTGATGTACCTGCGCGAGCCCGGCGACGACGGCTTCCATTCCTGCGGAAACGAACACCGCGCCGGCAACGCCTACTTTCGGCTCGACAATGGCCAGGTGGATGGCTATCCCCTGGCGTGGTGCATCGGCATCGAGGCGTGCTTCGCCGGGATCAGCTTCTTTCACGGCAATGGAGGCGCCCGCCTGGAACACATCGATTGGCAGCCCTGACCCCGGTAGAGGCCGACCTTGGTCGGCACGACCCGCCTCGCATTCCGGTGGGTGCCAACCGTTGGTTGGCACGCCTGCTTCAGAACCCTGGCAACCCCGGCGGATTGGTCTGCGACTGCGGCACCGCTTCTTCGGCCACATTCCAGCGGGCCAGCACCTTCGCGTAGGTGCCGCTGCTGATCTGGGTGTTCAATGCCTGGGTCACCGCATCGGCCAGGCCACTGCCCTTGCGCGTGGTCACCGAAATCGCCGCTGCGTCCGGCCAGCCACCCGGGAACAGGCCGACCCGGCGCACCTTGCCATCACGCGCCGAATAGGCGCCGGTGGCATTCGGCTCGAACGACACGTCGGCGCGGCCGGTGATCACTGCCAACCGCCCGATCACCGCATCATCGAAGTACTGGTACTCCACCGGTTTCAGGCCTGCGGCGATGTTCTGCTTGTCCCATTGGCGCAGGATCTGGTCCTGGTTGGTGCTGGCCCCCACCACCACTTTCAGCCCTGCAACGTCGGCCGGTGTGGCGATCTTCTGGATCGGTCCATCGGTGCGGGTGTAGATGCCCAGCAGGTCGAAACGATAGCTGGAGAAATCGAACTTCTTCTTGCGTTCTTCAGTGACCGTCACGTTCGACAGCACCGCATCGTACTTGCCCGACTCCAGCCCCAGCGGCCAGTCGGCCCAGGCCACCGGCACCACCACCAGCTTCAGGCCCAGGCCATCGGCGATCAATCGTGCGATGTCCGGCTCCACGCCCACCACTTCCTTGCTGTCGGCACCGTAGTCGGCCAACGGCAGCTGGCCGGGATGGGTGGCGATGGTGAATGTGCCCGGGGTGACGAAGCGATAGCCGGCCGGAATCAGCGCCTGCGCCTTCGGATCGGGCGTGCCCTTCAGTATCTGCGCGTTGCTGGCGGCCAGCGAGGTCGCCG
This sequence comes from Stenotrophomonas sp. GW821-FHT02D01, assembly GCF_059421765.1. Taxonomy (NCBI): domain Bacteria; kingdom Pseudomonadati; phylum Pseudomonadota; class Gammaproteobacteria; order Lysobacterales; family Lysobacteraceae; genus Stenotrophomonas; species Stenotrophomonas sp. GW821-FHT02D01. The sequence continues at coordinate 16,845 of NZ_JBWKVP010000009.1, forward strand.
CAACGGGCACGCCGTCGGGGCCCTGACGCACGCGCGAATAGACGATGCCGGCAATGCCGATGACCAGCACACCGACGATCAACAGGGTGCTGCGGGCGGGACGTCGCTGCGATGCTGGGCTCATGGCGGTTCTCGAAAGGGGTTACAGGGTCTTGGCCAGGAAATCGGCGGTGCGTTGCTGGCGCGGGTGTTCAAACAGCGCGTCCGGCGTGCCCTGCTCGATCACCCGGCCCTGGTCCATCATCACCACGTGGTCGGCCACGCGGCGGGCGAAGCCCAGTTCGTGGGTGACGATCACCAGCGTGGTGCCGGAACTGGCCAGTTCCTCGATCACGCTCAGCACCTCCGACACCAGCTCCGGGTCCAACGCGGAGGTCGGCTCGTCGAACAGCAGCACCTTCGGCTGCAGGGCCAGCGCGCGGGCGATGGCCACACGCTGCTGCTGGCCGCCAGACAGCTGGCGCGGGAAAGCATCGGCCTTGTCGGCCAGCCCCACCCGCTCCAGCAGGGTGCGTGCCTGCTGCTCGGCCTGGGCGCGCGAAATGCCGCGCACCGCGATGGGCGCTTCGATGATGTTCTCCAGTGCGGTCATGTGCGGGAACAGATTGAAGCCCTGGAACACCATGCCGACTTCCGCGCGGCGACGGCGGATCTCACCTTCCGGCAGCTCGTACAGGGTGTCGCCGTCGCGGCGGTAACCGATCAGCTGGCCGCCCACGGTGACGAAGCCGCTGTCAGCACGCTCCAGGTGATTGATCAGCCGCAGCAGCGTGGACTTGCCCGCACCGGACGGACCAATCAGTACGGTCACGCTGCCGGCCCTCAGTTCCAGATGCACGTCATCAAGCACCGTCTGCTCGCCGAAGGCCTTGCCCACCCCCTGCAGGGACACAGCCGCGCCCGTTCCGGCCTCGATCGGCACGGCAAATGCCGCACGGCTGGGCGCGCGTGCAGCGGTCGCCGCCGCCCGCGGTGCTGCAGACGATACCCGCGACACGTTGCGCTCGTGCTGCAGCTGGCCGCGGGCAAAGCGCTGCTCCACCCGTCGTTGCAGCAGCGAAAGCACCGTCAGGATCACCAGGTACCAGACGGTAGCCACCATCAGCAGCGGCACCACCTCCAGGTTGCGCCGGTAGATCACCTGCACGGTGTAGAACAGCTCCGGCAACGCCAGCACGTAGACCACCGACGTGCTTTTGGCCAGGCCGATCACATCATTGAACGCTGCGGGCAGGATCGAACGCATCGCCTGCGGCAGGATGATGCGGCGCACCTGGCGCCCACGCGGCAGGCCCAACGCTGCGGCCGCCTCGTACTGGCCGTGGTCGACCGACAGGATGCCACCACGGATCACCTCGGCCGAGAACGCCGCCTGGTTCAAGGTGAGGCCGAGCACGGCGGCAGTGAACACGCCGATCAGCTGCGTGGTCGGGTACGAGAACAGGCTGATGCCGGTGAAGGGAACGCCCAGTTCGATGGTGCTGTACAGGTAGCCCAGGTTGTTCAGCAGCAGCAACAGCACCAGCAGCGGAATCGAACGAAACAGCCACACGTAGCCCCACGACACCGCCGACAACAGCGGTGAACCGGAGACCCGGGCCAAGGCCAGCAAGGTGCCCAGCGCGAAGCCGAGGCCGGTACCGAGTGCGGTCAGCAGCAGCGTTCGCCCCAACCCTTCCAGTACCGGCCGGGCAAAGAACCACTCGGCGAACGTGCCCCAGCCCCAGCGCGGATTGCCCAGCACCGACTGCAGGCCGATCAGGATCAGCGCGAGTGCCAACACCGTGCCGATCACCTGCAACGGATGCCGCGCCGGCACGATCTTCAGCGCCGTGGCCGGCTGGCGGACAATGCCCTCGATGGCAGTGGAAGGCGTACTCATGCCGCCGCTCCATGCAGTGCGAGGGCGGTTGCGTCGCCCGCCTGTGGCTGTGGCACCAGATGTTTCTCGAACGGCAGATGCGCGATGGTTTCCGGGTCCGCATCCAGATCGAACAACGCGGTGTAGCCGTGGCTGAGGTACAGGCCGACCGCCTCGGGCTGGCGGAAGCCGGTGGTCAGGAATACACGCCGATAGCCCTGCCGTGCAGCCTGGTCTTCCAGTTCCTGCAGCACGCGCCGGGCGATGCCCTGCCGACGCAGGCCAGGCAGCGTCCAGATGCGTTTGAACTCGGCGGTGTCCACATCGCGATGCGGCATGAACGCGCCACCGGAAATCGCCACGCCGTCGCGCAGCAGCAGCACGAACGCACCGACCGGGGTAGCGAAGGCTTCGGCCGGATAGCGCTGCAGTTCCTCGCGCGCACTGCCACCGATACGCCGGCGCACGTCCGCATAGCGGTTGTCGTACTCCTGCTCCAGGCCGTCGAACAACGGGCGCGCCAGCGGGTCGTCCACCGAGGTGTACAGGAACCGATCGTTGTCGTACCGCACGCTCATGCCACGTCCTCCACCAGATAGTGCTCGGCCAGACGCGCCCACAGGCTGGCCGCCGGGGCGATGGCCGCGTCGTTGAACACATAGCGCGGGCTGTGCAGCGGCGCGCTGTCGCCGTTGCCGACGAACACGAAACTGCCCGGCCGCGCCTGCAGCAGGAAGGCGAAGTCCTCGCTGGCGGTACGCGGTGCGAAGGCCTCCACCACCTGCCCTGCACCGAACCCCAGTACCGCCACCTCGCGGACGTAGGCCGTCTGCTCGGGGTGGTTGATCACGCTGGGGAAGCCGCGCGGGAATTCGATCTCGGCACGTGCACCGAAGGCAGCGGCGCTCTGCTCGGCAATTTCGGTCACCCGTCGGCGCAGCGTATCGCGCACCTCCGGCAGGTACGCGCGCACGGTCAGCTTCAGCTCCACCACATCGGGGATGACATTGGCCGCCTGCCCACCGTGGATCGAGCCGACGGTGACCACGCCCATCTGCCGCGGATCGACATTGCGCGACACCACGCTCTGCAGCGCGGTGATGATGTGCGCGGCAGCCAGGATCGGATCGACGCTGCCCTGCGGCTCGGCGCCGTGGCCGCCCTTGCCGATCACCCGCAGACGCGCCCAGTCCACCGATGCCATTGCCGGTCCGTCGACGAAGCCGAAGTGCCCCACCGGCACGCCCGGCCAGTTGTGCAGGCCATAGATGGCATCGACCGGGAAGCGCTCGAACAGGCCATCGGCGATCATCTTCGAAGCGCCCGAGCCGGTTTCCTCGGCCGGCTGGAACACCAGCTGCAACGTGCCATCGAAACGCCCGTGGTGCGCAAGGTAGTGGGCAGCCGAGAGCAGGATGGCGGTGTGGCCATCGTGGCCGCAGGCGTGCATCAGTCCTTCGCGCTGGCTGGCATAGGCCAGCCCGGATTCTTCATGGATCGGCAGCGCATCGATGTCGGCGCGCAGACCCAATCGGCGACTGCCCTGCCCACGCTGCAGCGTACCGACCACGCCGGTGCCACCGATGCCGGTGCTGACCGCATAGCCCCATTGCTGCAGCAGCTCGGCCACGCGGGCGCTGGTGCGGTGTTCTTCGAAGGCCAGTTCCGGGTGCTGATGCAGGTCGTGGCGGATCGCGATGGCCTGGTCGGCACGTGCCACGATTTCGGGCAGTACGCCCGTTGCCGGCGAACTCCGCCGGGCATGGCCCGGCGCTACCGAAGTGTCTCCGCTCATCGCCTTATCCCGCCTTCCGCGCCGGCTCGGCATCGGTGCTGTAACGGCTTGCCTTGCGCGGCAGGCCCAGGTGGTCGCGCAGGGTCTGTCCTTCCAGTGCACTGCGGTGGTAACCGCGTGCTTCCAGCAGGGGCAGCACCAGCGTTACGAAATCATCCAGGCCTTCGCGCTGCGCGGCGAAGCCGAGGATGAAGCCATCGCTGGCGCCAGCGTCGAACCAGCGGATCAGTTCGTCGGCCACATGTTCCGGCGTGCCGATGAAGTTCGGCCGCGGGCTCACCGCCTGCAGTGCCACCTGGCGCAGGCTCAGGCCCTGCTCGCGCGCATCCTGCTTGATGCGGTCGGTGGTGGAGCGGAAGGAATTGGCGCCGATGTCACCCAGCTCCGGGAACGGTGCATCCGGGTCGTACTGGCTGAAATCATGGTGGTCGAAGAAGCGGCCGAGATACGCCAGGGCATCGTCCAGCCCGGCCAGCGCGGCAATCGCCTGGTACTTGGCCTCGGCGTCTTCCTCCGTGCGGCCGACGATCGGGCCGATGCCCGGGAAGATCTTGACGTCACCGGCGCTGCGGCCATGGGCGATCGCCGAGTTCTTCACCTTCTGGGTGAACGTACGGGTCTCCTCCAGCGACGGCGCGTGGGTGAATACTGCATCGGCGTACTTGCCGGCCAGCGCAATGCCATCGTCGGACGATCCGGCCTGGAAGATCACCGGCTGGCCCTGCGGCGAGCGCTGGATGTTGAGTGGGCCTTCCACCTGGAAAAAGCGGCCCTTGTGATCCAGCCGGCGGAACTTCTCCGGCGCGAAGAACGTGCCGCTGTCGCGGTCACGCACGAACGCATCGTCATCCCACGAATCCCACAGCCCCTGCACCACCTCCAGGTACTCATCGGCAATCTGGTAGCGCAGCGCATGCTCAGGATGCGGACGCCCGTAATTTCGTCCCGAGCCTTCCAGCGGCGAGGTCACCACGTTCCACCCTGCACGGCCACCGCTGAGCAGATCCAGCGAAGCGAATTGGCGCGCCACGGTGAACGGGTCGCTGTACGAGGTGGAGAGCGTTCCGGCCAGGCCGATCTTCTTCGTCGCCGTCGCCAGCGCCGACAGCAGCGAGATCGGCTCGAAGCGGTTGAGGAAATGCGGGATCGACTTCTCGTTGATGTACAGCCCATCGGCAACGAAGCCGAAGGCGATGCCGTTATCCTCGGCGGTACGCGCGATGTCGATGTAGTAGCGCAGGTTGACGCTGGCATCGGGCACGTTGGACGGGTGCTTCCACGCATGCATGTGGCTGCCGGGGCCCTGCAGCATGATGCCGAACGGGATGGGACGCGGGGTCGTGCTCATGGGGTCGCTCCAGCAGTCAGGCCACCGCCGCGCGGGGTGCGGGCGACAGCAGTTCAAGGGACGTCAGGCGTGCGTCGAGGTCGGCCACCGGCGCGTCGAGGATGAATTCACCGACGCCGAAGCGGCGGTGCAGCGCATCCAGCTCGCTGCGTACATGCTGTGCATCGCCAGAGAGCACGCTGGGGCGTGTTTCTTCGACGCGGAAATCAGTGACACCCACCTGCCTTGCGTACTCGGCAGCGGCCTCGGGGCTGGGCAGGTTCACCGTCTGCCCTGGGGCCAGGTGCAGCTTGTAGACCCGCAGCGCGCCGATATAGCGGGCGGCGGCCTCGCTGGTGGGCGCGGCGAAGGCCACGGTTGCCAGCAACGGTGCGTGCGTGGAGACCGTGCGATACGCCTCGAAGGCGGCCTCGATGTGCTTCGGGTCACCATCGAAGTGCGCGGCATACACGAAGCGCCAGCCAAGTTCCGCAGCCTGCCGCGCGCTCTGCGGGCTTGCACCCAGCAGGAAGCGCTCCGGCGCCGTCTGCGGAATCGGCCGCGCCTTCGCATCAGCCTGCGTATCAGACAGATATCCTTCCAGGTCGCGCAGCTGCTGGTCGAAATCGGCGAACGCCGGACGCCCGGCGGCCAGTGCGGCGGTCGATGCAGGTAGACCACCCGGCGCCTTGCCTACGCCCAGATCTACCCGCCCTGGCGCCAGTGCCGCCAGCAGATTGAAGTTCTCGGCCACCTTGTACGGTGCGTAGTGGCGCAGCATCACCCCGCCACTGCCGATGCGGATGCGCCGGGTCTGCGCCAGCACCCACGCCGCCAGCACTTCCGGTGCCGGGCTGGCCAGCGTCGGCGCGGCATGGTGTTCGGCAAACCAGTAGCGGTGGTAACCCAGTTGCTCGGCGCGCTGCGCCAACTGCAGGCTGTTGCGCAGCGCCTGTTCCGGCGTGCTGCCGTCGGCCACCGGGCTCTTGTCCAACACGCTGGTGAGGTAGCTCATCGTCACGTCCTCGCTCAGGGATGGGCCACGGGAATGCCGAGCAGGCCATTCAGTGCCGCCAGGATCGGCTCGGCACCGGAGATGTACTGGCGTTGCTGGTACTCGCCACTGGCGTGCTCATTGACCACGCCCTGTGGCAGCACCAGCTTCGGCAGCGACTGGTCCTGCTCGCCGATCTCGGCGATCACCTCGCGGCGCGGCCGGCTGAAGCCGATGCGGCGCACATCCAGTTGCGCGTCCAGGCCCTCGATGCTCGACAGCGCACCTTCCAGCAGCAGGCTGTGCCGGCAGAAGAAGCGCTGGCCGGGCAGCTGGCCGTCCTCGAACTCGCGGTCCAGCAGGAACAGGATGGGTTTGTGGGTTGCGTCTACAGCCACGGGATCGTCCTCGTTGGGGCCGGCAATGCACTGCCGCTTCGATATCGATGCTAGAGAAGGACGGCCCGATGCCAGCGCAGGAACTCGACAATCCACGGTCGGATCCGGCCATGCAGATGCAGGTTGGCAATAAGCAGACTGCCGGCCGTTATGGGCGCGGGCGGCATCACGCCGCTTGCGCAGGTGCGCGCCAGCCCAGCGCCGGCGCGATGTCCTCGATCACCGTGGTGAGGATGCGCCGGTAGTCCTGCTCGGGCAGTTCATAAGGCAGTTCCACCCGCAGCTCGTCCACCTGCTGCAGCAGCGGATCGGCCTGCAACCGCGCGATGATCTGCGCCGTGCTGCCGACCACGTCGGGTGCGAACATCGTGCGTCGCGGCCCTTGCGGGGCCAGGGTGCGCGCATGCCGCTGGGCACTGAAGGCCTCGATCCGCTGCCGCGTGGCCGCATCCACACCGTCGGTGGGCACCAGCACCCGCCCCACCGCCACGCGGCGTGCGCTGCCTACCGGCAATGCCGCACGATAGGCCTGCAGGTGCTGCAACTGCGCGCCAAAGAAGTCATCACTCAGCTCGGCACGGTTGACGTTGCCCAGCAGCAGATGCAGCCCCTGCTCACCCGCAGAACGCGCCGACTGCAGAGAGCCAGCGCCATACCAGACCCGGTCCACCAACCCCGGCGCATGTGGCTGCAGACGCGGGCGATAGCGCGTGGCGGCGTTGCCGACTTCGGCATCGGCGGCGCCCAACGGTTCACCCCGCAGCGCTTCCAGCAACCGCGCCACCCGGCCATGGGAAAAGTCGATGCGCGCAGGGTCGCTGTCGTACAGCAAGGGCCCTACCAGCCCGCCGTGTGGCGGCGCGCCGGTACTGACGCCTACCTGCAGCCGGCCACCGGCCAGCGCGTCCAGCAACGACAGATCCTCAGCCAGGCGGAATGGTGTTTCATAGCCCAGCTGGATCACCGCACTGCCCAGTTCGATGCGCGTGGTGTGCTGGCTGGCCGCCGCCAGGAACACCGCTGCCGAACTGATGCCTGGCTCCAGGTGGCGGTGGCGAACCCATGCGCCGTCATAGCCCAGCTGTTCGGCAAACGCGATCAGCGCCAGCGTCGCGTCCAGGCCCGCGCGTGGTTGTTCCGGCAGATAGCTTCCCGGCGTGAGGAACGCCAGGTGCCGCAGCTGCACCGCCACGTCCTAGGCGATCCTGCGCAGCGGCGCAGGCAGCACCGCCGCCAAGTGCGCCACGTGTCCCGCCGCTCGCTCGGCCGCCAATTGGATGCGTGCCTGCAGTGCAGCGCTGTTGATCCGGTCGCCGTCGAAGTCGGCCGGCGTGGCATACACCCCGATCGGCAACGTATGCGCCTGCAGGAAGCTGAAGAGTGGACGCAGCTGATGATCGATCACCAACGCGTGGCGCTCACTGCCACCGGTAGCCGCCAGCAGCACCGGCGTATCCACCAGCGCGTCCAGCCCGATGAAGTCGATCAGGTGCTTGAACAGGCCCGGATAGGACCCGCGATAGACCGGCGCGGCCGCCACCAGCAGCTGCGCCGATTCAATCGTGGCCAGCGCGCGCTCCACCTGCGGCTCCACTTCACTGCGCTGCAGCGCCTGCCCAAGCGAGCGCGCGATCGGCGCCAGCTCGACCAGCTCCACGCTGATGTTGACCCGCTCGCGCAGTTCTTCCAGCAGATGCCGCACCAGCAGCAACGTGCGCGAGTTGGCCGACGCCGTCGGCGAACCAATCAACGCAACCACATTCAATGCAGATGACATGAAACGCTCCCATGTAGAGCCGAGTCACACTCGGCTGCGTAGTGCATGAACCTCAGAACCGGTAATTGACACGCCCGTACCAGAACGTCCCGACGTTGCTCAGCACATCACCGCTGTCCCAGGTGGTCTCGATGCTGGCCACATCGGTGGCGCTGCGTGCGTACGCAGGCACCTTGCGGGTGCGCTTGTCGAACACGTTGTTGATGCCCAGCGCCGCACTCCAACCGGCACCCAGCTCGACGCCACCGGACAGGTTGGTCACCAGCACCGGCGGCTGCTTGTACTCCACACCGTTGTTCAGGCGCTTGATCGGGCCGTAGTAAGTGAAGTCTACGTTCGAACGCCAGCGCCCGTTCTGCCACCCCAGCCCCGCCACCTGCGTGTACGACGGCGTGCGGAAGCGCAGCGCGTACTCGCTCGACTTGGTCAGCAGGTTGATGTTCGGCAGCCCCTGCAACGCCTGCGGAATCGCGCTCACTTTCTGGATGGTGGTGCGGCCCACGTTGGCCGCGTAGCTCCAGCGCAGCTTGCCCCACTGCGTTTCCTGGTTCGCCTCCAGGGTCAGCTCCACGCCGCGCGTGCGGGTGTCGCCCACGTTGGTGAAGTAGCTGGCATAGAACGCATCACCGGGCAGGATGCTGATGCCGGCCGTGCCCAGCAGCGCATCGATGGTGTTCTTCTGCGCGGCGGTCAGCACGGTCCCACTGTTGTCGGTCACCCGTGCCGGGTCCTGCGCGTTGTAACCGATCTGGCTGGACTGGCCCAGCTGGCCACGGATGTCGATCTGGTACGCATCCACCGCCAGGTGGAATGCCGGGCTCGGGTCCCAGGTCACGCCGAGGCTGTAGTTGGTGGCCTTCTCCGGCTTCAGTGGCGTAGCGCCCAGCGCCACTGCTGCCGGCGAAGCGACCTGCGCCACCAGCGTGGTACCGCACGGGCAGCTGCCGGTGGCCTGGTAGAACTGCGCGCCCAGGCTCGGCGCGTGGAAGCCATTGCTGACCGTGGCACGTACGCCCAGCGCATCGGTGAAGTCGAAGCGCGTGGTCAACCGACCGGTCGACACCGTGCCGAAGTCCGAGTGGTCTTCCCAGCGCGCGGCGGCGTCCAGGTACCAGCGCGACGTGATGTTGGTGGCTGCACCTGCATACACCGCCTTGCTGTTGCGGGTGGCCTTCACCGCATCGGCGGTGGAGTAGCCGACGAAGGCAGCCGCACCAAAACCAGTGTACGACTCCCACTGCCCTGCCCCGCGTTCGTATTGTTCGTGCTGGTACTCGGCACCGGCACTCACTTCCAGTGGCGATGCGAAGGCCGCCACCTCGAAGCCGCGACGCAGATCAAGGTTGGCGATGCCCTGCTGGTAATCCAGCTTGCCGTCATAGAAGTCGGTCGGCGAGCCGGGGTACGGCAGCGAGTAGTTCACCGAATTGCGGGTGTAGGTGCGCACCGTGTTGCGGTTGCCGGTCAGGCTGAAGTCGTAGTCCCACCCCGCAACCTGGCCCTTCACCCCGGCCGTGCCGGTGTACTGCTTCTCCTTGGTTTCCAGCACCGGCAGGAAGCCATCGGGAAACACGCGCAGCACGCCCGGCGCCTTGTAGGTGGTGAAGATCGTCGCCGGCAGGCGGAAGTTCTGGATCGCCTGCGCGGTGCGGTCGCTGGCGGTCGCATTCGCATAGAACTGGGCGTTCTCGCCCAAACCATGGCCCACGTTCACCGCGAAGGCCTTCAGCGCATACGACGGCGAGCTGAGGATGATGTTGGCCTCGGCATCGCGCCCGGCCTCGGCCGGGTTCGGCGTCGCTCCAGCCGGCAAGCGGTTGTTTGGACGCAGCGCCACCAGGTTGCCGTTGCCATCCACGGCGGGATAACTCAGGTAGCCGTCGATATAGCGCCGCGTACGGATCGCATGGTGCTGGCGCGTGCTCTCGCCGGACAGGTTGATGAAGCCGTCCTCGCCCCACGGCAGGCCGATGTTGGCGCGCACGCTGGTGCGGCTGCCGTCGCCATCGGTGCTCTGCCCGCTCTCCACCGACACATCGCCACCGTGCGCCTGCGATTTCAGGATCACGTTGATCACTCCGGTGATCGCGTCCGAACCATAGATGGCCGAAGCGCCATCACGCAGCACCTCCACATGGTCGATGGCCGACACCGGAATCAGCGCCAGATCGGCCCAGGCGTGGCCGGGGTAGCCGCCACCGTTGGCGCCACTGACATACGCGCTGGCGTTGCGGCGCTTGCCGTTCACCAGCACCAGCGTGTAACCCGGCGACAGGTTGCGCAGCTGGTAACCGCGGATCAGGCTTTCCTGGTCGCTCTGGTAACCGCCGATCTGGCTCAACGATGGCAGGCTGCGCTGCAGCGCTTCCAGCAGGTTGGCCTGGCCGGTCGCGGCCAGGTCCTCGGCGGAGATCACGTCGATCGGTGTCGAGCTGTTCTTCACCGTGCGCGTGCTGGTGCGTGAACCGGTCACCACCACCGCATCCAGCGTGGACGCGGCAAGGTTGGCGGAGGTGGCGGTGGTCGCCGACGGTGCATCGGCCTCAGCCGCATACGCCGGGGCAGCGGCAAGAGTGGCGGCAATCAGCAGGGAGAGCGTGGACAGCGCAGGAATGTGGGCAGAAGGCATGGGGGCTCGTGGGGGTGGGCCGGAGACACGCCTCCATTCAAGAGCCCACGCCCAACACGCAACAGCGGATATCGCGTCATGTGACCGTCACATCGCGCCAGCCACATGACTGCTGGTAATGATCTTACGCAGCCTGCACACACCGGGTCGGATCCCTTTCCAAAGGAAAGGGCTCTGACCCCATACACGCGAATCCGCAGGGTCAGAGCCCTTCCTGCGGAAAGGATCTGACCCCTGTCTCCATATACCCCGCGGGCATCACCTCATGCCCGCGCGCCACTCAGCGGCACGTGCCTTCATCGGTAGCATCAAGCCATGCCCACCCTGCCTGCCGATCCGACCGCGCCCACCGTCGCCATCGTGGCCTGCCACGGCCAGGGCCTGTTCGAATTCGGCTGCGCGGTCGGCCTGTTCGCACCCATCCGCCCTGAACTGGGCGTGGCCTGGTACCGCACCCAGCTCTGCGCTGGCGAGCCCGGTGCACTGCGCATGCTCGGCAGCGCGCAGGTGCAGCTGCCCTACGATCTGAGCGCCGTCGACGACGCCGACATCATCGTCATTCCCGGTTGGCGCGAACCCAGCGAGCGCCCACCGCAGGCGTTGCTTGATGCCCTCACCCGCGCCCACGCGCGCGGCGCACGCATCACGTCCATCTGCTCCGGTGCATTCGTGCTCGCCTGGGCTGGCCTGCTCGATGGTCGCCAGGCCACCACCCACTGGCGGCTCACCGACACACTCGCCCGCGAGTTCCCACGTATCCACGTGCGCGACGATGTGCTGTACGTGGACGCCGGCAGCATCATCACCTCGGCCGGCTCGGCTACCGGCATGGACATGATGCTGCACATGGTGCGCAAGGATTACGGCGCGCGCGTGGCCAATCTGGTGGCCGAACGGCTGGTGCTGGCACCCTGGCGTGATGCCGAACGCAGCCAGCGGGTCAGCCGCGCGATCCCGCTGGGCGAGCCCACGCGGCTGGCGAAACTGATGGAATGGATGCGCCGCAACCTGCGCGAGCCGCATTCGCTGGGCAGCCTGGCCGAACAGGCCGCACTCAGCCAGCGCACCCTGCAGCGGCAGTTCCTGGAAGCCACCGGCCTGTCGCCCATCGATTGGCTCATCCGCGAACGCGTGGCCTACGCACGCGAACTGCTGGAAACCACCGACCGTCCGCTGCAATGGGTGGCCGAACAGGCGGGGTTCGGCTCGCAGGAATCGTTCCGCCGGCACTTCCGCGGCATGGTCGATGCCAGCCCCATCGAATACCGCAACCAGCACCGCAGTGGCCTCAGCGCCGACCGGCTGGTGGGTTGCTGACAGCCTCGCCGTCTTTGCAGGCAGCGATCCACCCGGCAAGATGCAGGCACGCCCTGGCCTGCCGATGGAACGGTGATGACTGCTACCCCGTACAGGAACTACCGCTTCGGTATCGGCGTCTCGCTGGTCCTGGCCAGCCTTCTCGCCGCGCTCGGCCTGATCGCGGTCTGCACCCCGAATCTCGGCTGGGGCGTGGTGGCGTTGATCACCCTTGCGCTGTGGATCGGGGTGCCGCTGCTGGTGCTGCTCCTGCTGGCCTGGGGCCGCTACATGGTGCGCGAGCGCGGGTACGTGCCGGGCCGGGTGCATGCCCTGATGTTCGTGCCCACTGTCCTCGCCCTGCTCATCTATCCGCTGGGTGATTCACTGCGCGGGCGCTTGGATACCGCCACCGGTGGCTCGCGTGCGGCCATCGCAGAAACGCACATCAACCTCAGTGGCCATGCACTGTGGCTGGACACCTCACCCTATGCCTCCACCTACTCCGGCGCGGGACCGGACCTGCCCATGCAAGGCGACAACCCCCAGCGCTTCGTTGCCTTCCACCGCTACCCGAACGCGCAGTCCGATGCAGACAGCGCTTTCCCCTACGACAACGCACGACTGAAGCCGGGCATCGACCGCTACCGCTATGGCGCGCCCTCCGAAGGCACTGCAAGCACCCTGCCCCTGCGTCGCCAGTCCTATCCGGATACCACAGCGCTCATCCGCGTGTGGGGCACATCGGGGGGGCCAGGCATCGTGCACCTCTACTACCACTATGCCGACCACGTCGAGGTTGCCCCCGCGCTGGCGCGTCTGGCCGGCGCTACCGAATACGAGCTCGAGCGCAGCCGCGTGGAAGGGCTGGTGCAGTTCAAGACGCACAACTACGGCGCCGCGCCGATCGTGCGCCTGGAAATCAATGGCGCGACGCTGGACATCGGCGACGACGCCATCGCGCCCATTCCTGCGCCCCCGGCCGCGTGCACGGCGTCCAACCACACCACCGGCGTCGCGCTGTTGAATCTCGACCAGCCGTTGCAGGTTCGCTGGCAGACTGCCGCCGCACCGCAGGTATGGCATCGCGCACGCGTGCAGGTTCCTGCATTCCGCCAGCCACAGCCACTGGATGGCCAATCCACCCTGCAGCGCGTGCTGCTCTATGTTCTGCCCGACGGCACGATGGCAGCAGAGCGCTACGTGGAAGTGCTCACGGGCGATTCCCGGCGTGGCATCAAGGCCACCGGCCTGCCTGCCAATGCGGCGGCACACGCGACGTGTGGCAGCGCCTACGCCACTTACGGCGAAGACGCACCAGCGCCGCTGGCGGACTGATCATCCGGACTGTCCCTTGCAGCGTCAGACGCGTGCGCGTGCGTTGCCCGCATGTATCCGCCAGCACTGCGCCACGAATCCGATCGCAAACACCACCGCGCACCCCAGCAACGTCTGCAGGATCACCGGCGCCAACGGTGCAGGCGCAATCGGGTGCGCCACCGGCAAGCGTGTCAGCGTTTCATTCACGCCTGGCACCAGCGACAGCAGGAAGCTGAAAGACAGCGCGAATGTCGACAGATAAGGCGCCAACCGCCCCAGGAACCGCAGCCGCGTCGCCAGCACGCCGCCGAATGCAATCAGCAGAATCACCACACCAAACGCATGGCCAGGATTGAGGCCCCCGGTGCTGGAGACGGTGAACGAGGTCACCACCGACAGCACCAACCCCAGCAGATAGAGCTTGCCGGCGCGCGTAGCCGGATCAATGGCCCGATACCGGATGAAACCGAACAGGCCGGCAGCGATGGGAACCAGGCTGATCGCGGTGTGCACGATGCCCAAGGAAGAAAGCGGATGACTCATGGCGACCTCTGCTGGAGTTTTGAACCTACTAGTAGGTAGTCTATACGGACAAAAAGAAGGCCCGCTCCGCGCAGGCCTTCATCGAAACATTCAGACCGCCGGCACCAGCCGGGCAATCGACAACCGTGCGAGTGCCGCGAACGTCGCCGCATCACCAAACCCACGCGCGGCTAGCATCGCGCCGTGCACCGAGGCCATGAACGCCTTGGCCTCATCGGCAGGCGTGCCCTGCAGCCTCAGCTGCCCCTGCGCCGCACCCTTTTCCAGCGTGATCGTCAGCCAGCCGCTCAGATCCTCGAAATGCCCGCGCACTTCATCGGCAATCTCGTCGGGGATCATCGGCGCTTCGGCCGCCAGCATCGCGCAGATGCAGAACGACGAGGTGCCACCGGCAATGCAGCTGGACCAGTAATCCACGTAGGCGTTGAGCGCCAGCAACGGATCGCCCAGCTGCCGGTCCAGCAGCGCCAGGCCTTCCCGTGCCTCCGCCCGGTACAGCTCCACCACCGTCCGCACCAGATCCGCCTTGCTGGGGAAATGGTGGTGGATGCTGGCCTTGCTGATGTTCACCCGCGCGGACACGTCGGCATAGCTGAAACCGTTGTAGCCACCGGCTTCCAGCAGCGAACGGGCGTGGGCCAGGATCTCGTGGGCCTTGGGGGACAGTGACTCTTTCATGGATGCAAACCTACTAGTAGGTAGATTGCATGTCAAGCGCGTCGTTTGTCGCACGCGGCCCGGCCCTACCCAGGCCACACGCCCGCCCAACGGTAGCGCCGGGCCATGCCCGGCGAGCCCAGCGGTCAGTGCGAAGACACATACAGCGCATCGGCCGGCGCCGGCGGCAGCGCAAAACTTCGCCGCATGCGCGCCACCTCGGCCGCCGGCGGCAACCCGAACAAGCGCTTGAACTCCCGGTTGAACTGCGACGGGCTGGCGTACCCCACCGCCAACGATGCCGCCTCAGCCGTCATGCCCTGCCGCAGCATCAGCAGCCGCGCCTGATGCAGCCGCGTGGACTTCACATACTGCATCGGCGAGGTACCGGTAATGCTGCGGAAGTGATCATGGAACGTGGCCACGCTCATCTCCGCCTGCGCTGCCAGCGCATCCACATCCAACGCCGTCGAATAGGCCGCGTGGATATGCCGCAGCACCTTGCCGATGCGGCCGAAGCGCCCGCGCATCGCCAGCGCCTCGCGCAGCGCCCCACCCTGTGCGCCGGTCAGCACCCGGAAATACAGCTCGCGCACCAGCGAGGGGCCCAGCACGTCGGCCTCCAATGGATCGGCCAGCGCTTCCAGCAATCGCAGCACCGTGGCCTGCATCGCAGGCTGCATCGGGCTGGACATCATGCTTCTTGCCGGCGCTTCGGTGCTGGCAGTGCGCTCGCCAAGTTCTATCAGCAGATCTGCGGCCAGCTGCAGATCAAGATGCAGGTAGATCGCCAGCAGCGGCGCCTCGGCCGTGGCCTCGGTTTCCATGGTGAAGGGCACCGGCACCGACACTGCCAGGTAGTGCTGCGCGTCGTACTGGTAGACCTGCCCGCCCAGATAGCCGCGCTTCACCCCCTGGCAGACGATCACGATGCCGGGGTCGTACAGCACCGGCGTGCGCGCCAGTGGCCGGTTTGAGCGCAGCAGCCGCACCCCGGGCACTGCCGTCAGCGTGTAGCCCTCGTCCACGGCCAGCGCCTGCAGCAGGCCCACCATGCGTGCCTGGGCCGGATGTTGCAGCGGATCGTCAGGCGGCCCCATCAGGTGATCCAGAGGAATAGGCAAGAAAGCCCGAAGCTTAGGCCTGGGCGGCCGCGCACTCAATCACTAACGTGCAACTCCCCAGCCACGAGCCCTCAGCCATGACCGTATCCCGCCTCCTCCTCATCACCGGCGTCAGCAGCGGCTTCGGCCGGGCCCTGGCCCAGCAGGCCCTGCTGGCCGGGCATCGCGTGGTCGGCACCGTGCGCAGCGAATCGGCCCGCCAGCAATTTGCAGCCCTCGCACCCGGTCGCGCCTTCGGCCGCCTGCTGGACGTCACCGACGCCGCAGCCATCGATGCACTGGTGGCCACCGTCGAAGCCGACATCGGCGCCATCGACGTGCTGGTCAACAACGCCGGCTACGGCCACGAAGGCATCCTCGAAGAATCCACGCTGGACGAACTGCGCCATCAGTTCGAAGTGAACGTGTTCGGTCCCGCCGCACTGATCAAGGCCGTGCTGCCGCACATGCGCGCGCGCCGCCGCGGCCACATCCTCAACATCACCTCCATGGGCGGCTTCATCACCTTGCCGGGCATCGCCTGGTACTGCGGCAGCAAGTTTGCGCTGGAAGGCATCAGCGAGGTGCTGGGCAAGGAAGTGGCGTCACTCGGCATCCACGTGACCGCGATCGCGCCGGGCTCGTTCCGCACCGATTGGGCTGGCCGTTCGATGGTGCGGGCCTCGCGCAGCATCGGCGACTACGACGCGCTGTTCGACCCGATCCGCAGCGCACGCGAGGAAAAGAGCGGCCATCAGCTGGGCGACCCGATCAAGGCCGCGCAAGCCATGCTGCAGGTGATCGACAGCGATGCACCGCCCAGCCATCTTCTGTTGGGCAGCGATGCAGTGCAGCTGGTGCGGACAAAGCTGGCATCGATGACCGGCAGCATCGACGCGTGGGAACAGCTGAGCCGCTCGACCGACGGCGGGGTGTAAGTGCGGGCGGTAGCGCCGGGCATGGCCCGGCGCGCGATGCGGCACCGAAAGAAGCCGCCGGGCGTGGCCCGGCGCTACCTGCGCCCCGCTCCCTCAGTCGTCCTGCACCAGCTTGAACTCACGCAACAGCCCACCAATCTGGGTCTTGTCCAGCTTGTTCATCAGCAGGTTGCGCAGGAACGCCGGCCCCGGAATGTCCAGTTCCTTGCCATCGCGAAGACGCCCGGTCGCGGCCAGCAGCGTGCGCACGTCGTAGGTGGAATTAAACACCTCCGGCACGCCGCGCTCGATGCCCAGCATCGTGTACACCGCTTCCATCGGCGTGCGCACCGAATACTCGGTGGTGAAGATGCAGTCGCGCTGCTTCGATTCGGCGAACTGGCCGATGAACGCGAAGTTCACCGCGCCTTCCGGCACCACGTCCGGGCGGTCACCGGCCTGGCGCGGCATGAAGAACGCAGTGATGTACGGCATCATCACCGGCACCGTCTTCGCCCCGGTCGCCGCCAGCTCGTCGATCTCCTCCACCGGCACACCCAGGTGGTACAGCCACTCGCGGGTGATCTCCTCGCCCGTGCAGTCCTGCATCGGCTTGTTCACGTAATCGCCCGGCGTATCCACGAACAGCGAATACACCCACACCACGATCTGGTCTTTCGGCTGGTTCTTGAAGTGCGGCTGGCGGTTCACCGTCCAGCTCATCAGCCAGCGCGAGTCACGCACGCTCACGATGCCACCAGTCACCACCTGGCCGCTGAACGGATCGCGCTTGGCAATCTTCTCGATGTACGCCGGAATGCGCGCGTCCAACGTGGTTACCGTCGCCGATTCCCACTTGGTTTCCGGTATATGCGCACCGAATACATCCGGGCGCCCGAACGCCGCATCCTTGGCCGCGATGCGTCGCCACAGGTCCCAAGCCGGTGCCGGGCCTTCATTCAAGCGCGCAGCGGTGTGGTGATCGCCGTTGTCGGAATTCTCGGTCAGCGAGCCGATCGTCATGAACACCAGATCGTCCGCGCCCAGGTCCACGCCACCGGCCTGTCCATCCTGCATCCAGTGGATGCGCGTGGCCTGCTTGCGGCCCGCCTGCAGCGCGAAGTCCACATCGGTCACTTCAGTGCCGTACTGGAACCGCACGCCGCGCTCCTGCAGCCACTTGACCAGCGGCAGCACCAGCGATTCGTACTGGTTGTACTTGGTGAACTTCAGCGCCGAGAAATCCGGCAGCCCGCCGATATGGTGGATGAAACGATGCAGGTACAGCTTCATCTCCAGCGCCGAGTGCCATTCCTCGAACGCGAACATCGTGCGCCAGTACAGCCAGAAATTGCTGTCCAGGAAATCGCGGCCAAGCACTTCGTTGATGCGCTTGTTCTCCATTTCCTGCCGGGTGGCCAGGAACAGCGCGATCACGTCCTTCTGCGCCTGCTCGCTCAGGGTGAACAAGCCATCGGTATGCGCATCTTCGCCGCGATTGATCGTGGCACGCTGCAGCGAATAGTTCGGGTCGTCCTTGTTCAACCAGTAGAACTCGTCCAGCACACTGGCATCGTCGATTTCCAGCGACGGAATCGAGCGGAACAGATCCCACAGGCACTCGAAATGGTCTTCCATCTCGCGGCCACCACGGATCACGAAACCCTTCTCCGGCACCTTCAGGCCATCCAGCGCGCCGCCGGCAATCTGCTGCTGTTCCAGGATGGTGATGCGCTCGCCGGGCATGCGCCCATCGCGCACCAGGAACGCCGCACCGGCCAGCGAAGCGAGGCCCGAGCCTACGAACCAGGCCGTCTTGTTGTCCACGCCCGCTGGCTTGCGCGGGCGCGCGAAGGCCTCGTAGTTGCCACTGCTGTAGTACATGCGCGTCTCCTTCCTGGATGGGGTAGCCCCCACTCTAGCTCTGAACCGATGTACCGCATCCTGCAGAGAGGCTGCGACGCAGTGACGCAGGTGCTTCCCGTCCCCGCGTTGCAAGCGGCCTCAACCGCCGTCAGCGGTCCCCTCGGCAGTGAACCAGCGCTGGAACCCGTCGATGGCGTCCGGCATCAGCGCGCTGGCGCGCTCACGCACAATGGACTCGGCGTGGCGAATGGCACTCACCGCATCCGGCTGCGCACACAACGCCATCGCCACATCCGACGCGTCCAGCATCGCCAGGTTCACGCCCACGCCCACCGGCGGCATCAGATGGGCAGCATCGCCGATCAGTGTCACGCCGTTGCGTGGTGTCCAACGGAAATCCGGCGGCAGGCTGTAGATCGGCCGCCGCACGAAGTCGGTGCACGCCTCCAGCAGCCGCCGCAGGTTCGGTGCCCAGCCGGTGTAGCTGCCTGTCACCAGCGCGCGCATGCCTTGCTGCGCGATCTGCGCATCAAGCCAATCAGAAGGCCGCTTCAGCGCTGCATACACGCAGAATCGATCGCCGCTGTTGCGCTGACCGAACAGCGCTTCCTCGCCGCCAAAGCAGAACAGGCTGCCCTGCCCCACCATGCCCGCGATATCCGCCGCAGGCTGCGCGATCCATCCTTCAAAGAAAGTAATGCCGGTCGGCAGCGGCTGGCACGCACTCAACGCAGCGCGGACTTTCGACCACGCACCATCGGCACCAATCACGATGTCCGCCTTGGCCTGCACGCCATTGGCGAAGCGCAGGCTGTGGCGGCCGGCATCTGCAGGTTCCATCTCACTCAGGCAATGGCCCCACTGCACCGTGTCGGCCGGCAACGCGTCCAGCAGCAACTGGCGCAGGTCACCGCGGTCGATCTCCGGCTTGTCCATGGTTCCCTCCGGCCCGAACCCACCTGCGGTAATCGCCCCGGACCACGGATCACCCACCCGCGCCTCCTGGCCTTCATGGCGCGCCACCACCCGGAACGCCTCCAGCAGACCGGCGCGCTGCAACGCCACCTGGCCGGAATCCTCGTGCAGGTCCAGCGTGCCGCCCTGGGTGCGCTGCTGCTTGGACGACTCGCCCTCGTACACGCTCACCCGATGGCCGCCGCGATGCAGGATGAGCGCGGCCGTCAGGCCGGCGGGGCCCGCGCCGATGATGGCGATACGTGGAGGGTGCGGCATGAGGTGGCCTGCTGGTGGTTGATATATCAACCGTAGAACGTTCAGGTTGACACGTCAACCCGTCCCGGGCAACGTGGGCGCATGACCCCACCCACCATCACCCCTGACGAGTGGGCCGCTTGGCGCGGCTTCCGGCGCATGGCCGAGATCACCTCCGGCCGCATCGTCCACGACATCACCCGCAGCACCGGGCTTTCCAGTGCCGACTTTGTCGTGCTGATGGAACTGAGCAAGGCCAAGGACCGCTGCCGCCGCCAGCGCGAACTGCTGGACTACCTGGAATGGGACAAAACCCGGCTCTCGCACCAACTCACCCGCATGGCCGGCCGTCGCCTGATCGAGCGCGACACCGACAGTGACAACGTGGTGGTGATCCGCATGACCGCAGAAGGCCGCACCCAGCTAGGCGCAGCGCGGCCGGTACACGTCGCCAGCGTGCGCCGGAATTTCCTCGATCATCTCTCAGCCGATGACCTGGCCGCGCTGCAGCAGATCACCGACAAACTGCATGCAGCACTACAGGACGCAGAGAACTGAGACGCCGCCAGGTCACAGACGGCGGCCCAGCACCTGCCCCGGCCAGCCATCCACGTTGAAGGTCGACAGCCGTTCGTAACCGCACGATTCGTAGAAGCGCACCAGCTCGCCACTGCCACCGCCATAGCAATCCACGCGCAGGTAATCCAATCCCGCTGCGCGTGCCTGCTCGTCGGCAAACGCCATCAAACGCCGGCCGATGCCACGCACCCGCGCATCGCGCGAAGCAATCAACACGCGCACGTACAGCTCCGGCTCGGTCGCCGCAGGCACATAGGGCATGGCCTCGCCCAACGCCAGGAACGCACGCACCTTGCCCTGCGCGGTTTCCGCCACCCACGCACCGGGCAGTGCGCAGGCATCGGTCACCTGGGTAATGCGGCGCGGAATGGACGACCACGCCTCGGTACCCCACTGCTGCGGATTGCCGATGGCCACGAACCACGCAATCACTTCATCGAACAGCTCCAGCACCGCAGGCGCATCGGCCACGCTGGCGCGACGAATCGTCAGCGCCTCTTCTCCAGCATCACTCACGCGTAGTACTCCTTTCATTCAACGAACCCGAACGGCTGCAATCACCCGGCTCCGCCCAGAATGCCGCCGCGCACCAGGCATCACCACGGCCAAAAGTCCATTGCGCGCCGCTGACCGGTAGTGCCGGCCGCTGGCCGGCAGCTGCAATTACTCACTCCACTAGCTGGCCGACCAGCGGCCGGCACTACCCAGACCGACAATCCATGCCGCTTCATTGACCGGTCCGGCATGACCACGGCGAAAACCCATGGCGCCGCATTGACTGGTAGTGCCGGCCGCTGGCCGGCAGCTGCAATCACCCACCTTCCCCCAGGCTGCCGGCCAGCGGCCGGCACTACCACGGCGAAAATCCATGGCGCCGCATCCACCGGCCAAGGCTCCACGGCGACGGAGTTGACATGCAGGCATTTACCTGCCTATTGTGATCCCACGGACGGCACCCGCCGCCCACCGTGGAGCCGCAGTCATGGTGGATATCGCACACAGAGTCGGCATCAACGCCCCATCAGCCCAGGTCTACCAGGCCCTGGCCACCCCCGAAGGCATCGCCGCCTGGTGGGCCGAGGACACCACCGGCGACCGCCACATCGGCGGCACCATCACCGCCCGCTTCACCGCCAACGGCGTGCAGATCGGCGCCATGCAGATGAAGCTGCTGCAGCTGCAGCCGAACGAGCGGGTGCTGTGGGAATTCACCGACGGCCCACCGGAATGGATCGGCACCACCGCGCGTTTCGCCCTGCACCAGGACGGCGACTACTGCATCGTGCTGTTCAGCCATGAAGGCTGGAAGGAGCGCGTGGAGTTCATGCACCACTGCAGCACCAAGTGGGCCATCTTCCTGATGAGCCTGAAATCCCTGCTGGAAACCGGGCGCGGTCAGCCCAGCCCGCACGACGTCAAGATCGACAACTGGAACTGAAGGCACCCCATGGATGCAGACAAGGTGTTCAAGGCACTGGCCGACCCCACGCGCCGCACGCTGCTGGACCTGCTGTGCGAGCGCAACGGACAGACGCTGGGGCAGCTCTGCGAGCACCTGCAGATGGCCCGGCAATCGGTTACCCAGCACCTGGGCCTGCTGGAAGACGCCAACCTGATCAGCACCGTCAGGCGTGGCCGCGAGAAGCTGCACTTCATCAACCCGGTGCCGCTGCACGATGTCTATACGCGCTGGGTAAGCAAGTTCGAGCAGCAGCGCCTGAGCCTGCTGCATGACCTCAAACAGGAACTGGAAGGAGAATGACGATGAGCGCTGAATCCACCCGTTTCATCCACGTGATCTATATCGCCTCCACGCCGCAGAAGGTGTTCGAAGCCATCACCCGGCCGGAGATTGCCCGCACCTACTGGGGGCACGAAAACGTATCGGACTGGAAACCCGGCTCGCGCTGGCAGCACGTGCGCGCCAATGACGAGCGCAAGGTCGAACTGGTAGGCGAAGTGGTGGAAAACACCCCACCCTCGCGGCTGGTGATCACCTGGGCTGCCGCCTCGCAGGCGGACAATCCGAAAGCCTACAGCCGGGTGACGTTCGAGATCGTGCCGTATGAGGACATGGTCAAGCTGACGGTGACCCATGACGAGCTGGAACCGGGCAGCGGCATGGATACCGGCATCCGCCAGGGCTGGCCGATCGTGCTGTCGAGCCTGAAATCGCTGCTGGAAACCGGCAAAGGCCTGGACGTCTTCGCCAAACCACAGTAATGCCAGCCCATGGCTGGCAATCTGCCCACGGCCCAAGCCAACCCGTGAAGGCGCCTTGATCCCGCTGAACGACGCATGCAACGCGTGCTGGCCGCTCGTCCGCAAAGTACGCGTTACGTCACGTCAACACGGCATCATTGCGTTGCAGTTTCAATACCCTTCCACAGGTTCCTCTTGCAGCCCTCTTCCCTTTCGGCCGGTGAACCGGCCCCGTCGTCGCCGGCCTTCATTGAAGTTGTTGTTGTGCGGGCCGGTACCCACCTGTTTGCCATCGATGTCGAAGTCGCGATTGAAATCCGCGGCCCGGAAACCTTTGATCGCCCCGGCAGTGGCGCGCGCCCGCACCTCACCGTGCGCGGCCACGCACTGCCGGTGGTCGACCTGCGTCAGGCCATCGGCTTGAGCGGGTTCGCTCATGGCTGCCCGGCCATGCTGCTGATGCAGGCCGGCACGGAGACCTTTGCCTTTGCCTTGGCCGTAGACGAGGTGCGGGACATCGAAAGCGTGCCACGCCACAACGTGCGGCCCGCCGCGGACACCCCGTTCGGGTTCTGCGGCCATCACGTCATGCTGGATGCACTGGGCGAGATTCCCCTGATCGATCCCACCCGCCTTCGATAACACCGAACCACCGCACCGCCCTCCCGATAACACCGGACCCCACACCGATCTCCCGGTAACACCGGACTCCGCCCCGATCTCCCGGTAGCGCCGGGCCATGCCCGGCGGGCAGCCGGCCAGCTAGCGCGCCGTCCAGCCCCCATCCACCGGCAGCGCCGTGCCCGTGATCTGAGCCGCAGCATCCGAGGCCAGGAACACCACCATTTCCCCCAGCTGCTCAGGCGTCACGAACTGCAACGAGGGCTGTTTCTCGGCTAGCAGCGCGCGAGCGGCGGACTCCTGATCCGTTCCCTCCCGCTCCGCCAATGCGGTGATCTGCTGCTCGACCAGCGCCGTTCGCACCCACCCTGGGCAGATGGCGTTGGCGGTGATGCCCGTGCCCGCGTTCTCCAGCGCGGTCACCTTGGTAAAACCAACCACGCCGTGCTTTGCCGCTACATAGGCCGACTTGTTCACCGACCCAACCAGCCCGTGCACCGATGCGATGTTGATGATGCGACCGGATCCCTGCTGCTTCATGTAAGACAAGGCCGCCGCCGTTGCATGGAACACCGCAGAGAGATTCAGCGCGAGGATCGCATCCCACTTCTCGACGGGAAATTCCTCGATCGACGCGGTGTGCTGGATGCCCGCGTTGTTCACCAGAATGTCGATGCGCCCCATCTTCGCCACGGCGTGGTCGATCATGTCCCGAACGGCGTCGCCGCGAGACAGGTCGGCGCCATCGTGCGCCACCCGTACACCGAACTCGGTTTCCAGGTTGGAACGGATGCGTTCGATTTCCTGCGCATCGCCGAAGCCATTCAGCACGATGTCGGCGCCTTGCCGCGCGAGCGCCGTGGCAATGCCAAGACCGATACCGCTGGTAGAGCCGGTAACCACCGCAACTTTTCCATTGAACATGGGCGAGCTTCCATCGGGCGTAGGCAGCCAGTTTACCTTCGTAGATCCACGCCACGCGTGGATGCTCTGCCCCTCCTGCCACAACGAAGACGCTCCTCGATCAAGGCGTCAGGCAACCCGCCCAACCGCTGTCGCAAATGACATTGGACCCAGAGAGTCATGTGCGGATACTCTCGAACCCGCATGGATCTGCAGAAATGGTGACAGTCGTGACTCCCTCTTCCCCTCCCGTTCCAGCAAAACTCCGGGAAATGCTTAAAGACTATCCGGAGCATATCGAACGGCTGCAGGAGGCTCTCAACTCGGTAGAGCACAGAAGAATCAAGTCCGACCCGCCTTTTGAGAGAGCGGCATGGCTATTGGAGGACTGCCTTGATGGCTTTATCAGCGAAGCCCGCATTCACCTGGCCGCCGTTGAGGCATCGTGCGAAGCTCGATCTATTGCGAAAGCAGATGAGAAGTTCAAACTGATGTTCCGGGCGCGCTCCGGCAACGGGGGAATGAAGGGCCTCCATGAGCTTTACGAGTACCTTCAAGTCAACCCCGGAGAGATCTGACCACTCCTCTGATGTCCAGCAGGACCTGGGTGGCGTTGAACTCATACCTGCAAGTGCAGATACTCATGAAAGCGTGTCAAATCGCTGACCAGGTGAAACCCATGCCTCATTCCCCTCCCCCGGTACCGGCAAAGCTCCTTGAGTTGCTCAAGGATTATCCGGATCACATCGAACAACTGCAGAGGGCTCTCATTTCAGTGAGCGACGGGCGGCAGAGTTACGCCCCCCCCTTTGAGGCCGCAGTCTGGCTGTTGGAGGACTGTCTTAGTGCATTCAAGAGTGAAGCGCGCGCTGAAATTGATGCCGCTGTGGCATCAGGCGATCCGCAAGCCATCGAACGAGCCAAAGAAAAGGAACGACTGATGTCATTTGCCGGGTCCAGCAACATTGGCATGGCCAGACTCGACGATCTCAGGAAGTACTTCGACCTTAATTCAAGAGGCGCCTAACGCCGCCTTCCGATAGTCGGCAGCTACAGATGGCATTGAACTCGCCATTCCAAGTTTAGATACTCATGAAAACGTGTCAGACCACTGAATAGGTGTCGACTATGCTTCAAGCCACTCCTCCAGTTCCAGCCAAGCTTCGCGAAATGCTCAAGGACTATCCGGAGCATATCGAAAGACTGCAGGTAGCTCTCAATCGATCGGTTGAACGATCGCGAAGGGTTCCGCTGATGCCGTTCGATGACGCGATCTGGGCCCTGGAAGCGGCGCTCGGGGCGTTCATCATGGAAGCTAGCGATGAGCTTGAGGCTGCGGAGACGTCGGGCAATCCCAAGGCAATAGCTGAGGCCAATGAGAAAAAACGACTGATGTCGTTCGCCAGGTCCAAGAACATTGGCATGGCTGAAATTGACGATTTGTGGGAGTACTTTCAAGTCAACTTCAGAGGGTCCTGATGGCTTCCACCGCTAGCCCCCTTTCGCCGGAGTTGCACCAGCAAATTCTATGGGAACAGATCATTCCCAAGAGCGGCCTGGATAGCCGGACGTCATATGGAAATCCCCAGGCAGTGATACTCGCCGGTCAACCTGGGGCTGGCAAGGGTGGCCTAGCGGGTCAGGTTAGGCGGGAACTGCACAACGATGTCATCACTATCGATCCCGACGCGCTACGTGATGAGCATGAGTACGTTCGGAGTCTGCGAGTCTGCGCAAGCAATATCCTTACACTTGGTCAGGCCACACTCACGACGACGCCAGCCAGTGGGCCAAGGAACTGCGGTCTTCAGCAATCGATGGTCGCAACAACCTCATCCTCGATACTACGCTGGGCAATGGTGACAGCGCAGTTGCCTTGATCAGAGATCTACGAGCCAAGGGCTATGAAGTCGAGGTTCGGGGAGTTGTAGCGCACCGGCTGGAGAGCGAGCTTGGTGTCGATAGACGTTTCACGTCTGACTTGGACTTGGTCGGCTTCGGCCGCTACGTCCCCGAAGACGTGCGCAAACACGTCTACGAAGCCTTGCCTGGCAATCTGGACAAGGTCCAGGCCGAGACCGGCATCCAGATTCGGCTCTACGGACGCGAAGGCGCGCAGGTCTACGACAGCCATAGCGACACCCGCCTACCGGGCGCAGCACTGGAAGCCGAACGCGAAGCTCGACTGAAAGACCCTCGAATCACCCAAGCAGTGCGCGATGGCTGGCGCACACAAGGCCGCTGGCACGCCGAGCTTGGGGACACCCTACCCCTCAACGACAAGGTCAGTCCACCAACAGCGGCAGCCGTTTTCGATGAACGCGCAACGCTCAAGGTTGTTGAGGGCATAACGCCCAACATCCAGGAAGCACGCAGCGTCGACCACACAATCCGCGTCCGTCCAAACATGGTGCGAGGCGCCATCATCGGCGGTGCCGCAGCAACTGTTGTTGAAGCAGCCACGGAAGGGACAAAGATTGCCGACCTGTACGCGCGCGACAACCGCACAGGCGCGGAAGCTGCGATATTGGACTTCGGTGCGCGCAGTGTCGGCGGCTGGACCGGGGCAGCGCTGGGCGCCAAGGCGGGCACGCTGCTGGGCATCGAGTCCGGCCCCGGCGCGATTGTCACCGGCATTATCGGTGCCGGACTGGGTGCGTGGGGTGCCAGCGAAGTTGTCGAATGGGTCGAGAAGTACAAGATCAACAATCAGGGCGACGGCTCCGGCAGAGTCTGGACGTTTGATCCCGCGCATCCTGAGAAGGGCTGGACGCACAGCGAGCGGGAAATCATAGGCACTGTCGGCACCTTGGCCGATCGCCCGATCTACGGCCCGGCTACGCTGCTGACGGCCGATGCCGAATTGACCCAGCAACTGAACTACCAAGCCTCAAGCTTGGCCGTTGGCCTGCGGATGCGGGAGCCTGATCAACCGATAAATCCTTTCAGCATTGCCGGCGACGCCACCGACACACCCAGCGCACTGCCGCGCTCCTGGGAGCGCAGTCCGGAAACCGGCGAATGGCGACGTGAGGTCGTCCATCAAGTCCTTGAGCACGGCATCAAGAACACGACGGTGGAAGTAGCCGATGCCGCCAAGGCGGCCCATCTCGATGAGACCGCTCAAGGCATCATGGCCTTCAACGCCGCCCGGAGTTCAGCCGCCTTCGCCAAGCAGTACGAGCAGGTATACACCACGCAAGGCTGGTCCCAGTACGGCGAGATTCCGGAGGAGGTGGTCTTCGCCCGGAACCATCCAGATCACGTTCTGGCATCCGATGGGCGCACCTATCAGCGCCAGCACGATGGCGAATGGCTGCATGACGGTTGGATCTACGATTCGCTGGCCGAGGGCAACATCCGCGACGAGTTGAATGGCACCTACCCGCAGATCCGGGCGATCCAGCAGCAGGAGGCTCCCACACCCGGCTCCCATGAGCGACGTATTGATGCCCTGACCGCAAACGAGCGCGATGCCTACGATCAGGCCACGCAGGAAGCGAACCGGCTGGGCGTCGCGGCTCCCCAGGCGCAGCAACTGGCCGCCGCAGCGGTAGCCGAGGTGCGCGGCGAACACGCCGATGAGCGCCTGACGCCGCAGGCAGTAGTCGATGCGCACGCCGAGGAGCGAGCTGCGCCGGCGCCCAGCGCACCACCCCTGGTGCAGGAGCACCGCACTCCCGCGCCTGCAGCACCGACGCCGTCGGTTCGTGCCGAGCCGGCACAGGAACCGGCGCGCCCGGAAGGGCCACGACCCGAGCCAACTGCAGCTAAAGCGCCCCCAACGCAGGAAGATTCGAGCGAGCAGAAAGTGCGCACGGATGCAGACTCTCCTGCGCAGCAGACGCCGTCTGCGCCCGCGCCATCACCCTCCATTCCCGCGGCTGAGCAATCTCGCGCCCAGCCCGAGGCGAGGGCGCTGCCTGCTTCCGGTGTTGAGCGCCGCGCTCCCGCGCAGGATCCAGTTGCGACTCACGCCCACTCCCTGGCCCCAGCGAACCAGACCGAAGTGGCCGACGCCGCGCCAGTGACTGCTCGCCTCCACGAAAACGACGCAAAGCCGGCGCCGATCCAGCCCGAGTCAGAAATTCCAGCTAACCGCGCCGCAGTCGAGCCGGCTGCGCCCCCGCCGGCAACAGACGCCGCGCCCAAGGTCTCGGAGCACGAGCGTCCTTACACGCCATTGCCAATGGACGTGCAGCCCACCCCGCCGTCCAGCGCAATGGCCTTTCAACAGCCTGAAGCACCGCCCGCTCCCCTGCTGCCGACCCAGCCCGAGCATCCTGATCACGCCCTCTACCAACAGGTACGAGAGGGCGTGGCAAGGTTGGACGCCAAGCACGGCCGCACCTTCGACGAAGCCAGCGAGCGCATGACCGCCAGCCTGCTGGTGCTGGCCAAAGACAACGACCTGGACCGTGTCGACCACGTGCTGCTGAGCAACGCCACAGCCGACAAGCCCACCGGTCACACCCTGTTTGTGTTCCAGGGCGAGCCCAGCGACCCCGCACACCAACGCGCCGCAATGCCCACCGAGCTGGCCGCACAGACCTCGGTTGAAGAATCAATGCAGCAGTTCGACGCGGTCAGCCGCGAGGCGCAGCAGCGCGCCATTGCCAACCAACTTGAGCAGCAGCTGGAAGATCAGCGCGTGCAGCAGGATATCCAGATCCGCGCCGCCAGCATGGGCTGAGTGGGTGAGACACGTGCGAAATCATCTACGACAACCATCCACCTAGCCCCTCTGTTTACCAATCGGCGCCGCTGATGTCGCCGCGCGATTAGAAGCGCAGGCCCGCTCGATCGACCGTCGCCAGCGGATTGGCTTTCCGCACCGCCTCCAGGAAGAGCAGGAAGTCTCGGTTGAACAGCGTCAGGTTGTTGGTGAACGTTACGCACCATCTGCCCGCTGCGCGGCTGAAGCATACCTGCCAGACATAGCGCGCGTAGATGACGTCGGAGGTTCGTGTGACTGAGGTGATCTGCGAGAGCGGAACTGCCGTGGGCATTGGGCCCCGATGCAGATAGAAGGTATCTGTATCAAAGAAGTAGTGCTCTCGATCCTCTTTCCCATTAACCATCACCAAGGTCATGGACGTACCGGAAATCCGCCGAGGCGGGTTCAAGCGCAGCCCAGATTCCAACGCGGAACGGGCTCTCAGTGTCCTTCGCCGCTGGATGAACCAGATGGTCAACAACGGAAGCACCGCAAGGACAATCAAGCCTACGGTCTTCAACACAGTTTCCAGTGTGCTTGGCACACAGATCTCCAAGATGAACGTTCAGGCATTGGCGATGCCCGGGTAGATCCACGCCACGCGTGGATGGCGCTCCCTCAACGCCCCATCACTTCCAATGATCCGGCCCCAGGAACGGCAGGCTCAACACAAACACCGGAACCGCCACAGGTACCAACGCCGCACCCAGCACCTTGCCGGTCGCCGCATCCACGCCCGGCTTGTCTTTATCCTCCGGCTGGATCCGCTCAGCCCGCGCGGTAATCGACTGCGGCAGCTTCGCCTTTGCGGCCAGCGCAGCAGCGTCCGGCAATTGCACCCGCTCGCCATCACCCTCGAACAGCGCGCTGTAATAGCTGCCGCCCTTCTTGGAAAGATTGCAGTCCGGGTCGGCCGCCAGTTCGTAGCGGCTCCGGGCTTCAAGGATGTACGGTCGGCGCGTCAACTCGTCGATGGCCTTGGCCACCCGCGGGCTGATCTCCAACCGTTCCAGCTTGAACTGTGCCGCCTGCTCCGGCGTCACCTGCTCCGGCTGCAGCAGCAGCGCGTAGCTGCCATGCACCTTGGTCCTGTCGGCCGGCACACGCCAGTCCTCACGGATGTACATCTGCGCGCAGACCACGGCCTCGCGCAGCGGGCTGTCCATCAGGGCGCGGTAATCACGGAACGGCGCCGCATCGAAGCGCATCGGCTCGTCATAGACCGGCAGCAGGTACAGCTTGCCGTCGTCGGCCACGAACGCGCCGGTAATCTCGCGACTGTAATGGTGATACTCCGGCCCGCTGGCGCAGCCAGACAACAGGGTCAGACACAAGGCGGAGAGAATGAAGAGGACGGACGTTCGCATGTCGTAGTGAATGGCTTCCCTGGGCAACCGGCCTCGCCCATTAAGAACGAAGCCGATCCATCATGGTGCCACGGCACCGCATGCGATGCAGAGCCCGCCTTACTTCAACCGCTCAACCAACCGCTGCCCGACCTCCAGCGCCGAAGCCGGGTTCTGCCCGGAAATCAGCTCACGGTCCACAACCACATGCCCCGTCCACGGCGTGCTGTTGCTACTGAACCGCGCACCCGCCCGCTGCAGCGCGGTCTGCGGGTAGAACTTCATCTCACCGCCGCCCAGCAGCGGCTTGGCCTGCTCTTCTTCCTGGTTGCTGATCACCGTCATCTGGTAGCCGCTGTAGATCCACTTCGGCATGGCCGGCGTCGCACTCGCTTCCAGCGTCGCCACGAAACCCACAGCATCCGGCAGCGTGGACAGCAGCGCGATCGGCCCATGGCAGACCAGCGCGGTGGTCTTGTTGCGCTGGTGGAAGTCGGCCAGCAGCCGGCCCAGCGCCGGGCTCTTCAGCAGGTCCTGCATCGGCGCGTGGCCACCGGGAATGTAGACCGCATCGAAACGCGCGTAACCCTGCTGCTCGACGCGCGCTAGGCTGACCACCGGCGAGGCGGTCGGCGAGGTCAGCGCCAGTTTCTCCAGCAGATCCTTGTGCAGCTTCAGCTGCGCAGCGTCGTTGCCGAAGTACGCCGGCGTCACCGAGGACACATCCACCGTCGGCGCCCGCCCCTGCGGCGTGGCGAAGGTCACCTCGTGGCCCGCGTCCAGCAGCAGCTTGATCGGCTGCATCAGCTCGTTGAGATAGAAGCCGGTGGACAGCACCTTGCCGTCCTTCAGGTCCAGGTGGTTTTCGTCGGACAGCACCACCAGCACGTTGGCGGCATGTGCGCCGCTGGCGGCCAGGGTCAGGGCCAGCGCTGCGGCCAGCCGGGTCATCAGGTTCATGGGGAGCTCCTATTGGGGAATGGCCGCCACTTTATTCATCGCCCCAGCGGCGATAAATTGGCCCCATCGCAAAACATCTGTTCCCCGGAGAGCCAAATGAGCCGCAAGTTCGACTACCTGGGCGATGTGGAGGTGTTCCTGGCGGTGGTCGAGCACGGCACGTTCACGGCCGGCGCGGTGGCGCTGTCCACCACGCCCTCGGTGCTGAGCCGCGCGGTCACCCGCCTGGAAGCGCGGCTGGGCCGCCAGCTGCTGCAGCGGACCACCCGCCGCGTGGGCCTGACCGACGCCGGGCGGCTCTATCTGGAACAGGTGCGCACCGCCTTCGGCCTGCTGGACGACGCCGAGCGCGACGTACTGGCCCAGGACGGTGCGCTGGCCGGCCGCGTGCGCCTGAGCGTGCCCACCACCTATGGCCACTACCGGCTGCCGCCCGTGCTGGCGCGCTTTGCGCAGCAGTACCCGCAAGTGCAGGTGGAACTGAACATCACCAACCGCAACGTGGATCTGGTGGCAGAGGGTTTCGACCTGGCCATCCGCCTGGGCCAGCTGCCGGACAGCGGGCTGGTGGCACGCAAGCTGGAAGACGCGCCACTGCTGCTGGTGGCAGCGCCGGACTACCTGCAGCGCCGCGGCACGCCGCAGACGCTGGACGATCTGCAGCAGCACCTGTGCCTGCCCTTCGTGATGCCACGCACCGGCCGCTTGGCGCCGTGGATCTTCCGCGACGACGGGCGCGACGTGGACTGGCTGCCGCGTTCGTCCATCGAGACCTCCGACGACGTGCTGGGCGTGGTGTCACTGGCCGAACAGGGCATTGGCATCTGCCAGAGCTATGAGTTCATCGTGCACGAGCGGTTGCAGCGCGGGCAATTGGTGGAAGTGCTGCCGCAGCTGCGAGGGCGGGCAAGGCCGTTCTCGGTGATCTATGCGCCGCATCGGCGCCAGTCGGCGGCGGCGCGGGCAATGATTGAGTTGCTGGTGGGGAATGCGTCGGTGGTTGAGGACGGCGTTGGTCGAGGGTTCTGATGCTCTGGCGATGTCGGGTTTGAACCGAATTTCGGGCTGTGCCACTGATCGGGCGCCGCCGCCTGCCTAGGCAGACCAAGAACTGTTGCAAAGAAGGCCATCGCACTATTCGCTTGCGGCATAGGCGATTGCGCCACTTTGATTCGCAATCAACATAGCGGCTGCGCGAATGCGTCTTGTGGCGTCGCGTGCTGCACGAAGGGCGCGTGCAACAATAGTTTTTCGCTCTCGAATCGCGCGATTTCTTCGCGAATTTCAATTTGCATTCGAAGCGGCAGCGTAAACACCATGGCGCGCCACCGACAACGGGTGGCATCGGGTCTGCAAACCCGTGATGAGCAACGACTGTTGTTTACGCTTGCCCGTCGGCACCGTCCTTAACCGGTGCCGGCGGGCAATCCGTCGGCCTTTATGGCGGGCGGTGCGTGGGAGTCTTCGGACTCACCGGATTATTCGTTGCTTCATCCCGGTTTGCAGCCACGCATCGTCCGCCACCCCGCTCACGCGGTGGCGCTGTTAAGCACAGCCAAGGAAACCGACGCCATGAACGAATCCGACACCTTCTCCCCGTACGCCGCTGTTGAGCCCGTCAACGACGACACGCCACTGCCCGACCTGAACTCCCTGCTTGGCATCCTCAAGCGCATGCGCGGCTGCGAGGGGGCTGATGGGCTGCCCTGGCCGGAGAACGACGTGTCACCCGGCCGCCGCGTGAGCCTAGCGAGGACCGAGCGCGCGTTGGTGGGGCTGCTGACGGTGTTGGAGGTTCTGCACTCGGCCGACCGCTGCCGGGTCGCTGCCGAGCCTGAGCGACATCTGGATGAGGGAACTGTTGATGGGCTGTTTCTAGCTTGCCGGGGGTTGGCTGAGTGGGCGAACCGGGAGGTGAGGCCGGAGTGATTATTTGACTACCTCACTCTCCCAAAATTAAAAGTAGGCCTCTCTCCCCTATCAGCACCATGCACCGCGGTGACAATCCAATGCTGACATTATCGAGGCTAGCAGCCTGACACATCGGACGTCCAATCGGCTGGCTGCTTCAGATTGTCCACCCAGGTCGTCCTTCTGAACTCGACCGCGATGAATGCTTCATGCAACGAGCACCAAGCGAAAACGGCGCGCGACTCGCGCGGTTTCACCGCCGGCTGAGGGCACGGCGTGCCGTGAAAACAATCGCGACGGAGCTCCTGCGTTCTCTCTTGACGCATGTGCCATTGATGATACCTGGCAATCCTTCCAGCCTCTAGGCCTGTCCGGCCGATTCGCATTCCTCCCCATCGAAATTTCGGATCATTTATTTCGGTCACTGTTCGTTGGGTAGAGGCCGCATGCTCTACCCGGCGTTAGGGCAACATCCGCGTCCGACGTAGCCGACAGACGTCAACTGTGACCAGCCTATCCGGAGCCCCCCCCCCCGATCGAGCTCCACCCGATCGAGCTCCAGATGCCGAAAAATCGGGTCTGCACACCTCTGCACAGACAACCAAGCAACTAGCCTTGAATCGCAGAACGCGTGGCCAAACTAGGCAACCAAGGCGTCTCTCCGTTGAGCGAGACGCCGCCAGCCCGCCTCCGCTGTACCGCGCACCCTTAGCTGGCGAGACACTGTACGCGTGCCTGCCCAACTGTTTGGGTGCATGCAGCTGGCAATGGCCCTATGCTAGCCAAGCTAGCACTCATGACGCCACATATCTCCCGGCTGACACTGTCAAGCTAGAGCTTGTGAACGACCTAGAGCTTACTCAACCAACCTGAAGTTATCGCATGAAAGACGTGCCAGCTGGATGGCAACTCATTAGCCTCCCTGAATCACTTGAGATACAAAAAGGAAAACGACCACATGATCTCGGCGGCCGCAGCGACGCACGCCATATTGCCTATGTGAACATAGCAGCCTTTGAAAAGGGAATAATAACCCAATACGCGCCGGAGCAGAACGCACCCCTATGTGAACCTAGGGATGTACTGATGGTGTGGGACGGATCGCGCGCAGGATTGGTTGGCCGTGGGCGATCAGGATTCGTTGGATCCACACTGGCACGGATTCGTTCAGATCTATTCGATCAAGATTACTTGTTCCATTTTATCTCATCGAAATACTCCGACATTAACGAGCGAACCAAGGGCATCGGCATCCCTCATGTAGATCCTGAAGTCCTCAGGAGCATTAGCATTCCACTGCCCCCGATTGAGGAGCAGAAGAGAATCGCGGTTAAAATTGAGATGATTCTGCGCTCCCTTGATATCGCACAAGCCGAGATAACCCAAGGCACGGACAAACTGCGAGAATATCGCAGAAGTCTACTAACCTCGGCCATGTCAGGCGAAATGACAGAGAAATGGCGTAGCGATAACATCCAGCCTCAGACTGGAGACGAATTGCTTTTATCCATACGGGAAAGAAGACGAATTGAGTGGGAGACTCAAGAGCTTGCCAAGTACACAAGAAGGGGTGTCAAACCCCCAACGAATTGGCAATCGAAGTATCGTATCCCGCCGAAACCGGATCCGACAAACCGCGCTCTATCTAGCCTGCCCGCGAGCTGGACGTGGAGCACAATTGGTGAGTGCTTTCTTGTCACAGTTGGCGCCACGCCAAGCAGAAAGGAACCCCGCTACTGGGGCGGTGGAATCCCTTGGGTGAGCTCGGGCGAGATCAAATTCAATGTAATAAGCTCCACCAAGGAAACCATTTCCGAGGAAGGCCTTAATAACAGCAGCACTCAAGTCAACCCAGCGGGAAGCGTGATGCTAGCGATGATTGGCGAGGGAAAGACTCGCGGTCAAACCGCCATCCTTGGAATCGATGCCGCAAATAATCAGAATAGCGCATCCATACTCGTTAACAATAGCGGGGTACCCTCGCTCTATGTCTATCATTGGCTCCAATCCCGGTATGAAGAGATAAGACGAAGCGGAAGCGGGAACAATCAGCCAGCATTAAATAAATCAATCATTGAGCAGATTGCCATACCAATTCCACCCCAAGATGAAATGGATGAGATTGTCGCTCAGATTGAGCGCGAATTTTCGGCAATCGCAGCTCAAGAATCGACACTGGAATCAATCTCATCGAAGATTCATCTGCAGCGCAGCAAAGTTTATGGCACTGCATTCTCGGGAGAGCTCACAGAAAGGAGTCCACTTGACGAGCCTGTTACCGACCTAATTGCGCGAGTTAAGCAACAGAGGGAAGTGATTACGTCAGGACCCGCACCTCAAAGGAGGCCGACCTTGAAGGCCAATAAAAATAAGCCCCTTAGCCTGCTCCAGGCTCTGAAGAAATCGGGAGAGTGGACGCCAGCCCAAGACGCATTTGCAGCATGCGGGATATTAGACGGGGCGGACACGGAGGCGATTGAGTCCATCTACGCTGATCTTCGACAACTCTTGAAGTCCGGAGAGATAGAGATCAGAGCAATACATGATCAAGATGGACTTAAAAAAGAAGATCAACTCAGAGCAAGGAAGCAGTAGACATGCGCCTAATCAAAGCTACTATTGGCAGTCAGAAGGATGGACCAAAACATGAATTTAAAAATCTAAAGAACGTCACAATAGACTTTGATGAGAATCACCCGATTACCGTCGTAATTGGATGGAATGGCACGGGAAAATCAAACGTACTTGAAGCCCTTGCGGTTATTTTCAGGGATTTAATTCAGGGCCGACGAAGCCCTCAGTTCTCCTTTAGTCTTGCATACAGCATGGGATCAGGAAATGATCTCAGAAAGATATACATTGATTCAGATCCCGATAAAGAAAAAGACAAGATTTCTGTAAGAGTTGCGGATTTTCGCCCGCCCGCCAGCGGATCGGAGGAAGGCGATAGCGCGCATCCTAGGAACTTAACCAGCATCCGGATTGCAGATTTCTTCGCGAGGGACAAAGATCTCCTCCCCCGCTACGTATTCAGTTACTATTCGGGCGAGAGTCGACGCATGCACGATGTCTTTGAGCCATACCTCAAAGACTATTACAACACACTTCTTAAGTCCGAATCGGATCCTCCCCCCAAGAGGCTTTTTTACGCACTCCCCGTTCACAGTCAGTTTGTTCTCCTGGCATTCCTTATAAACCCTGATAAGGCCACAAGAGAATTCCTCATCAATGAACTAGGGGTAGATCCAGATCTCGGAATTGAATCGGTCTTGTTTGTGCTGCGCCGCCCGCCGTGGAAGTCCAAGAAAGGCGACGAGCGGTTCTGGAGGGCTCGGGGACTAGTTCAAAGGTTCTTGAGCCGACTGATGGATGTTTCGATCGCGCCGATATCAATCAAACGCGAGCTACAGACTTCCATCTGGAACAAGAACCGAACTGAGCTCGAGTACAAGTATCTATTCATAAAGGATATTGATGCACTTAGGGATTTGGTCGGTCAGCAGCCCGCAAACGAATTCTTTAGAGACCTTGAAAGCACATATGTCTCTGAATTAATCGAAGAAGTTAGAATCCGCCTGAGACTGCGGGACAAGGGCTCAAGCACTGTGATTTTCCGAGAACTGAGTGAAGGCGAGCAACAATTGCTGACTGTACTGGGCCTCCTCCGTTTCACAGCCTCGGAGGAGAGCCTTTTTTTGCTTGATGAGCCGGACACCCATCTGAATCCACGATGGTGTGTGGATTATCTGAGCCATCTTTCCCGTTTCACAGGCCACAACGGAAGCCAAGACAGCAGCCACATCGTTCTTACCACTCATAATCCTCTTTCAATTGCGGATCTTGTTAAGGAGCAGGTACAGATCCTCTACAGGCCAGAAAACTCCGCCCTGATAAATACTGGAAATCCCCCCATAGACCCGAGAGGAATGGGCTTTGCTGGAATTGTTACTAGCGAAATGTTCGGATTGGGATCTAGCCTTGACAATTCGACAAACCACGATTTGGTGGAACTTCACCGACTTTCGATGAAAGAGGGTCCGCTAAGTCCAGAAGATGAGGAGAGGCTAATCCAACTCAGATCTAGACTAGAACAATTGGATTTCAACTTCGCCTCTAGGGATCGACTTGAGCAAGAATATCGGCGAGCGAGATTTGATCTTGGGCAAGATAATCCGGAAATGGATCCCGTTATCTCACTAGAAAATAGGAAGAGCGCGTTAGTCGCGTTGGTAAAGGGCCTCCTGAGAGACCAAAAGGAGGCTGCCAAGTGATTTTTATCGACATCCAGCGCCCTGTTAACCTCCCCCTGGATTTCAGAGCGCAAGTGGCCAGCCGCCTGCGCTACCTATCGAAAGCGTCCGACCCAAAAGTTCGCGCAAAATATATTAGCAAAAACAATAGCTGGTCACTATTGAAACCATGGCTTCAGGAGAACGGAGGAGAAAAATGCTGGTATTGCGAGGCAATGAGCACTCGCTCGCCGGTCGACGTTGATCATTTCCGACCAAAGCTTGCCGTGACTATTGATGGCGCAAAGCTCGCGGACCATCCTGGCTACCACTGGCTCGCGTACGAATGGTCAAACTATAGAATATCTTGTCAGCGCTGCAATCGACCGGAGAGCGAAGGAGATGTCCTTTGCGGAAAAGCAAATGAATTCCCTCTCCGAGACGAGGGAAGCCGATGCTCGACAGAGAATGACTCACTCGACGGGGAAGTGCCGAAGCTTTTGGATCCATGCGTTCAGGCCGATGTCGATCTACTAGCTCACGGTTTAGACGGCGAGGTCAAGCCCTCTGCACTAGAAGGGACATGGGAATTTGAGCGCGCTGACTATACAATTAAACGCCTTGGATTCAACAGCTGGAAGACTCCTAAGGAGAAGCGAGACGCTTGGCAGACGGTCGAAACATTGATTCGGGCCGCGGGAGATATTCCCGATGTGGTTGAAATTGTCAAGTCACATCTTTGCCCTAGCAAGGAGTATTCGAGCTTCTTCCGTTCAGCCATTGGCTCCCATCGGGAAAAGCCATGGATCGAAGCACTTTTATAAAGCACCTAAATGAAAAATAACGATCTCGTCCAGAAAGTTTGGAGTTTCTGCAATACACTTCGCGACGACGGAGTTGGCTATGCTGACTATCTAGAGCAGCTTACGTTCTTGATATTTCTCAAGCTCGCGAACGAGTACTCCGCCCCGCCCTATAATCGAAAGATGGCCATCCCAGAGAAGTACACTTGGGCCAGCCTTTTGAGCCGCTCGGGGAAATCGCTCGACTCTCACTATCAAGCAACCCTCAGCCGCCTTGGCCGAGAGAAGGGAACTCTGGGCGCTATTTTCTTTAGAGCACAGAATAAGATTCAAGATTCAGCAAAGCTTGCCCGCCTTATCCAGCTAATTGATGCGGAGAGCTGGGTAAGCCTTGACTCGGATGCGAAAGGTGATCTTTACGAAGGAATTCTTCAAAAAAATGCGGAGGATACAAAGAGTGGTGCTGGCCAGTATTTCACACCGCGCCCGCTGATCGAGGCAATCATTAGCTGCGTTCGCCCCAAGCCGATGAAAACAATTGCCGATCCATCTTGCGGAACTGGCGGCTTCTTCTTGGGTGCATATAACTGGCTAACCACCAATTCCACTCTAAATGCAAAACAGGAAGCATTTCTGAGGAAGAGAACTTTTCACGGAAACGAAATTGTTCCGGGCACAAGGAGGATGTGCCTTATGAATTTGTTTTTACATAACATAGGCGAAATCGACGAAGAGCCGCTAATCCTCAGTGGTGACGCGCTAATCGGAACACCCAACGAGAAGTTCGACTATGTCTTCGCGAACCCCCCATTTGGCAAGAAAAGCAGCATGACTTTTGTCAATGAGGACGGAGATGAGGAACTCGAGCCATTGACATACGAGAGAAAGGATTTCTGGGTATCCACATCAAACAAGCAACTTAATTTCCTTCAACACATTTGCAGCATCCTCAAGGAGGGCGGCGAAGCAGCTGTCGTTCTACCCGACAACGTTCTTTTTGAGAGCGGCGCTGGCGAAAAGGTGCGTCGAAAATGGCTTGAATTGTTTAACGTTCACACAATCCTCCGTCTCCCGGCGGGCATCTTCTATGCCCAAGGAGTGAAAGCCAACGTAGTATTCTTTAGAAAACCAGCAACCCGATCAAATAGGGCCAATGCAGGAAAGGGAATCTGGTTTTACGATCTTCGAACCAGCAAGAGATTCACTTTGAAAACGAAGACGCTTGGTCCAGAGGACCTTCATGACTTCGTTGCACACTATCGAGGGGATGCCAAAGAGCTTCGAGAGGAGAGCGAGCGGTTTCGATTCTTTCCAATTGATCAAATTCTGTGCGATCCGAAGGCAAATCTCGATATCTTCTGGCTCAAGAATGGTTCCGGTGATGATGCCGACTCAGCGTCGACCCGAGAACTCCACACCGAGATCATTGCTCATTTGGAAGCCGCACTGACCGCACTTCGCAGTATTTCAGACGAGCTAATCTGACGCCGGCAGCGCCATCTCCAAAGGAGAAAGGGCGCCTCTCGGCGCCCTCGTTCTTTCAACTCATTCCCACTCAATAGTCGCCGGCGGCTTCCCCGAGATGTCATACACAACCCGCGACACCCCCCGCAACTCATTGATGATCCGGTTGCTCACCGTACCCAGGAACTCATACGGCAGATGCGCCCAATGCGCGGTCATGAAGTCGATCGTCTCCACCGCCCTTAGCGCAATCACCCACTCATAAGCGCGCGCGTCGCCCACCACGCCCACCGACTTCACCGGCAGGAACACGGCAAACGCCTGGCTGGTCTTGTCGTACAGGTCGGCCTTGCGCAGCTCGTCGATGAAGATCGCATCGGCCTTGGCCAGCAGCTCGGCGTACTCACGCTTCACTTCGCCCAGAATGCGCACACCCAGGCCCGGGCCCGGGAACGGATGGCGGTAGACCATGCTGCGTGGCAGGCCCAGCTCGACGCCCAGGCGGCGCACTTCGTCCTTGAACAGCTCGCGCAGCGGCTCCACCAGGCCCAGCTTCATGTGCTCCGGCAGGCCACCCACGTTGTGGTGGCTCTTGATCACATGCGCCTTGCCGGTCTTGCTGCCGGCCGACTCGATCACGTCCGGGTAGATGGTGCCCTGCGCCAGCCACTTGGCGTTCTTCAGCTTGTTCGACTCTTCATCGAAGATCTCAACGAACAGGTTGCCGATGATCTTGCGCTTGGCTTCCGGGTCACTCACGCCTTCCAGCGCGGCGAAGTAACGATCGGCGGCATTCACGCGCACCACCTTTACGCCCATGTGCTCGGCGAACATCGCCATCACCTGGTCGCCTTCCTGCCAGCGCAGCAGGCCGGTATCCACGAACACACAGGTCAGCTTCTCGCCGATGGCCTTGTGCAGCAGCGCGGCCACCACGGACGAATCGACGCCGCCGGACAGGCCCAGGATCACTTCATCATCGCCCACCTGTTCGCGCACGCGGGCGATCTGGTCGTCGATGATGTTGGCGGCGGTCCACAGGGTCTGGCAGCCGCACACATCCACCACGAAGCGGCGCAGCAGCGCCTGGCCCTGCAGGGTGTGGGTCACTTCCGGGTGGAACTGCACGCCGTACCAGCGCTTCTCTTCATTGGCCATGGCGGCCACCGGAATGCGGTCGGTAGTGGCGGTGATGGTGAAGCCCGGCGGCGCAACGGAGACGTGGTCGCCGTGGCTCATCCAGACGTTCAACTTCGGCTCGCCACCGTGGTCGCTCAGGCCCTTGAACAGCGCATCCGGGTTGATCACGTTCACTTCGGCGTGGCCGAATTCGCGCTGGTCCGCCGCTTCGGTGGCACCGCCCAGCTGCGCGGCCAGGGTCTGCATGCCGTAGCAGATGCCGAAGATCGGCAGGCCGCTGTCGAACACTTCCTGCGGCGCGGCGGGCGCGCCCGGCAGCGTGGTCGATTCCGGGCCACCGGACAGGATGATGCCCTTGGCGCCGAAGCCGGCGATCTCCGCCGGGTTGTGGTCCCACGCCCAGATTTCGCAGTAGACGCCCAGCTCGCGGATGCGGCGGGCAATCAGCTGCGTGTACTGCGCGCCGAAATCGAGGATGAGGATCTTGTCGTTATGGATGTTGGTCATTCGGGCGCTCAGGGATGGGTAGTACAGAGAAGGTGCTCAGCACGCTGGCGGACAACTCACGCCGCAATTCATCGGCCACCGGATCCGGCGCGGTCCATCGCACGCCGATGAAGCCATCGGCACGCTGCTCGCGCCGTGGATAGGGATCGCCCCACATGCAGGTCTGCAGACGTTCGGTCTCGGCGCTGCTGGTTTCGCAGCGGATCAGCCGCGCATCGGTCATGTCGACAAGCTTCTCGTCGAACCAGTAACCGAAGCTCCGCTCGAAGTGCGGGAGCTGCGTCGACCAGCCCAGCCGGCGATAACTCTCATCACGCAGTGACGGCAGAATCTCCGGGCTGTATTCACCCTGCCAGCAAACCAGCAAGCCGTTGAAACTGGATACGCGCGGCGGAACCAGGCGCCATTGCAGTGCCCCCTGCGGCTCAAGCCGCCAGCCCTGTGGCAGGTCGAAGGTCAGGTTCGGACAGGACACCCTGTTCGCACGGGGCGCCACCTCGGCCGAGGAGTGCTCGGCAGCGCCGGAGCACCCCGCGACCAGCATGGCCACGCCAAGCAGGCTCCCGCCACGGTATCGGCCGGCGCGCTGGCCGGCAGTGCGGAGGTAGCTCACGAGGCCGAGGCGGGCAGTCATCAGGAGCGGTAGTTCGGCGGCTCTTTGGTGATCGTCACGTCGTGGACGTGGCTCTCGCGCTGGCCAGCGCCGCTGATCTTCACGAACTTGGGCTTGCTGCGCATGTCCTCGACGGTGGCGCAACCCACGTAGCCCATGGTGGCGCGCAGGCCGCCCATCAGCTGGTGGATGATGCCGCCCACCGGGCCGCGGTAAGGCACGCGGCCTTCAATGCCTTCGGGCACCAGCTTGTCGGCGGTGGCGGCGTCCTGGAAGTAGCGGTCCTTGGACCCCTTCTCCATCGCAGCCAGCGAGCCCATGCCGCGGTAGCTCTTGTACGAACGGCCTTGGAACAGCTCGGTTTCGCCCGGCGATTCCTCGGTACCGGCCAGCAGGCCACCAATCATGATGGTGGAGGCACCGGCGGCCAGCGCCTTGCCGATGTCGCCGGAGTAGCGGATGCCACCGTCGGCGATCAGCGGGATGCGGTCCTGCAGCGCTTCGGCCACCAGGTCGATCGCGGTGATCTGCGGCACGCCCACGCCTGCCACCACGCGGGTGGTGCAGATCGAGCCCGGGCCGATGCCGACCTTCACTGCGTCCGCGCCGCTGTCCAGCAGCGCCAGCGCGGCTTCACCGGTGCAGATGTTGCCACCGATGACCTGCACGTTCGGGAAGTTCTTCTTGACCCAGCTGACGCGGTCCAGCACGCCCTGCGAATGGCCGTGCGCGGTATCGACCACGATCACGTCCACGCCGGCAGCGACCAGCGCTTCCACGCGGCGATCGGTATCGCCGCCCACGCCAACGGCCGCGCCGACCAGCAGGCGGGTGGCGATGTCCTTGGCAGCGTTCGGGAAGTCGGTGTTCTTCTGGATGTCCTTGACGGTGATCAGGCCACGCAGGGCGAAATCATCGTTGACCACCAGCACCTTTTCGATGCGGTTGCGGTGCAGCAGCTGCAGCACTTCGTCAGACGCGGCGCCTTCCTTGACCGTGATCAGGCGATCCTTCTTGGTCATGATGTGGCGGACCGGATCGTCCAGCTCGGTCTCGAAACGCATGTCGCGATGGGTCACGATGCCGGCCAGCAGGCCGTCGCTGCCCACCACCGGCACGCCGGAGATGTTGTGCGCCTGGGTCAGGGCCAGCACGTCGCGGATGGTGGTTTCCGGGCCGACGGTGATCGGGTCGCGGATGACGCCGGCCTCGAACTTCTTGACCTTGGCCACTTCGGCGGCCTGCTGCTCCACGCTCAGGTTCTTGTGGATGATGCCCATGCCGCCCAGCTGTGCCATGGCGATGGCCAGGCGTGCTTCGGTGACGGTATCCATGGCGGCGGACAGGATCGGAAGCTTGAGCTTCAGGTCGCGCGTCAACCGCGTTTCGAGGTTGACGTCCTTGGGCAGGATGGTCGAATGAGCGGGGACGAGCGAGACGTCGTCGTAAGTGAGTGCTTCAGCCTGGATGCGCAGCATCGGCATACCCGAGATGTGGGGAAGCGCGACATTTTACCCTGTTTTCGCGGCCTGTGGCAGGGGGTAGATGCGACGCAGTGTCGCGCGGGCGAAGATCTGTTCAGGACCTCCGCCCTTGGTGGGTGCACTCCGCCCTTGGTGGGTGCGGACCGTTGGTCCGCACTCTCCATCAGACACCCATACCCCAGCAGGAATCCCACCTTCTGGCATTGTGCCGACCAACGGTCGGCACCCACCCACAGTCGGCACCCACCCACAGTCGGCACCCACCCACAAAAGACACCCACCCTACAAAAGACACCCATCCACGGAAGAACAGTCCCAGGCGCGGTCAGTTCCCGGCTTCCGCCGCTTCCAACGTGTTCTGCATCAGCGTGGCCACGGTCATCGGGCCCACGCCACCCGGCACCGGGGTGATCCAGCTCGCCCGCTGCGCTGCGGCCTCGAACCCGACATCGCCCACCAGGCGGCCGTCATCCAAGCGGTTGATGCCAACGTCGATCACCACCGCGCCCGGCTTCACCCACTCGCCCGGCACGATGTCCGGCCGGCCCACCGCCACCACCAGGATGTCGGCGTTGCGCACGGCCTGTTCCAGCACGTCCTTGGGGGTGAACTTGTGGCAGCTGGTCACGGTGCAGCCGGCAATCAGCAGCTCCAGGCCCATCGGCCGGCCGACGTGGTTGCTGACGCCGACGATGGTGGCGTTGCGGCCGCGCACCGGCTGGTCGGTGTGGCCCAGCAGCGTGGTGATGCCACGCGGGGTGCACGGGCGCAGGCCGAACTCGCGCAGGGCCAGGTGGCCGACGTTTTCCGGATGGAAACCGTCCACGTCCTTGCGCGGGTCGATGCGCTGGATCAGCCGGCGCGCATCGGGGATGCCCGGCAGCGGCAGCTGGATCAGGATGCCGTTGATCTTCGGGTCCGCGTTGAGCTGGTCGATCAAGTCGAGCAGCTCGGCCTCGGTGGTGCCGGCCGGCAGGTCGTAGTCATAGGCCTCGATGCCCACCTTCTCGGCCGCGCGGCGCTTGTTGCGCACGTACACGGTCGAGGCCGGGTCGCCCCCCACCAGCACCACGGCCAGACCAGGGCGGCTGCCACCGGCGGCGACACGGGCATCGACCCGCACCTTCAGGCTGTCGAGCAGGTCCTCGGCGATACGGCGGCCATCGAGGATGCGGGCAGGAAGCTGGGGGGCGGAGTCGGTCATCGGGTGCGGG
The DNA here is from genome assembly GCF_059421765.1 of Stenotrophomonas sp. GW821-FHT02D01. NCBI lineage: Bacteria > Pseudomonadati > Pseudomonadota > Gammaproteobacteria > Lysobacterales > Lysobacteraceae > Stenotrophomonas > Stenotrophomonas sp. GW821-FHT02D01. Next base: position 61,233 of record NZ_JBWKVP010000009.1, read on the forward strand.
CGTGGGGCGGCGGGGACGCTATTGTCCCCGATTCACGCCCCCTCGCCCACCGGGAATGCGGGCCGCCGCCGCTTCGGTAGTGCCGGCCGCTGGCCGGCAACCTCATGAACGCAGGAAGCGTCGTGCAGCTGCCGGCCAGCGGCCGGCACTACCATACTTCAGATCATTCCTCTTCTTCTTCCGGCACGTCATCCGCATTGAGCGTGCGTGCCTTGCGCTTGGGCGCGGTAAACGGCGTCGGCGTCGGCACACCCGGCAGCGCGCTGCCGAACACCATGTGCGCGCCGGCCCTCAGGCTGCCACCGGCCATTTCCAGTTCGAAGCGTTCGGCATCGCGCTCGCGGATCTGCTCGGCGATCTCGCGAGCGTCATCTTCGTCCGCGCCCAGTTCCACCAGTGCCGCCTGCCCGAACAGCAGCGCCGACTCGAAGGTTTCGCGGATCTGGAAATCCACGCCAGCGTGGATCAGCCGCAGCGAATGTTCGCGGTCGAACGAGCGCACCAGCAGCTTGGCCTGCGGGAACTGATGGGCCACCAGTTCAACGATGCGATCGGCATCCTCGGCATTGTTCACGCACACCGCAATCGCCCGCGCACTGCCCGCGCCAGAGGCATGCAGCACGTCCAGCCGGGTGCCGTCGCCGTAATAGATCTTGAAACCGAAGCGCTCGGCGTTGTGGATCATCTCCACATCGTTGTCGATGATGGTCACGTCCACGTCGCGGGCCAGCAGCGACTGGCTGGCCACCTGGCCGAAGCGGCCGAAGCCGATCAGCAGCACGCTGCCGGACAGGCCATCGGCGGTATCCACGCCTTCCAGGCTGACGGTCGGCGTCGGCGCCACGCGCTTGTAGACCAGCACCACCAGCGGCGTCAGCGCCATCGACAGCACCACCACGGCGGTGAAGTTGGCATTGATGTCCAGGCTGATCACGCCGGCGCTCGCAGCGGCGGAGAACAGCACGAAGGCGAACTCGCCGCCTTGGGCCATCAGCACGCCACGGTCCAGCGCCTGCGCATGGTCGCTGCCCATCAGTCGCGCGACCACGTAGATGCACAGCGCCTTGGCCGCCATCAGCGCCACCACCAGGCCGAGGATCATCGGCCAGTTGCCGGCCACCACGCCCAGGTCCAGCGCCATGCCCACGCTGAGGAAGAACAGGCCCAGCAGGATGCCGCGGAACGGTTCGATGTCTGCTTCGATCTGGTGGCGGAAGGTCGATTCGCTCAGCAGCACGCCGGCCAGGAACGCGCCCATCGCCATCGACAACCCGGACAGCTGCATCAACAGCGCCGCGCCCAGCACCACCAGCAGCGCGGCGGCGGTCATCACTTCGCGTGCCTTCGATTCGGCCAGCACGCGGAACAGCGGATTGAGCAGGAAGCGGCCGACCAGCACCAGGCCGACGATGGCGCCCACGCCGATCGCCACCGACATCCAGCGCGAGCCCTCGCCATCGGCACTGCCGGCAGCCGGCGCCATCCACGCGACAAGCGCCAGCAACGGCACGATCAGCAGGTCTTCGAACAGCAGGATCGAGACGATCTTCTGCCCCGACGGCAGCGCGATGTCGCCGCGCTCGGCCAGCAGCTGCATCACCACTGCGGTGGAGGTGAGCACGAAACCGGTGGCGCCGATGAAGGCGATCTGCCACGGCAGCCCGAACAGCTTGGCGATGCTGGTCAGCACCAGCGCGCAGGTGACGATCTGCAGCGTGCCCAGCCCGAAGATTTCCTTGCGCAGGCTCCACAGGTGCGAGGGCCGCATTTCCAGGCCGATGACGAACAGGAACATGACCACGCCGAGTTCGGCGGTATGCAGGATCGCCTGCGGGTCGGAGAACCAGCCCAGCCCGAACGGGCCGATCGCCAGGCCGGCAGCGAAGTAGCCCAGTACCGAGCCCAGGCCGAGCCGACGGAACAGCGGCACCATCACCACCGCTGCGCCCAACAGGGCGACGACCTTGACCAGCTCGCTGGTCGCTGCTTCTACCGCCATGCGGTGGGTTCCCCGGAAATCGAAATCGGCCTCAACGATAGAGCAACACCGATGACGGCAATAGCACGTGTGTTGCGTTTTATTGTCTTGGAGATGGAACGATAGCGGGAGTGGCCCCGGGCATCATCCCGAAACCATGCGCGCCCCTCGGTGGGCGCTAACCCGATTCGGTAGGCGCCAACCTTGGTTGGCACAAGCGCCGACCAAGGTCGGCATCTACCAGGGCCCCGCCCCCGCCCCGCCCTCACCCGCCCCGACAGAACGCGGCGTAATCGATATACCCCGGGAACGGCACGCCCGGTGCGCACACCGCGCACTGCGGGTCGGGGCTGATGCGGGTCTCGCGGAAGCGCATGCCCAGCGCGTCAAAGCGCAGCAGGCGGCCCACCAACGGTTCGCCGATGCCCAGCAGCAGCTTCAGCACCTCGGTGGCCTGCAGCACACCCGCCAGGCCGGGCAGCACACCCAGCACGCCGGCCTCGGAACAGTTCGGCGCGAATTCCGGCGGCGGCGGCTCCGGGAACAGGCAGCGATAGCACGGCGCCTCGCCGCGCTGGCGGCCGGCATCGAACACGCTTACCTGGCCATCGAAACGCTCGATGGCGGCGTAGACCATCGGCGTGGCGTGTTTGATGCAGGCATCGTTGAGCAGGTAGCGCAACGGGAAGTTGTCCGAACCATCCAGCACCACGTCAACGTCCTGCAGCAGGCGATCCACGTTCTCCGAGGTGACCCGCTCGGGCACGGCCTCGACCTCGATGGACGGGTTCAACGCCAGCAGCCGCTCACGTGCCGAATCAACCTTCAACTGGCCGACGCTGGCCTCGGTATGCACGATCTGCCGGTGCAGGTTGCTGCGCTCGACACGGTCGTGGTCGGCGAAGCGCAGGCGCCCTACCCCGGCTGCCGCCAGGTAGAAGCCAGCCGGCGCGCCCAGGCCACCCGCGCCCAGCACCAGCACCCGCGCCTGCTGCAGGCGGCGCTGCCCAGCCTCGCCCACCTGTGGCAGCAGCAGGTGGCGCGAATAGCGGTCGTAGAAATCGCGGTCGGCGGCGCTGCTCAGTGGCTGCACCAGCGGCAGCGTCTGCTCGCGCCAGGCCACGGTGCCGCCGGCAACGGAGCTCACGTTCGTGTAGCCCGCATCCAGCAGCACCTGCGCCGCATCGGCCGAGCGCTTGCCGCTCTGGCAGATCAGCAGGATTTCCTGTTCCGGCAGAGGTAGGTGCGCGGCCGTGTCAGCCAGCAGCTCGCCCTTGGCGACGCCACGGGCGCCTTCGGCCATGCCACCGGCCCGCTCATGCGCCTCGCGCACGTCGATCAGCACCGCACCATGGGCCACGCGCGCGCGCGCCCGCTCGGGGGAAAGCTCTGGAATGCTCATGGCGTCCATTGTAGAGCCGGGGCCCATGTTGACGGAGCCGACGGCGCGTAGGACCCTCTGGGCGGTGAAACCATCGATCAATCCCGTACAGACCGAGCACCTGGTGCTCCGGCCGTTCTCATGCACCGACGGCCCCGAGGTCTTCGCCGGCATCACGCCAACGCTGACCCGCTTCATGGCATTCGATCCACCGGACTCTTTTGCGGCACTCGAAAAGATCGGCCAGGAATGGCTGCGCCTGATCGAGGAAGGCTCGGAATACACGTTCGTGATCCGGCATCTGCAGGACGGACGCTTTGTGGGCATCGCCGCCGTGCACCGCGCTACCGAGGGCGAACCCGAGCTTGGCATCTGGATAAGCGAGCGCGAGCACGGACAGGGCTACGGCCGCGAGGCCGTGCGTGCCGTCGTCCACTGGTGCGCGGAACGGCTCGCTGCGGTCGCCTATCGCTACCCGGTGGCGGTGGACAACGTGGCCAGCCGGCGGATTGCGGAAGCACTGGGCGGCCAGGTGGTCGGCACCGAGCAGAACGCGAAGTTTGCGTCGGTGGTCTATCGGATTCCGGTGCCGGGGCTGCCTGGCTGAGGTTGCCGGCCAGCGGCCGGCACTACCGACAGGATCGCCACAACGAGAAAGGCGGCCCTGCGGCCGCCTTCTCGTGGATCACTTGCCCTTGACGTGCTTCATCAAGCGCCGCTTGGCCTTGACCTGCCGTTCGGTCAGCACGTTCTTCTTGCCTTCGTACGGGTTGGCACCCTCGCGGAAGATGAACTGCACCGGCGTTCCGATCAGCTTGAAGCGCTTGCGGAAGAAGTTCTCCAGGTAGCGCTTGTACGACTCCTGCAGTTCCTTCAGGCGGGTGCCGTGCACGATGAAGGTCGGCGGGTTGGCGCCGGCGGGGTGCACGTAACGCAGCTTGGAGACGTGGCCGCGGATGGTCGGCGGCGGGTTGGTCTCGTAGGCCACTTCCAGCGCCTTGTTCACTTCACTGGTGGTGAAGGTCTTGTTCGCCGATTCGTGCGCGCGATGCACCGCACGGAACAGCTCACGCAGGCCCGAGCCATGCTTGGCCGAGATGCGCACCGATTCGGCCCACGGCACGAAGCCCAGGCGCAGCGACAGCATCGTTTCGGCCTGCTCACGCTGGTAGTCGGTCAGGCCATCCCACTTGTTGATCGCGATCACCAGCGCGCGGCCGGCATCCAGCACGGCGCCGAGCACGGTGGCGTCCTGGTCGGTCACGCCTTCGGTGGCGTCGAGCATCAGCACGGCCACCTGGCACTGCTCGATCGACTGCATGGTCTTGACCACCGAGAACTTCTCGACGACCTCGTCCACGCGCGAACGCCGACGCAGGCCGGCGGTGTCGATCAGGCGGTACTCGCGGCCGTCGCGCTCCAGGTCCACCGAGATCGAATCGCGGGTGGTGCCCGGCACGTCCGAGGCAATCATGCGCTCTTCGCCGAGGATGCGGTTGACCAGGGTCGACTTGCCCACGTTGGGGCGTCCGACGAAGGCGATGCGCACGCGGTTCGGATCGTTGTCCAGCTCTTCGCCGCTGCCCTCTTCCGGCAGGCGCTGGATGACCTCGTCAAGCAGGTCGTCCAGGCCCTGGCGGTGGGCAGCCGACACGGTCAGCATCTCGCTGAAGCCGTAGCGGGCGAACTCCGAACGCACGGTGTCCTCGTCGGTGCCGTCGATCTTGTTGATCAGCAGCAGCGTCGGGCGCGACAGCTTGCGCAGCCAGGCCAGGATCTCATCGTCCATCGCCGAGGTACCCTCGCGGGCATCGACGACGAACAGGATCAGGTCAGCTTCGCCAGCGGCAGCGCGGGCCTGGCGCGTGGTAGCACCAGCCAGGCCTTCTTCTTCCTCTGCGATGCCGCCGGTATCGACGACGAGGAAATGGTTGTCCTCGTCAAGCCGGCAGACGCCATAGTTGCGGTCCCGGGTGACGCCGGGCTGGTCATGGACCAGGGCGTCACGTGTACGGGTCAGTGCATTGAATATGGTCGACTTGCCGACATTCGGCCGTCCAACCAGGGCGACCAAAGGCAGCATCGCGATTACTCCGTATTAATTTGCCAACCGGAATGCGGTCAGCTTGCCATCAACGTTCTGCACCAGCAGCACTCCATCGACGACGATTGGCTGGGCCAGAAGCGCATCACCGCCGCTTTTCGCCCGCGCCGCCATCGCGCCATCGGAGGCCTGCAGCCAATGCAGGTATCCCTTGTAGTCACCGACCACCACGTAGTCGCCGTGCAGCGCCGGACCGGTCAGCGAGCGCCGGGCCAGTGCGGTCTGCGACCACATCGCCGCGCCGCTGGCCTTGTCCAGGCCGAACACGCCGCCCTTGTTGTCGGTAACGAAAACATTGCCCGAAGACACCGCCACGCCGCCGGCACCGCCGTGGTCGCGCGCCCACAGCGGGCGACCGGTCGGGCCTTCGATGGCCATGGTCTGGTTCTTGAAGCTGCTCACGAACAGCGTATTGCCGTCGAGCACCGGGGCGCCATCGACGTCGGCCATGCGGTCCAGCTCGGTACGGCCTTCGCCGGTACCCACGTTCTGGTCCCACAGCGTACGGCCGTCCTGCATGGCCAGCGCAGACACGCTGCCCTCGTCCTTGCCGATGAACAGCACGCCCGGACCGGCCACCACCGCCGCGTTGCCACGCACGGTCAGCGCCGGCAGCTCGCTGGGGTTGAACCACTTCTGGGTGCCGTTGCCGGCGTCGAACGCGGTGACGCGACCGTCATTGCTGCGCACGAAGACCATGCCCTGGGCAATGGCCGGTGCGGCGATGACTTCGTTCGGCACGCGTGCGCGCCACTTCTCGCTGCCATCGTTGATGTCCAGCGCGATCACCTGGCCATCGAGGGTACCGATGACCACCAGGTTCTCGCCGACGCCCGGACCACCGGACAGCCGCAGCTTGGCCTTCTTCTTTTCCTTCTTCGGCTCCCAGGTCCAGACCTTCTTGCCGGTCTGCAGGTCGATGGCGTGCACGCCACCGGTGATCGCCGCGGCGAACACGTGGCCATTGGCCACTGCCGGGCCCTGGCGCACGCCGATGCGGCGCTCGCCCTTGCCCAAGTTGACCGACCAGGCCTTGTTGACCTTCAGGGTCGGCTCGAACTTCACCAGTTCCGCCGGCTCCTGTGCCTTCTTCGCTGCTGCGTCCTTACCGGCGAACCAGCCCTTCATGGTGCTGCAACCGGACAGCGCCATACCAAGCAGGAGTACGGTGGCGACGCGCGTGATCATGACCTTCTGACTCATCAAACCGACTCCGCAGGGGCGGCGACGGTGCCGCCGGCGTCCATAACCTTGGTTTCCAGCAGTCGCCGCTGCGGCGCTGCCACGTCCAGCGTCTTCAGCGCCTTCTCATACTGTTCGCGGGCCGCGTCACGCTTGCCCTGCGCCATCAGCGCATCGCCATGGATTTCCAGGCTGCTGCTGTCGGTGGCGCTGCCCAGCAGCTTGATCGCTTCATCGCCCTTGCCGGTAGCCACCAGCAGGCGTGCCACGCGCTGGTCGACCACGCGCTGCAGGTCGCCTTCGACCTTCACCGCGCGCAGGGTGGCCAGCGCTTCTTCATTCTTGCCGGCATCGACCTGGGCCTTGGCCAGCTGCAGCGCAGCCAGGTCGCCGTAAATGCTGGACGGGCCAGCCTCCAGCGCCTTGACCGCCTTCGCAGCGTCGTCGAGCTTGTTCTGCTGCAGGCCCACCAGGGCCTTCTGGTACTCGACATTGGCCGAAGCCAGCTTGCCGCCCTGATCCTTCTGGTACCACTGCCAGCCGGCAATGGCACCGATGGCGATGACTACGCCACCGAGGATGCTGGCACCATTCTTCCGCAGCCAGCTGCGGACGCGTTCACTTTGTTCGTGCTCGTCGAGCAGGTCGTCGATCGCCATGCGTACTCTCGCCCCGCCCATCGGGAGGGACCATTGGGATTATCGAAGGTGGTGAAACCGCGCCTCAGTGTGAAACCGGGACAACGGAGCCTTCAGAGGATACCTGAAAGCGTGCCACGTTGGCTCGCTGATAGGGCGTCAGATCGACGATAGCGCCATTCTGCTGAACCTGGACCGCCGAGGCGTTGCCCAGGGTGACCCGGGCCACCTGGCCGGGGGTGAAGCTGCGGGTCTCGCCCGCCTTGATCAACGCCTTCTCGACGCTGCCGCCATCCGGACCGGCGATATCGACCCAGCTGTCACCGCTGAACTGCATGTCCAGATTGGCGGCAGCGGCCGGCGCAGCGCGTGGCACCGGGGCCAGCGAGGCAACGTAGGGGGTAGCGGTCGGCTTGACGACAGGCGCGGCCGTCACTTCGGCGGGTGCGGCAGCGGCGGACCCGGGACCGGCCGGGGTAACCGGTACGGCGGCCGGGATCACGTCCAGCGAGGCGGTGTTCGGCGAGGGCGCGACGCCATCGAAGTGGCCACGGGTGGCGAACCAGACCGGGACGGCCAGCACGGCGGTAATACCGACATACAGCGCACGGCGGCCGAGATTCTCGGCAATGCGGCGCGCACGAGGGGTATGGGTGTGGCTGACCAGGGTCGGCGGAACCACCGGGCCAACCTGGGCCTGTTCCAGCAGTTCGCTGACGTCGACACCGAGCAGGCGGGCATAGCTGCGCAGCTGGCCGCGCACGAACACCGGCGCGCCGAGCTTCTGCCACTGCTCCTGCTCGAGCGACTTCACCACTTGAACCGGCATGCGCAGGCGCTGGCCGACGTCTTCGAGGGTCAGTCCGGCGGCCTCGCGGGCCTGGCGCAGGCGGGTGCCGCAGCCGGCCACAGTCTCGAGATCGCTCACAGTCTGGTCATCAATCACAATGCATCAACCCTGGAGTTAGGAGCCCGCGTCCTGCGGAAATTCCTGTCGAATCCGCTGAAGATAGCGATCAGATGCCGCCTGATCACCCAGCCGCGCCTCGATTTGAGACGCAAGTTGTAACACGGAACGCGTGGCCGGTGCAGCCGCAATCCTACGTTCGGCGAAGGCGCGGGCCTCCATGAACTGGCCGCGACGGAAGCTCAACTGGGCCATTGCCTCCAGCGCGACCGGGTTGCCAGGCACCTGAGACAGGGCGGCACGCAGGTTGCGTTCGGCACGTTCAAGCTGGCCAGCGTCCAACGCACAGCTGCCGCCGTTGGCCTGCGCCTCGGCCGGCGTGGTGTAGTTGGGCGCCTGCAGCGCACGGTCGAACCAGGCCAACGACTCGGCGGCCTGCCCGTTCTGGCACAGCCAAGCACCATAATTATTGAGTACGTCACCCCGCTGCGGCGCCAGCTCGGCGGCCATGCGAAAGCCTTCCCCGGCCTGCCGGGTGCGGCCACGCTGATCATCGATGCCGGCCAGCAGCACCAGTGCATCGGGGTCGGCAGGGGTCAGCTTGATCGCGTCGCGCGTCTTGCGCTCGGCGGCATCCAGGTTGCCGCTCTGCATGTCGCGGACAGCCAGGGCAAGCAGATCCGCAGCGCGGACCTGCCGGCGGACACCTTCGGGGTCGCGGACCGAATAGACCGTCGCCTGGCTGGGGCCCAGCTTGGCTTTGGGTTGCGACTTGCAAGCGGTGACCGAGAGGGCCAGCACGCCTGCAAGCAGTGCCAGCCAGAAGCGATCAGGCCGCGGCATCGCTCCCCTTCCCTGCCTGCAGTGCCTTGTTGAACTCAGCCTGGCGGCGGGTGCGATCCATCACCTGGCCCTTGAGCTGGCCGCAGGCGGCGTCGATATCGTCGCCACGGGTACGGCGCACCATCGTCAGCACGTTGCTGTCGAGCAGGATCTTCTGGAAGGCGCGGATATGCGCCTCTTCGGACCGCTCGTAGCGGGTGCCCGGGAACGGGTTGAACGGGATCAGGTTGACCTTGCCCGAATCCTTGGCCTGCACCGCGTTGTCGAACTGGCGCATCAGGCGGGCCAGCTCGCGGGCATGCTCGGGCTTGTCGTTGATGCCCTTCATCAGGGTGTATTCGAAGGTGACCGATTCGCGGCGCTTGTTGGCGCGCAGGTAACGTGCGCACGAAGCCATCAGCTCGGCGATCGGATACTTCTTGTTGAGCGGCACGAGGGTCTCGCGCAGCTCGTCGTTCGGCGCATGCAGCGACACCGCCAGCGACACGTCGCTTTCGGTGGACAGGCGGTCGATCTGCGGCACCAGGCCGGAGGTCGACAGGGTTACGCGCTTGTTGGCCAGGCCGTAGCCCAGATCGTCGCGCATCACGCTCATGGCACGCACGACGTTGTCGAAATTCATCAACGGCTCGCCCATGCCCATCATCACCACGTTGGTGAGGCGGCGCATCTGGTGCGGCACGTTGCCCAGGTGGCGCGCCGCGATCCACACCTGGCCGATGATCTCGGCGGTGGTCAGGTTGCGGTTGAAGCCCTGGGTGGCGGTGGAGCAGAACGTGCAGTTCAGGCCACAACCGACCTGCGAGGACACGCACAGCGTGCCGCGGGTCTTGTCGGGGATGTACACGGTCTCGATGGCGTTCTTGCCATCCACGCCCATCGCCAGCAGCCACTTGTGGGTGCCGTCGGCGGAGGGCTTGTCGAAGATGATGTTCGGGACGAGGACCTCGGCATGCTCCTGCAGCTTGGCGCGCAGGACCTTGCCGAGGTCGGTCATCTCATCGAACTCGGTGACGTAGCGATGGTGGATCCACTTCATCACCTGATGGGCGCGGAATTTCTTCTCGCCGAGAACCTCGACGAAAAACTTCTCCAGGCCCGCGCGATCGAGGTCGAGCAGGTTCTGCTTGCCAGCCGTGGGTGCCGACTTCGGCAGCGGCTGGATGGCGATTTTCTGTACGACCTCGTTCACGGCATTACTCTCAGCGCGAGACGACTTCGGTGGCGGCGAAGAAGTACGCGATTTCAATCGCGGCATTCTCGACCGAGTCCGAGCCGTGGGCGGCATTGGCATCGATGGATTCGGCGAAGTCGGCGCGGATGGTGCCCGCAGCGGCTTCCTTCGGGTTGGTGGCGCCCAGCAGGTCGCGGTGGGCCAGGACGGCGTTCTCGCCTTCCAGGGCCTGGATCATCACCGGGCCGGAGATCATGAACTCGACCAGTGCGTTGAAGAACGGACGCTCGCGGTGCACGGCGTAGAAGCCTTCGGCTTCACGACGCGACAGCTGCTTGTACTTGGCGGCCACGACCTTCAGGCCGGCCTTTTCGAAGCGGGCGTAGATTTCGCCGATGACGTTCTTGGCAACGGCGTCCGGCTTGATGATCGAAAGGGTGCGCTCCAGCGCCATGGGATGTCTCCAATGGAATCGGGCCGCTGATGGCCCGAAGGGTAACAAAAAAAAAGCCGCGTCGAAACGCGGGCTTAGCCTGATAAACGTGCGCGGATTGTAAAAGATAACGCGGCAGGGTGGTAGTGCCGGCCGCTGGCCGGCATTGGCCGCCATTCAACCTCGGGGCTGCCGGCCAGCGGCCGGCACTACCCCCATTCACCCACCTGAGCGGATTCTGACCAATCGGAGCATTTTTGCTGCACTGCAAAATGCCATACGGTACCGTCTGGTTCTAGTATCAAACAATCGTTTGATTAAGGTCCGACCGCCCGATGGCCAAGCCCGCCCACTTCTCGACCAAGGACCGGATCCTCGGCGCCGCCGAGGAGCTGTTCGCCCAGCACGGCTTTGCCGGCACCTCGCTGCGCCAGGTGACCAGCCAGGCAGACGTCAACATCGCTGCGGTCAACTACCACTTCGGCTCCAAGGAAAACCTGGTCAACGAGGTATTCCGCCGCCGCATGGACGAGATGACCGGCGCCCGCCTGGCCCAGCTCGAGCGTGCCCGCAACGAACACCCCGGCCAACTGCGGCCGGTGCTCGCCGCCTTCGTCGAGCCGGCCCTGGCGCTGGCCCAGGACCGCCAGAACGGCGGTGCCTTCGTCCGCGTGATCGCCCGTGCCTACGCTGAAAAGAACGACAACCTGCGCAAGTTCCTGTCCGACCACTACGGCCATGTGCTGCGTGCGTTCGGCAAGGCCATCGCCGAATGCGTGCCCGGCCTGAGCAAGGAAGAGCTCTATTGGCGCCTGGATTTCCTCGCTGGCTCGCTGACCTATGCCATGGCCGATTTCGGACTGATCAAGCGACCTGCCGGTGTCACCGAAACGGCGCATCGTGCCCATGCCGCCCATGAACTGATCCATTTCGCCGAGGCCGGATTCCGCGCCGCCGCCCGCAGTGGCAGCGCCCTGCCCGCCTCCATTGATTCCACCCAGTAACTGCTGACCAACAAAGGCCCTACACCATGTCCAATTCCCTGCTAGTCCGCCGCGCCGCCGTGCTGGGTGCCGGCGTCATGGGTGCCCAGATCGCCGCCCACCTCACCAATGCCGGCGTCGACACCGTGCTGTTCGACCTGCCTGCCAAGGAAGGTCCGGCCGATGGCATCGTGCTGAAGTCGATCGCCAACCTCGGCAAGCTGAGCCCGGCGCCGCTGGCCAGCAAGTCGCTGGCCGAAGCCATCACCCCGGCCAACTACGAGACCGGCCTGGAACAGCTGAAGGACTGCGACCTGATCATCGAGGCCATCGCCGAGCGCATGGACTGGAAGCAGGACCTGTACAAGAAGATCGCCCCGTTCGTGGCCGACCACGCCGTGCTGGCCTCCAACACCTCGGGCCTGGGCATCAACAAGCTGGCCGACGTGCTGCCCGAACAGCTGCGCCACCGCTTCTGCGGCGTGCACTTCTTCAACCCGCCGCGCTACATGCACCTGGCCGAGCTGATCCCGGCCACCACCACCGACGCCAGCGTGCTGGAAGGCCTGGAAGCGTTCCTGGTCACCACCCTGGGCAAGGGCGTGGTGTACGCCAAGGACACCCCGAACTTCATCGGCAACCGCATCGGCGTGTTCTCGATCCTGTCCACCATCCACCACACCCAGCAGTTCGGCCTGGGCTTCGATGAAGTGGACGGCCTGACCGGCCCGCTGGTCGGCCGCCCGAAGTCGGCGACCTACCGCACCTCCGACGTGGTCGGCCTGGACACCATGGCGCACGTGATCAAGACCATGGGCGATACCTTGCCCAATGATCCGTGGCATGAATTCTTCAAGTCGCCGAAGTGGCTGGACGCGCTGATTGCCAAGGGCGCACTGGGCCAGAAGACCGGCGCCGGCATCTTCCGCAAGGTCGGCAAGGACATCGTGGTGCTGGACCTGGAAAAGCAGGACTACCGTCCGGCTGACCGCGCCGCCGCACCGGAAGTGGTCGAGATCCTGAAGATCAAGAACCCGGCCGAGAAGTTCGCCAAGCTGCGCGAGAGCCAGCACCCGCAGGCGCAGTTCCTGTGGGCGACCTTCCGCGACCTGTTCCACTACAGCGCCTACCACCTCGCCGACATCGCCGAGACCGCGCGCGACGTCGATCTCGCCATCCGCTGGGGCTACGGCTGGTCGCTGGGCCCGTTCGAAACCTGGCAGGCCGCCGGCTGGAAGCAGGTCGCACAGTGGATCGCCGATGACATCGTCGCTGGCAAGAGCATGAGCAACGCCCCGCTGCCGGACTGGGTGTTCGATGGCCGCGATGGCGTGCACGCCGCCGAGGGCAGCTACAGCCCGTCGCGCAATGCCAAGCTGCCGCGCTCGTCGCTGCCGGTGTACCAGCGCCAGCGCTTCCCCGATCCGCTGCTGGGTGAGAAGTTCGCGCCGGGCGAGACCGTGTTCGAGAACGACGGCCTGCGCATGTGGCACGACGGCGATGGCATTGCCGTGGTCAGCTTCAAGACCAAGATGAACACCGTGTCCGACCACGTGCTCGACGGCCTGCAGGAGTGCGTCACGCGCGCCGAGAAGGACTTCCAGGGCCTGGTGATCTGGCAGCAGAAGGAGCCCTTCTCTGCCGGTGCCGACCTGGCTGGCGCCCTCGGCCTGCTGCAGGCCGGCAAGGTCGACCAGTTCGAAGAAATGGTGCACAACTTCCAGCGCACCAGCCAGCGCATCAAGTACTCGCTGGTGCCGGTGGTGGCTGCGGTGCGTGGCCTGGCCCTGGGTGGCGGCTGCGAGTTCCAGATGCACAGCGCCAAGACCGTGGCCTTCCTGGAAAGCTACATCGGTCTGGTCGAAGCCGGCGTCGGCCTGCTGCCGGCAGGCGGCGGCCTGAAGGAACTGGCCGTGCGTGCCTCGCAGGCCGCTGGCCCGGGCGGTGACGTGTTCGCCGAACTGAAGAAGACCTTCGAGACCGTGGCGATGGCCAAGGTGTCCAACTCGGCGGTCAACGCCCAGGAACTGGGCCTGCTGCGCAGCACCGACAAGGTGGTGTTCAACAGCTACGAGGCCCTGTACATCGCCAAGGCCGAAGCACGCGCGCTGGCCGAAGCGGGCTACCGTCCGCCGCTGCCGGCACGCCGCATCCAGGTGGCCGGTGACGTCGGCATCGCCACCTTCAAGATGATGCTGGTCAACATGCTGGAAGGCCGCTTCATCAGCCCGTACGACTACGAGATCGCCGAGCGCATCGCCACCGTGCTGTGCGGCGGCAAGGTCGACCGCGGCACCCTGGTCGACGAAGAGTGGCTGCTGACCCTGGAGCGCAAGCACTTCGTCGAACTGGCCCAGCAGGAAAAGACCCAGGCCCGCATCGCGCACATGCTCAAGACCGGCAAGCCGCTGCGGAACTGACGGAAGACATCGGTAGTGCCGGCCGCTGGCCGGCAACCTCTTCCAACCCCTATTCAAGAGATCACTGCAATGACCAAGCAAATCCAGGACGCCTACATCGTCGCCGCCACCCGTACCCCGGTTGGCAAGGCGCCCAAGGGCATGTTCCGCAACACCCGCCCCGACGACATGCTCGCCCACGTGCTGCGCAGCGTCGTCGCGCAGGCGCCGGGCGTGGACGTCAACCGCATCGATGACGCGATCATCGGCTGCGCGATGCCCGAAGCCGAGCAGGGCATGAACGTGGCCCGCATCGGCGTGCTGCTGGCCGGCCTGCCGAACACCATCGCCGCGCAGACCGTGAACCGCTTCTGCTCCTCCGGCCTGCAGGCCGTGGCGCAGGCGGCCGACGCGATCCGCCTTGGCAACGCCGACCTGATGCTGGCCGGCGGCACCGAATCGATGTCGATGGTGCCGATGATGGGCAACAAGATCGCGATGGCCCCGAGCGTGTTCGACAACGACCACGTCGCCATTGCCTACGGCATGGGCATCACCGCCGAGAAGGTCGCTGAAGAGTGGAAGGTCTCGCGCGAAGAACAGGACGCGTTCGCCCTGGCCTCGCACCAGAAGGCCATGGCCGCCATCCAGAACGGCGACTTCAAGGACGAGATCAGCCCGTACGAGATCGTCTCGCACCAGCCCGACCTCGCCGACGGCAAGCGCATCATCACCCGCAACAAGGTGGCCGACACCGACGAAGGCCCGCGCCCGGATTCCTCCGCTGAAGGCCTGGCCAAGCTGCGCCCGGTGTTCCGCAACGGCCAGTTCGGCGGCACCGTCACTGCCGGCAACTCCTCGCAGATGAGCGATGGTGCCGGTGCGGTATTGCTGGCGTCGGAACAGGCGATCAAGGATTACGGCCTGACCCCGCTGGCCCGTTTCGTCAGCTTCTCGGTGGCCGGCGTGCGCCCGGAAGTGATGGGCATCGGCCCGATCGCCGCGATTCCGAAGGCACTGAAGCAGGCTGGCCTGACCCAGGACCAGCTGGACTGGATCGAGCTCAACGAGGCCTTCGCCGCGCAGTCGCTGGCCGTGATCCGTGACTGCGGCCTGGACCCGAGCAAGGTCAACCCGCTGGGCGGCGCGATTGCCCTGGGCCACCCGCTGGGTGCGACCGGCGCGATCCGTACCGCGACCCTGCTGCACGGCCTGCGCCGTCGCCAGCAGAAGTACGGCATGGTGACGATGTGCATCGGCACCGGCATGGGTGCGGCGGGCATTTTCGAGGCGCTGTAAGGTTCAAGGCGTTGCCTCGTTGGGCCTCATGGCGTGGGCCGGGTCGGCAGGACTGCTCGGGACACGCCGTGAACCCATCCCTGGGGGCTCGATGGCGCCATCCATGGCGCCAACGGTCCCGGGCAGCCCTGCCGACCCGTCCCTTCCAGCCTCCCCGCGGCGGAAGGGTGAGCAAAGGCAAGAGCAGTAGATCCACGCCATGCGTGGATGCTCTGGAAACGAAAAAAGGCAGCCATCGGCTGCCTTTTTTGTTTCTGCCCTGCTCTTGATTCCGCCCTTCCCGTCCGCGCCACCAGCCAACTGTCGAAAGGCGGGGGCGGGCCGATGCAGGACCGCAGGCGCCATGGATGGCGCCTACGAGCCCCCATGGATGGGTTCACGGCGTGTCCTGCAGCGGCCCGCCCCCGCCTCCCCACCTATGCGGGGAGGCGCTGCACGGATCGCTTGAGAACCCTTACTCCGCCAGCATCGCCGCCAGCTTCTCCCGCGCCGGCCCGGCCAGCTTCGGGTTGTCCAGCGCAAAGCGGATCGTCGCCTCGACCAGCCCCAGATGGGTCCCGCAGTCGAAACGGGTGCCCTCGAAACGATAGGCATCGACCTCGTCGGTCTTCAGCAGTTCGGCGATCGCATCGGTCAGCTGGATCTCGCCACCGGCACCGGTGCGGGTCTGCTCAAGCAGTTCGAAGATCTTCGGGCTCAGCACGTAGCGCCCCACCACCGCCAGGTCACTCGGTGCATCTTCCGGCTTGGGCTTCTCCACGATCTGCGAGATACGCCCCTTGCGGCCATCGAACGCCTCGGTAGCAACGATGCCGTAACTCGCCGTCTTGTCGTGTGGCACGTCTTCCACGGCGATCACGCTGGCGCCGCTGGCTTCGTTGAGGTCGGCCATCTGCTTCAGTGCACCCGCGCCGCGGTTCCAGATCAGATCATCTGGCAACAGCACGGCGAACGGCTCGTCACCGATGACCGCCTTGGCGCACAGCACCGCGTGGCCCAGGCCCAGAGCCTCGGCCTGGGTAACGAAGATCGCGCGCACGCCTTCCGGCAGCACATGGCGGATCAATTCGAGCTGCTCGTGCTTGCCCGCGCGCTCGAGCTTCTGCTCCAGCTCGTAGGCCTTGTCGAAATAGTCGGCGACAGCGTGCTTGTAACGGTTGGTGATGAACACCAGGGTGTCACAGCCCGCTTCAATCGCCTCATCCACGGCGTACTGGATCAACGGCCGATCGATGATCGGCAGCATTTCCTTCGGCACCGTCTTGGTTGCCGGAAGAAACCGCGTGCCCAGACCTGCTACCGGAAATACCGCCTTGCGAATGCGCTTGCTCATTGGTGCCTGCTGGCCTCACGTGCCGGAAAGGGCACAACCTTAGCGGATGAAATGTAAGCATCCTGTTCGATTGGCGAGAATTCCGGCATGGTCGCGAACAGGATTTCCTGGATCGTATCGATGTCGTACCTGGCAATCGCCTCGCGCAGCTTGGGCACGTTGCCCAGCACGATGTCACGCGAGAACGAACGCACGCCGGCCTCGAGGATCTTCGGGTGCGCGGTCGGCCGGTAGTCCTCGTCGGAATAGAACAGCGTCTCGTGCAGCTTCTCGCCCTGGCGCAGGCCGGTATAGATGATCGGAATTTCCTTGTAGGGCTGCTTGCCCGCCAGGCGGATCATCTGTTCGGCCAACACCCGGATCGGCACGGGCTCGCCCATGTCCAGGGTGTAGATCGCGCCGTGCGACGCCGACGCGGCCGCCTGCAGGATCAGCTGGCACGCCTCGGGAATCGTCATGAAATAGCGGCTGACCTCCGGATCGGTCACCGTGACCGGTCCGCCCTTGAGGATCTGTTCGCGGAACAACGGCACCACGCTGCCGGCCGACGCCAGCACGTTGCCGAAGCGCACGGTCACGAAACGGGTGTGCGTGGACTTCTGGTCCAGGCTCTGGCAGATCATCTCCGCATAGCGCTTGCTGGCACCCAGCGCATTGACCGGGTCCACCGCCTTGTCGGTCGAAATGAACACAAAGTGCTCGACGTGGGCTTCCAGACAGGCGCGGGCCACGTTCTCGGTGGCCAGGATGTTGTTGCGCACGGCTTCGCGCAGCTGACGCTCCAGCACCGGCACGTGCTTGTAGGCAGCCGCATGGAAAGCGGTGTCCACCGGGTGCAGCGACAACGCATGGCGGATCACCGCGGGATCGCCACAGTCACCGAGCACGGCTTCGATCTCGACATCGGGGAAGCTGCGGCGCAGCTCGCCTTCGATGGTCAACAGCAGCAGCTCGCTGATCTCAAGCAGCACGATACGACCCGCACCGTGGCGCGCACACTGGCGGCACAGCTCGGATCCGATCGAGCCACCGGCGCCGGTCACCATCACCGTGCGCCCGCCCAACCAGCCGCGGATGAGGTTCCAGTCCGGCATGATCGGCTTGCGCCCGAGCAGATCTTCGATCGCCACTTCCTTCAACTGGCCCGGCAGCGACTGTCCCTGCAGGATGTCGCTGAGCTTGGGCACGGTCCGGAACGGAATGCCGGTGCTCTCGCAGATGGCCACCACGCGCTGCATGCCGACGGCATCCAGCGAGGGCATGGCAATCACCAGCAGCTTGGCCGCCGTCTCGCGGGCCACCGCCGGTGCGTCGTCCAGCGTGCCCAGGATCGGCAGGCTCTGCAGCTTGGCGCCACGCAGGTGCGGTGCATCATCAAGCAGGCCGACCGGCTCGAAATTGCCGGATCGGCGCAGGTCGCGCACCAGGGTTTCAGCAGCCTGGCCGGCGCCGAGAATCAGCACGCGGCGTGCGGTCGAATCGGACTGCAGCGACTGGTAGTCCTTCCACGCCCGGTACAACAGGCGCGGCGCGCCCAGCAGTGCCGACAGCGCGAACGGGTAGATCACCAGCACCGACATTGGCACGCCGTTGAAGCGCTTCCAGGCCAGCACCAGAACAATGGCGATCAGGCCGATGAAGCTGGCCTTGAAGATGTTCAGCAGGTCGCTGACGCTGGCAAAACGCCATAGCCCCCGGTAGAGGCCGATACGCCAGAACACCAGGCCCTGCAGCGCCAGCACCAGCGTGGTATCCACGTTCCACAGCGGCAATGCGGGAGCGTCGGCGAGGATCGAGTAGCGACCCGCATGCAACAGCTGCCAACAGGCCCATACCATGAACAAGTCGTGGCAGACGATGGCCGTACGCGGCATCAGGCCGAGGATTCTGTCCCGCCAAGGTGAAGACATAGATCGAGTAGTTCCTTATCGGTGGCGCAATCCATTGCGCAGGAGTAGCCACAGCAGGGTCAGCGCGACAAACCACGCGACCGCTACGACAGCCTCCCACCTCGGCTGCAAATTGGTGCAGATATTGAACACTGTAATACTGAACAGGCCCAAAACAAAGTACATCCCTGTCACCAGAGCGTGGCTGGCTCCTGCCTGGACCGCGCGCTGGTAGACATGCTGGGTGTGGGGTTCCATCCAGCGTTGCCCGGAAAGCATGCGCGCCAACAGCGTGAAGCCCGCGTCCACAAGGAAGGCGGACAACGGCAGCAGCAGCAGGATCCAGTTGATGTCGGTGTGCACTGCAGCGACGGCCAGCACCACCGCCACGGCATAACCCAGCGCGCCACTGCCGACATCCCCCATGAAGATCCGCGCCTGCGGGAAATTGAATGGCAGAAAACCCAGGCAGGCCAGGCCAAGCACGATGGCCACCAGCGAATAGGGCCAGGGCAGCACCGTCGCGAAGCCCAGCGCAACGATGACCGCCTGACTGCTGGCGATCCCGTTGATCCCATCCATGAAGTTCCAGATGTTGATCAGCGAGGCGGTGAAGAACAGCACCAACAGGCTCAACAACCAGCCGCCGCCGTGCATCTTGACCAGCCCCGCCAGCAGGGCGGCGGCGAGGAAATGCACCAGCAACCGGCGCATGGCTGGCAGCGGTCGATGGTCATCCCACCAGCCGATGCCGGCGACCAGCAACAGGCCGAGACCGGCGACAGCGAGGCTGAGCGCAGCGCCCGGCCAGACGCAAGCGGCCACGGCCGCAGCAACCAGCAGACTGATCACGATGGCGATGCCGCCACCACGCGGGGTGGCGACACTGTGGCTGCGGCGCTCGCCGGGCTGGTCCAGCAACTGCCTGCGCAGGGCATACACGCGCGCCGCCCAGGTCAACGCCGCGCTGAGCAGGGCCACGCCCAGCAACGCGGCCATCACGAGCCAGGGCATGATCAGAGCACCGCGTAATTCAGCAGCGGCTTGACCGTACCCCACTCCTTGCAGCTCGGGCATTGCCAGTGATGGGTGCGCGCACCAAATCCGCAGCGGGTACAGCGGTAGGCAGGATTGCGCACCAGCAACTGGTCGGTGATGTGCTTGAGGTCGTGCAGGGTGGCAGTGGAATCTGCGCCCTCGGCCAGGGTGAGGTCGATCAGCGCCGATTCGCCACGCACCGACGGGCGATCCTTCAGCTGGCGGCCGAGGTAGGCACGGGCAGGCGCGACACCTTCCTGCTCTTCCATCAGGCGGGTCAGGGCCAGTACCGGGGCGATACCGCGGTAGTGCTCGGTCATCTCGGACAGGAAGGCGCGCGCGCCGCCCAGGTCGCCGACCTTGCGGTAGTTTTCCATCAGTGCCGGCAGCACTTCCGGCAGGTACTCCGGATCGTTGCGGGCAGCACGCTCGAAGGCACGCACGGCGGCCTCGGCATTGCCTGCATCGGTTTCCAGGCGACCCTCGATGATGCCGGCACGGACCGACATGGCATCGGCCTGGTAGGCGCGGGCGATGGCCGCCCTCGCCTCTTCCAGCTTGCCCGCACCACGGAAGCGCTCGGCGAGCTCGCATTCGAACTGTCCGATCAGCTTGCCCATCGGCTCGCCGGTGACATCTTCGAAGCGGGTAGCGTTGTCGATCGCCTTTTCCCAGTCGCGCTCGGCTTGGTAGATGCCGATCAGGTGCTTGAGCGCCTGCGGTGCGCGCTGGTCCAGCTGCGCCAGTTCGGTGAACACGGTTTCGGCACGGTCCAGCAGGCCGGACTTCATGTAGTCCTCGCCCAGTGCCAGCAGCGCCTGCACGCGCTGCGCGTCGCTCAGGTCCTGGCGGTTGACCAGCCCCTGGTGCAGACGGATCGCGCGATCCACTTCACCACGGCGACGGAACAGATGACCCAACGCGACCTGGGTCTCGAAGGTTTCCTTGTCCAGCTCGGCGATGTGCAGGAACAGTTCGATGGCCTTGTCCGGCTGCTCGTTGAGCAGGTAGTTCAGGCCACGGAAATAGGTGCTGGACAGGTGGCTGACCTGGTTGTCACCGTGGCGTTGACCACCGCGGCGTCCGATCACCCAGCCGGCCAGAGCCGCCAACGGAAGACAGAGGAAGAACCAGAACCACTCGGAAACGAATTCCATCTTCGATCAACGTCCATCAAAAGATTGGGAGGGGGCCACCGGCGTCGACGGTGCAGCCGCCGACTTGTTGGCACGGCGCAGCTGGCTGTAGAGCGGAATGACCACGCTTACCAGCACCAGGCCAGCGCCGACCACGACACCGATCAGCAGGGCGGCAATCAGCGCCACGCCGACGGACGTGTTCAATTGGGTAAACAGCAGGTTGATCGACATGGCCGTCATGTTGACCGCACCGATGATCAGACCAAGGATCAGAACCGCCAGCAGGACCAGCAGACGAAAAACTTTCATGCGACAGCTCCATTGGCAGGAGGCCGTAGCTTATCCGACTCGTGGTGGGATTCGCACGAAGTCGCGCGACGGATGGCTCAGGCCGGATCTGCGTCCAGCGGCAGCACACTGCTGACCCGCTCGCGCAATTCCTTGCCTGGCTTGAAATGAGGGACATGCTTGCCCGGCAGGGCAACCGATTCGCCGGTCTTCGGGTTGCGACCCAGGCGCGGCGGACGGTAGTGCAGCGAAAAGCTGCCGAAGCCGCGGATCTCGATGCGATCGCCGGCCGACAGTGAGCCCCCCATCATTTCCAGCAATGACTTGACCGCCAGATCGACATCATCGGCCTTCAGGTGCGCCTGCCGGCGCGCAAGGATTTCGATCAGTTCGGATTTGGTCATTACCGGCTCACATCAGGGGCATCTCAGCCTGAAACGGCCCGGGCAGTGCCCGGGCCGTCCAGGAAACAACGAACAGCGTAAGGCCGATATTACTCGGACTTGTTGCCGTTCAGCTGTGCACGCAGCAGCGCGCCCAGCTGGGTGGTGCCGCTGGAAGCCGAAGAGGACTGGTATTCCTCCAGCACTTCGCGCATTTCCGCGTCGTCCTTGGCCTTGATCGACAGCTGCAGGGTACGACCCTTGCGATCCATGCCCACGAACTTGGCTTCAACCTTGTCGCCGACCTTCAGGTGCTGGGTCGCGTCGTCGACACGCTCGTTGGCGATGTCGCGAGCTGCAACATAGCCTTCGATGCCGTCGGACAGCTCGATGATCGCGCCCTTGGCGTCGACTTCCTTCACCACGCCTTCGACCTTGGAGCCCTTCGGATTGGTCGCCATGTACTGGCCGAACGGATCCTGCTCCAGCTGCTTGACGCCCAGCGAAATGCGCTCGCGCTCCGGATCGACGGCCAGGACGACTGCGTCCAGGTTGTCGCCCTTCTTGAAGTTGCGAACGATGTCTTCGCCAGTGGTCGCCCAGCTGATGTCGGACAGGTGAACCAGGCCGTCGATGCCGCCGTCCAGGCCGATGAAGATGCCGAAGTCGGTGATCGACTTGATCTGGCCCGACACCTTGTCACCCTTCTTGTGGGTGGCAGCGAAGGTTTCCCACGGATTGGCGGCAACCTGCTTCATGCCCAGCGAGATGCGGCGACGCTCCTCGTCGACGTCCAGGACCATGACTTCAACTTCGTCACCGACCTGCACAACCTTGGACGGGTTGACGTTCTTGTTGGTCCAATCCATCTCGGAAACGTGCACCAGACCTTCGACGCCCGGCTCGATTTCGACGAATGCGCCGTAATCGGTGACGTTGGAGACCTTGCCGAACACGCGGCTGTTGGCCGGGTAACGACGGGCGATGTTATCCCACGGATCTTCGCCCAGCTGCTTCAGGCCCAGCGAAACGCGGTTGCGCTCGCGGTCGAACTTCAGCACGCGCACGTCCAGCTCGTCGCCGACGTTCACGACTTCGGACGGATGGCGCACGCGCTTCCATGCCATGTCGGTGATGTGCAGCAGGCCGTCGATACCGCCCAGGTCCACGAATGCGCCGTAATCGGTCAGGTTCTTGACGACACCCTTCAGGATCGCGCCTTCCTGCAGCTTGTCCATCAGCTGCTCGCGCTCTTCCGAGTGCTCGCTTTCGACGACAGCGCGGCGCGAGACCACGACGTTGTTGCGCTTGCGGTCAAGCTTGATGAGCTTGAATTCCAGCTCCTTGCCTTCCAGGTAGGCCGGATCGCGCACGGGGCGCACATCGACCAGGGAACCCGGCAGGAAGGCGCGGACATCCTTGATGTCCACGGTGAAACCACCCTTGACCTTGCCGCTGATGCGACCGGTGATGGTTTCGTTCTTTTCCAACGCTTCTTCCAGCTCGTCCCACACCATCGCGCGCTTGGCCTTCTCGCGCGACAGGACGGTTTCACCGAAGCCGTTCTCGATCGAGTCGAGGGCGACCTTGACGATGTCGCCTTCGGCAACATCGATTTCGCCAGCGTCGTTACGGAACTGTTCGATCGGCACGATGCCTTCCGACTTCAGCCCGGCGTTGATCACCACGACGTCGCCGCGGACTTCAACAACGGTACCGCTGACGATGGCGCCCGGCTTCAGCTTGGCCAGGTTGGCCTGGCTGGCTTCAAACAGTTCGGCAAATGATTCGGTCATTAGATTTACTCTGTTGGACACATGGGTCGGTTGGCTTCCCTTCAGGGAATGGCTACCGCCCGCCTGTTGGTCGACCCCGGAAATGCAGGTCGTGTGTGGAAGTAGGAAAACCGCCACGCATCATTGCGCGACGGAGCTTTTACAGCACTGCAGATGCGCGACCTCCACCGATGCTGCTGGCAGAGCTCCTGCGCGAACGGATCAGGCAGCCGGAACCGGAAGCAGATCCATCACTCTGGCAACGACATCTTCGATGCCGATGCCTGTGGTGTCGATGAGGACAGCATCGTCTGCCGGCTTCAGGGGCGCCACGGTACGCTGAGCATCACGGGCGTCGCGGGCCATGATCTCGCGCAGGAGGTCTTCAAAGTTAACAGAAACCCCCTTGTCTTTCAACTGCTTATGCCGGCGCTCGGCGCGCTCCTCGGCACTGGCGGTCAGGAAGACCTTGTAGGGGGCGTCCGGAAAGATCACCGTACCCATGTCGCGGCCGTCGGCAACCAGTCCCGGCTCCATCCTGAATGCGCGCTGGCGCTCCTTCAGGGCGGCCCGGACCTCGGGGATGGCCGCAATCGCCGACGCCAGCGCCCCAGTGGTCTCCAGCCGCAGCTCGTCGGTGGCGTCGGTGCCATTGACCAGGACCCGCATGGCATCGCCCTGCTCGACGAACTGGACATGCGTATCAAAGGTGCAGCGCACCAGCGCGGAGGCATCGGAGGTGTCGATGTCGGCCCAGCTGGCCGCCACGCCGACCGCGCGGTACAGAGCGCCCGAATCCAGGTAGTGCCAGCCCAACCGGCGCGCCACGATGCGGCTGATGGTACCCTTGCCGGCCCCTGACGGGCCGTCGATGGTCAGGACGGGAACGAGTGGATTCATGGGGGTCCTTGCGCGTGTGAAGGGGGCATTCTAGCCCCTGCCAGACACCCCGTAACGGGCCTTTTGTGCAACCACTTGAAACCATGGGGAAAAGCCCGGTAGAATGGCGGGCTTGAACGAGCGTCCACTGCCGATTGTCTTTCGCATATCGCGGCCACGCTCCACCCGAACAACTACTGTTTACGCCGAGGTATGCCATGAAAGTTCTGTCCTCCCTGAAGTCGGCGAAGGCCCGTCACCGTGACTGCAAGGTCGTGCGTCGTCGTGGCAAGATCTTCGTCATCTGCAAGTCGAACCCGCGTTTCAAGGCGCGTCAGCGCTAAGCCCAACGGTCCTTGTGACCGCGGCTGGCCCCACGCGGGGCCGACCCGATGCAAAAAGCCGCCTTCGGGCGGTTTTTTGTTTATGCGGTTTTTTCCTGCCGTTTTTGCTGTAATCGCTGTTCTTGACCACTGGGGAGTAGATCGAGATGACGCGTTACCTGTGCACCCTGGCCGTACTGGCCACCCTGGCTGCCGCCACTCCGGCGATGGCCGATACCCTGCTTGTCGACCGCGCCCGCGAAAAGCCGGCCGGCGCCCTGCCCGTCCGCGGCCAGAGCATGCAGCAGGTGCAGTCGCAGTTCGGCGCGCCGGCAGAGCAGCTGCAGCCGCGCGGCGGGCAGAAACGGCAATGGCCGACCATCCACCGCTGGGTATACCCGCAGTTCACCGTCTACTTCGAGAAGCAGAAGGTGATCGACGTGGTGGCAAACCAGGCGGATCCGAACGAAATCGGCCCCAAGCCGCCGATCCGTTGACCCCCATGCCCGCCACCGGCGGGCGCGTGTAGCGAGACCATGAACCAGACCCTTCGTTTTCCTGCCGAATGGGAAGCCCAGAGCGGCGTCCTGATTGCCTGGCCCACCGCCGACACCGACTGGGCCGACCGCCTGGGCCAGGTGGAAGAGACCTACATCGCCCTGGTTGCAGCGATCACCCGCTTCCAGCCGGTGCTGATCTGCGTGGCCGACGATGACGTGGAGACCTACGCCGAAATGCGGTTGCGCTCCAACCGCATCGACATGGACAAGGTCCACTTCACCACCGCCGCCTACGACGACACCTGGCTGCGTGATTCGGGCCCGATCACCCTGCGCCGTGCCGACGGCAGCTTCCAGCTGCTGGACTTCCGCTTCACCGGCTGGGGCGGCAAGTTCGACGCCACCCTGGATGACCAGCTGGTCGGCGCGCTCGACCAGGCCGGCGTGTTCAACGACGCGACGGTGCGCAGCATTCCGTTCGCGCTGGAGGGCGGCGGCATCGAGACCGATGGCGAAGGCACCCTGCTGACCACCTGGAAGTGCCTGCACGAGCGCCATCCCGACCGTGACCGCGACAGCCTGAGCGCCGACCTGGCCGACTGGCTGCAGCAGGAACGCGTGCTGTGGCTGGATCATGGCTATCTGGAAGGCGACGACACCGACGCCCATATCGATACCCTCGCCCGCTTCGCCTCGGCCGACAGCATCGTCTACCAGGCCTGCGACGACGCCAGCGATTCGCACTACGCCGAGCTGCAGGCGATGGGCGCCGAGCTGGCCGCACTGCGCACGGCTGACGGAAAGCCGTACCGCCTGTTCCCGTTGCCGTGGGCAAAGCCGGTGATCGATGAAGGCCGCCGCCTGGCTGCTTCGTATGCCAATTACCTGATCGTCAACGGCGCGGTGCTGATGCCGGCCTATGGCGACCCGGCCGACGACCTGGCCCGCGACGTGCTGGCACAGGCCCACCCGGGCCGCGAGATCGTGCAGGTGCCCTGCCGCTCGCTGATCTGGCAGAACGGCAGCCTGCACTGCATCACCATGCAGCTGCCGGCCGGGCTGTTGAAGGCATAGACCACGGTAGTGCCGGCCGCTGGCCGGCAACCAAGGCGATGCCTGATGGATTGACGGAGTTGCCGGCCAGCGGCCGGCACCACCCTTCAACCATTCAGCAGCCAACACGCTGTCATGGCGCATCCGCGTTAACATGCGGGTTTTCCCCCGCAGGATCGCCCCGCATGAACTCGCGCAGCCCCCTTACCGTCGCCCTGATCCAGGAGCGCAACCACGGTGATGCCGCCGCCAACCTGGCGGTGATCGAAGCGCGTGTTGCCGACGCCGCGGCACAGGGCGCGAAGCTGGTGCTGCTGCAGGAACTTCACAACGGTCCCTACTTCTGCCAGCACGAATCGGTCGATGAATTCGACCTGGCCGAGCCGATTCCGGGCCCGAGCACCGAGCGCCTGGGCGCGCTGGCAAAGAAGCACGGCGTGGTGCTGGTCGGCTCGCTGTTCGAGCGCCGCGCTGCCGGTCTGTACCACAACACCGCCGTGGTCTTCGAGAAGGACGGCACCTTGCTGGGCAAGTACCGCAAGATGCACATCCCGGATGACCCGGGCTTCTACGAGAAGTTCTACTTCACCCCGGGCGATATCGGCTTCAAGCCGATCGACACCTCGGTCGGCCGCCTTGGCGTGCTGGTGTGCTGGGACCAGTGGTACCCGGAAGCAGCGCGCCTGATGGCGCTGGCCGGTGCTGAGCTGCTGCTCTACCCCACCGCAATCGGCTGGGACCCGGATGATGTGCAGGACGAGAAGACCCGCCAGCGCGATGCCTGGGTACTGAGCCACCGTGGCCATGCCGTAGCCAATGGCGTGCCGGTGCTCAGCTGCAACCGCGTCGGCCACGAGGCCTCGCCGCTGGGCGCCTCGGGCATCCAGTTCTGGGGCAACAGCCACGTGCTGGGCCCACAGGGCGAGTTCCTGGCCGAAGCCGGCACCGACGCGACCATCCTGATGTGCGAGGTCGACCTGCAGCGCAGCGAACACGTGCGCCGCATCTGGCCGTTCCTGCGCGATCGTCGCATCGACGCCTACGGCGATCTGCTCAAGCGCTACATCGACTGACCCGGAGCCCGCGCATGGCCGTACTCATCCGTGATGCCGGCCCTGCCGACATCGCTGCGATCACCGCGATCTACGCGGTGGAAGTGACCGACTTCGTCAACACCTACGAGTACGAGATTCCCGACCAGGCCGAGATGCTGCGCCGCATGCGTGACATCATCGACCGCGGCTTCCCCTACCTGGTGGCCGAGGTCGACGGCCAGGTGGCCGGCTATGCGTATGCCAACACCTACCGCACGCGCATCGCGTACCAGTGGACCGTTGAGAACTCGGTCTATGTCGATGCCCGCTTCCAGGGCCGTGGCGTCGGCAAGGGCCTGCTGCAGGCGCTGATCGATACCTGCACCGCATACGGCTTCCGACAGATGATCGCGGTGATCGGTGAACCGACCAATACCGCTTCCATCAAGCTGCACGAACGCTTCGGGTTCGAACTGGTGGGCGTGTTCCGTGGCCTCGGCCGCAAGCACGGCCGCTGGCTGGACACCGTACAGATGCAGCGCGCGCTCGGCGATGGCGCCGATTCCGCTCCTTCCAATGAATGATTCCATGACCGAAACCCTTCCCGAAACCGGCGACGATCTGTTCGCCGGCCAGCCAGTGCGCGTCGTCGAGCGCGATGGCGTGCGTTACACCCTGCTGGGCACTGCCCACGTCTCCCATGCCAGCGTCGAGGCGGTGGAGAAAGCCATCGACAGTGGACGTTTCGATGCGGTGGCCGTCGAGCTGGACCCGCAGCGCCTGCAGGCACTGAGCGACCCTGACACGCTGGCCAAACTCGACCTGGTGGAAGTGATCCGCAAGGGCCGCGTCGCCCTGTTCGCGGCCAACCTCGCGCTGTCGGCCTACCAGCGCCGACTGGCCGAACAGCTCGGCATCGAGCCGGGCGCAGAACTGAAGCGTGCGGTGGACCTGGCGCGCGAGCGCAACCTGCCGGTGCACCTGATCGACCGCGAAGTCGGCCTGACATTCCGTCGTGCTTCGCAGCGACTGGGCTTCTTCGGCAAGCTGAAGCTGGTGGCCGGGCTCGGCGCCGGCCTGTTCTCGTCCGAGGATGTCGGCGAAGACGAGATCGAGAAGCTGAAGCAGGGTGACATGCTGGAATCGAGCTTCGGCGAGTTCGCCAGCGAGAACCCGGCGTTGTACGAAACGATCATCGGCGAGCGCGACCGCTACATGGCCACGCGCCTGCGTGAAGCGCATGATCCGCAGCAGCGCGAAGTGCTGGCGGTGGTCGGCGCCGGCCATCTGGCCGGCCTGGCGCGTTACCTGGAAACCGATACCGAGGCGCCTGCGCCGTTGCGCGAGCAACTGGAAGCGGTGCCGAAGAAGCGCAACATCCCGTGGTTCACCCTGGCGATCCTCGCCATCGTGGCCACCGGCATCGGTGTTGGCTTCTATCGTGGTGGACTGGGCGTGGGCACCGAGCTGCTGGCGACCTGGGCGATGTATACCGGCGGCCTGGCTGGCCTGGGCTGCCTGGTGGCCGGCAGCCACCCGCTGAGCATCCTCACCGCGATTGTGGTGGCGCCGTTCAAGCCGTTCCGCCTGAGCATCCCCACCGGCGCATTCGCGGCATTGGTGGAAGCGCGCCTGCGCAAGCCGACCTACGAGGATTTCCTCAAGCTGCGTGACGATGCACAGTCGTTGAAGGGTTGGTACCGCAATCGCGTGACCCGCGTGGTGCTGACCTTCATGCTGACCAACCTGGGCAGCATGCTGGGCCTGTGGCTGACTGCAGGCAAGGTGTGGAGCAAGGTGGCGAGCTGATCGGGCTGCCCCGCCGGGCATGGCCCGGCGCTACCGGTAGGTGCCAACCTTGGTTGGCACGTCATTTACAGCCACGGCATTGGTAGGCCGGGCCATGCCCGGCGAAAAAAAAAGGGGAGACCGCCCCACTACGACCGGTCTCCCCCCACCACAACACGTTTCCTCCCCTACGGTCGAGCAAGCTCGACCACTACACCGGGGTTCCCGCCACGACCTCGCGGCCGCGAGCACGCTGGATCAGCCGCACCACCGCATTGCGCAGGTCATCAAGCACCGCGTAGATCGTCGGCAGGAACAGCAGGCTGACCACGGTAGAGAACGCCAGGCCACCGGCAATCGCACGCGCCATCGGCGAGTACTCCGGCCCGTTGCCGAACATCTGCGTATCGGTCAGCGAAATCGGCACCATCGCCAGGATCGCCGTGCCCATGGTCATCATGATCGGGCGCAGACGCTCGCGTGAGCCCTCCACCAGCGCCTGGGTACGGCCCATCCCGCCCCGGCGCAGATTGTTGATGTGCTCGATCATCACGATGCCGTTGTTCACCACCACGCCCATCAGCACCAGGATGCCGATGAAGGACATGATCCCGAACGAGGTGCCGGTGATCCAGAACAGCCAGAACACGCCGAAGATCGAAAACAGCACGCCGCTCATGATCGCCGCCGGGAACAGCAGCGATTCGAACACTGCGGCCATCACCACGTAGATCATCACCAGCGCGATCAGCAGGTTGAACACCATCTGCTGCATCGCCTCGTTGTCATCGCCGTAGTCGCCGCCGTCGAAGGTGAAGCCGTAGCCGGCCGGGAAGTTCATCGGCTTGAGCACTGCTTCCATGGCCTTGCGGCCGTCCGGTGCGGTGATCTTCTCGGCCAGATTGGCCTTGATGGTCAACGTGGTCTGGCGGTTGGTGCGGCCGATCTGGGTCGCTGATGAACCCACATCGACACTGACCAGGCTCAACAGCGGTACGCTGCGGCCATCGCCGGTGCGCACGCTGAAGCCGGCCAGGTCTTCGGGGCTGCTCTGTTCGGCACCGGCAAAGCGCACCCACACCGGCACTTCATTGTCACCACGACGGAACTCGCGCATCGGCGCGCCACGCAGCGCCAGGCCGACGAAACTGGCAACCTGCTCGGCATTGAATCCGAAGGCCGCTGCGCGCTCGCGGTCGACGTGCACTTTCAGCTCGCCGCCCTTCTCGCCGTTGTCGATGCGCACATCGCGCAGCTCGGCGCGCTGTGCCAGCAGCGGCAGCACTTCCTGGCCGATCTCCTGCAGCATCGCGCTGGAGTCGCCGACCAGCTGCACCTGCACGCCCTGGTTGCCGCCACCGCCACCATCACCGCCCTGGTTGCCGACGAAGTAGTCGGTACGCGCGGATTTCGGCAGCCCTTTGCGCAGCTCTTCCTGCAGCGCCTTGATGTCCTTGGCGTACTTCTCGTCCAGGGTGACCACGGTCGAACTGCCTTCCTGTTCGCTGTACCAGGAATAGACCTGCTGCACGTGCAGGCGCTCGCGGTTCTCCTCGACCCAGGCTTCGACGCGCGCCACTTCCTCGGACATCTGCCGGTAGGTGTAGGCGCCCTTCCACATGTAGCCGATGAAGATGTCCTTGCCACCATCGCCACCGAACATGTCGATCTTGGTCAGCTTCATCGGCACCAGGCTGACCAGCACCACCAGCAGGATGCCCAGCAGGCTCCAGCCGCGATGGCGCAGTGACCAGTCCAGCAGCTGCGCGTAGCGGCGCTGCAGGCGCGCGATCACGCCGGTCTGCGAATGCACCAGCTTCGGCGTGGCCATGCGCGCGGACAGCATCGGGATCAGGCTGACCGCCACCAGCCACGAGGCCAGCAGCGAGACCGAGATGGTGATCGCGATCTGCGCCATGAAGATGCTGATGTTGTTGGTTTCGCCGAACAGGTTGGGCACGAACACGATGCAGTGGCACAACGTGCCCGCACTGAGCGCGATGGCAACGTTACGGGTGCCGATGATCGAGGCGAGGCGTGGCTGGTCCGGCAGGCGCTCGCGTTCCTGGTAGATGCTCTCGACCACCACCACGGCATTGTCGACCAGCATGCCCACGGCCAGCAGCAGGCCCATCATGGTCAGGATGTTGAGCGTGACGCCGGCGAAATACATGAAGCCCAGGGTGATGGTGAAGCAGATCGGAATGGCCAGGGTCACCATCAGCGTGGATGGCCAATGGCGCAGGAAGAAGAACAGCACCGTCACCGACAGGATCAGGCCGACGCCGCCGGCCTCGGCCAGCTCCAGCAGGGACGAGGTCACTGCCTTGCCCTGGTTGTCGATCACCTTGATCTGCACGTCGCGCATCGAGTCCTGCGCGCGGATTGCTTCAACCTCGGCAAGCGCGCCGCGCGAGACGTCCACAAGGTTGGCGCTGCGTTCCTTGTAGATGTCCAGGCCGACGGCAGGATTGCCATCCAAGCGGCGGCCATAGCTCATCCGCGCCGGCTTCAGCCGCACATCGGCAATGTCACCCAGGCGCAGTCCCTTGGCATTGATCACCAGGTCACGCATTTCCTGCAGGTCGGTGATCTCGCCCACGGGCTGCACGCGCACCCGCTGGCCGTTGTCATCGATCTGCCCGGCCGAGATCGAGAAATTCAGCGTCCGCAGGCGATCGCTCAGCTCGTTGATGCTCAGGCCGTGGGCGTTCAGGCGGTTCGGATCGATCGCGATCTCCACCTCGTTCGGCGGCGCGCCGGTGATCTCGACCCGGGCCACGCCCGGAATCCGCTCGATACGCCGCTTGAATTCGCGGTCGAGCATGTCATAGGCGGTGGTCAGGTCGGTGGTGCTGGCCAGGCGCACTTTCAGCACCGGCTGGTCGCTGCTGGACCACTTGAACACGTTGTAGCGCTGCACATCGTCAGGCAGGTCACTGCGGATAGCGTCGATGCGCTCGCGCGCGTCCGAAGCGGCGATGGCGATATCACGATCCCAGTCGCTGAACTCGATGAAGATCGACGCAGCTTCGGAGGTCGCCGACGACCGCATGCGCTTGATGCCGGTCATCGTCGCCAACGACTCCTCCACCGGCCGGATGATGGTCCGCTCGACTTCTTCCGGGGTGGAGCCGGTGTAGGGAATCTGCACGAACAGGAACGGTGCGGAGATGTCCGGCAGCGCTTCTAGTGGCAGCCGGAACGAGGCGATCAGGCCGACCACCACCAGCGACACGAAACACATGATGGTGGTGACCGGCCGACGGATGGAGAACTCGGCAATACTCATGCTGGCTCCTCCCCGCCCGCGCTGCTGCCCTGCGCGGCATGCAGACCTTCGCCGGCATGCTTGCGGCCACGTTCGCGATAGTAGGCATCGCCGCGGCGGTCCATCAGGTCGTACACCACCGGGATCACCAGCAGGGTCAGCAGGGTCGACACCAGCAGGCCACCGATCACGGTGATCGCCATCGGTGCGCGCACTTCGGCGCCCTCGCCCATCGCCACCGCCAGCGGCAGGAAGCCGAACAGCGTGCACAGGGTGGTCATGATGATCGGCCGCAGGCGCGAACGCGCACCTTCCACCAGTGCCTCGTGCTTGGCCACGCCGGCCTCGCGCAGCTGGTTGACCTTGTCTATCAGGATGATCGCGTTCTTGGTGACCAGGCCGACCAGCAGGATCAGGCCGATGAACACCACTACCGAAATCGGCTTGCCGGTCAGCATCAACGCCAGGATCGCGCCGACCAGCGCCAGCGGGATGGTGAACAGGATCACGAACGGATGCAGCAGCGATTCGAACTGCGAGGCCATCACCAGGTAGACCAGGAAGATCGCCAGGCCGAAGGCGAAGATCAGCGACTTCGCGGCCTGTGCCAGTTCCTCGCCCTGGCCGCCGATGTGCAGGCCCACGCCAGCTCCCAGCGGCTGTTCGGACACCATCTGCTGTACTTCGCGCATGGCCGCGCCCAGGTCGATGTCGCGCAGGTTGGCCGAGACCACGGCCACCCGGGTCTGGTCGGCACGATGGATCTCGCTGGGGCCGGTGGTGGCCACCACGTCGGCCACTGCATCCAGGGTGACCGGACGGGTGCTGCCCGGATTGACGATCAAGCGGCGGATGCTCTCCACGCTGGCACGATCGGTTTCCTGCGCGCGCACCAGCACGTCGATCTTGCGGTCGCGGAAGCTGTAGCGGGTGGCGACATCGCCGCGCACCTTCTTCACCACCACATCGGCGATCTGCCGCGTGGTCAGGCCCAGTGCACCGGCTCGCTCCTGGTCGAAGCGGATCTGGATTTCCGGGAAGCCCTCTTCCACGGTGGATTTGACGTCGGCGTAGTGCGCATTGCCGCGCAGCAGCGCCGCCAGGCGCTGGCCTGCCACTTCCAGGGTCGCCATGTCCTGCCCGCGCAGTTCGATTTCCAGCGGCGTGGAGAAGCTGAACAATGCCGGCCGCGCGAAGTCGACCTGCGCACCCGGGTGCTGGCCCATGGTGTCGCGCAGGCGCTCGGTGATCTCCGCTTCGGTCTGCGGGTTGCCGCCGCCTTCCATCACGATGGTCAGCTTGCCGATGTTCTCGCCACTCTCGGTCGGGCTGGCATCCAGGCGGGTACCGCTGCCGCTGACACCGTACAGCGATGCCACGCCTTCGCCCTTGCCATGCGCCAACTGCAGCTCACGCACCAGCGCATCGGTCTGCTTCAGCGGCGTGCCGGCCGGCAGCTTGACCGTCATTTCGAAACGGTCCTGCGCCAGCTGCGGGATCAGGTCGGCGCCGAGCATCGGCACCAGCGCCATTGTGCCGACGAATGCCAGTGCGGCCAGGCCCAGCACCTTGCCGGGATGGGCCAACGCACCCGGCAGCAGCCGCAGGTAGCCACGTTCGGCACCGGCGTATGGCTTCATGGCGATGTCACTGGCCTTGCGCATCACCGGGCCGACCACTGCAGCCACGCCACGGCAGAGGCGCACCACCAGCCATGCCAGCGCGTAGAAGCTCCAGCGTATCGTCGCCACCGCACCACGACGGCCGAGTGCGACCGGCTTCTGCCAGCGGCTCTGCGGCTGCCACGGCTCGGCCGCGGCTTCTTCCGGGAAGGCCAGCGGCGGCCGGCCCTTCAGCGAGCTCAGCATCGGAATCAGGGTCATCGACACCAGCAGCGAAATCGCGATGGCGATGGCCACGGTCAACGCCTGGTCGCGGAACAGCTGGCCGGCGATGCCGTCGACGAACACCAGCGGCAGGAACACCGCGATGGTGGTCAGGGTCGAGGCGACCACGGCCATGCTCACTTCGCGGGTACCGGCGATCGCCGCCTGCAGGATGCCCAGGCCGCGTTCGCGCGCCTTGGCGATGCTCTCCAGCACCACGATGGAGTCATCCACCACCAGGCCGGTGGCCAGTGCCAGGCCGCCCAGCGACATCACGTTCAAGCTCAGGCCAAGCTGGCCCATGAAGAAGAACGTGGCGATGATCGAGACCGGCAACGACAGGCTGATCACGAACGTGCTCCAGCCGTCGCGCAGGAACAGGAAGATGATCAGGATCGCCAGCAGGCCACCGATCACCGCGTCCTTCTTGACGTCGGCGATGGCGTGCTCGATGAAGCGCGACTGGTCTTCGATCGTGGTCAGTTCGGCATCGGCCGGGAACGTTGCCTTGATCTGCTCCAGACGCTTGCGCAGCGCTTCGGCGGTGGCCACGGTATTGGCGTCGCCTTCCTTGTAGATCGCCAGTTCGACCGACTCCTTGCCGCCCAGGCGGATGACCGCTTCGCGTTCCTTGTAGCCTTGGCGCACGGTGGCCACGTCCTTCAGGCGCACCGGCACGCCGTTGGCGACCACGCTGGAGGCGCCGCCAGAGGAAGCGCTCTGTGCAGCGGAAGCGGCGGCGACGGCTGCAGCCGAGCCCGTAGAGGCGGCGATGTTGAACATCTGCTGCAGCGCCGAGTCGGCCGCGCTGCCGTTGGCGGACTGGGTGGTGACCAGCAGGTTGCGGATTTCTTCCAGGTCGGCGAACTGGTTGACGGTGCGCACCAGGAAGCGCTGCGAGCCCTCCTCCAGGCGGCCGCCGGAAATGTTGATGTTCTCTTCCTTCAACCGCTTGATGACGGTGTCGATCGGCAGGTTGAGCTGGGCCAGTTTCTGCTGGTCGATGTCGACCTGGATCTCGTCTTCCAGGCCACCGCCAACCTTCACCGCCGCCACGCCGGTAACCGGCTCCAGCTTCTTCTTCAGGTCTTCGTCGGCATAGCGACGCAGGCCGGTCAATTCACGGATCGCTTCTTCGTCGGTCGCAGGCGCGGCCTTGGTCGACAGCACCAGGCGCATGATCGGCTCGGTGGAGGGATTGAAACGCAGCAGCACCGGCGCCTTGGCTTCCAGGGGCAGGTTCAGCGCTTCCATCTTGTCGCGCACTTCCAGGCTGGCCTGGTCCATGTTGGTGCCCCAGGCGAACTCGAGCACCACATCACTCTGGCCGGTGCGCGAGACCGACTTCAGCTTGCGCAGGTTCTTGACCACGCCCACGGCTTCTTCGACCGGCTGGGTGATCAGGGTTTCCATTTCCGTCGGCGCCGCACCGGTGTACTCGGTGCGCACGGTCAGCGTCGGATAGCTCAGGTCGGGCAGCAGGTTGACCTTGAGGTTGCCCAGTGCGATCAGGCCGAACAGCAGCAGGGTGACCGTGCACATGGCGATGGTGACGCGGCGGCGAGTGGCGAACTCCACCAGGCCGCCACGCATGCCTGCGGCGGCGCCGTCGCTCCCTGGCGAGGCACCGTGGTCGTGGCCGGGCGCGGTCATTGCGTGCTCCCGGCCTTCTCTGCCGGCTTGGCCGAGGCGGTTACGGTCTTCGCCTTGGCCTTCGGATCGGCGATCACCTGCACCGCGGTGCCGTCGCGCAGGGCGACCTTGCCGGCAGTGACGATCTGGTCGCCCGCCGCCAGTCCCTCACGGATTTCCACCCACGGCCCTTCGGCGTAGCCGAGCTTGACCGGCACCCGCGCGACCTTGCCCTCGCGTACCCGGAACACTGCCGGCTCACCATCGTCCAGCAGTGCCAGGCGCGGCACCACCAGTGCATCGGCACGCTGGTCGTAGTCGATGCGGATACGGCCGAACATGCCCGGTTGCAGCGACTGCGCGGCACCGTCGAAAGCACTGACCACACGGAAGGTGCCGCTGCCCGAATCCACCACCGGCGCGATACGGTCCACCACACCAGTGAAGGTCTGGCCCGGCAGCGCATCGGCCGACAGCGTGACCGGCTGACCCGCACGCAAGGTCGCCAGCTCGCGCTCGGGCACGTTGAGGGTGGCTTCCAGCCGCGAGTTGTCGACGATGCGGAAGATCGGCGTGTTGATCTGCACGAAGTTGCCGGTCTTGATCGATCGCGAGGCGATCACGCCGGAAATCGGTGCGACCACGGTGGTGTAGGACAGTTCCAGCGTGGCCAGGCGGTACTGCGCGCGCACGTTTTCCAGGTCGTAGCGCAGCTGGTCGACATCGGCAGCACTGACCATCTGCTGGCCGACCAGCTTCTGTGCGCGCTGGTAGTTGTTTTCCAGCTTGCGCATCTGCGCCTCGCTCTGGGCAACGGCCAGGCGTGCGCGGTCCGGATCCAGCCGCACCAGAGGCTGCCCGGCGCTGACCCGCTGCCCTTCCTCGACCAGTACCGCCAGGGCAACGCCCGACGTCTTGGCGACCACCTGCGATTCGGCGCGCGGCTCCAGTGCTGCGGTTCCGGTGTAGCTGGCGGCCACCGCACGATGGCTGGCCACGGCCACTTCCACCGGCACCGCGTCGACCTTCTTCTCGTCCTTGGTCTCGGCCGCCTTGGCCTCGTTGTTGGGCCCAGCGGCGCAACCGCTCAGCAGCAGGGAGGTGGAGAGCAGCAGCGCGGCAGCGCAGAGTCCGCTGCGGGGGCCGGGCAGGAAGGTTTGGTGCGACATCGTCAGATCCCTGGAGGATGCGTGGGCAGGTGTGGTAGCAAAGTAATGCACCACTTCACGGCAACACCATATCCCAAAGGTAATGGTGTCTTCACGCCGCCGGTCGGGCCGACCCCATTTCAGCTAGATGAAACCTGAGGCTATACTCGGGTCGTTCCGTACCCCACGCCGGAACGACCAGACCCGAATCCCCGGAAAAGACACCATGCGCCCGCAGCCGCTCGCCGCTTGTCTCGCTCTGGCCGTCCTCCTGCCCCTCGGGGCCGCCGCACAGCCCGCACCTGCTTCTGCTCCTGCAGCACCCGCCCCGGCACCGGCTCCGGCCCCTGTGCCGACGGCTGCCACGCCCACCGGCAGTTTCGACAATGGCCGTGTGCTGGCCTACACCTGCCAGGGTTGCCACGGCATCACCGGTTACAAGAACGCCTACCCCAGTTACCGGGTACCGAAGATCGGTGGCCAGACCCAGCAGTACCTGACCCAGGCCCTGACCGAGTACCGCCAGGGCAAGCGCCGGCATCCGACGATGCAGGCGCAGTCGATGAGTTTCAGCGAACAGGAGATCGCCGATCTCGCTGTTTACCTGTCCACCGTCAAGTAAGGCCCGCCCATGTCGAAAGCCGCGCATCCACTGCGTCACGCCATCGCCCTGTCCGTCGCCCTGCTGCTGGCGGCCTGCTCGCAGTCACAGGTGGAGAACAGCGAGAAATCCGCCGGCGATCCCGGCCACGCCAGCGGCGAGCACGGATCGTCTTCCTCCGCGGGCCTGCCTGCCGGGCGTGAAGCCGCCGGCGAGGCCCGCGCCAAGGTCAAGAGCAAGGCCACCAGCCAGAGCTGCATCGATTGCCACGGTGCCGACGGCAATGCGCCGATCGATCCGACCTATCCGAAGCTGGGTGGTCAATACGGCGATTACCTCGCGCATGCGCTGCAGGCCTACCGTGCCGGTGATCGCCAGCATGCGCTGATGACACCGCAGGCGAAGGACCTGAGCGATCAGGACATCGCCGATCTGGCCGCGTATTTCGGCAGCCGGCCGAGCCAGCTGCGGGATCTGCACGGGGTCAAATGACCGCCGGCCCGCCCCGGTGGGTGCGGACCGCTGGTTGGTGAGTTTGGTGAGTGCGGACCGTTGGTTGGTGAGTGCGGACCGTTGGTTGGTGGGTGCGGACCGTTGGTCCGCACGTATCCTGATATCCACGCATGGCGTGGATCTACTGAATCCGAACGGCGCTCAGCCTTCCAGCTCTTCCCAGCGTGCGTAGGCGGCATCCAGTTCGGCCTGCACCTTGGCCAGCTGCTGGGTGTGCGCGGTCACTTCGGCACTGCTGCGCGTGTAGAACGACGGATCGTTCATTGCCGAGGTAAGGCCTTCGACATCGCCTTCCAGCTTTTCGATCGTCTTCGGCAGCTGTTCCAGCTCACGCGCTTCCTTGTAGGCAAGCTTGCGCTTGGGCGCCGCCGGTTCCGCAGCAGCCGCTGGGGCAGCGACCACCGGCTTGGCCGCAGCAACCACCGCAGGCGCAGCAGCGACGCTGGCCGCGTAACGCTGCCAGTCGCTGTAGCCACCCACGTACTCGCCGATCACGCCATCGCCTTCCATCACCAGCGTGGAGGTCACCACGTTGTCGATGAAGTCACGATCATGGCTGACCAGCAGCAACGTGCCGTTGTATTCGCCCAGCAGCTCTTCCAGCAGCTCCAGGGTTTCCACGTCCAGGTCGTTGGTCGGTTCGTCCATCACCAGCAGGTTGGACGGCTGCGCGAACAGCTTGGCCAGCAGCAGGCGGTTGCGCTCGCCACCGGACAGGCGGGTGATCGGCGCGCGCGCGCGCTCTGGGGTGAACATGAAGTCCTGCAGGTAGGCGTGCACGTGCTTGCGCTTGCCGTTGAACTCGAGGAAATCGCGGCCTTCGGCCACGTTCTCGATCGCGCTCCAGTCTTCGCGCAGCACTGCACGGTACTGGTCGAAGTACGCAACCTGCAGGTTGGTGCCGGCGTTGACCTCACCCTTTTGCGGCTGCAGTTCGCCAAGCAGCAGCTTCAGCAGCGTGGTCTTGCCACTGCCGTTGGGGCCGATCAGGCCGATGCGGTCGCCACGCAGGATGGTGGTGGAGAAATCGCGAACCATCGTGCGATCGCCGAAGGCGAACGAAATGTCCTTGATGTCGATGACCTTCTTGCCCGAGCTCACGCCCTGGGCCGCTTCCATCTTGACGTTGCCGCTGAGGTCGCGGCGGGCGGAACGCTCGTTGCGCATCGCCTTCAAGCGGCGTACGCGGCCTTCGTCGCGGGTGCGGCGTGCCTTGATGCCTTGGCGGATCCACACTTCTTCCTGCGCCAGCAGCTTGTCGAACCGTGCGTTTTCCTGGGCCTGCGCGTTGAGGCGTTCTTCGCGACGGCGCTCGTAGTTGGCCCAGTCGCCCGGCCAGCTGGTGACCTGGCCGCGGTCGATCTCGACGATGCGGGTGGCCAGCGCACGCAGGAAGCGGCGGTCATGGGTGACGAACACCACGCTGCCGTTCCAGTTCTTGAGGAACATTTCGAGCCAGTCGATGGCTTCGATGTCCAGGTGGTTGGTCGGTTCGTCCAGCAGCAGCAGGTCGGGGCTGGAGACCAGCGCGCGGCCGAGCAGCACGCGGCGCTTCATGCCGCCGGACAGGCGCGCGAACTCCGCGTCGCCATCGAGGTCGAGCTTGGTCAGGGTCTCGCTGACGCGCTGGTCCAGGCCCCAGCCGTTGGCGGCATCGATCTTGGCCTGGACATTGCCCAGCGCTTCGCCATCGAACACGTCGGCGTGGCTGAGGTGATGGAATTCGGCGAGCCATTGGCCCAGTTCGCCCAGGCCGTCGGCGACGACGTCGAACACGCTGCCAGCGGCGCCGTGCGGCACTTCCTGCTCCAGGCGGGTCACGCGCACGCCCTGCTGCACGCGGACTTCGCCGTCATCGGGCTTGTGGTCGCCGGACAGCAGCTTGAGCAGGGTCGATTTGCCGGCGCCGTTGCGGCCGATCAGGGCGATACGCTCGCCCGGCTCGATCGACAGTTCGGCTTTTTCCAGCAACAGCGGGCCGCCGACGCTGAAGTCGACGTTTTGCAGAGTAATCAGAGGCATCCGGCCATTGTAGCGGGTTGCGGGGCCTGGCCGGGCGGCGCCCGGCACCCGCAGAGGCCACGGCCGCAGCAACAGCAACAGCCAACCCCGACTTGCTGGAGGGATGGCGGGGTGGTGTGGGGCTTCAGGACACGCCGTAAACCCATCCATGGGGGCTCGATGGCGCCATCCATGGCGCCAACGGTCCTGCAGCCCCACACCACCCCGCCTTCGACAGATCTCCGCTGCTGTTGGTAGGTGTCGACCTTGGTCGACACGTAGATCCACGCCATGCGTGAATGATCGCTGCAGGGTGAATTGATGGAATCGACTGGATTGGGCGGATTACTCCACTTCGCCCAACAACGCCTGCAACCCCGGCAACCATCGCTTGCCAGGATGGCGTACCAGCCACAGCGTGCGGTGCAGGGCCGGCAATGGCGTTTCAAGGATGCGCAGGCGGCCGAGGGCCAAGGGTTCTTCCAGGGCGTGGCGCGAGAGGCAAGCCAGGCCGAGGCCGGCGATGGCGGCCTGCTTGATCGCTTCGGTATTGCCCAGCTGCAGGGTCTGGGCGAAGCCGCGCAGATGCGGCAGCAATGCCTGTTCGACAGCCTCGCGGGTGCCTGAGCCGGGTTCGCGCAACAGCCAGCGCGCTGCGCGCAGTTC
This sequence comes from Stenotrophomonas sp. GW821-FHT02D01, assembly GCF_059421765.1. Lineage (NCBI taxonomy): Bacteria > Pseudomonadati > Pseudomonadota > Gammaproteobacteria > Lysobacterales > Lysobacteraceae > Stenotrophomonas > Stenotrophomonas sp. GW821-FHT02D01. The sequence goes on from NZ_JBWKVP010000009.1 coordinate 101,694, forward strand.
ATCCAGGGACCAGCGCGGGGCCGCATCCGCAGCCGCCACGATCACCAGCGGGTCCTGCTGCCAGGCGGTCACCTGCAGCCCGCGTTCGTGGCATGGGCCTTCGATCAATCCTGCATCCACGTCCAACCGTTGAACGGCGGCCACCACGCCTGCGCTGTTGTCGATGCGCAGATCGACCTCGGCCTGCGGTGCCTGCCGCAGCAGCTCGGCGATACGCGGCGGCAGCAGGTAGTTGCCGATGGTGGTGCTGGCCGCCAACACCAGCCGTAGCGGCGCGCCTTGGGACGGGTCACCGCCTGCCGCCAATTGCCGCTCCAGATCTGCGGCATTGACCAACAGCGCGCGCGCCGGTTCCAGCAAGGCCCGGCCGTGGCCGTTCAGCGCCAGGCGACGGCCGATGCGGTCGAACAGCGGCGTGCCGAAGTGCGCTTCCAGCTCCTGCAGGGCCGCGCTGCTGGCGGACTGGGAAAGCGCGATGGCCTGGCCTGCTGCGGTGGTGCTGCCTTGGTCGGCGATGGCAACGAAGACCTGCAGCTGGCGGAGCGTCAGGCGCATGCCAATTACCTGCTTTATGGGTAGATTTCAGCGATATTATTCGTTTTACGGGTCGATTAGACAGAGGCAGGCTGTACGCCTCTCTCCCGCATCCCACCCGCCATGAACGCGCCTGCCCTGTCCGCCTGGTCCCTGCCCGCCCTGCGCCAACGCTGGCAACCGCGCCTGCCCGGCCTGCTGCTGGTCGGCCTGGTGGCGGCGGCGTCGCTGTACCTGGCCGAGCTGCCCTGGCTGCAGGCGCATGGCCTGAGTGCGCTGACCGTCGCCATCGTCGCCGGCATCGTGGTCGGCAATACCGTGTACCCGCGACTGGCCCCTGCCAGCGCGGCGGGCGTGGGCTTCTCCAAGCACTGGCTGCTGCGTGCGGGCATCGTGCTGTACGGCCTGCGGCTGACCTTCCAGGACATCGGCCACGTCGGCGTCGCCGGCGTGCTGATGGACGTGCTGGTGGTGGCGAGCACCTTCGGCCTGGCGTGCTGGCTGGGTGTACGGGTGTTCAAGATGGAGCGCGAGGCCGCCATGCTGATCGGTGCCGGCAGCGCGATCTGCGGTGCGGCCGCCGTGATGGCCGCCGAGCCGGTGGTGCGCGGCCGTGCTGCGCAGGTGACGGTAGCGGTATCGACGGTGGTGGTGTTCGGCACGCTGGCCATGTTCCTGTACCCGGCGCTGTATGCGCTGGTGCAGTCGCACGGCTGGCTTGCGATGGACGCGCGGCAGTACGGCCTGTTCACCGGTGCCACCGTGCATGAAGTGGCACAGGTCGTGGCTGCCGGACGTGCGGTGGGCGAGTCAGCCGCCGATACCGCGGTCATCACCAAGATGGTGCGGGTGATGCTGCTGGCACCGTTCCTGATCGCACTTTCCTTGTGGCTGGCGCGTGGTGGCAAGGCAGTGGCGGACGGTGGCAAGGCCCGGATCGTGGTGCCGTGGTTCGCGTTCGGTTTCGTGGCGGTTGCCGGGATCAACTCGCTGCATCTGCTGCCGGCGGATGTGCAGGCCGGGCTGGTGCAGCTGGATACCGTGCTGCTGGCCATGGCGATGGCCGCGCTGGGCCTGACCACCCATGTGTCCGCGCTGCGCCAGGCCGGGTTGAAGCCGCTGCTGCTGGCATCGATCCTGTTCACCTGGTTGCTGGTGGGTGGCCTGGCGATCCACCAGGGTGTGCTGGCGGTTCTGGGCTGAGGGCAACGTGGATCGTTAGACTTGAGGCATGCCAGTCTCCCCCGCCCTGCTGCAGATCCCGCTGCGCCTGCTGGATGATCGATATGGGCGGGGCAATGTCGATGAAGCCGAAGACACGCTGGTCGAGATCGTTCAAGCGGTGATGGGCGCGCAGGCGACCTGCTCGTTCGACGTCGACACGCGGCACGCCAACCCGTGGTTCCACCAGCTGCTGCTGGAGCCCCGGGTCGCTGGAAAACCGGCCAGCCGGGAGCAGTTGCAGGCGATGGCTGCGCGGCTGGTGGCCATCGGGCTGGGCTGAGAAGACGTTCGGCCAAGGTGCCGACCAAGGTCGGCTGCTACCAGGCGCCCCCACAATCGTGAACGACGGCGGGAGCGGGCGCGCGCACAGGTACAATGCGCCATGACTGATTTCTCGACCCTGCCGCTGAGCCCGGCCCTGCAGCCCGGCCTGGATGCCCTCGGCTATACCACCCTCACGCCGATCCAGGCGCAGAGCCTGCCCGCCATCCTTGATGGCCGCGATGTGATCGCCCAGGCCCCGACCGGCAGCGGCAAGACCGCCGCCTTCGGCCTTGGCCTGCTGCAATCCATCGACCCCAGCCTGATCCGCGTGCAGGGGCTGGTGCTGTGCCCCACCCGCGAGCTGGCCGACCAGGTCGCAAAGCAGATCCGCAAGCTGGCTACCGGCATCCCCAACCTGAAGCTGCTGCTGCTGACCGGCGGCACGCCGCTGGGCCCGCAACTGGCATCGCTGGAAAGCCACGATCCGCACGTGGTGGTCGGCACGCCCGGCCGCGTACAGGAACTGGCGCGCAAGCGCGCACTGAATCTGGGCGCCGTGCGCACCCTGGTGCTGGATGAAGCCGACCGCATGCTCGATATGGGCTTCGAGGAACCGATCCGTGAGATCGCCGGCCGTACCCACCGCGATCGCCAGAGCCTGCTGTTCTCGGCAACCTTCCCCGACACCATCCGCGCCATGGCCCGCGACCTGCTGCGCGATGCCGTGGAAGTGACCGTGGAAGGCGCCGACCAGGCCCCGGCCATCCGCCACCTGTTCTGCGAAGTCGAACCGGCACACCGGCAGAAGGCACTGGCCGGCCTGCTGCTGAAGTACACGCCCGAATCGGCCGTGGTCTTCTGCAACACCCGCAAGGACGTGGACGAAGTGGCCAACTCGCTGCAGCAGTTCGGCTTCTCCGCGCTCGCCCTGCATGGCGACATGGAGCAGCGCGACCGCGAGGAAGTGCTGCTGCGCCTGGCCAACCGCAGCTGCAACGTGCTGGTTGCCAGCGATGTCGCCGCACGCGGGCTGGATGTGGAAGAACTGGCCGCGGTGATCAACTACGAGCTGCCGACCGACGTCGAGAGCTACCAGCACCGCGTCGGCCGCACCGGTCGTGCCGGCGCCAGCGGGCTGGCGATCAGCCTGGTGGCCGGACGCGAGAAGACTCGTGCCGACGCCGTTGAAGCCCAGATGGGCCAGCCGTTGGACTGGCAGAAGACGCCGCTGGCGACCTCGCGCCCGGCCGAGCTGCCGCAGGCGGCAATGCGCACGCTGCGGATCGATGGCGGCAAGACCGACAAGCTGCGCGCCGGTGACATCCTCGGCGCACTGACTGGTGACGCGGGCCTGTCGGCCAAGCACATCGGCAAGATCGCGATCTTCCCGACCCGCTCCTACGTGGCGATCGCCCGCGAGCAGGTCAACAAGGCGGTGGCGAAGCTGGAAGCGGGCAAGATCAAGGGCCGTCGTTTCCGCGTGCGGATGATGTAACGGGCAGGACATCCGCCGGGCATGGCCCGGCGCTACCTGCTTGCCGTGGGTAGCGCCGGGCCATGCCCGGCGACGCAATCAGAACACCAGTTCGGTGTGCAGCGGAAGATCCGCTTCCCAGCGGCCACGGCCGCCCAGGCCGTCCAGCTCGACCAGCACGCCGGCGCCGACCACGTCCACGCCCAGGCGGCGCACCAGCGACAACGCAGCCACCAGCGTACCGCCGGTCGCCAGCACGTCGTCGATGATCGCCACGCGCGCACCTGCGGGCAGCGCGTCGGCATGCACTTCAATGCAGTCGCTGCGGTATTCCAGCGTGTATTCCTCGCGCAGCACCTTGCCCGGCAGCTTGCCCGGCTTGCGCACCGGCACGAAGCCCACGCCCAGTTCCAGCGCCATGGCCGCACCGAGGATGAAGCCGCGCGATTCGATGCCGACCACCGCGTCCAGCTTCTGATCGCGCCAGCGATCGGCCATCGCCACGACCGCGCCACGGAAGTCCTCGCTGTGAGCGAGCAGCGGCATGATGTCCTTGAACAGGATGCCCGGCTTCGGGAAATCAGCGATGTCGCGCAGGCGCGAGGCCCAGGCGGGGACGGCCACTGTGGCGTCGGTCATTGCAGCTACCAGCTTGTATGGCGGCATAGGGTAACCGGTTCGCCCCTGCCCTGCCCGTTCCCGGCACCACTGCGCCGCTGCGTTCCACCGATGGCGCCGTGGGGCATCACGCCAAAATCGCACATGCGTGCGATAATCGCCCTAACCGGTCATTCACCCAGCCTGCGTCATAAGCAGGCCGACGCCTGCCCGCCGTCACGGCCCGCAGCCGCCCGGGATGCCGTTGGCCCCCGCCACGCTTGGCGCGCGCGGGGCTTTCCCCGCCTCCGCGCGGGTTTTTCGCAATGAGGTTCATGCAACGTGGACGAGACGACGAGAGTTCCGGCCCTGTGCCGTGTGCTGGTGGTCCTGCTCGGCATCCTGGTGACCCTGTTCGGCCTGGCTCTGCTGGTCGGCGGTGTACGCCTGGTGCAGCTGGGGGGCAGTTGGTATTTCCTGCTGATGGGTGCGGTGTCGGCGGTAGCCGGCGTACTGCTGGCGATGCGCCGGCCGAACGGTGCGCTGCTGTACGGCCTGGCCTTCCTGGCCACGCTGTTGTGGGCGCTGGTGGATGCCGGCTGGAATTTCTGGCCGCTGGTATCGCGGCTGGTGATGCCGGCGGTGCTGGCCCTTCTGGTCGCCCTGGCGTGGCCGGTGCTGCGCCGCAGCCGAGGCCAGGTTGCCGGTCGCGGCGCCTATGGCGTGGCCGCCGTGCTGCTGGTTGGCCTGCTGGGCACTGCGGTGTCGGCGTTCCAGCCGCGCCCGGTACAGACCGCGCAGGGCACGACGCCGCCGGTGGTGCCGGTGGCCAAGGGCGCTGAACAGCGCGACTGGATGCACTGGGGCAACACCACCGCCGGCACCCGCTTTGCCGCGCTGGACCAGATCACCCCGGCCAACGTGAAGGAACTGCAGGTTGCCTGGACGGCGCGCACCGGCGATGTGCCGGAAAGCAACGGTTTCGGTGCCGAGGACCAGAACACCCCGCTGCAGATCGGCGACACCCTGTTCCTGTGCACCCCGCACAACCAGGTGATCGCCATCGATGCCGATTCCGGCAAGCAGCGCTGGGCCTTCGACCCCAAAGCCACCGCGCCGAACTGGCAGCGCTGCCGCGGTCTGGGCTATTTCGACGCAACCACGGCACCGTCTGCTGCAGTTGCAGCCGCTCCGGCACCCGCGCCGCTGCCGGCCACCGAAGCGGCCAGCACGGGCCCGGCGCTGTGCGGGAAGCGCATCCTGATGACCTCCATCGATGCGCGCCTGTTCGCGCTGGATGCGAAGACCGGCGCGCTGTGCCCGGACTTCGGCAGCAACGGCGTGGTCGACCTGAAGGCCGGCATGGGCGAGATCAAGCCGGGCTTCTACACCCTCACCGCCGCACCGTTGGTGGCGGGCGAACTGATCGTGGTCGGTGGCCGCGTGGCCGACAATATCGAAGTGGGTGAGCCGTCCGGCGTGGTGCGTGCCTACAACGTGCGCACCGGCGCACTGGCCTGGGTCTGGGATCTTTCCAGGGAAACCCCGGACGTGCCGCTGGATCCGTCGATCCACTACACGCGCGCCACGCCGAACGTGTGGACCTCGATGGCCTACGACCCGCAGCTGGGCCTGGTCTACCTGCCCACCGGCAACACCACCCCTGACCAGTGGGCCGGCGAGCGCACCCCGCAGGATGACAAGTACAGTTCGGCGGTTGTTGCGCTGGACGTGGCCACCGGCAAGGAGCGCTGGGTCTACCAGACCGTGCACCACGATCTGTGGGACTACGACCTGCCGGCGCAGCCGACCCTGACCGACGTGCCCGACGGCAAGGGCGGCACGCTGCCGGCCCTGCTGCAGATCACCAAGGCCGGGCAGATCTTCATGCTCAACCGCCAGACCGGCGTGCCGATCAGCGAAGTGCGCAACATCCCCGCGCCGCAGGGCAATGCGCAGGGCGAACGCTATGCCGCAACCCAACCGCTGTCGGTGGGCCTGCCGCAGATCGGCGCGCAGACGCTGACCGAGTCGGACATGTGGGGCGCCACCCCGATCGACCAGATGCTGTGCCGCATCCAGTTCAAGCAGTTCCGCTACGACGGCATGTACACGCCGCCGGGCGAAGACCTCGCGCTGCAGTGGCCCGGTTCGCTGGGTGGCATGAACTGGGGCAGCGCCTCGGTCGACCCCACCACCGGCTACCTGTTCGTCAATGACATGCGCCTGGGCCTGTGGACCAAGCTGATCCCGCGCGCGCAGATGACCAGCGGCGACGGTGGCGTGGAAATGGGTGCAGCCTCGCAGACCGGCACGCCGTACGGCTCGCTGCGCGACCGCTTCCTGTCCAAGCTGGGCATTCCCTGCCAGAAACCGCCGTTCGGCACGATGTCGGCGATCAACCTGGCGACCCGCCAGCTGGTCTGGCAGGTGCCGGTGGGCACGGTGAAGGACACCGGGCCGATGGGCATCAAGATGGGCCTGCCGATTCCGATCGGCATGCCGACCCTGGGCGGTTCGCTGGCCACGCAGTCGGGCCTGCTGTTCTTCGCCGGTACGCAGGATTACTACCTTCGCGCCTATGACAGCCGCACCGGCGAGGAAGTGTGGAAGGCCCGCATGCCGGTTGGCAGCCAGGGCACGCCGATGACCTACGTCTCGCCGAAGACCGGTCGCCAGTACGTAGTGATTTCCGCCGGTGGCGCACGCCAGTCACCGGACCGTGGCGACTACGTGATCGCCTACGCGCTGCCCGAGCGCAAGTGACCGGCGCCACGCGGCGCAGCCTCGCAGGCTGCGCCGCGTGGGTACCGGTTGCTGGTTCGAGCCCTTACCATGCGAGGTCGAACCCGATGAAAGCTGCTGCCATGCCTGCCGTTCCTCCCAGCCGTCGACCCAAGCGCCCCCCTGCCCCACCGCAGGATCGTGGCCTGGCCCATGAGCTGATGCAGCAGATCCAGGACAACCAGGGCGATCCGGACTTCATGACGTCGCTCGGCCGCGGCCTGGCCGTGCTGAGCGTGTTCTCGCAGCACCCGCGCGAAGTGACGATGTCGCAGATCAGCAGCGATACCGGCATTTCCCGTGCAGCGGTTCGGCGCGTGCTGTACACGCTGGAAAAGCTCGGCTACGTGGGAGAACAGGGCCGCGGCTACGTGCTGCTGCCGCGCGTGCTGGGCATGGGCGGCGCCTATGTCGCGTCGTCGTCGATGACCGCTGCTGCACAACCGGTGCTGGATGCCCTGCGCGATGCCGTGCACGAATCCTGCTCGCTGGGCGTGCTCGATGGCGATGACATCCTGTACGTGGCGCGCGCGGAAACCGTACGCATCATGTCGATCGGCCTGCGCGCAGGCAGTCGCCTGCCGGCCTACTGCACCTCGATGGGCCGCGTGCTGCTGGCCTCGTTGCCGCGCGACACGCTGGAAGGCTACCTGGAACGCAACCCGCTGCGGCCGCGTACTGAACGCACGGTCACCCGCATGGATGACTTCCTCGACCTGCTGGAAAAGGTGCGCCGCGAAGGCGCGTCGCTGGTCGACCAGGAACTGGAGATCGGCCTGCGCTCGATCGCCGTGCCGGTGCGTTCGCGCAGCGGCGATGTGGTGGCCGCGCTGAACATCGGCACCCAGGCGGGCCGTATCGGCCTGGGCGTGATGCAGACCCAGCTGTTGCCGCGCCTGCGCGAGGCCGCACAGCGGCTGGGGACGTTGTTGAATTGAGGTGCAGCCGCCGGGCATGGCCCGGCGCTACCGGGGCCGCGCGCTGGTAGCGCCGGGCCATGCCCGGCGGATGTTCGGCGTCAGCGCTCTGCGGACTGCTCTTCCAGGATCGGCTTGGCCAGCGCGAACGCATGGTTGGCCGCGGGCACGCCACAGTAGATCGCGGCCTGCAGCAGCGCTTCCTTGATCTCCTCCGGCGTCACGCCGTTGTTGCGGGCGGCACGGATATGCAGCTTGAACTCCTCGTCATGGCCCAGCGCCACCATCATCACGATGGTCAGCAGCGAGCGCGTATGCCGCGGCAGGCCCTCGCGCGTCCACACCGTGCCCCACGCCGTGCGCGTGATGAATTCCTGGAATTCGGTGGTGAACTCGGTGCGCGCCTGCAGCGAGCGTTCGACGTGTGCCTCACCCAGTACCTGGCGGCGCACCGCAAGGCCGGCTTCGTAACGTTCCTGTTCGTCCATCGTGGTCTACCTGTTGTGCGGGATCAGTGCTGCGCCGAAAGATGCGCGGTCAGTGCGGAGGTGAACGCCTGCGGTGATTCCAGGTTGCAGATGTGGCGGCCCGGCACGGCGGCATGGTGGCCATGGGCCACGCCGTCGGCGATTGCCTGCAGCTCGGCCGGAGCGCACACCGGGTCGTCATTTCCGGCAATGGCCAGCAGCGGCACGCCAATGCGGCCCAGCGCATCACGGAAGTCGGCCGTGCCCACGGCGTTGCAGCAGCCGGCATAGCCAGCCACGCTGGTGGCGAGGAAGCGCTGCAGGATGTCTTCCACCTGGCTGGCATGGGTCTGCGCGAAAGCGGCGGTGAACCAGCGTTCGCGGGTGCCATCGACCAGCGGCAACAGGCCATCGTGCCGGACCTGGGCGATGCGCGCCTGCCAGCCGTCCAGCGTGCCGATCTTCGCTGCGGTGGCAGCCACCGTGAGCGTGCGCAGGCGATTGCCAGCATGCACGCCCAGCCACTGCCCGGTCAGGCCACCGATCGACAGCCCGCAGAAATGGCTGCGCGCGATGCCGAGGTGGTCCCACAGGGCCAGCACATCAGCGCCCAGTTCGGCCACGCTGTACAGCCCCGGCGGCGTGCTGGACTGGCCATGGCCGCGACGGTCATAGCGCAGGATGCGGTACTGCGAGGCGAGTGCATCCACCTGCGGCTGCCACATGCCCAGGTCGGTACCCAGCGAATTGCAGAAGGTCAGCCACGGCCCGTCGGCGCGGCCCTCGGTCTGGTAGTGCAGGCGATGCTGCGGAAGGTCGAGGAATGGCATGCGTGCTCCAGCGTTGAACGTAGGATCAGCCGCGCGCGAGCACGCGGTCGATCCAGGTATCGGCCATGCCGCGCCAGCTGTCTGCGGCGAACAGGGCATCCAGTTGTGCGGCGGAAAGCTGCGCGGTGACTTCGGGCATCTGCCCCAGCACCACGCGCAGGTGCTGCGATTGCGCAAGCGCCTGCCTGGCCGCTTGTTCCACCAGGGCATGCGCGGCGGGCTTGCCGATGCGCTCGCCCAGGGTGACCGCAACGGCTTCGGCGTAAAGCAGGCCGCCGTGACTGTCCAGGTGCCGGCGCATGCGCTCGCGGTCCAGCTGCAGGCCCTGCACCACCACATCCACCTGGGCCAGGCTGCCCGCACACAGACGCACGATCTCCGGCACGGTGTCCCATTCGGCGTGCCATTGGCCTGCTGCGCGCTCGTGCGGCTGCGGCATGGCAGTGAGCAGCGTGGACAGCAGGCCCGGCACGCGTGTGGCGGCGGCAATGGCGGCCACGCAACCCACCGGATTGCGCTTGTGCGGCATTGCCGAGGAACCGCCCTTGCCCTCGCCCGCCGGCTCGAAGGCTTCGGCCACCTCGGACTGCATCAGCAGCACGATGTCGGTGGCGATCTTGCCGAGGCTGCCGGTCAGCAGTGCGAACACGCTGCCGAACTCGGCAATGCGGTCACGCGCGGTGTGCCAGGGCAACGCCGGCAGCGGCAACTGCAGCTCGGCAGCCAGGGCTTCGGCCACGTCCAGCCCGCGCGTCTGCAGCGAGGCCAGGGTGCCGGCGGCACCGCCGAACTGCAGCACCAGCGTGTCTGCGGCCAACGCATCCAGCCTGCGCTGGCTGCGCTGCAGGGCGTCGAGCCAACCGGCCGCCTTCAGGCCGAAGGTCACCGGCACTGCTTGTTGCAGCAGCGTGCGTCCGGGCAGCCCGGTGCCGCGCTCGGCCTCGGCCAGCCGCGCCAGCGCCATGCACAGCACGCGCAGCCGCGCCTGCACCTGGCTGACTGCCGCGCGCAGCTGCAGCACCGCGCCGGTATCGATGATGTCCTGGCTGGTGGCGCCCCAGTGCACCCAGCGCGCGGCCTCGGCATCGTTCGCCTTGACCTGCGCGGTGAGTGCCTTGACCAGTGGAATGGCCGGATTGCCAGCCAGTGCGGTGGCTGCCGACAGCGCCGGCAACGAATACAGATCGGCGCTGCAGGCCGCTTCGATCGGTGCCAGCGCGGCTGCGGGAATCACCCCGCACTGCACCTGCGCGCGCGCCAGAGCGCGTTCGACATCGAGCATCGCCTGCAGGCGTGCTTCATCGCGGAACACGGCGTCGACGGCGGGGTCGCCGAACAGACCGCCCAGCAGCGTTGGGAAGTGGCTCATCGGTGCAGTCCATCCTGGGTAATCACAGCTTACCCGCGCCCGCCGCACGCGGGCGTGGAGTGGCCGGAAGGCGCGTCGGGCGCGCCGCGATCAGTATGCGAAGAACACCGTCTCGTCCGGGCCCTGCATGCGCACGTCCCAGTGGTACAGGCCCTTGCCCTGCGCCTGTGCGACCAGGGTGTGGCGGCGTTCGGCCGGCACCAGCGCGAGGATGCCGTCCTCGGCGTTGCTGGCTTCGTCACTGAAGTAGATGCGTGCACGGGTGGCCTGCAGCAGGCCGCGCATGAACACCAGCACCACCAGGTGCGGCGCCTGCGGCTCGCCACGCAGGCCCGGCACGCGGCCCGGCTTGACGGTGGTGAAGGCGAAGCGGCCCTGGTCGTCGGTGGGCACGCGGCCCCAGCCGTCGAAGGCCGGGTCGTGGTCGTCCCGGCGCGGGTCTTCGCCATGGGCATAGATGCCCTGCGCGTCGGCCTGCCAGATTTCCAGCACGGCATCGGACACCGGCACGCCATTGCCATCGAACACCTGGCCCTGCACTTCCACGCGCTCACCCTGCGCGGTGGCCGGGGCGATGTCGGTGCGGTACAGCGGTTCAAGGCCCAGGCGGTAGTACGGGCCCACGGTCTGCCATGGAGTGGATTGGAAACTCATGGTGTTACTCCCAGACGGTCATCTTGCGACCGCGCAGCACGATGTCGAAACGGTAGCCCAGCGCGAATTCGTTGGCAGTGTTTTCCCAATCGAACGAGGACACCATGCGCTCCCGCGCCTTGGCGTCGTCCACGCAGTTGTAGATCGGATCGAACGCCAGCAGCGGATCATTGGGGAAATACATCTGCGTGACCAGGCGCTGGCCGATGCCTTCGCCATGCAGCGAGAAGTGGATGTGTGCCGGGCGCCAGGCGTTGTAGTGATTGCGCCACGGATACGCGCCCGGTTTGATGGTGGTGAAGCGGTAGCGGCCTTCGCTGTCGGTCAGCACCTGGCCGGTGCCCTTGAAGTTCGGATCCAGCGGCGCGTCGTGCTGGTCGCCCTTGTGCAGGTAACGGCCGGCGGCGTTGCACTGCCATACCTCCACCACGGTGTTGCGCACCGGGCGACCGTTCTCGTCCAGCACGCGGCCGCTGACGATGATGCGCTCACCCTGCGGCTGGCCTGGGAAGCCGGCAGTCAGGTCGGCGGCATGCTCACCGAGGGTGATGCGGTTGATGCTCGGGCCGGTCACTTCCGAGAGCGTCACCGGGATCGCGATCGGGTCGGTTCCCGGGCCGCGCAGCGCGGTGGAGGCGTACGGCAGGTGGATGCGCGGCGGCTGGCTGCCGGGGTACGGCTTGCGGTAGCCGCGCAGTGGGGTGGGATCGCTCATGGCGTACTCCTGTTGGCGAGCGGCCCGGAAGCCGCAGCTGTCTTGAGATTACGGAATCAGGGGATGGTTCACACGCGCTCGATGGCCAGGGCCACGCCCTGCCCCACGCCGATGCACATCGTGGCCAGGCCACGGCGGCCACCGCTGGCCTCCAGCTGGCGCAGCAGGGTCAGCGCCAGGCGCGCGCCGCTCATGCCCAGCGGGTGGCCCAGCGCGATGGCACCGCCGTTGGGGTTCACCTGCACGGCATCGTCGGCCAGGCCCAGCTGGCGCATGCAGGCCAGCCCCTGCGAGGCGAAGGCCTCGTTCAGTTCGATGGCATCGAAATCGTCGATGGCCAGGCCCAGCCGTGCCATCAGCTTCTGGCTGGCCGGCACCGGGCCCATGCCCATGATCGCCGGCTCCACGCCGGCACTGGCAAAGCCGAGGATGCGCGCGCGCGGGGTCAGGTCCAGCGCCTGCACCTGCGCACCGGAGGCCAGCAGCAGCGCGGCGGCACCATCGTTGATGCCCGAGGCGTTGCCGGCGGTCACCGTGCCCGGCTGGCGGAACAGCGGCTTCAGCTTGGCCAGTGCTTCGGCGGTGGTATCGCCGCGCGGGTGTTCATCGCGGTCGACGGTCACGATTTCGCCGCGTTTGCGGCCCGGTACGTCCACCGCCACGATCTCGCCGTCGAAGAAGCCGCGCGCCTGCGCGGCGGCCGTTCGCTGCTGGCTGCGCAGGGCGAACGCATCCTGGTCCTCGCGGCTGACGCCGTAGCGCTCAGCCACGTTCTCGGCGGTCTGGCCCATGGTCTCCACGCCGTGCAGTTCACGCAGGCGCGGGTTGATGAAGCGCCAGCCCATGGTGGTGTCTTCGATCTGCTGGTCACGGGCAAACGGCGAGGTTGCCTTGCCCATCACGAACGGCGCGCGCGACATCGATTCGACGCCGCCGGCAATGGCCAGGCCGAGCTCGCCGGCAGCAATGCCACGGGCCACGGTGCCGATCGCATCCAGGCCCGAACCGCACAGGCGGTTGATCGTGCTGCCCGGCACGCTCACCGGCAGGCCGGCCAGCAGCAGGCTCATGCGGGCAACGTTGCGGTTGTCCTCGCCGGCCTGGTTGGCGCAGCCCAGGTAGACATCCTCCACCAGCGCCGGGTCCAGCTGCGGGTGGCGCGCCAGCAGTGCCTTCAGCGGAATCGCGCCGAGGTCGTCGGCGCGCACACCGGACAACGCGCCGCCGTAGCGGCCGATGGGGGTGCGGATGCCATCGACGATATAGGTCTCGTGCAGGGGCATATCAGGCTCCCTCGGCCAGTGCCAGCGGCAGGCCGGTCAGTTCACGCAGCTGATCGATGTCCACGCCCTCGACCATTTCCAGCACGGTCGCGCCGTCGGCGCCGAGGTCGAACACCGCCACATCGGTATACACGCGCGACACGCAGCGCAGGCCGGTCAGCGGATAGCTGCATTCGGCGACCAACTTGCTTTCACCCTGTTTGGTGAACAGGTCCATCATCACAAAGACCTGCTTGGCCCCGATGGCCAGGTCCATTGCACCGCCCACGGCGGGAATCGCATCGGAGGCGCCGGTGCTCCAGTTGGCCAGGTCACCGTGTGCCGAGACCTGGAAGGCACCGAGCACGCAGATGTCGAGGTGGCCGCCACGCATCATCGCGAACGAGTCGGCGTGGTGGAAATAGCAGCCACCGGTCAGCAGGGTAACCGGCTGCTTGCCGGCATTGATCAGGTCCGGGTCTTCCTGGCCGGGCGCCGGCGCCGGGCCCATGCCCAGCAGGCCGTTTTCCGACTGCAGCAGTATCTCCTTGTCCGCCGGCAGGAAGTTGGCCACCGTGGTCGGCAGGCCGATGCCCAGGTTGACGTAGGCCCCTTCGGGAATATCGCGCGCCACGCGCGCGGCCATCTGTTCGCGGCTGAGCTTGTTCATGCCTGCACTCCTTCTGCGGCCACCGGCACCACGCGCTGCACGAAGATGCCGGGGGTCACCACGGCCTCCGGGTCCAGTTCGCCCAGCGGCACCACCTCACGCACCTGCACGATGGTGCAGCGTGCGGCCATCGCCATCAGCGGGCCGAAGTTGCGTGCAGTCCGGCGATACACCAGGTTGCCCCAGCGATCGCCGCGGTCGGCCTTGATCAGCGCGAAATCGGCATGCAGCGGGTACTCGAGCACGTAGTGGCGACCGTCGATCTCGCGCGTTTCCTTGCCCAGGGCCAGCTCGGTGCCATAGCCGGTGGGCGTGAAGACCGCGCCCAGCCCGGAACCGGCCGCATGGATGCGCGCGGCCAGGTTGCCCTGCGGCACCAGCTCCAGTTCGATCTCGCCGGCGCGGTAGGCCGCGTCGAAGTGCTGCGAATCGGCCTGGCGCGGGAAGGAGCAGACGATCCGGCGCACGCGCTTGTGCTTGATCAGCGCAGCCAGGCCGGTATCGCCGTTGCCGGCGTTGTTGTTGATGATGGTCAGCTCGCGCGCACCCTGTGCAATGAGCGCATCGATCAGCTCGTCGGGCATGCCGGCAGTGCCAAAGCCGCCGATCATCACGGTCGCGCCATCATGGATATCGGCCACCGCTGCTTCCACGCTGGCTACGCTCTTGTCGATCACTGCATTGCTCCTTGCCCCGCCTGCCGAGGGTCATCACCGCCACGCTGCAGGGCCACTGCGAAGGGAAAACATGACCCGGACATGGTCGCCATGGCACGCCGCCCGGTCAATGCGATATTCGGCCATTCGATTCGATAATCGCACATTGAGTGACGTGCTCCGGTCATCGGTTCAACGCCGGTTCTGACCCACGCCCACGCGCAGGCCGAGGCACGCCCATGCCGCCAGCAGCAGCGGCGCAGCGCACAGCACGTACAACGAGGACGGCTGCCAGCCACCATCGACCAGAACACCCACGGTGAGCGGCGAGAGGATCGCGCCGACCCGGCCGATGCCGATGGCCCAGCCCAGGCCGGTGGTCCGCACTTCGGCGGCGAACACCACCGGCGCGGCCGCATACAGGCCGGCCATCGCTGCGAACAGTGCCGCACCGATCACGAAGGCCAGCGGGAAGGCCACGCCCAGCTGCGTGCTGAAGGCCGCAAAGCCCAGCATCGAGACCATCGCCAGCAGCAGCGCGCCGGCCGTCAGCCTGGACAGCGACCAGCGCGAGGCCAGCCAGCCGAACAGGCTGCCGCCAACGATGCCACCCAGGTTCAACAGCACGCCACCGGTGATGCCCTGCTGCGCCGACACGCCGGCCGAGACCAGCAGCTTCGGCGTCCAGCTCAGCACGAAATAGAACGCGAACATGTGCAGGAAGAACGCCAGTGCGATCAGCAGCGCGACGCGGCGCAGGTCACCCACGAACAGCGCGGCATAGCCCTGGCGATGGCCGTCGCGCACCGGCGCTGGCGGCAGCGCCTGCAGCTCTGGCATGCGCATGCGCGAGAGCAGCGCGTTCAAGCGTGGCAAGGCATTGGCCGGGCGGCGCGCGACCAGGAAATCCAGCGATTCGGGCAGGCATTTGAGCACCAGCGGAATGCACAGCAGCGATGCCGCTGCGCCGACCAGGAAAACGCTGTGCCAGGCCCAGTGCTCCAGCATCCACGCAGCCAGCAGACCGCCAGCGGTCGCACCGATCGGGTAGCCGGTGGCCTGCAGCGCGACAGCGGTGCTGCGCCACTTGGCGTTGGCGTACTCGGCGGTGATCACCCCCACACCGGCCAGCATGCCGCCGATGCCGATGCCGGTGTACACGCGCAGCGCACCCAGCTGCCAGGCGTCGGCGGCCAGCGCGGACAGCGCCATGCCACTGGTGAGGATCAGCAGGCAGCAGACGATCATCGGCCGCCGCCCCCAGCGGTCGGCCAGCGGTGCCAGCAGGAACGAACCCAGCGCCATGCCGACCAGCCCGGCACTGAGCATCAGCCCCAATACCTTGCCCGACAGCGCCCAGTCCGCCGAAACATGCGGCGCGGTGAAGGCCATGACCATCACATCGAAGCCATCAAGCATGTTCAACAGCACGCAGATGGCGATGGCGGTCCACTGGAAGGGACTCATCCGTTCAAGGACAAGCGACGGTGCGGCGGCGGAGGCGTGGCTCATGGTGCGGTTTCCTGCAACAGCGTGGTGCGGTGGAACGTCCGGCGGGGAAGGTCTCAGTGACCGGCCTGGCTGGATGCATGGATGACCTGCAGGACGTCCTGGAGGCGCTCAACCTCGACCTGGCCTGGCGCCGACTGGGTGCCGATCATGCCGAAGGTCAGGGCCTGGCCGAAGGTTTCGCCGGCCAGGCGCGAAACCACGCCGGTGCCGCCCATCGACATGGTCAGCAGCGGCTTGTCGCTCTGCTGGCGCACCTGCCAGGTGGCATCGAGCAAGGCCAGCACATCGCCAGCGTCGCGCGGCATCACCGCGATCTTCAGCACGTCCGCGCCCAGGGCCTGCTGCTTGAGCAGGCGTGCGACGATTTCCTCGCGCGGTGGCGTGGCGTGGAAGTCATGGCTGGACATCACCACTTTCACGCCAGCCTTGTGGGCCTGCGCCACCAGCGCCTGCACCACCTTCGGATCGCGGAACATCTCCACGTCGATCAGCTGGGCGACACCACCGCTCAGCAGCGCAGCGTAGAGCTTGCCGTAGTCGGCATCGCTGATCGGCTTGGCGCCCCCTTCGGCCTTCGTGCGGAAGGTCACGATGGCCGGCTTGCCCCCCAGCGTGGCCTGGATGCGCTTGCCCAGCGCGACCAGCGCCTTGCCATCGGTGGCGATGTCCAGGTAGTCGATGCGCCACTCGGCGATGTCGGTGGATCTGCTGGCGGCGATCGCCGCGGCCTGCTGCAGAGCGACATCCGCGGTGGCACCGGTAATCGGTACGATGGTGCGCGGGCTGCCCTCGCCGATGCGTAGTTGGCCGACCTGCAGCACCGCCGGTGGCGGCGCGGCCAGGGCCAGCAAGGGGGAGGAGGCGAGCACGCCGGCGAGGACAACGGAAGCGAGCGGAGTTTTCATCGCAGTCACCACAGCATGGAAGGAGCGCGCGGCCATCAGAAGGTCACCTTGGCCTGGACACCCACGGCCCAGGCGTTGCCGGTACCGCTGTAATTGAACGTGCCCGGGTTGACGATGTACTGCACGTCCGGGCGGATCATCAGCCAGGGGTTCACCTGGAAGCTGTAGGACAGCTCGAACAGCTCCTCGGCCTGGCTGAGGTTGTACAGCGGCGAATCGGTGGGCACGCCCCCGGCGGCCAACGTGGCGCGCCGCGCATCGACCAGGCGGTGGTTGATGTCAGCGCCGACGTAGCCCAGCGCGATGCTGTCCTGCGCACGCGCGCCGATGCCCTGGTAGACGCCGCCCAGCGCGTACCAGCGCTTGATCTGCGCGGTATCGGTGTCGGACACCATGTACTGCGCGAAGGCGGTCAGGCCGCGGCTCGGGTCGGCCGATTCCTGGGTCAGGCGCTGTTCGGCCAGCACGTAGGCGCCGTGCCGGCCGGTGGTCGGCGAGGTATCCAGGCCGCGCCTGTCCACGCGCGACGTATCGTAGTAGCCACCGAACTTGTAGACGCCGGCGTAGCGGCTGCCCTTGGCCGGCGTCCAGGTCACCTCCACCGGAAACAGCGAGCCGGTGGTGCCCGAAACGAACGGACGGAATGCGTTGCGTTCGATGTTGCCGCCCAGGTTCGGGTTGACCTGGAACCAACCCGTGCGCACGTTCACCGCCGGGCTGATCTGCTGGGCGAACTCACCGCCCCAGCGTGCCATCGGATAGTTGTACCAACCGCTGTTGCCGGACATCGCCAGAGGATGGGCGCAGAATGCGGCGTTGACGAAGTGGGTCAGCAGGCTGTGCAGGCCGAACTGGTTGCCCATCGCGTAGTACCCCAGCTTGTAGTACGACCGGCCCGCATTGAAGGTCTGGTCGTAGCTCAGCTCGGTCAGCCGCGTGTACTGGCCGCCATACGCCTCCTGGATCGGGAAGCGGTTGCCGACGAAGTCCACCGAGGTGCTGCGGCCACGACGATCGTTGAGGGTGAAGTGGAACGCACCGCCGTCCCAGCCGGCCAGCTTGCCCATGTCCAGGTCCACGCCCACCCGCACCTGCTGCGCATAGCGCGCGCCGGTTTCGCCGTAGCCACCATCGACCACGCCCATGGCCTCGCCCACGTAGTCGCCGCGGAAGGCAACGCCGCGCTCGAACAGATCGGTGCGGCTACCGCCCCAGTCGCCGGTAAGCGTCTTGCCTTCGTAGCGGTTGCTGGACTGCGCGCTGGCCACGGCTGGCAGCAGCAGGGCGGCCAGCAGGCCCAAGGAAACAGGTTTTGCAGGATTCATGATCGCGGTCTCGTGGAGGTGATCAGCGCAGCGACAGCGGCGCACTCAGCGGGGAGGTGGCGCCCTGCGCCGAGGTAACCGTGGCGGTCAGGCTGCCGGCAGCGGCAGCGTCGGTCGCTGCACCGAGCGGGAAGGTGAAGCTGCCCTGCCCCTGCGCGTCGGTACGTGCTTCCACACTGCCCAGCACCCACTCGGCCTCGTTGCCGGTGGCGGCCCGGTTGCCGAACACTTCCACCTGGTAGCGGGCATCAGGCACGCCCTGGAAACGACCGCTCAGCTGGCGCTGCGCACCCTTGCCCTGCACTGCGGTCAGCTGCGGCGCGGCCTGGCCGAGGTTCGGCAGCGGCTGGCAGCCGGCCTGGCCGGCAGCGGTGCAGATGCGCGCACGCTTGGACGCATCGTTGTCCACGCCACGGCCACGGGAGCCGACGAAGCTGGCGTGCTCCAGGCCCGGCACACCAAACACGATGGCGCCACGCGGCTGGCTCTTCACACAGGCGCCGCCGGCTTCGCAGCGCTCGATCGGCAGGCCGTTGCCGTAGATGCGGTTGCCGGTGAAGCGGTTCGGCGCACTGACCGGCTGCGGGCGCACGCCGATGCCGATGCCATTGCCGGTGATGGTGTTGCCGTCGACCACGTTGCCGCTGCCGGTGATGCTCAGGCCCAGCGAATTGCCGGTGAAGGTGTTTGCCGCGATGTAGTTGCGGTTGCCCCAGTTGATCTGCAGGCCATCGGAGTAATCGACGAAGCGGTTGTGGACCACGCTGTTGTCGTTGCCCCACAGGATCTCGATGCCCTGCGAGGGTTCCGGGTTGGCCCTGGTGGATTGGAACAGGTTGTCGGCCACCAGGTTCCAGGCCGCGCCGCGGGTCAACTCCAGGCCGTCGCCGTTATCGAGGAATACGTTGCGCACGATGCGGTTGTGCACGGTGGTGGTGGCGGTGGACTGGCCCTTGCCGTCATCACCGGTGAGCATGATGCCGGCACCGCCCTTGTTGGCGACGATGCGGTTGTCATGGATCTCGTTGTGGCTGGAGCGGTTGACCAGCACGCCGATGCAGAAATTGCGGATCTCCAGGCCGGTCAGCTCCACGCCCTGGGTATCGCGCAGGACCAGGCCCGGCAGCGTGGTGGTGCGCACGTTGGTGCCGGACTGGCCCGGCTCGGCGCCTGGGCAGGCATCGGTACCGGTGCCGGTGACGTAGGCCGAGCCATCGATGGCGACGTACTGGCCATCGCGTTCCCAGGACGTGCCGATGATCTGCACCGGCCCCTTGATCTCCGGCAGCGGCGTGGCCGGCGTGATGATGTAAGGCGCAGCGCCAACGGCCGCGATCTCGATGCGGTAGCGACCCGGCGCCGCATTGGCAGTGGTGATCGCCCAGCGCAGCGAGCCGGCGTTGGCGTCGTCGGCGTAGCGGTCCACGCGCAGCACCTGCAGTGCCTCGCGCGGCGGTTCGGCCTGGTAGGCCAGCGCCAGCGACGGCAGCACGGCAAGCAGGGACAGGGAAACAATGGACAGACGACGGCGCATGCGATCACTCCGCGCAGAGGAAGGAAAATCCGGCGGCCTTCCCCCTGCACCTGGCATCAGCACCGGACCGGCTGCTGCCCTCGCCCCGCCAGGGGTGGATCGCTTGGACTGCTATGAAACTGCGGAAATGAAAGTAGGTTTATCGCACTGCACCATTCAAGTGCGGTAATCGACTGCGTGTGCGAATATCGCACTGAATGGGTACTACCATCGTTGTAGGCGAGGTGTTTGCAGGGCTTGCAGCCCTGCACCTGCCTGGAGCCAGAGCAACAGATCTCGAAACAGATCGGGGTCAGATCCGGCAGATCGCGGCCAACTGTCGAAGGCGGGGCACTGTGGGTTTGCGGGGTGTGAGCCGCATGGATGCGGCGACCAAGCCCCCATGGGTGAGGGCGCTTTGCTGGCGAGGCACTGCTTCGTAAGCGCCCGAACGCACAGCCGCCAGCGGCTGGGCCGGTCTGGGGATTCACGGCGCCCCCGCAAACCCGCAGTGCCCTGCCATCCCTCGGAATCCCGACGTTGCTGTTGCTGTTGCTGTTGCTGCTGCTGCTGAGGTTGCCGACCAGCGGCCGGCACTACAGCGGGTGCAGGGCGCAGCCCTGCAAAGGAAAACCCTACGAACTGCAGGACAGCATCGAACAGCCTGCGCGGTCGTCAGCCCACGCCGGCCGCTTGCCGGCGTAATGCTCCAGTCCCGGGCGTTCGGTGTACGGATCACGCAGTACGTCCTGCAGGGCATGCACACCGCCCAGGTCGCCCTGCTCGGCGCGGTCGATCGCTTCCTGTGCCAGCCAGTTGCGCAGCACATACAGTGGACTGGCCGCGCCCATCTTCGCGACACGCTCGGCTGCCGGCAGCGGATCGGCACGCAGCCGCGCCGCGTACTCCTGCAACCACTGCTGCAGAGGTTCCTGCACCGCGTGCTGGCGCTCGGCGTCGTAGAAGACCTCGGCCAATACGCTTGCATCGGGTGCGTTGGCATCAATGCGCATCAACGCACGCCATGCCAGGGTCATGTCCATGCCGCCGTCCTGCATCAGCTGCTGCCAGCGCTGGTAAAGCTGCAGATCGGCATCGTCGGCCGCGGCCAGCCCCAGCTTGGCCGCAACATCGCGGCGGGTGCAGGCGACAAAGGTCGCCTGGTAAGCGGCCAGCCCTGCCTGCAGCGGCTGCACGTCGGCGAACAACGGCGACAGCGCCTGCGCAAGCCGGTTGAGATTCCAGTACGCCACCTGCGGCTGGGTGCCGAAACGATAGCGGCGTCCCTGCGCATCGGTGGTGTTCGGGGTCCAGTCCGGATCGAAGTCTTCGACCCAGCCATAGGGGCCATAGTCGAGGGTCACGCCGAGCACCGAGAGGTTGTCGGTGTTCATCACCCCATGCACGAAACCGACGCGCATCCAGTGCGCGATCATCTCTGCGGTACGCACGGCGATCTGTGCGAACCAGTCGCCATACAGCGCTTCGCCCTGCCCCGTCAGTTCCGGGAAATCGCGGGCGATGCACGCCTCGACCAGTTGCTTCAGCAGTGCGGTCTCGCCACGTGAAGCAGGCAGTTCAAACGAACCGAAACGCAGGAACGAGGGCGATACCCGGCAGACGATCGCGCCAGGTTCCGCGCGCGGATGACCGTCGTAGAACATGTCGCGCACCACGTCTTCGCCGGTGCCGACCAGCGACAGGGCGCGCGTGGTCGGCACACCCAGGTGATGCATGGCCTCGCTGCACAGGAATTCACGGATCGACGAGCGCAGCACCGCACGGCCGTCGGCGCCGCGCGAATACGGCGTCGGCCCGGCACCCTTCAGCTGAAGCTCCCAGTGCCGGCCATCGGGGGCGATCACCTCGCCCAGCGAGATGGCGCGGCCATCACCGAGCTGACCGGCCCAATGGCCGAACTGATGGCCCCCATAGTTGGCCGCCCACGGCTGCATGCCCGCATACAACGCGTTGCCGCCGAACACCTCGGCGAAGCCTTCGTCATCGACCTGCGCAGGATCGAACCCCAGCATCCCGGCAACCTCCGGCGACCACGCCAGCAGCACCGGCGCTGCGACAGGCGTCGGCATCACCGACGACCAGGCCGCACCCAGCACTTCGCGCCGGCGCGGACCGGACTCGGGATCGCCCGGCAGCAGATTCAGCAGGCGGTTGTCGAACTGGGGGGCAGTGGTATCCATGGGCAAAGCATGGGGGCGGCGACGGCCATCCTCAATCGCCGCGCAAGGCCTGCAATGCCCCGCCGTGCGCCTCGGCGCGCCGGTAGGCCGGACGCTCACCGATGCGCTTGAGGAAGCCACGCAACGCCGGCTTGTCGTCCAGCCCGCCGCCGCGTGCGGCCGCCGCCTGGATCGGGAAGCTCATCTGGATGTCCGCAGCGGTGAAGCGTTCGCCTGCAAACCACGGGCTTTCGGCCAGGCGCCGTTCCATCCAGTCCAGATGCAGGCGTCGCTGCGGGCCGATGAAACCGCGCTCGGCCTTGTCGGCGATGCTGCGGGCGATCGGACGCGCGAAGAACGGCATCGGCGCGCTGCGGATGCGGCTGATCACCAGGGTCAGCAGCATCGGTGGCATGGCCGAACCTTCGGCATAGTGCAGCCAGTAGCGGTAATCGATGCGCTCTTTGCCCTCGGCCGGTACCGGCGACGGCGACAGCTGGCGATGCACGTCGTAGCGGTCAACCAGGTAGTCGAGGATGGCGCCGGATTCGGCGAGGATGAGTTCACCATCCTGCAGCACCGGTGCCTTGCCCAGCGGGTGCACCTGGCGCAGTTCCGGCGGCGCCAGCATCGTCTTCGGGTCGCGCGGGTAGCGGCGCAGCTCGTAGTCCAGCCCCAGCTCCTCCAGCATCCACAGCACGCGAAGCGAACGGGAATTTTCCAGATGATGGACGATGCGCATGGGCGGCTTCCGCAGAAAGGTGCCCGATGGTAGCGCGGCCTGGTGCACGCAGGTGTCTGCTACCCTGCCCGGCCGTGGAAGGCCTGCCAGCATGGACACCCCGCCGTTCGATGCACTGCTTGGTTACCTCGGGCAATCCGAGGACCACAACTGGACGCAGTACATCTGCGAACACGTTGCCAAGGGCGTCCTGCGCAGATTCGAAGCGCACGATTGGCAGCGCCTGCAGAAGATGATCGCAGCGCAGCCCGCGTTCTGGCAGCAACGCTGCACCGACGCGCTGGGTGAATGCATGAAGCCCGAAGCCTTGCCGCTGCTGTTCAGTCAGCTCCATTCCAGCGATGACGACAGCCGGATACTGGCGGCCTATCACCTGCAATGGATGGAAGTGCCGGTGGGTCCGGAGGTGGTTGATGTCCTGCGCGAGATCCTGTCGCGCATTCCGGCAGCCGAACGCGCCGAGTACCAGGAAATAACCCAGCTGCTGGAGCGGGCGCTGGCTGCGGGTTGAACCGGTCGTGCGACGCAAACGAAAAACGCCGGGGGCTTTCGCTCCCGGCGTTCTGGCTACCAAACGGTAGCAGACGGATTAGACCGCCTGCACCTGGTCAGCCTGCATACCCTTCTGGCCCTGGACGGCGACGAAGGTAACCTTCTGGCCTTCCTGCAGGGTCTTGAAGCCGGTGCCCTGGATCGCGCGGAAATGCACGAACAGGTCCGGGCCGCTTTCCGGGGTGATGAAGCCGAAGCCCTTGGCGTCGTTGAACCACTTGACAGTGCCGGTCTGACGATCAGACATATTTACTAACTCCTGAAACACATGTTGAAAAAAATCGCAGCCACCGGGTATCGGGGCCGAGACTGAGTTGCAGGCGTTGGTAAAGCGGATCGATGAGCGGATCGTGAGATCAACTGCACCAGGCCACGATTCACGGTGACCCTAGCAAACACAGTGGGCCAGACGATACGCGTGTTTTGAGCAAAAAGCGATAGCCTTGATATTCAGCGTCAAACGGCCAGCCCCTAGACAGGGCAAGGGGTTGCACCAGATCGAGGCTAAACCCGGGTCCCCATTCAGGTTTTTCCTACCCTACACTGGGTAAATGACTGAAGCTGAAACCCGAGCTGAACCCCTGCTCCCCCGCATCTGGGTGGACGCAGACGCCTGCCCTGTAGTCATCCGCGACATCCTGTTCCGCGCGGCTGAACGGGTCGGTGTGGAGCTGACCCTGGTCGCCAACCAGTGGATCCGCACCCCGCCCTCGCGCTGGCTGCGCTCCATCCAGGTTCCGCAGGGACTGGATGTGGCTGACAGCGCCATTGTCGAGCGGGTGGCCGCCGGCGACCTGGTGGTCACCCAGGACATCCCCCTGGCGGCCCTGGTACTGGAGAAGAAGGGCGTGGCCCTGAATCCGCGCGGCCAGCTGTACACCCCCAACAACATGGCCGAGCGGCTGTCGATGCGCAATTTCATGGAAGAACTTCGTGGCGCCGGCGTCCAGACCGGCGGTCCACCGCCGCTCGGCGCGCGCGACCGCCAGTTGTTCGCTGCCGAGCTGGACCGCTGGCTGGCGCGACGACCGGGCAGGTGAATCCGGCGGTGCGTCAGCCGGGAACGCACAAGGCGCGCGCGCTTCGGAAGCTGCGCCGCTGGCCGGTCAACGGATCATCGAAGGCCAACACCTGCGCCAGCAGCTGCAACGGCGGCTCGGCCGCACCCTCTGGCCGCACGTGCAGCTGCGGATAGAGCTCGTCCCCCAGGATCGGCGCCCCGAGCGCGGCCATATGGACGCGCAGCTGATGCTTGCGCCCGGACTCGGGCGCAAGCCGGTAGCGCCAGACCGGACCGTGCGCATCAATGACCTCGACACGGGTCAGCGCATTCGGCTCGCCGGGAACTTCAGCCATACGGAAGAACGGCTCCCCCGGCTGCAGCCGGCTATGCCGCTCCAGCGGAAACCGCAGGTCCGGCAAGGCCGGCGCCAGCGCCTCGTAGGTCTTCTCGATGCGGCGCTCACGAAACAGCCTCTGGTACGCGTCACGCGTTTGCGGCTGGGTGGAAAACAGCACCAGGCCGGCCGTCAGCCGGTCCAGCCGGTGCAACGGCACCAGGTCGACGTTGCCGGTGCGCTCGACCAGGCGCGCCAGCAGGGTCTGGCGCACAAATGCGCCGGCCGGCGCGGTCGGCAGGAAGTGCGGCTTGTCGGCCACCAGCAGGTGCGCGTCGTGATGAAGGATGTTCTCTTCGAAGGGAATCACCGGCTCATCGGCCACTTCACGGAAGTAGCGGATCTCCAGCCCCACCTGCCACGGCATGTCCGGTGCCAGCGCCCTGCCCTGTGCGTCCTGTATCCGCCCGCGTGCGAAGCGGCTCTCCCATTGCAGCCGGTCGATGCGCGGGAAGCGCGCGCACAGGCCATCCAGCAGGGAATTCCAGTCACCGGGCGGCAGCTGCAGTCGGCTGGGCGTGGTCATGGCGCGATCGGGGCGCCATCGATCTGCAGACGGCGCGGACGTGAAAGGGACATACGACAGGACACGCCAGAAGCATCAGGGCGGCCAGCGTGCCACCGATCATGCCCTGCCGACACCCCCATACCGGACACCCCCGGGGCAAACCTCTATCATTGACGGTCTTTACCCCTCTGGATCTTCATGGCCCTCACCGCCACCATCCGCAAGGCCGAACTGCAGATCAGCGACATGGATCGCGGCTACTACGCGACCCACAACCTGACCCTGGCCCAGCATCCGTCCGAAACCGACGAACGCCTGATGGTGCGCCTGCTCGCCTTCGCGCTGAACGCTGGCGACCGCCTGGAATTCGGTCGCGGCCTGAGCACCGACGACGAGCCGGACCTGTGGGAACACGACTACACCGGCGACATCCTGCAGTGGATCGACCTCGGCCATCCGGACGAGTCGCGCATCCGCAAGGCCAGCAACCGCAGCCGGCAGGTGCAGGTGGTCAACTACGGCGGCAATGCATCGGACATCTGGTGGCAGAAGCAGGGCAAGGGCCTGGCCCGCTTCGACAACCTGTCGGTGGTCGATCTGGACGGCGGCTTCGTCGATCTGTGGGGCCAGCAGATCCAGCGTGCGATGCGCTGGAGCGTGCTGATCCAGGACGCCGAAGTGCAGCTGCTCAACGATCAGATGCAGCTGGACGTGATCCCCAACTGGCGCAAGCGCGCCAAGGCATGAGCACGATCCGCTGCGACGTGCTGGTGATCGGTGCCGGCGCTGCCGGGCTGATGACCGCGATCACGGCGGGCCAGCGAGGCCGGCATGTGCAGGTGATCGACCACGCCAACAAGATCGGCAAGAAGATCCTGATGTCCGGCGGTGGCCGCTGCAACTTCACCAACACCGGCACCACCCCGGCCAACTTCCTGTCGGCCAATCCGCATTTCTGCAAGTCGGCGCTGGCGCGTTACTCGCCCTACCACTTCATTGAGATGGTCGAGAGCCATGGCATCGCCTATCACGAGAAGGAACTGGGCCAGCTGTTCTGCGATGTGTCGTCCAAGCAGATCGTGAAGATGCTGGTGGACGAGTGCCAGCAGGCCGGCGTGCAGATCCGCACGCAGTGCAGCGTGGAGCGCATCGAGCACGGCACTGACGGCTTCCGCGTGCACACCACCCACGGCCTGTTCCATTGCGCCTCGCTGGTGGTCGCCACCGGCGGCCTGTCCATTCCCAGCCTGGGTGCAACCGGGTTCGGCTATGAGATCGCGCGTCAGTTCGGCCACCAGGTGCTGCCCACCCGTGCCGGCCTGGTGCCGTTGACTCTCAGCGGCACCCACCAGGAGCGTCTGGCCGAGCTTAGCGGCGTCGCCCTGCCGGTCGAGGCCAGCTGCAATGGCACGAGTTTCCGCAACTTCATGCTGCTGACCCATCGCGGCGTCAGTGGCCCGGCCATCCTGCAGATCTCCTCGTTCTGGCAACCCGGTGACGCGCTGTCGCTGGATCTGCTGCCTGGCCAGGATGCCGCCGAGTGGCTGCGGCAGATGAAGCGTGAACGCCCCGCCGCGGAACTGCGCACGGTGCTGGGCGATGTGCTGCCCAAGCGACTGGCGCAGCGCCTGTGCGAGCACTGGCTGCCCGACCGCCCGGTACGCCAGCTGGACGAGCCGGACATGCGCAAGGCAGCACAGGTACTTTCAGCGTTCCCACTGGTGGCCAGCGGCACCGAGGGCTACCGCACCGCCGAAGTCACCCTGGGCGGTGTCGATACCAACGAGGTCTCTTCCTCGACGCTGGAATCCAAGCGCGTACCCGGCCTGCATTTCGTCGGCGAGGTGCTGGACGTGACCGGCTGGCTGGGCGGCTACAACTTCCAGTGGGCCTGGGCCAGCGGGCACGCGGCCGGCGGCGTGGTGTGAACCGCATCGCCGTTCCATGCACGCAACCGTTGCGCGCATGGACGCGCCGCCACGCATCGTGTATCTAGATTTGCAGATTGGGGAGCAGTGCATGCAGAACGCGAACGACATCACCATCCGCCTGCTGATCGTCGATGACAGCGGCGAGAACGCCGAAGCCATCGTCAGCACCCTGCGCAACAGCGGCATCGCCGTGCGCCCATGGCGCCCGCAGGACTCGGCCGAGCTGTCGCAGGTGCTGGCCAGCCAGGCGATCGACCTGGTGCTGGCTGCGCCCTCGCAGAGCATTCCGCTGCCACTGGTGGCCCAGCACATCGCCGCCAGCGGCAAGGACATCCCGCTGGTGCTGCTGGCCGAACGCATCGACGAGGACGAACTGGTACAGGCCAGCAGCAACGGCGTTCGCGCCCTCGCCCTGCGCCAGCGCGCCGAACACCTGCTGGCCGTGGTCCGCGACCAGTGGGTCGACCTGCAGGCGCGCCGCGGCCTGCGCCGGATCGAAGCGCAGATGCGCGAGACCGAGCGTCGCTGCGACGCGCTCATCGCCTCTTCGCGCGAGCCGATTGCCTATGTCCACGAAGGCATGCATATCCGCGCCAACGATGCCTACCTGGAAATGTTCGGTTACGAGGATTTCGAGGAGGTCGAAGGCATCTCGCTGCTGGACATGGTTGCCGCCCAGCACGTGGATGATTTCAAGCAGCTGCTGAAGTCACTCAGCCGCGGCGAAGCGCCTCCGCCGCAGTATCAGCTGGACGCCCGCCACCAGGACGGCAGCGCCTTCCCGGCGACGATGGAATTCACCGCAGCCACCTACGAGGGCGAGTCCTGCCTGCAGGTGGTGTTCCGCCGGCGCATGGAATTCGACCCGGAGCTGGCGCGCGAGGTCGAGGACCTGCGCCAGCGCGACCAGGTCACCGGCCTGCTCAACCGCCCCACCTTCATGCTGCAGGTCGAGGACGCGGTTGCCCAGGCCGGGCGCAGCGAAGGCCAGTTCGGCCTGCTGATGGTCGAACCGGACCACTACGCGCGCCTGCTCCCGGATATCGGACTGGCCTCGGCCGACGCCCTGATCGGCGCCCTCGCCGCCCTGCTGGCCGACGTTGTTGGCGACGATGCGCAGCTGGCCCGTTTCGGCGAACACAGTTTCGCCGTACTGCAGTCCGGCCCCTATGCGCAGACCGTGGCACTGGCCGAGCGCATCCGCGAAGCCTACGCCGCACACGTCTTCAGCATCGGCGCGCGCTCGGCCACGGTGACCGTCAGCATTGGCGGGGTGCAGGTGGGCGAGAAGATCGCCAGCATCGGCCAGGTGCTGGCGCGCGCCAGTGAATGCACGCAGGCCGCAGCCGCCCTCGGCAATACCTGCCGCATCTTCGACCCAGCCGCTGTTGATCGCGTGGAGGAAGAGCGCGTGCAACGCTGGGTCGCGCGCATTCGCGAAGCCTTGGCAGGGGATGGCTTCCACCTGCATTACCAGCCGGTGCTGAACCTGCAGGGCGAGTCGCTGGAGCTGTACGAAGCCTACCTGCGGCTGGAACACAACGGAGAGCTGCTGAGCCCGACCGCGTTCCTCGGCATTGCCGAAGAGCATGGCCTGCTGGCGGACATCAATCGCTGGGTCGTCTCGCAGGCAATCACGGAACTGGGTGCGCGTGCCCGCGCGGGTCATCCCACACAGATGCTGGTGAAGGTCACGCCGGAATCGTTCGATGATCCAGAGATGATCGCCACGCTGCGCCAGCAGTTGCAGGCACACGGCGTGCCGGGCGAACGACTGTGGCTGCATGCGCCGGAGTCGAAGGTGTTCACCCACCTGCGCAGCGCCCAGCAGTTCCTGGCGGAAGTGGCACCGCTCGGCTGCCGGATCGGCCTGGAACAGTTCGGCTCGGGCCTGGATTCGTTCCAGTTGCTGGCCCACTTCCAGCCGCAGTTCCTCAAGCTCGATCGCGGTTTCACCAGCGACCTGGCCGCCACCCGCGAGAACATCGACCGGGTCAGCCAGATCACCGCACGCGCGCAGGAAGCCGGCATCCGCACCATGGCTGAGTTCGTCAGCGACGCCAACTCGATGACACTGCTGTTCAGTGCCGGCGTCGATTACGTGCAGGGCGATTTCGTCGGCCCCGCAGCGCCGGCGATGAACTTCGAGTTCGGTTGACAGAAGGTAGTGCCGGCCGCTGGCCGGCAGCTCGGGAACCCTTGGGTTGCCGGCCAGCGACCGGCACCTCAGCGCAAAAAAAGACCGGCTTGCGCCGGCCTTTTTCGATCAGGTCAGATCGACCAGATTATCGATCTTCACATCCGGGTTGACGTCGGCTTCGTAATCGACGCCCTCGACACCGAAACCGAACAGGCGCAGGAAATCGGCCTTGTAGCCGGCCAGGTCGCTGATCTCGTAAAGATTCTCGTTGGTCACCTGCGGCCACAGCGCCAGAACCTTGCCCTGCACGTCAGCGGCCATTTCCTTGTAGTCGGCGCGCAGGCGGCCTTCCTCATCGATCAGCGCAACGGTATGGCCATCGCCGTCGACCAGGTCGTGCCGCAGGCGATCGACCGCCACGCCATCGGCCTTGGCGCCGTACAGGATGTCGTACAGCACGTCGAGCTGCTCGATGCAGCCTTCGTGGGTGCCCTTTTCCTTCATCACCTTGAACAGCAGCGACAGGTACAGCGGCATGGTCGGAATGGCCGAGCTGGCCTGGGTCACCACCGCCTTCAGCACCGATACGCGCGCA
Organism: Stenotrophomonas sp. GW821-FHT02D01; assembly: GCF_059421765.1. NCBI lineage: Bacteria > Pseudomonadati > Pseudomonadota > Gammaproteobacteria > Lysobacterales > Lysobacteraceae > Stenotrophomonas > Stenotrophomonas sp. GW821-FHT02D01. Next base: position 131,411 of record NZ_JBWKVP010000009.1, read on the forward strand.
TCGCCGCCGATCTTGGCCAGCTTCTCGCGCAGCCCCAGCACCTTGTCGTCCAGATCCTTCTTGGCAGCACCGATGGAGCCATTCCAGTAGATCGCCTGGGTGATCTCTTCGCCCACATAGGTGAAGGCCGTGGTGGTGCAGCCATTGGCCAGCACGCCGGCATCGGCCAGCGCGTCGATCCACATCTGCCAGTCCTCGCCGCCCATCACCGCGACGGTGCCGGCGATTTCTTCCGGGGTGGCCGGCTGCAGGTGGGTTTCGGTCAGCACTTCCTTGTCGGTGTCCAGGCCACGCAGGGTGATCGGCTCGCCGATCGGCTTCAACGTGGAGCTGATGATCTCGCCGGTCTTGGGATGCTTGCGGCGCGGTGCAGCCAGGCTGTAGACCACCTGGTCGACCTGGCCGAGATCGGCCTTGATCATCTCGATGGTCTTGGCCTTCACCTCATCGGAGAACGCATCACCGTTGATGCTCTTGGCATACAGACCCGCTTCGTCGGCGTACTTGTGGAACGCCGCCGAGTTGTACCAGCCCGCCGTGCCCGGCTTGGTTTCACTGCCCGGGCGCTCGAAGAAGATGCCCAGGGTTGCCGCGCCACTGCCGAAGGCAGCAGTGATGCGCGCGGCCAGGCCGTAGCCGGTCGAGGCGCCGATCACCAGCACGCGCTTGGGGCCGTTCTGGATCGGTGGGCGCGCACGGATGTAGTCGATCTGCTGCTTGACGGCAGCGTCGCAGCCGGTCGGGTGGGTGGTGACGCAGATGAAGCCGCGGACGCGCGGTTTGATGACCATGGATACCTCGGGTTGGCAGGTGCGGCGCACGGGGCGCTCAGCAGGAATACGTGGCGCGCGCGTGCGCGCGAACCGCAGGATCGTAGTGCGCGGGGAAAGATTGCACAACCGACGGCGGCGTAGGGTGGTATTTCTTTTGCAGGGTTGCACCCTGCACCTGCAGAGACCGGAGCAACGTCAAAAGCTGGGTTCCTGTGAGATGGCGGGATGGGTCCGGTGGAGGGGGACGCCGTGAACCCGTCCATGGGGGCTTGGTCGCGGCATCCATGCCGCTCACACCCCCTCCACCGGACCCACCCCGCCTTCGACAGTCTTCTGCGATCTGTCGGAACAGCTCTTGGGGTCAGATCCGTTTTCCGAAGGAAAACGGATCTGACCCCATTTGTTTGTATCGATATCTGACAGATGTGCCGACCAACGGTCGGCACCCACCAACAGCCGCGTGAACCTGTCGAAGGCGGGGCACTGTGGGTTTGCGGGGTGTGAGCCGCATGGATGCGGCGACCAAGCCCCCATGGATGGGTTTACGGCGTCCCCGCAAACTCACAGTGCCCCGCCATCCCACGGAATGCCGCTTCGCTTTGGATTTGGCTGTTGCTGTTGCTTCGGCAGGTGCAGGGCGCAGCCCTGCCAACAAAAAACCCCGCTTGCGCGGGGTTCTCTGTGTACTGCGTGCAGCAGATGCTTACGGACGGCGCGCCAGGGCCTCGACGTCCTTGGCCTTGGGCAGCAGGTCCTGCTTGGTCACGCGCAGCGCACCCACGGTCAGCATCGGCACCGCCACCAGGATCGAGGACAGCACCACGATCACCGCACCGATCATGTGCGTCTCGGCCAGGCCTTCCATCGAGCTGCCGCCGTACAGGTACAGGGCCAGTGCGGACAGGAAGAACATCACCGCGGTGATCACCGTACGCGACAGCGTCTGGTTGATCGAACGGTTCAGCACTTCCATCGGCTCCACGCGCAGGCTGCGGAAGTTCTCGCGGACGCGGTCGAACACCACGATGATGTCGTTGATCGCAAAGCCCATCACCGACAGCAGGCCGGCCAGCACGGTCAGGTCGAACTCACGGCCGAGCAGCGACACGTAGGCCACCGTCACGATCAGGTCGAACATCGCCACGATGCTCGCGGTGACCGCGAACTTCCATTCGAAACGCACCGCGATGTAGATCAGGAAGCCGGCCAGCATGAAGATGGTGGCGTACAGGCCATTCATCGCCAGGTCCTTGCCGATCTGCGGGCCAACGAACTCGTTGCGCAGCACGGTGGCCTGGTTGTCAGCCGAAGAGACCGCCTTGACCACGGCCGCGGCAGTCGCCTTGTCCTCGGCCGAGGCGCCACCGGTACCCGGAGCGTGCTCACCGTGCGGGGCCAGGCGGATCAGCAGGTCGGTGTTGCCACCGACGCTCTGTACCTGGGCGCCGTCGAAGCCGTTCTGCTCAAGCTTGCTGCGGACGTCCTCGACATCCACCGCGTGTTCGAAGCGGGCTTCGATCAGGGTGCCGCCGGTGAAGTCCAGAGCGTAGTTGAAGCCCTTGAAGCCGATGATGCCGATCGAGGCCAGGAACACGATGATCGTGACGACCATCGCGACATGGCGCCAGCGCATGAAGTCGATCTTGGTATCGTTCGGGAGGATGTGCAGCGGAAACAGTTTCATGTGCGTGTCGTCCCGTCAGATGGCCACGTTCTGGAGCTTCTTGCGACGGCCGTAGATCAGCGTCGCCAGTGCACGCGATACGGTGATCGCGGTGAACATGGAAGCGAAAATACCGATGATCATGGTCAGCGCGAAGCCCTTCAGCGGACCGGTACCGAATGCGAACAGCGCCACACCGACGATCAGACCGGTCAGGTTGGCGTCGAGGATGGTGCCCGAAGCGCGCTCGTAACCGGTCACGATCGCGGTCTTACCCGGCACGCCGGCACGCAGCTCTTCACGGATACGCTCGTTGATCAGCACGTTGGCGTCGACCGACAGACCGACCGACAACGCCAGGCCGGCAAAGCCCGGCAGGGTCATGGTCGCGCCGAACAGCGACATCACCGCCACCACGATCAGCAGGTTGAACAGCATCGCGATCGAGGTGATCAGACCGAACATGCGGTAGTAGATGGTGAAGAACACCAGAGTGAACATGAACGCATAGACCACCGCGGTGATGCCGTTCTTGACGTTCTCCGCACCCAGGCTCGGGCCGACCACACGCTCTTCGACGAAGTCCATCGGTGCAGCCAGCGAGCCCGACTTCAGCAGCTTGGCCAGGTCCTCGGCTTCCTTCTTCTGCAGACCGGTGGTCTGGAAGTTCTTGCCGAACACGCCGTTGATGTTGGCCACCGAGATCACTTCCTCGTTGACCTTGAAGCCACGCACTTCCTGGCCGTCGACGACGGTCACGGTCGGCACGCGCTCGGTGTAGACCACTGCCATCGGCTTGTTAACGTTGGCGCTGGTGAAGTCGAACATGCGCTGGCCACCGACGTTGTTCAGCGTCACGCTGACTGCCGGGGTACCGCTGGTGGAGTCGGTCACCGCCTGCGCGGCCACCATCTGGTCACCGGTAACGATCACGCGCTTGTTCAGCAGCACTGGGCCGCCGTTGTCACGGCGCTGGTAGAGCTTCGCTTCCGGCGGGATACGGCCACTTGCAATTTTGTCCGCGACGCTTGTCGGATTACCGTCCACCACGGCCCGGTATTCCAGGGTGGCGGTGGCACCGATCATGCGCTTGGCTTCGGCCGTGTCCTGCACGCCCGGCAGCTGCACCACCACGCGATCAGCACCCTGGCGCTGGATGATCGGCTCGGACACGCCGAGCTGGTTCACGCGGTTGCGCAGGGTGTTGATGTTCTGCTCGATGGCGCCGTTGGCGATCTGCGCAATCTCGGCTTCCGGAATGGACACCGTGATGCGGTTGCCGCTGACGTCGTAGCCGAGGGTCGGCTGCGCCTTGGCCAGCGCGGCGCGGGCACGGGTACCGGCATCTTCGCCGGCCGACGGGCTCAGGTTGGCGACGATGGTGTTGTCGGCACGACGCTCGACCGACTGGTAGGCGATGCGCGCATCACGCAGGGTGCTGCGCACGTCTTCGGTGTAGGCATCCAGGCGCTTGTCCAGCGCGGCTTTCTGGTCGACCTGCAGCACGAAGTGCACGCCGCCCTGCAGGTCCAGGCCCAGCACCATCGGGCGGCCGCCGAGCTTGGCCAGCCAGTCCGGCACGGTCGAGGCCAGGTTCAGGGCCACCGTGTAGTTCTCGCCCACGCTGTCACGCAGCGCATCGCTGGCGGCAGACTGCGACTTCAGGTCCGACAGGCGGACGATCAGGCTGTCCCCTTCCTTCTCTGCACCGATCGTGGTGACACCGGCCTTTTTCAGGTCGGCCAGCACACGGTCGCGCAGCGCATCGTCGATCTGCCCGCCACGGTTGGCGGTGATCTGGATGGCCGGGTCCTTCTGGTAGATGTTGGGCAGTGCGTACAGCGTGCTGAGCGCCAGTACGATCACGATGACGACGTACTTCCAGCGTGGAAATTCGAGCATTGCTTGGGTCCCGCGCGGCGCCATCCCCGGCGCCGCGGTTGTGCTTCAGAAAGGGAGTGGCTTACTTGGCCGAATCCAGGGTGCCGGTCGGCAGCACGCTGCCGACAGCGCCCTTCTGCACGCGGATGCGCACGTTCTCGGCCACTTCGACGGTGACGAAGTTGTCGCCGATATCGGTGACCTTGCCGGCGATGCCGCCGTTGGTCAGCACTTCGTCGCCGCGCTTGATCTTCTCCAGCATGGCCTTGTGCTCCTTCTGCCGCTTCATCTGCGGGCGGATCATCAGGAAGTACATGATGGCGATCAGGATGATCGGGAACAGCAGCGTGGTCAGGCCCATGCCCTGCGGTTGGCCGCCAGCGGCCTGGGCGTGGGCGGCGGGAATCAGGAAGGCAAGCAGGTTCATCGTTGGTCCTTTGGTTGGGCGGCGCTTCGGCCGTTTCACGGGCACGAGGTGTCGACCGCGGATCTGGGTCAGCCTTGAAGTATGCCACGGCCCCGGGCGTTCGTCCTTGGGCCGTTTGGCAGGGGGTGCTGCGGGTTTACAGGGGCGGCGCTACCGCCCCGCGTGCTGCGTAGAAGGACTCGCGGAAGGCCAGGAAGGTTCCCGCCTCGATGGCCGCGCGGATGTCGGCCATCAGTTTTTCGTAATAGAAGAGGTTGTGCTGGGTGCCCAGCATCGGCGCCAGCATCTCGTTGCAGCGGTCCAGATGGCGCAGGTACGAGCGGGTATAGCCGCCGGCACAGGCCACGCAGCCACAGCCCGGCTCGATTGGGTCCATGTCCCGCGCGTACTGCGAATTGCGGATGCGGACGGTGCCAAACGAGGTGAAATAGTGGCCGTTGCGCGCATTGCGGGTCGGCATCACGCAATCGAACATGTCCACGCCACGTGCGACACCCTCGACCAGGTCTTCAGGGCGGCCAACGCCCATCAGGTAACGCGGACGGTCGGCCGGCAGCTCCGGATCCAGATGGTCGAGCATGGCGTTGCGCTCGTCTTCCGGCTCGCCCACGGCCAGGCCGCCGATGGCATAGCCGTCGAAGCCGATCCCCTGCAAGGCCTCGGCCGAACGGCTGCGCAGGTCGGTGTGCACCCCGCCCTGGACAATGCCGAACAGGGCGGCGTCATTGCCGAGCTCGTCATGCGCATTGCGGCTGCGCTGGGCCCAGCGCAGGCTCAGTTCCATCGACCGGCGGGCGACTTCCTCGGTGGCCGGGTACGGCGTGCACTCGTCGAAGATCATCACCACGTCCGAATCGAGCACCTTCTGGATCTTCATGCTCTCCTCCGGGCCCAGGAACACCCGGGCACCGTCGGTCGGCGAGGCGAAGGTCACGCCCTGCTCGGTGATCTTGCGGCGGTGGGCCAGCGAGAACACCTGGAAGCCGCCGGAGTCGGTCAGGATCGGGCCATCCCAGCGGCAGAAGCCGTGCAGGCCGCCGTGGTCGGCGATGATGTCCAGGCCCGGCCGCAGGTACAGGTGGAAGGTGTTGCCGAGGATGATCTCGGCGCCCAGCGCGCGCACCTGGTCCGGCAGGATGCCCTTGACCGAGCCATAGGTCCCCACCGGCATGAAGGCCGGCGTTTCCACCGTGCCACGCGGGAAGGTCAGGCGGCCACGGCGGGCGCGGCCATCACGGGTCTGGAGCTGGAACTGCAATCGGGACATGGAGCGGTCGTTCGGGCAAATAGTCGCCCATTGTCTCTCAAAACCGCCTTTCCTGCTCCGGTAGCGCCGGGCCATGCCCGGCGGATGACCCGCAACTGCTGCCCGCCGGGCATGGCCCGGCGCTACCCACCTCGGCCCTACCCCGCCTGCGGGAACAGCAGCATCGCGTCGCCGTAGCTGAAGAAGCGATAGCGCTGTTCGATCGCGTGCTGGTAGGCCTCGAACACGCGGTCCTTGCCGGCGAACGCGGAGATCATCATCAGCAGCGTGCTTTCCGGCAGGTGGAAATTGGTCACCATCGCGTCGACGCTGCGGATCCGGTAGCCGGGGGTGATGAAGATCTGCGTTTCGCCCGCGAACGGCAGCAACTCCCCCTCACGCATCGCACTTTCCAGCGCGCGCACCACGGTCGTGCCCACGCCGATCACCCGGCCACCGGCCGCACGCGTGCGTCGCACCTGCTGCACCAGCTCGGCACCGACGTTCAGCCACTCGCGGTGCATGACGTGGTCCTTCAGGTCGTCGGCGCGCACCGGCTGGAACGTGCCTGCGCCCACGTGAAGGGTGACGTGGCCGAAATCCACGCCCTTGTCCTTCAGTGCTGCCAGCAGCGCCTCATCGAAATGCAGGCCGGCAGTCGGCGCCGCCACGGCGCCCACTTCGCGCGCGAACACGGTCTGGTAGCGCTCGCGGTCGTCCACACCGGGCTCGCGCTGGATGTAGGGCGGCAACGGCAACCGGCCAGCATGCAGCAGCCACTGTTCCAGTGATTCCGGCACATGGAACTGCAGCACGTAGAACTCGCCGTCGCGGCCCATTACTTCAGCTTCGCCACCGGCATCCAGGGCGATGCGGCTGCCGGCCTTCGGCGACTTGCTGGCACCGACCTGGGCCCGGGCCTGCTGGCCGCCGAGCAGGCGTTCGATCAGGATCTCCACGCGGCCACCGCTGGCCTTCTGCCCGAACAGGCGCGCCGGAATCACCCGGGTGTCGTTGAACACCAGCAGGTCGCCCGGTTGCAGCAGCGATGGCAGGTCGCGCACCTGCAGGTCGGTGAAGGCAGCCGGCGCCGGCGGCACCAGCAGCAGGCGGCTCGCCGAGCGTTCGGCCAAGGGGGTCTGGGCGATCAGTTCGGCCGGCAGTTCGTAATGGAAATCGGACTTCTTCAAGGCAGTGGACGGCAACAGGTCGACAATGGCGCGCATTGTACGTCCAGCGTCTGCGAGCCGGCACGAGCGAGGCCGAACGTCGCGCAAAATGCTGCTATGCAGCAGTCTTTTGCGGGGTTATCGCGCAAAAAAACAAGTGCTAGCATCGACGAGGAAGTCCGCTGCACGAGCCCGCCCCAAGCGCGCGTGAAGACGCGCGTTTTGCTTTTGAAGGCCCGTGCGACCCAACGTTTCAGGAGATCTGCAATGAGCTTCATCGAACGCCTCGCCCCCCTCCGCGCCCAGCCCGGCACCCGCCTCACCAACGGCCTGGATGACGCAACCCTGACCACCCTCGCCGCCAACCATCCGCAGCTGGTCGCCGCGGTCGATGCCGCTGCTGCCGAATTCGCGCGCGTGCAGGCTGAGCTGGGGCCGCTGCTGGCACAGGATGAGCAGGCGCAGATCGATGCCATGCAGGACGGCTTCGTCAATTTCTACGCCGATGATGCGGTGACCCCGTACGTGGCGCTGGCCGCGCGTGGTCCGTGGGTGGTCACCCTGAAAGGCGCGGTGCTGTACGACGCCGGCGGCTACGGCATGCTGGGCTTCGGCCACACCCCGGACGCCGTCATGGAGGCGATGTCACGGCCGCAGGTGATGGCCAACATCATGACCCCCAGCCTGTCCCAGCAGCGCTTCATCACCGCGCTGCGGGCCGAGATCGGCCACCGTCGTGGCGGCTGCCCGTTCACGCGCTTCATGTGCCTGAATTCCGGCTCTGAAGCGGTTGGCCTGGCCGCGCGCATCGCCGATGTCAACGCCAAGCTGCAGACCGACCCGGGTGCCCGCCATGCCGGTGCGGCAATCAAGCGCGTAGTCATCAAGGGCAGCTTCCACGGCCGCACCGACCGACCGGCGCTGTATTCCGATTCAAGCCGCAAGACCTACATGCAGCACCTGGCCAGCTACCGTGGCGAGGAGTCGGTGATCACCGTCGCCCCGTACGACGAGGCCGGCCTGCGCAAGGTGTTCGAGGATGCCGCGCACAACAACTGGTTCATCGAAGCGGTGTTCCTGGAGCCGGTGATGGGCGAAGGTGACCCGGGCCGCTCCGTGCCGCCGGCGTTCTATGCACTGGCCCGCGAACTGACCCGCGCCCACGGCAGCCTGCTGCTGCTGGACTCGATCCAGGCCGGCCTGCGCGCCCATGGCGTGCTGTCGGTGGTCGACTATCCGGGCTTCGAAGGCCTGGACGCGCCGGACATGGAAACCTACTCCAAGGCACTGAACGCCGCGCAGTATCCGCTGTCGGTGCTGGCCGTGACCGAGCACGCCGCGCAGCTGTACCGCAAGGGCATCTACGGCAACACCATGACCAGCAATCCGCGTGCGCTGGACGTGGCCTGCGCCACCCTGGCCCAGTTGACCCCGCAGGTCCGCGCCAACATCGCCGAGCGCGGTGCCGAGGCCGTGCGCAAGCTGGAGCAGCTGAAGAACGAACTGGGCGGCCTGATCACCAAGGTGCAGGGCACCGGCCTGCTGTTCTCCTGCGAGCTGGCCCCGCAGTTCAAGTGCTATGGCGCCAATTCCACCGAGGAATGGCTGCGCCAGCACGGCATCAACGTGATCCATGGTGGCGAGAACTCGCTGCGCTTCACCCCGCACTTCGGCATGGACAGCAGCGAGCTGGACCTGCTGGTAGGCATGGTGGGCCGTGCGCTGCGTGAAGGGCCGCGCCGCGAACAGGCTGCCGCCGCGTAATCCCAGACCCTCGTAGAGCCGGGCGCTGCCCGGCTGAAGGGCTGGCCGTGATCTGAACGAAATGCCGCCGGGCATGGCCCGGCGCTACAGAGAACAACGGCGAGGCCTCATAATTGCCCGGACACCCCGCCCTGCGACCGGCTTCACTGGTTGACCGCGGGGCGTTTTCGTTTCCGGCCAAGACAGGAAGATCCATGAAGTCGATCTGTGTGTACTGCGGTTCCAACGCTGGCAGCAAGCCGGTCTACACCGAACGCGCCATCGCGCTGGGCGATCGCATCGCCCGCGACGGCATGCGCCTGGTGTACGGCGGCGGCAATGTCGGTCTGATGGGTACCGTGGCCAATGCCGTGCTCGCCGCCGGCGGCGAGGTCACCGGCGTGATTCCGCGCCAGCTGGCCGACTGGGAAGTGGCCCATCGCGGCCTGACCGAACTGGAGATCGTCGGTTCGATGCATGAACGCAAGTCGCGCATGTTCGATCTGTCCGATGGCTTCGTCGCCCTGCCCGGCGGCTTCGGCACCATGGAAGAGATCTTCGAGATGCTGACCTGGCGCCAGCTCGGCATCGGCAACAAGCCCTGCGCGTTCCTCGATGTGGACGGCTTCTATGCGCCGTTGATCGGCATGATTGATCGCATGGTGGAAGAGCGCTTCCTGCACCCCGAGCAGCGCCAGGACCTGTGGTACGGCTCGGACATCGAGGAGATGCTGGCCTGGATGAAGAACTACCAGCCGGCCCAGGCCTCGAAGTGGATCGACGAGAAGCGCCGCGCGGCGCTGCGTTGAAGACTACGTGCGCGGTGGGTCAGGCTGCCGCGCGCGTCCACGGTGCCGGCCGGCCCAGCAGGTAGCCCTGGCCGTAGTCGCAGCCGAGCTCGAACAGCGTGTCACGCTGTGCCTCGGTCTCGATGCCTTCGCCGATCGTCTCGATGCCCAGCGTGCGTGCCAGTGACAGCACGCCTTCGACCAGCGCGCGCGTGCTCTGTGCCTCCGGGCCGTGCAGGCCGGCAATGAAGCTCTGGTCGATCTTCAACGTGCTGATCGGGAAACGGTGCAGGTAGGACAGCGCCGAGAAGCCCGTTCCGAAATCATCCAGCTGCACCTGGATGCCACGTTCACGCAGGCCCTTCAGGATGCGCAGCGTGTGTGGACCGTCGTCGAGCAGCGCGACCTCAGTGATCTCCAGGCGCAGCCGCCGCGGGTCCGCGTTGCTCGCCTCCAGCAGGCCATACAGGCGCCCGCTGAACTCGGCGGAGCGGAAATGCCGTGGCGACACGTTGACCGACACATAGCCACGCCCGCCGTCGGCAAGGCCGGCAATGACCTGCTCATAGATCAGCCAGTCGACCTGTTCGATCAGGCCACTTTCCTCACCCAGTTCCAGGAACGCGCCCGGCAGCAGCAGGCCACGGCGCTCGTGCTTCCAGCGCAGCAGGGCCTCGTGGCCGACCACCTCGCCGTCGGAGAGGCGCACGATCGGCTGGTAGAAAGGCACGAAATCACGGTTGTTGATCGCCCGCCGCAGGTCGGCCTCGAGATCCAGGCTGCGCAGCGCCTGCTCGCGCATCTCCTCATCGAAGATCGAGCAGCGGTCGTGGCCCTGGGCCTTGGCCCGGTACATCGCCGCATCGGCGTCGCGCAGCAGTTCCTCGCCGGTGCGATAGCGCGGGTTCCACAAGGCGATGCCCAGGCTGCCTGAGGGGAACAGCTCGCGACCGGCGATCCACATCGATTCCTGCAGCGCCAGCAACAGCCGCTGGCCGAAATCCAGCGCCTGCGCCAGGCCCTCCGGACAGTGCAGCAGCACGGCGAACTCATCACCGCCCAGGCGCGCCACCACATCGTTGTCGCCGGCCATGGACACGATGCGCTTGGCTACTTCCACCAGCATGCGATCGCCGGCGGCGTGACCGATGCTGTCGTTGACCAGCTTGAAGCGGTCAAGGTCCAGGAACAGCACCGCGAACACCGGGCCACCTTCGCGCCGGGCCAGCGCCAGCGCATCCTGCAGCCTGTCCAGCAGGTGCAGGCGATTGGGCAGTCCGGTCAGCGCGTCGTGCATCGCCTGGTGGGTCAGTCGCTGCTCGGCGCGCAGGCGCTCGCCGATCTGGCCCAGCAGTTTTTCGTTCACCTCGCCCAGCTCGCGGGTGCGCTCCTCCACCCGCTTTTCCAGCTCGGCATGCGCCGAGCGCAGTCGTTGCTGGTCGCGCTGGCGCGCAAGACCGGTGCCGATGTTCTGCGCAACGAAGATCAGCAGGCGCTGGTCATGCACGCTGAAGGCGATCTGCTCGGTGTAACTCTGCACCACGATCGCACCGACCACTTCGTCGTCGCGCAGCAACGGCACGCCGAGCCAGCACTGCGAACGTGCGCCGGATTCGCGCACCTCGCCGGTTTCCAGCAGCGCATCGATCTGCGCACGCGAGGCCAGCAGGGGCCGACGATGGCGGACCACATACTCGGTCAGGCCGCGACTGAACGCGCGCGGTGCACGACTCGCGTTGTGCTCGTCGACCGAATAGACGAAATCCAGCCCATCGCCCTCGGCATTGACCAGCGCGATATAGAAATTGCGCGCATCCAGCAAGCGCCCGACCACGCCGTGCACCTGCCCGTAGAACTGCGCCAGGCTGTCGGCCGACATCGCCATTTCGGCGATGTTGTACAGCGCGGTCTGCAACTGCTCGGCGCGGCGGCGTTCGGCCACTTCATCCTGCAGGCTGAGATTGGCGCGCTGCAGCTCCTGCGTGCGCCGTTCCACCTGCTGCTCCAGCCGCACCTGCGCCTGGCGGCGGTCCATGGCGGTCTGCACGTGCTGGGCGACAAAACCCAGCAGGGCCCGTTCGGCCTCGCCGTAGCGGTCGGCATGCTCGTAGCTCTGCACCACGATCGCACCACACACCCGGCCATCGCGCAGCATAGGCACGCCCAGCCAGTCCAGGCTCTCCGGGCCGCGCTGCGGGTCGTGCTCCTGGTCTACCCGCGCCAGCAGTTCGCGCGAAGGCCCGCTCAACGGCCGGCCATGCCGCAGCAGCGCCACTGTCAGGCTGCGCGGCATCTGGTCGATGTCGTAGCCCTGCGCCGGATCGGCGACGAAGTCATCGACCTGGTCGGCGAAGTACAGGAAGCGGATCTGCCGGCGGGCATCGTCATACTCGACGATGTAGCAGTTCTGCGCGTACATCAGCGTGCCCAGCACGCCATGCACGTGGCGTAGCATCTCGCTCATTTCCAGGTCGGCGCCGGCCAGGTCGGCAATCTGGAACAGGGCCTGCTGCAACCGCTCAGCTTCTTCCAGCGCCTTGATCTGCCCCGCCTGGCGGCCCCGCTGCAGGGCCAGCTCCATGGCCTGCCGGGCCAGCCCCCACCAGGCCGGGGAAGGCGTCGCGCCGCGTACCGACAGCAGCAGCCGGGCGCCGTCGTATTCCCAGCCGTGGCGGCCTTCAGCATGGTCGGCCAGCGGCTGCCAGATGTCCTCCTCGCCACCGCCGATCAGCCAACCGCCCTGCCCGCTGCCGAGCTGCGGATCGTCCCAGCCGACGCGCACGATCGCCGTTTCCGGCAGCAGCGCATGCAGCGCGCGCACCAGCGCTGCGCTCAGCACAGGCTCGTTGTTTGACGCTTCCAGCGCGCGGTCGGCTTCGGTGGACAAATGACGTTCTCTTGGCGCCGCCTGAGCGCCGCCTCCCCTGAATTACCGAGCATAACGCGCCACCCGGGGGGCAATGGAAGCCCGGCAACCCCGAAACGTGCCCTCGGGCGTTTTTCCTTTCGATCCCCTCCCGGTTCCTGCCGTGACTGTCGCCCTGTCCCACCCCATCGCTGGCTATGCGCCACCGCCTGCAGGGCTTACCCTGTACGGCGTGGATGCCAGCGCCCTGCCAACCGATGAAGCCTTGATGCTGGCCTGGGCCGCCGGTGAAGTGCACGCGTTCGAAAGCCTGTATGCCCGTCATCGCAAGCGCCTGTTCGGCTTCCTGCTGCGGCAGCTGCGCGACACCGCGCTGGCCGAGGAGATGTTCCAGGACGTCTGGCAGCGGGTGATCAGCGCGCGTGCAGGCTGGCAGGCCGATGCCGCCTTCAGCACCTGGCTGTTCCGCATCGCCCACAACCGCCTGAATGACCACTGGCGCGCCGCCCGCCATCGCCCCCCTGCACCGGCCGATGCCGATCTGCGCCTGGCCGCGCTGGAAGATGGGCAGACACCGGAAGCGGAATTGTCCGAATTCGAGCAACGTCGCCGCATCCAGCTGGCGATGGAAGAACTGCCCGCAGAACAGCGCGAAGTGCTGCAGCTGCGGCTGGAACAGGAACTGAGCCTGGAGGAGATCGGCCAGATCACCGGCGTTGGCCGGGAAACCGTGAAATCGCGGCTGCGCTATGCGATGGACAAGCTGCGTGCGGGACTGAACGCATGAACCGAGACGATGCACTGACGCCGGAAGAACGCGAACTGGCACGCCTGCTTGGGCGCCGCACCGAACAGGGCCCTCCGCCGGCACTGGACGCGGCGATCCTCGCCGCTGCGCGTGCGGCCGTGGAGACGCCAGCACGCGAGGCGGCCCCAGCGCCGGTGGCACCGCGCACGCTGCGCCCGCGCCGCCGCTGGCCGGCCGTATTCGGCGTGGCCGCATCGACGGTGTTCGCCGTTGGCATCGCCTGGCAGATGCGTCCAGAGCCGCCCTCGGCCCCTGCCGAGGCAGTTGCCACCGCACCGGCTGCACAGGAAATGGCGGCCGATGCGAGCGCCGAAGGCACGGCCTACGACAGCGCGGCCGCCGATGTCGCGGCCACCGAAGCCGCACCGGTACCTGCACCGGCCGCAGCACCGGCACCTGCGGCGGCCAAGGCAGCACCGGCTCCGGCACCAGCCATCGCGGAGGTGGTGAAACCCGCGCCTGCCGCATCCCGGCAGGCACCTGCTCCGATGATGGCGCCGGCACCGCCACCTGCGCCTGCAGCCGACACAGCGTTTGCGCCGCCTCCGATGCCAGCGGCAGCGCCCCCCCCGGCCGAAGCCTATTCGGCACCTGCGCCTGCGGCCCCTGCCGCGACGATGAGGGCGCGCAAGGCCACTGCGGCGACGGCGGAATCAATGACCTCCGCGCAGGCCATCGCCGAAGACCGCGTCGCGCTCACCGCAGCCAAGCAGGAGGCGGCCGGCAGAACCGCGCCTGGCGTCATGCGCCGCGCAAGCGACGCGAACCTCAGCGCGGACGCGGTACAGGCCGAAGTGCAGGCCGATGCCGGGCTGCCACGCCGGCAATGGCTGCAGAAGATCCGCGAGCGCCGCGACGCCGGCCAGCGCGACCTGGCCCGGGCGAGTCTGGAGCGTTACCTGCAGACGTATCCAGAGGCGCGCCTGCCAAAGGATGTGCGGCCGTTGCTGGACGACTGAAGCACGTCGGCGGCAAGCCCGTAGAATGAAGGGAATGCCCGACACCCTCGCCCAACCGGTCAACCACACCCTGGACGTCAAGCACAGCCGCTTCATCGCGCATGCCGCGCCGATCGAGAGCGCGTCTGCGGCGATGGCATTTCTGCAGGACGTATCGGTAGCCGATGCGACCCACAACTGCTGGGCCTACCGGCACGGCCAGGACTATCGCTCCAGCGATGACGGCGAGCCCGCCGGCACCGCGGGCCGCCCGATCCTGGCCGCCATCGATGGCCAGGGATTCGACCGGGTGATGGTGGTGGTCACCCGCTGGTTCGGCGGCATCAAGCTGGGCGCCGGTGGCCTGGTCCGGGCTTACGGCGGCGCCGCTGCCGAATGCCTGCGCACCGCGCCACGCCTGCCATTGGTCGCGACGGTGCGGCTGCAGCTGGTGGCTGGATTCGAGGACCTGGGCGCGCTGCATGCGGCCCTGCCGGCCCACGCGGCCGAAAAACGCGATGAACAGTTTGATGCCAATGGCGTGAGATTGCGGGTGGAATTGCCCGCAGAGCAGGTCGACGCATTGAAAATCCGCCTGCGCGACGCCACCCGTGATCGTATCCGTATCCAAGATGACCCCCTCGATGACTGACAAGGACGCACCGGCGACCGACCCGGCCTCCCCGCCGCTGCGCCGCCTCGGCAGCCTGCGCACACTGTGGCCGTTCGTGCGCCGCCACAGCGGATTGTTCAGCGCCTGGCTGCTGGCCCTGGCCGTTTCGTCAGCGGCGACCCTGAGCCTGCCGCCGGCGGTGAAGCAGATGATCGACCACGGCTTCAGCAGCGGTGGCCAGATCAACCGTGCCTTTGCTCTGCTGATGCTGGTCGCCGTGGTGCTGGCGTTGGCAACGGCTGCGCGTTTCTACTTTGTTTCGCTGCTCGGCGAGAAGGTCGTGGCGGATCTGCGCAGCCGCCTGTACGCCCACCTGATCCAGCTCGGCGCCGGCTTCCACGACCGCAGCCGCAGCGGCGAACTGGTGTCGCGCCTGACCGCTGACAGCGAACTGCTGCGCAGCGTGGTCGGCTCGACCATGTCCGTGGCGCTGCGCAGCAGCGTCACCGTGGTCGGCAGCCTGGCGATGCTGTTCGTCACCAGTCCGCGACTGGCCGCCTGGTCGCTGCTCGGCATCCCGCTGGCGGTGCTGCCGATCATCATCGGCGCGCGCAAGCTGCGCACCATCGCGCGCAGCAGCCAGGACCGCATTGCCGATGCCAACAGCCTGGCCAGCGAAACGCTGGGCGCGGTGCGCACCGTGCAAGCGCATGCGCGCGAGCCCTATGAACGCGGCCGTTTCGACCATGCGCTGGGCGATGCGATCCGTGCCGCGCGGCGGCGCATCGGCGCGCAGTCGCTGGTGACCGCCAGCGCCATCCTGCTGGTGTTCGGTGCGATTGTCGGGGTGTTGTGGCTGGGCGCGCACGACGTCATCGACGGGCGGCTCAGCGCCGGTACGTTGGGCCAGTTCGTGCTGTACGCACTGATCGGCGGCGGTTCGGTCGGTGCGCTGGCCGAAGTGTGGAATGAACTGCAGCGCGCATCCGGCGGCATGGGCCGCATCGGCGAGCTGCTGCAGGAAGACATCGAGATCCGTGCGCCGGCCAAGCCGCGTGCGCTGCCACAGCCGCTGCGTGGCGAGATCCATTTCGACGAGGTGGTGTTCAACTACCCGCAGCGACCGGACCAGGCCGCGCTGGACCATTTCAACCTGCACGTGCGGCCGGGTGAAACCGTCGCCCTGGTCGGCCCGTCAGGCGCCGGCAAAAGCACGGTGCTGTCGATGCTGCTGCGCTTCCACGATCCGGCAAGCGGCCGCATCTGCGTGGACGGCATCGATGTGCGCGAGGTCGATCCGGCCGAGCTTCGCGCGCAGCTGGCGCTGGTGCCGCAGCAGCCGACATTGTTCGCCTCCAGCGCACGCGACAACATCCGCTATGGTCGGCTGGAGGCCAGTGACGCCGAGGTGGAGGACGCAGCCCGTGCCGCCGAGGCCGACGCCTTCCTGCGTGCGCTGCCAGAGGGCTACGACAGCGAACTGGGCGAGCGCGGTGCCCGCCTGTCCGGTGGCCAGCAGCAGCGCGTGGCGATCGCCCGTGCCTTGCTGAAGGACGCACCGATCCTGCTGCTCGACGAAGCCACCAGCGCGCTGGATGCACAGAGCGAACATGGCGTGCAGCAGGCGCTGGAACGCTTGATGGCGGGGCGCACCACGGTGGTCATCGCCCATCGGCTGGCGACCGTGCTGAAGGCCGACCGCATCGTGGTGATGGACCATGGCCGTATCGTGGCCGAAGGCACGCATACGCAGCTGCTGGCTGAAGGCGGCCTGTATGCGGAGCTTGCACGCCTGCAGTTCATCGATTGATGACGGCCGGCTAACACCGGCCGGATCACTCTGGTGGCGTAGCGAAGAACCACTGAAGGAGGCCAGGCATGTCGTTCCGTCAGTTCCCTGCTGTCGACAGCAATGGCGAAAGCCACATCATCATTGAGTTCAAGCCCGAGGCCAGCGGCAGCGGGCATGGCTCCGAAGCGACGCCGCGTTATGAGCTTGATGACGGACGCCAGCTGGTACGCAACGGCCGCGAGTTCACCACCAGCGGCGGCGAGGTCAGGTTGTCGATCTAGCGATCCACCGCAGAGCCGGGCATGCCCCGGCTCTACTGCTGTTCCGGACAGAAAAAAGGTTGGTCATTTTTTGACCAACCATCTTGACAGCCTTGCACGCCAAGGCCTGCCGCCGGTTATCCACATGTTTGCGCAGAAGCCATCCACACGCCCTGTGGATGAATGGCGTTACGCCAGCACCCGGCCGATCCCGCTGGCATCCACTTCGGCCGCGGCTGCCGCGATAGCCCCTGGCTCACTGCCGGCCACGAAACCGATGCGGAAATGCACTTCGCCGGCAGGCGTGCGCGAGGAGTGGATAGAGGCGAGGCTGATGCCATGCTGCTCGAACACGTTCAGCAGCTCACGCAACGAACCGGCGCGGTCTTCAGGCAGATGTACCGACAGTGCATTGCGCTCGGTCAGGTCGGCCAGCAGATAGCCGACGCGCTCGAAGGTGTAGTTGCCCGCAGCCAGCGCCTGATCGCCGAAGGCACTCCTGTTGGCCTCCAGCAGGTGATCGCGGAACGCGCCCCGCGCAGCGTCGTCGCCCTGCCCCACCTGTACCTGCAGCGTCTGCAGCTGGCCGATCAGGCGTTGCAGCATCGGCGCCACATACGGATTGCCGAATTGGATGTCTTCGTAGATCGCCGGATTCAACGACAGGATGCGCGAGATGATCGCCGTATCCAGTTCGAACGAAGCCGATCGATACGGCAGCATCGCCGCCAGATTACCCAGCTGCGGTTGGTACTCGCGCAGCACACCCGCCTGGGCCAGGTGGGTCGCATGCACCATTGCCTGCACCAGCGCCATCATCTGGTCATGGTGCTGCGGGGTGGCACGCACGCATTCGCCCTGCAGTGCCAGGCACAACGCGTCCACCCAGGGCCGCCAGTGCTGCAGGCGCGCCTCGCAGACCACCATCACCCGGCCTTTCAGGGTCGGCGCCTTGGGCGGCGCCGTCATCGGATGCAGGCCCACCACTTCGGCGCACGAGGCCAGCATCGCCTGCACCGGCGCTTCCTTCACCGAGGTCACATCCAGCCACAAGCGTTCCTGCTCGCGGCCCGCCGACAGGCGCGCGTACTCGGCGATCAACGTGGACGTGTGCCGGATCGGTGCGGAGAACACCAACACGTCGGCCTGTTCCAGCAACTGCTCCGGCGCATGCGAACCCGGATCGGCCGGATCGTGGCCGATCACGCGCACCTGCATGTGCTGTTCGAAGAACCGGGTCAGCCAGCGTCCATAGGCGCCGGCACTGCCGACGATGCCGACCGTGCGCGGCGTGCGTTCGTGCAGATCGCTCATGCCAGCCGTTCGGCGCGGAAGCGCATGCCGTCGGCCAGTGCCGCCGGTGCGGCCGCGATCACGTCGAACTCTTCGAAGCCGTGGGCCAAGGTCGCCTCCAGCGCCGCATGGGTGCCGGCGATGGCCCGCGAGATGGCCATCTGCATCGGCTCACCACGCAGCAGGAAGGACACCATCAGCGACATCAGCACGTCGCCGGTGCCTGCCACATCCACAGGCAGCAGCGGCGAGGTCCAGCGCCAGGTTTCCTCGCGCCCCACAGCCAGCGTCACCAGCTCGCCCGGATTGCCGCCGACGCTGTGTGCCAGCACCCACTGCGGCCCCCGTGCCAGCAGCGCGCGCGAGGCAGCAATGGCATCGGCTTCGGCCAGTGCCGGCATGCCGGTCAGGCGACCGAGTTCGAAGGCATTCGGAGTAACCAGCCATGCATGCGGCAGCAGGCGCTCAGCGAAGATCGCTTCCAGTCCCGGCTCCACGTAGGGACCGGTGTGGGTATCGCCGATCACCGGGTCCAGGCAGTAGCGCAGCTGCGGACATGCCGGCAGGATCTCGTCCAGCCAATCGGCAAACGCAGCACCGTTGGCAGCGCTGCCGAAGTAACCGGAGACCAGCATCTTCGCCCGCTGCGGAAGACCACGTTCATGCGTGCCGAGCAGCAGATCGGCAAACCAGTCGCTGGGCAGCACACGGCCACGGGTGGTCTCGTAGAACGGCGCATTGCTCAGCAGCGTGGTCGGGATCGAGGCCACGCGCACGCCGAGCGCACGCATCGGGGGCAGCGCGGCGCTGTTGCCGGCATGGCCGTAGACCAGTTGTGATTGGACCGAAATGACATCGATCGGCGAAGGGCCGTCGGGCCGCTGGCGGCGGCCGTGGACCAGGTGGTTGTCGAGGGATTCGCTCATGCCCGCATTCTACGCCCAAGGGGGTTTTCGGCAGGGCTGCGCCCTGCACCTGCAGAGGCAACAGCCACAGCCAAGGCAACAGCAACAGCGGCACTCCGAGGGATGGCGGGGCACTGTGGGTTTGCGGGGCCGCCGCAAGTACGTCCATGTAGGCTTGGTCGCCGCATCCATGCGGCTCACACCCCGCAAACCCACAGTGCCCCGCCTTCGACAGTACCCCGCGAGCAGTAGATCCACGCCATGCGTGGATCAATCTCTGTCCAAATCGAATATTCAAATCCAAATCGAAAATCATCCACGCATGGCGTGGATCTACGTGTCGACCAAGGTCGACAACCACCAAGAGCAAGTCATGCCATCCCGACAGATTGCGAAAATCTGTCGAAGGCGGAGTGGGTCCGGTTGCGGGGGCGTGAGCGCCATGGATGGCGCGACCGAGCTTACAGGGACGTACTTGCAGCGTCCCCCG
>NZ_JBWKVP010000010.1:0-37791 GCF_059421765.1 Stenotrophomonas sp. GW821-FHT02D01
AAGTACGTCCATGTAAGCTCGGTCGCCGCATCCATGCGGCTCACGCCCCCGCAACCGGACCCACCCCGCCTTCGACAATTTCCCGGTAGATCCACGCCATGCGTGGATGGAAACCATCCGTAATGCCTCTGGAGAAAAGCCCCCTTTTGTTAAAGGGGGCGCGCCGACAGGCGCGGGGAATAGGAAGAATGCGCGGGCAACCCAGCGCGCCGACGGCGGGCCGGGTTGCTAAAGGGCGCGCGCCGGCAGGCGCGGGGGATAGGAAGAATGCGCGGACCTGAATCTTGCGATTTGGGTTTCGCCCTCCGGGCGATACCCAAATCGCAATGATTCAGGTATAAGCTGTTTTCCCGATGGAGACAGACACTACACGCTTGGGTCTGATCGAAGCCGGAGCTCCGTTTTCTGCTCCGGGCGCCGAAGCATCGCCCAACGCCACGACGCTGCATCGCCCCGGCACGGTCCGGTTGCTCTCACTGGATGGTCACGGGCGGGTCCTGGATTGGATCACCTGGCAGGACGCAGCCTGCCTCTATGCCCGCGACGCGGTTGCCTGGACGCTCGGCGACCCCTGCCTGCACATCCACGGTGGGACAAATCGTCGCAGTGGCATGCAGAGCGGGATGGACCTGCACCCGATCATCGCCGCGCGCGGCCATGCCCGCTCACGCGCGCTGGACCCGACGCCGAACCTGACCAACCCGGCCCTGTTCGCCCGTGACGCCCACCTCTGCCTTTACTGCGGCCAGCAGTTTGGACGCCCGACCCTGACCCGCGACCATGTCATGCCCTTGTCCAAAGGCGGCCTGGATACCTGGGAAAACGTAGTCACCGCGTGCTTCCACTGCAATTCGCGCAAGAGCGACCGCACCCCGCAACAAGCCGGCATGCCGCTGCTGGCAGTGCCGTACCGGCCGAGCTGGATCGAGCACCTGATCCTGTCCAACCGCAACATCCTGGCCGACCAGATGGCATTCCTGAGGGCCCAGCTGCCCAAGCGTTCCAAGCTCTGCACCTGAACATCCGGGAATGCAACCCTCACCGCCCTGTCACGGGCGGCGGCGTTTGCTTGCCCCACCCCCGTTTGAGGGCGAAAATGGGCGTTCAGAACAAGTGCGAACATGATGATCGACTCTGCCCGCTATCCCCGCCTCGCGCGCATCCAGACACCGGATGACCTGCGCACGTTCGACGAATCCGAACTGACGGCGGTCGCCGATGAACTGCGTGCCTACCTGATCGAATCGGTCGGCAAAAGCGGTGGCCATTTCGCCGCCGGCCTGGGCGTGATCGAGCTCACCGTGGCCCTGCACTACCTGTACCAGACCCCGGTCGACCAGCTGGTCTGGGACGTCGGCCACCAGACCTATCCGCACAAGATCCTCACCGGTCGCCGCGACGAGATCCACACCGTCAAGCAGAAGGACGGCGTCGCGCCGTTCCCGAAGCGCGAAGAGAGCGAATACGACACCTTTGGCGTCGGCCACTCCTCGACCTCGATCTCGGCGGCGCTGGGCATGGCCATCGCGCGCCAGACCGAAGGTGATGATCGCAAGGTCGTGGCCGTGATCGGCGACGGTGCAATGACCGCCGGCATGGCCTTCGAAGCGCTGATGCACGCCGGCGGCATGGAACCGGAACCGAACCTGCTGGTGATCCTCAACGACAACAACATGTCGATTTCCGAGGCAGTGGGAGGGCTGACCAAGATGCTCGGCCGCGCCACCGGCAGCCGCACGCTCAATGCGCTGCGCGAAGGCGGCAAGAAGATCCTCGGCGACAAGAAGAACAATCCCGCGCGTTTCGTGAAGCGCTGGGAAGAACACTGGAAGGGCATGTTCGTGCCGTCCACGATGTTCGAGGAGATGGGCTTCCATTACACCGGCCCGATCGATGGCCATGACCTGCCGGCGCTGCTGTCCGCGCTGAAGACGCTGCGTGCCTCCAAGGGCCCGAAGCTGCTGCATGTGATGACCACAAAGGGCAAGGGTTACGAGCCGGCCGAAGGAGACCAGATCGGTTACCACGCGGTGGGCCCGTTCGATCCGGACAAGGGCCTGGTGGCCAAGACTGGCGCGAAGAAGCCCACCTATACCGATGTGTTTGGCGACTGGTTGTGTGACGCCGCCGCGGCCGAGCCGCGTCTGTATGGCATCACTCCGGCAATGCGCGAAGGCTCGGGCCTGGTGCGCTTCAGCAGGGAATATCCGCAGCGCTACTTCGACGTAGCCATCGCAGAGCAGCACGCGGTGACCCTGGCCGCAGGCATGGCCACCCAGGGCGGCAAGCCGGTAGTGGCGATCTATTCCACCTTCCTGCAGCGCGCGTACGACCAGTTGGTGCATGACGTGGCCATCCAGGACCTGGATGTGCTGTTCGCGATTGATCGCGCCGGCGTCGTCGGCCCGGATGGTGCAACCCACGCCGGCAACCTCGACCTCAGCTTCCTGCGCTGCGTGCCGAACATGGTGGTGATGGCCCCCTCCAACGAAGCCGAGTGCCGGCAGATGCTCAGCACCGGCCTGCAGCACCCCGGCCCGGCTGCGGTGCGCTACCCGCGCGGCAGCGGTACCGGCGTGGATGCCGGCAGCGATCTGTCGACCCTGCCGATCGGCAAGGGCGAGCTGCGCCTGCAGGGCAGCCGCGTCGCCCTGCTCGCCTTCGGCAGCACCGTCGCCGCTGCCGAACAGGTGGGTCGCGAACTGGGTTTGAGCGTGGTCAACATGCGTTTCATCAAGCCACTCGATCGCGAGCTGGTGCTGGCGATGGCCAACCAGCACGACGCCCTGGTGACGATCGAAGACAACGTGGTGGCGGGCGGCGCAGGTTCGGCCGTGGCCGAACTGCTCAATGCCGAGGACGTGCTGCGTCCGATCCTGCACCTGGGCCTGCCCGATGCCTTCCAGCATCACGCCAGCCGCGAGGACCTGCTGGCCGAGGCCGGCATCGATGCGGCCGGCATCCGTGCGGCCCTGCTCAAGCGCTGGCCGCAGCTGGCCGCCGGCAACCCGCCGTTGAGCGCGGCGGGCTGAGAGCGTTGCAGGGGTCTGGTGGGGCCAGGCCATGCGTGGATGCCGCAGTCCCTGCGGGCGAACGGCGCGCTCAGCCGTAGCTGATCGCCTCGACAAACGCACCGCTGGACTCCACCCGCACCGAGGCGCGCTGGCCGGTGTCGGTGAAATGCAGGCGGGCCAGGGTTTCGGCGAAATCGAAGGCACGGACGCCATCGCGGAACTCGATCGGCTCCGGCTTGTCCGGGTGCAGCACGCGCCATTGGCGCTGCTCACATTGCAGTCGGATCAACATGCGTTGCTCACTCCTTGAACAGCGTATCGACGACGAGAGAATGACCGCACCAGGCGCGACAGGGATGGCCAGTGCGAACCGGGACGCGCAAGGCGTCCCGGGAGTCGACAATACGAGGAAAGAAGTGTGATCGCTATCAGATTTTTCTGATCTTGAGCCGATTGCGACAGCCGCTCAGTTCACCTGGAACTGGGCCCTGCAGCCATTGCTGACCCAGATGCCACGGCGGTCCCAGCCCCAGCTCTGGCCTTCGATGCAGGCACTGCGCGATTCCTGTCGTACCAGACGCACGCCGCGACGAACCTGCGTATCGCAGTACTGCTGGCGCCGGTCATTGGAATGGCAGGCAATCACCTGGCCGCCACCACCCCACTGGCTTCCGCCCCAGCCGTTGCCACCACCGCCACCCCAACCACCGCCGCCACCGCCCGGCCGCCGGTATTCACCGACGAATTCGGCACGGCAGCCCTGGGTAACCCAGACACCGTAACGGGACTGGCCCCAGGTCTCACCTTCCACACAGGGGGAGCCGGACAACTGGCGGATCATGCGTGCACGCCCTTCCAGCCGGCACTCGTTGCTGCGGTTCTTGATCGATTCGCAGCGCACGATGCCATTGCCACCACGATCATCGTAGCGATCGTCGTAGCCATAGTTCTGCGCCTGCACGCCGCCAGCGGCAGCCATCATCGGCAACACGGTGCACGCCACGGTGCGCCAAGTGAGTCCCTTGCCCATCCCTTGTCTCCAGGTGAATACGGTGGAGGCAAGCATCAGGGATTCCCGGCGTGGCGCACAGAGGGAGCCGCGACGGCGGTTTTTCCCCCATTCAACCAACCCAACCGCAACTGACTGCGGCTGCGGTGGCTCAGCGGCCGAAGTGCAGCGCGTCGACCGCGGTGCCCAGCGCTTCCACGCGCACGGTGCTGTGCTGGCCGGTACGGCAGTGATGCTCGCTGGCCCGCGAGGCAGCGGCATCGAAGGCGGCCGCACCGGTGCTGAACACTTCGGTCGCGCGTGTCTGCGGATCCAGGACGGCCCAGCGCTGGGCGGTGCATTGGACAGTGATGACCATGATGGGCTCCTGCGGTTCTGGAAAACGGGGACCGGCGCAAGGCCGATCTCCGATGCCCGACCAGCCTAGCCAGCGCCCCGGAGAAGACCTATCGGATTTATCCGAAAACTCCCCACCATCGCCTCAGAAAGCGCCCCCCATCACATCCCTGAGGCCATTTAGGAAACCCGTTCCGTGACCCTTGTCACGAAGTCAGCCGCGCTTCACACTACCGTCATCAACAGGGGCCCCTTCCACATGCGCACCTCGCTTCCACTGCAGCGTTCGACGCTGCTGAAGTTCTATTTCGCCGCCAGCTACGTGGTATTGATCGAGGAACTGGTCCGCGCATCGCTGAGTTGAGGATCGGCCAGCGATGCTTGCCGCTGCTGCCGGGACCGAACAGACTGTCGGTTTACGGCACGGAGCCGCGCCCATGAAAGTCCTGATGCTGATCCCGCTGCTGGCTCTGGCCGCGTGTGCCAGCCCGGAAAAACCAGTCACCCATGACGCCGCCACACCCGTGGTTGGTGGCGATCGCGATGCGCACGGTTGCATCGGTTCGGCCGGCTATCAGTGGTGCGAACGCAGCCAGCGCTGCGAGCGCCCGTGGGAACTGGCACAGGCGCAGGGCCTGGCCAACACCGCCGAAGCCATCGATGCCTACTGCGCCACCCCGGCGTCGCCGGCACGCAGGTAACGGGCCCACCAATGACCGACCTGACCCCGCTGCCCGCGCTGGCACCTGGCCGCTACCGCCACTTCAAGGGTGGCGAGTACGAAGTGATCGACATCGTCCGCAGCAGTGAGACGCTGCAGCCGATGGTTCTCTACCGCGCTCTGTATGGCGAGGGCGGCCTGTGGGTGCGGCCCTATGCGATGTTCATTGAGCAGGTGCCCGGCGAGCACGGCCCGCAGGCACGTTTCGCCCGCATCAGCGACTGAGCGGTGCGGCTCACGCCGCGCGCACGGTATCGCCGGGCATGCTGAAGACCCCCTGCGAGACGGAACCCGCATGCGCCACACCCTGTTGATCGCCCTGTCGCTGGCCAGCACCCCGGTGCTGGGCGCGGAACCTCCCAGCTTCGATCGTCCCGGCATCGGCTTCGGCACCGACACGGTGCCGCGTGGCGGCCTTGCCGTCGAACTGGGCCTGCCCAGCTATCAACGTGAGCGTGATCGCGACGGCCTGCGCACGACGACGCTGTCCAGCGACCTGCTGCTGCGCACCGGGCTGGCTCCGGGCTGGGAACTGCAGTTGGCGTCCACGCCATGGCAGCGTCAGCGAGAACGTGGCCCGGACATGCAGCGCGCGCAGCAACGCGGCGCCGGCAACAGCACCGTCGGAGTGAAGTGGGCAGGTCCCGGCAGCACCGAGCGCACGGCCTGGGCGCTGCTGGCCAGCGGGGTGATCGCGCGTGGCGATGCAGCCTTCAGCGACGGCCGCCAGTACGCGCTGGCCGCCAGCGTCGAGCACAGCTTCAACGACCGCTGGAGCGGCGCGCTGTATGGCAGTCATCAGCGTGGCGCCGGCCAGCGCAGCACCACCTGGTCGCCCAGCCTCTCGTTGAGCGTGACCGAGCGGCTTGGCACCTATCTCGAAGCCGGTTTCACCCACGCCAACCAGCAACCCGACCAGGCCATCGCCGGCGCAGGGCTGACCTGGATGCTGCGGCCGAACGTGCAGCTGGACGCCTCGTTCGACCTCGGCCTCAATCGCAACAGCCCCGACCTGCAGCTCGGCACCGGCATCGCGTTCTATCTGCAGTGAGCTCAAGACCTGATCGTGCGCGCCGGGCGCATCGCCCTCGCGCTACAATCAAACCGTCCAGTCGGTTTCGTTTCCCATGCCAGAATCCCTTCCCCGCTCCCGCCGCAAGGCGCCCGACAGCGTGCGCCAGGCACTGCTGCACGCGACCGCCCATACCCTCGGCCAGAATGGGCTGGCGGCCCTCACCGTGCAGGACGTCGCCGACGCGGCCGGTGTCAGCAAGGGCGCGCTGTTCCATCACTTCAGCAGCAAGCAGGACCTGATCGAGGCGACGCTGACTTCGCTCATCGCCGACTTCGAGGACAGGGTGCGCGAGGTGCTGCGGCAGTCTCCGCCCCGCCATGGCGGCTTCAGCCGTGCCTATGTGCAGGTGAATTTCGAACATCTGCTGCAGCAGGAACAGGTCAACGACATCGGGCTCACCATGGGCAACATGCTGGAGCCGGCACTGCTGGTCTACTGGCGCACGTGGATGCGCGGCATGCTGGCCGAGTTCCCGGGTGAAGCCTGCGATCCGCGCCTGTATGCCGCGCGTTGCGTTGCCGATGGCTACTGGGCCACCGCCTATGGACGGCCTCTGGACGAGCACGAACGCCAGAACGCCCAGGCCATGGCCCTGGAAGCACTGAAACTATGCGAACCGGCATGAACGGGAGACTGCAATGAACCCCTATTTCTACCTGGCCGGCGCGATCGTGCTGGAAGTGATCGCCACCTCCCTGCTCAAGGCATCGGAAGGCATGACCCGCCTCGGCCCCACACTGGGCGCGCTCGCCGGTTACGGTGTGTGCTTCTACCTGCTGTCGCTGACGATGAAGTCGATCCCCACCGGCATTGCCTATGCCATCTGGTCCGGCGTCGGCATCGTGCTGATTTCGCTGATCGGACTGCTGGTGTTCAAGCAGCGCCTCGACGCTCCGGCGCTGATCGGTATCGGCCTGATCTGTGCCGGCGTGCTGGTCATCAACCTGTTCTCGCACAGCAGCGCGCATTGAACGCGCTGCTGCACGAACACCCGGGCTAGGCGACCTTCTTGGCGACGGTCATGCCAAGCACGAACAGCACGACGGCAATGATGATGCCGGCCCAGAACAGGAACTTGGCGATACCCACCGCAGCGCCGGCGATGCCGCCAAAACCCAGCGCACCGGCGATCAGGCCGATGATGGCGAAAATGATGGCCCACTTGATCATGTTGATCCTCTCCCTGGCGGGAATACTGAAGGTGGGATCAGGTTAGGTACGCCGCGATGCCACACGCGTGAACAGGTCGCAGGCGCGGCGTGAAACGAACCCGCTCAGCGCGGCCGGAAGCGCAGCAGCGCCACCGCGAAGGCGAGGAACACGCTGCCGACCAGGCGTTCGAACCAGCGTTGCGCAAATGGCTTTGCCAGCCAACGGCGCAGCCCATGCCCGCCTGCGGCATACATCACGTACCAGAACAGTTCGCAGGTGGCGAAGGTCGCCACCAGCACCGTGTACTGCACGGCCTGGCCACGCGCGGGGTCGACGAACTGCGGCAGGAACGCGGCGGCGAACAGCAGCAGCTTGGGATTGCTCAACCCCACCAGCAGGCCACCACGGAACACTGCCCAGGCACCGTGCACCGGCGCCAGCGCTGCTGCATCGACGTCTGTCGCCACCGGCGCCTGCCGGTAGCTGTCCCGCCACGCCTTGATGCCCAGCCAGGCCAGGTAGGCCACACCCAGGTAACGCAGCACATCGAACAGCATCGGCGACGAGCGCAGTACCGCGCTCAGGCCGGCTGCGGACGCCGCAAGCACCAGCAGCATCGCCAGCAGACAACCGGCCATGGCCGGCACGCTGCGACGGAAGCCCAGGCCGACGCTGCGCCCCAGGATGTGCAGCATGTTCGGGCCCGGCGTGCCACACAGCACGAAGACTGTCGCCAGGAACCACCACCAGGTATGCAGGGCCATCACTTCATCCACCGTAATAATCCCTGCAAGGATAGTGCGCAGCGGCTGTCACCACCATGTACAGTCCGGGGTCGATTCGACGGTTACAGCCGGTGCGGCTCAGCCGGTGGCAATGCGCGATGCGCGCAGCTCGGTCATCGCGATGCGCAGCACCCGCAGCGCCGAGCGCAGGAACACGACCAGCAGCGCGATGGCGACCAGCAGGTCCGGCCAACCGGCACCGAACAGCGCCACCAGCCCCGCCGCCAGCACCACCGAAACGCCCTCGAAGATATCGTTGCGTGCGCATTCCCAGGCCGATGCCAGGTTCACGTCATCATTGCGATACGGCGTCAGCAGCCACAGGCAGAAACCGTTGGCAGCAAGGTTCAACAGCGCGGCCAGGCCCATGCTTTCGAACAGGGGGACCTGCGGATGCGCCAGCCGCCATCCGATCTGTGCCGCCACTGCCACGGCCGCAGCCAGGATCAGCACGCCCTTGAACAACGCAACCCGCGCCTTGGCCGCCACGCCGGCACCCACCACCAGCAGGCTCAGAAGGTAGGTCGTCGCGTCGCCCAGGTTGTCCAGCGCACCGGACAGCAACGACGACGAGTGGCTGTACCACGACGCGCCGACCATCATCAGGAACGTCGCCAGGTTGATCAGCAGGACGATCCACAGCACGCGCCGGTGGCGCGCCTGCATGGCTGCCACATCCAGCGTCTTGCCGCAGCCACAGCATTCGCCCATCGCCCTGCCCTCTGCCTGTCGTACCCCATTATCACGCCGATCAGGCCCGTCGGCAGCTGCTGCGACGGGTCCACCCACAATTGCACGTCCTGGCCCATGTTGTGCTGCAATGGCGCTTCCCCGGCACGGAGACACGCATGAAGACGCTTGGCCTGATCGGTGGCATGAGCTGGGAGAGTTCGGCGCAGTACTACCGCCTCATCAACGAAGAGGTACGCGCGCGGCTGGGCGGCGCGCATTCGGCGCAGTTGCTGATGTGGTCGCTGGATTTCGCCCGCATCAAGCAGCTGCAGCACGACGGCGACTGGAATGCCCTGGGCAACGAGATGGTCGATGCCGCACAGCGGCTGCAGGCCGGTGGCGCCGACCTGCTGCTGATCTGCACCAACACCATGCACAAGCTCGTTGCTGAGATCGAGGCGGCCTGCCCGCTGCCCTTGCTGCATATCGCCGACCCGACTGCCACGGCGATCGTGCAGGCCGGTCTGCAGCGTGTCGGCCTGCTCGGCACCGCCTTCACCATGGAGGAAGACTTCTACCGTGGCCGCCTGAGCGAGCGCTTCGGCCTGGACGTACTGGTTCCGGAGGCCGATGACCGCCGCGAGGTGCACGCGATCATCTACGAGGAGCTGATCGCCGGGGTGGTCAACGAGCGATCACGGCAGGTGTACGTCGAAGTGATTGAGCGCCTCGTTGCCCGCGGTGCCCAGGCGATCATCCTCGGCTGTACCGAGATCATGCTGCTGGTACGCGCCGAAGACAGCCCGGTGCCGCTGTTCGACACCACGACCCTGCATGCGCGCGCGGCAGTGGACGCAGCGTTGGCGTAACCCACGGCGGGGTGCAGTCGAACAGGCTCGACTGCACGGTCAGGCGTCCGGTCACGCAGGCGATTCGGGTTGCACTTCCAGCGAAGCAACCAGCCATTCCACCACCGGTGGCGAATCGCACAGGAAGAACACAGCGTCGCCGCTGCGGGCTTCGGTCAGCATCCGGTAGACACTGATGGCCACGCCCGATTGGCTGGCAATGAAAATCTCGCTGCTGCGCGGCCCGTCGGCCTGGCGGGAAACCCGCCGCAAGGCATCGCGGGCCGCAACCGTATCTTCCGGCTCGGCTTCGCGGGTCAGTTCCAGGCCACGCAGGCCCCACGCAACAAAAACACGCTTGCCCTTGAACGTCGTGTCCAGGACCTGCACGTCGGCCGCGCCTGTGCCGGCCGACCGATGAATGACGATACTGCTGATCAACGCAACCCCCTGTGGTCGTCGTGGTCCGCACATCCTTGTCCGCACCCGCGCCAGCGGCCACGGGCGATGCCCGAAGGCCGCGTCCGAAAGCGCTGGAACGTGTAAAAAACTGTAAACCGATGCAATCGGATGTGCCCGGGATGATACGGGATGTAACGCCCTGCATGCGCCGTCGCACACTTATAAATCCGTCCTGAGCCAGCGCAGCCCGCAGTCGTCGCAGAGCGCCATACGTGCGCCATTCTTGCGTCCCATCCCCAAACCGAGGTTTCAATGAGCCTTCGCCTGCTACTGCCCTTGGGCGGCTCTGCACTTGCCCTGCTGCTGGCCGCAACGACCGTCTCGGCACAGGATTACGACAGCGAATCGTCACCGCGCACGACCTGCGAATCGCACTTCAACAAGACCCAGCAGTGCCCGTTCGAAGGACGCGCGCGACTGGCGCGGCAGCTGTCGGTGACGCGATGCGTTGAAGATGACAACTGGGGACAGCGCCGCGGCATGCTGTGGGTTACCGACGGCTGCCGCGCCGAATTTGTCGCCGAAGAACGCGGGCGTGGCCGCTGGCCCGGGCGTGGGCGTGACCGTGATCGCGATGGCGAGCGCCTGGTCTGCGAATCCTACGAAAACAAGGAGAAACAGTGCCGCATCCGCGTCCGTCATGACGTGCGGCTGGTCAAGCAGAAATCGGTCACCCCCTGCACCGAGGACCGCAACTGGGGCTGGGACCGACGCGGTGTATGGGTCAGCGACGGCTGCCGCGCCGAATTCCGCGTCTACTGAGTGCGATGGCTGCGGGCCCATCATCGCTAGAATGAAGCTCCCGCAGCAGGAAACACCGCATGGAACGCTGGTACCTGGCAACGATGATGTCCTTGCTGCTGCATCAGATCGATGCCGCGTTCTGGCAGGAGTGGCGGATGTTCCAGGTGCCCGGCAGCATCCAGGGATTCCTGCTTTTCAATCTGCTTGCCATCGGCGTACTGCTGCACGGTTACCGTCAGGTCGTGCTCGGCCTGGGCTCTGCGCGCCGCTACGCGCTGCTGTGCGGCGCGCTGGGTATCGGCACAGCCCTCATCCATGCAGGCTTTGCTGCGGCCGGTCGTGGTGAGTTCCACCTGCCGCTGTCGCTGCTCACGCTTCTGGCCTGCCTGCTCAGCGGCAGCGGTTTGCTGCTGCGCAGCCGTCGGCGATGAACGTGGGGGCTCCAGCAGTTCGGATACGCGCGGCCGTGTGCACGGATCTTCCGGCACTGATCGCCCTGGACAGCGTTGCGGCCGATGACCCACGGCGTGCCGTGCAGATCGGCCAATGGCTGGCGGATGGCCACATGCACGTCGCCGAACTCGACGACACGCTGGCCGGCTACCGGGTCCAGCACCGGCACTTCTTCGGTGAAGCCTTCATCGAGATGCTGATGGTCGCCGCGCCACTGCGCGGACACGGCGTCGGCAGCGCGCTGCTTCTGCATGCCACGTCGTGCAGCGCAGGTGCCAGGCTTTTCACCTCCACCAACCAATCCAACGCCAACATGCAGCGGCTGCTGGCAGCCGCTGGTTTCCAGCAGTGCGGCATCGTGCACGGCCTCGACGAAGGCGATCCGGAGTTGATCTACCGCTTCGCTACTGACGATGTGAGGTAAGGCGCGACCTTCGCTTCCAGCAGCGCCATCAGCGCCGGATCCATGCAGCGATAGTCGTCGGGGATATCCAGGCAGTGCAGCGGCGTGTGTTCAAGCAGGCGGGCAAAATTCGCCTGCAGCCGATGCTGGTGCTTGGGCTCCATCACGAAGATGACATCAGCCCAGCGGATGTCCGCTGGGCTGATGGGCCGGCGCGCATGCGGGCTGGTGCCTGCCGAGCGCGCACTGATACCTCGCCGGCGCTGCCACATCGCTTCAGCGGTGGGGCTGCGCAGCTGGTTGCGACTGCAGACAAACAACAGGTTCAACATTCCTGGTCCAGCAGTTGCCGCGGGCTGAGGACTGGATAGGTGAAACCCAGCTGGCGCGCCCGCAGCAGCTTGTCGCCGCGCGTATACATCAGCTTCCAGTTCTTTTCCGGCTTGAAGATCGACGGTGCTGCCGTGTGGTCGCCAGCGTGGTGGCGCGACTGCGAGCGCCTCCAGGCGCGGTTCCTTTGCGTTTCCATGATCGTGTTCTCGTGAGTACCGGGTTCAGCAGCCGCGGTAGTACGAGTGCGCGCAGGATACAACGCCGCAACAAAAAAGCCCACGCATCGCTGCGCAGGCTTGTCTGTTACATCACAGTGGTCGGGACGGCCGGATTCGAACCGACGACCCTCTGCCCCCCAGGCAGATGCGCTACCAGGCTGCGCTACGCCCCGACTGATGCTGCGATGTGCCCGCCAGTGCGGCGGGCCGTGAAGTATAGCGGATTACGGCGGAAATGGGTCAGCGACGCAGCAGTTGCAGCACTTCTTCCAGTTCCATCCGCACCTGCTTGATGATCTGGTTGCTCAAGGCCGATTCCTCGCGCGCATCCGGACCATCCAGGCGCAGGCGCGCGCCACCGATGGTGTAGCCCTGTTCGTACAGCAGGCTGCGGATCTGCCGCACCATCAGCACGTCGTGGCGCTGGTAGTAACGACGGTTGCCACGGCGCTTGGCCGGCTCGAGACTGGGAAACTCGGTTTCCCAGTAGCGCAGCACGTGCGGCTTGACGTCGCACAGTTCGCTGACTTCACCAATGGTGAAGTAGCGCTTGGCCGGAATCGGCGGAAGTTCGCGGTTACTGCCCGGATCCAGCATAAGCTTCCACCCTCTCCTTGAGCTTCTGGCCCGGACGGAAGGTAACCACCGTACGGGCGGAAATCGGAATTTCCTCGCCGGTCTTGGGGTTGCGACCCGGGCGCTGGTTCTTGCGCCGCAGGTCGAAATTGCCAAAGCCCGACAGCTTCACCTGACGTCCCTGTTCCAATGCTTCACGCAGCACATCGAAGAACGCGTCGACGAATTCCTTGGCTTCCCGCTTGTTCAGACCGACTTCGTCGAACAGCTTTTCCGCCATCTCCGCCTTGGTCAATGCCATTGCCTGCTACCCCCGAGTGCTGCCCGCTCAGCCGCGGATCCGGGCGTGGTGTTCACGCTCGATGGCAGTGACCGCCTCGGCCACTACCGCTTCCACGTCGCGGTCCGTCAGAGTGCGCGACTTGTCCTGCAAAATCAAGCCCATAGCGAGACTCTTGAATCCCGGCTCGACGCCCTGGCCGACATAGCGATCGAACAGGTTCAGCTCGCGCAGCAGCGGACCGGCAGCCTGGCGGATGGTCGCGGCCAGGTCACTCCAGGCCACCTGTTCAGGCACCAGGAAGGCCAGGTCGCGGCGCACTGCCGGGTAGCGCGACAGTTCACCGGCGCGCGGCAGCGCACGGGCCGACAGCGCTTCCAGATCCAGCTCGAAGGCGTATACGTCCACGTCGATGTCCATCGCCTTGGCCAGGCGCGGGTGGATCTGGCCGATCCAGCCGATGGCCAGGCCGTCGCGGAACACCTCGGCCGAACGCACCGGATGGCCGTAGGCACGCGAGGATGGGCGGAACTCCAGGACCGCGCCACTGGCCGCGGCCAGCGATTCCAGGTCGCCCTTCAGGTCATGGAAATCGACCTTGCGGGTCGGCAAGCCCCACTGCACCGCCTGCGCTTCACCGCAGACCGCAGCGGCCACGCGCGGGGTTTCCAGCGGCGCCGGCTGGCCATCTCCGGCCTGCTGCGCGAACACCCGGCCAAGCTCGAACAGGCGCACCCGGCCGAGCTGGCGGGCGGCGTTGCGGCCCAGCGTGGCGACCAGGCCCGGCAGCAGCGACGGGCGCATCACCGCCAGTTCGGCCGACAGCGGGTTGGCCAGCGGCACCAGATCCTCGCGCAGCTGCCACTGGCCCAGCAGGCCATCGTCGACGAAGGCGAAATTGACGGTTTCCTGCAGATCGCGTGCGATCAGCTGGCGGCGCACGCTCAGCGCATCCAGCTGGGTCTCGGACGGCATCGCGACACGCGATGCGCCACCCGGCAGCGTGGTCGGGATCTGCTCATAACCGTGGATCCGGGCCAGCTCCTCGATCAGGTCTTCTTCGATGGCGATGTCGAAGCGGCGGCTCGGCGCGGTGACCTGCCAGCCTTCGCCAGCGTCCACCACCTGCATGCCCAGCGCGCGCAGGATGCGCTCGACTTCGGCGCCTTCGATGGTGATGCCCAGCACGCGGGTGATGCGCGCGCGGCGCAGCAGGATCGTCGCCGGCTGCGGCAGGTCGGCCTCCCGTACCGCTTCGGTAACCGGTGCGGGGGTACCGCCGGCCAGGTCCAGCACCAGGCGGGTGGCGTATTCGATGGCAGTACGCGGCAGCGCCGGGTCGACGCCACGCTCGAAGCGGTGGCCCGCATCGGTGTGCAGGCCCAGCTTGCGGCCGCGGCCCATGATCGCGGCCGGCGCGAAGTGCGCCGCTTC
Source organism: Stenotrophomonas sp. GW821-FHT02D01 (assembly GCF_059421765.1). NCBI lineage: Bacteria > Pseudomonadati > Pseudomonadota > Gammaproteobacteria > Lysobacterales > Lysobacteraceae > Stenotrophomonas > Stenotrophomonas sp. GW821-FHT02D01. The sequence goes on from NZ_JBWKVP010000010.1 coordinate 14,516, forward strand.
CAGGAACACGGCGGTGGTGGCATCGGTGACGCGCGTATCGAAGCCGCCCATCAGGCCGGCCAGGCCGACCGCGCGATCAGCGTCGGTGACCACCAGGAAGCTGTCGTCCAGCGCAGCATCACGGCCATCCAGCAGCTTAAGGCTTTCGCCTGCGCGCGAACGACGCACACTGATCGTGCCCTGCAGGGTGCCGAGATCGTAGGCGTGCATCGGCTGGCCCAGCTCGAGCATCACGTACTGGGTGATGTCGACCAGCAGCGATACCGGGCGCACGCCGCTGCGGCGCAGGCGCTCGGCCATCCACAACGGGGTCTTCGCCGCGGCGTTGACTCCTTCGATGACACGACCCAGATACCGCGGCGCTTCGGCACCGGCATCGAGCTGGATTGCCAGCTCGCGGCTGCTCTGGGCAGCGATCGGCGCTGCGATGAAATCCAGTACCTCGCTGCGCGTCGCTGCGGCGACGTCATAGGCGATGCCGCGGATGCTGAAGCAGTCGGCGCGGTTGGGGGTCAGCTTGATCTCGATGCTGGCATCCGGCAGGCCGAGGTACTCCACCAGGGACTGGCCGACCGGCGCCTCGTCCGGCAGTTCCAGCAAACCGGAGGCATCGTTGTCCAGGCCCAGCTCCTTGGCCGAGCACAGCATGCCGTTGGATTCGACACCGCGCAGCTTGGCCGGCTTGATCTTCAACTCACCGATCTGCGCACCGACCATCGCCAGCGGCGCGACCAGGCCCGGCCGTGCATTCGGCGCACCACAGACGATCTGCAGCAGCTCAGCCTGTCCCGCATCGACCTTGCACACCTGCAGGCGGTCGGCTTCGGGATGGCGTTCGGCTTCGACGATACGCGCGACGACCACATGCTGCAGGCCATCGCCAAGCGCGGTCACGTCTTCCACCTCCAGGCCGATGGCGGTCAGCACCGCGCTGAGCTCGTCGCGCGAGGCAGTGGTCGGGACGTGGCTGCGCAGCCAGTTTTCGGAGAATTTCATGGGGTCACCCTGGTGGGCCCGGCGCATGCGCCTGGGCTTCGGATTCAAGTGCAGCCGGGCATGGCCCGGCTCTACTGGTTATGGCTTACGCGAACTGCTTCAGGAACCGCACGTCGTTCTCGAAGAACGCGCGCAGGTCGTTGACGCCGTAGCGCAGCATCGCAAAACGCTCCACGCCCAGGCCGAAGGCAAATCCGGTGTAGCGCTCAGGATCGATGCCGACGTTGCGCAGCACGTTCGGGTGGACCATGCCGCAGCCGAGCACTTCCAGCCAGCGGGTGCTGCCATCGGGTTGCTGCCAGGCGATGTCCACTTCCGCGCCGGGTTCGACGAAGGGGAAGTAGCTGGGGCGGAAACGCATCTCGAAATCACGCTCGAAGAACGCGCGCACGAACTCGGACAACGTGCCCTTCAGGTCGGCGAAGGTCGAGTGCTCGTCGACCAGCAGGCCTTCGACCTGGTGGAACATCGGCGAATGGGTCTGGTCGCTGTCGCTGCGATAGACCTTGCCGGCGGCGATCATGCGCAGCGGCGGCTGGTGTTCGCCCATGTAGCGCACCTGCACACCGGAGGTATGCGTGCGCAGCAGCCGGCCGTCACCGAAGTAGAAGGTGTCATGCATGGCGCGCGCCGGATGGTGCGGCGGGAAGTTCAGCGCCTCGAAGTTGTGCCAGTCGTCCTCGATCTCCGGCCCTTCGGACAACTCATAGCCCAGCCGGCCGAAGATGCCGGTGATGCGCTCGAGGGTGCGGGTGATCGGGTGCAGGCCGGCGCGTTCGCCACTGCGGCCCGGCAGCGTGATGTCGATCGCCTCGGCCGCCAGCCGCGCATCGAGCGCAGCATCTTCCAGCACCGCCTTGCGTTCGCCCAGCGCGCTGCTCAGCGCGTCGCGGGCCTGGTTGATGGCCTCACCGGCCGCCTTGCGTTCGTCGGCCGGCAGCGCACCGAGCTGCTTGAGCTGCGAGGTGATGCTGCCGCTCTTGCCAAGCAGGGCCACGCGCAGCTGCTCCAGCGCGTCCGGGCTCTGCGCGGCGGCCACGTCGGCCAGCGCCTGGGAAGTGAGGGATTGGATGTCGCTCATGGGTAGCCGGAACTCCAGTCGGTCTGCCATCGCGATGCGCGAAGGGCCGCGCCGTCGCAACCGCTTGCCGGTCGCCCGCCGTCTGCACGGCTGCGCCCGGCACAAAAAAGAATGGGGAAGGACTTGCGCCCTTCCCCATGCATTGCCTCTACCTGACACCGTTCTCCGTGAACGGCAACGGCATCGGGAAGGACTTATGCCGCCAGTGCGCCCTTGGCCTTTTCGGCCAGTGCAGCAAAGCCAGCTGCGTCGTGCACGGCGATGTCAGCCAGAACCTTGCGGTCCAGGGTGATGCCAGCCTTCAGCAGGCCGTTCATGAAACGGCTGTAGCTCAGGCCGTTGATGCGGGCAGCCGCGTTGATGCGGGTGATCCACAGCGAACGGAAGTTGCGCTTCTTCTGCTTACGGCCGATGTAGGCGTACTGCTGTGCCTTGATGACCGCCTGCTTGGCGACGCGGAAGACCTTGCGACGGGCATTGTAGTAGCCCTTCGCCAGATCAAGGATTTTCTTGTGGCGGCGACGCGCCTGTACGCCACGCTTTACTCGTGCCATGTATCAGTCCTCAGAGGTAGGGAAGCATGCGGTCCAGACGGCCTGCGTCTTCTGCGCGGACGTGATTCGTCTGACGCAGGTTACGCTTACGCTTGGTCGCTTTCTTCGTGAGGATGTGGCTACGGTTGGCGTGGCCGCACTTGTACTTGCCCGAGGCGGTCTTGCGGAAACGCTTGGCCGCTGCCCGGTTGGTCTTGATCTTGGGCATTGCAATGTCCTTGATGGGATATGACCCTGGTTTCTGACTGATCTGGCGGCGGCCTGGGCCGCTCTTTCCGTCCTGCCATGATCGGCGTACGACCCGTCCTGGGTGGGTCGAGCCGGGCATGATACAGGCAAATCCGCCCTGTAACCAGCCCCCACACCGTTTTCACACCGAGACCGGCCCTGTCCGCCCCGGAAAAGCAAAAGGACGCCAGCGGCGCCCCTTCACCTTGATCCATTCAGCCGCCAGGCGCCCCGCGAGGCAGCCCGTCAGGCCTCAGGTCTTCTTCTTCGGCGCGATCATCATCACCATCTGACGCCCTTCCAGGCGCGGACGGGATTCGATGACGATGTCTTCGCCCAGATCGGCTTCGATCCGGCCAGCCATCTCGCGGCCCAGTTCCTGGTGGCTCATTTCACGGCCACGGAAACGGATGTTGACCTTGATCTTGTCGCCTTCTTCAAGGAAACCGCGCATCTTGCGCAGCTTGATCTGGTAGTCGCCCTCGTCCGTGACCGGACGGAACTTCACTTCCTTGATCTCGACCTGCTTGGTCTTCTTCTTGGCCTCGCTGGCCTTCTTCTGGGCTTCGAACTTGAACTTGCCGAAGTCCATGATCTTGCACACCGGCGGGTCGGCCTGCGGCTGGATCTCGACCAGGTCCAGGCCTTCATCTTCGGCCATGGACAACGCTTCGTCTCGCGTCAACACGCCGATCATTTCTCCGTCACTGCCGATCACGCGGACGCGCGGCACACGGATTTCCTGATTCTTGCGGTTCTGTTTGTTGTCAGGGGTACTGATATTGCGATCTCCCAAGGGTGTCGAACCCGGCCCGGGCGCCAATGCGCACGGGCCGGACCTTTGTTTACGCGCCCTCGGCCTGGAGCCGCTCGGTGAAAGCCTGGAGGCTCATGCTGCCGAGATCTTCGCCAGAACGCGTACGCACCGCCACAGCGCCGTTTTCCTTCTCGCGGTCACCAATGACCAGCAGGTACGGCACGCGCTGCAGCGTGTGCTCGCGAATCTTATAGCCGATCTTCTCGTTACGCAAATCGGCGCTGACGCGGAAGCCTTGATCCGCAAGGCTTTTGGTCACCGCAGAGACGTATTCAGCCTGCGCATCGGTGATATTGGCCACCACCACCTGGGTCGGCGCCAGCCAGGCCGGGAACTGGCCGGCATGGTGCTCGATCAGGATGCCCAGGAAACGCTCCATCGAGCCGACGATGGCCCGGTGCAGCATCACCGGATGCTTCTTCTGGCTGTTTTCGTCCACGTATTCAGCGCCCAGACGGCCAGGCATCATGAAATCGACCTGCATGGTGCCCAGCTGCCAGGTGCGGCCGATGGCGTCCTTCAGGTGGTACTCGATCTTCGGGCCATAGAAGGCGCCCTCGCCCGGCAGCTCCTGCCATTCCACCCCGCAGCTGGACAGCGCCGAGCGCAGCGCGCCCTCTGCCTTGTCCCAGGTGGCGTCATCGCCCAGGCGCGATTCGGGGCGCAGCGCGATCTTGACCTGGATCTCCTCGAAGCCGAAGTGCTGGTACACCGCCAGCGCCTGCTGGTGGAACGCGGTCACTTCCGCCTCGACCTGGTCTTCGGTGCAGAACACGTGACCGTCGTCCTGGGTGAAGCCACGCACGCGCAGGATGCCGTGCAGCGCGCCGGAGGGCTCGTTGCGGTGGCAGGCGCCAAACTCACCGTAGCGGATCGGCAGATCGCGGTAGCTGTGCAGCCCCTGGTTGAACACCTGCACGTGACCCGGGCAGTTCATCGGCTTCAGCGCGTAAGTACGCTTCTCCGACTCGGTGAAGAACATCGCGTCCTGGTAGTTGTCCCAGTGGCCCGATTTCTGCCACAGCGACACGTCCAGGATCTGCGGGCAGCGCACTTCGCCGTAGCCGGTGCTGCGGTACACCTTGCGCATGTACTGCTCGACCACCTGCCACAGCGCCCAGCCCTTCGGGTGCCAGAACACCAGGCCCGGGGCCTCTTCCTGCAGGTGGAACAGGTCCTGCTGCTTGCCGATGCGACGGTGGTCGCGCATCTCCGCTTCTTCGATGCGCTTGATGTACGCATCGAGCTGCTTCTTGTCGGCCCAGGCGGTGCCGTAGACGCGCTGCAGCTGCTCGTTCTGCGCGTCGCCGCGCCAATAGGCGCCGGAAATGCGGGTCAGCTTGAAGGCCTTCAGGAAGCGCGTGTTCGGCACGTGCGGGCCGCGGCACATATCCACGTATTCCTGGTGGTAGTACATGCCCATCGCCTGGATGTCAGGCGACATGTCCTCGATCAGGCGCAGCTTGTAGTCCTCGCCACGGGCCTTGAAGATCTCGATGACTTCCGCGCGCGGCGTCACTTTCTTGATGACGTCGTAGTCCTGCGCGATCAGCTCGCCCATGCGCTTTTCGATCGCCGCCATGTCTTCGGGGGTGAACGGGCGCTCGGAGTAGATGTCGTAGTAGAAGCCCTCGGCGATCACCGGGCCGATCACCATCTTCACGTCCGGATAGAGCTGCTTGACCGCGTGGCCGACCAGGTGGGCGCTGGAGTGGCGGATGATTTCCACGCCCTCCTCGTCCTTGGCGGTGATGATGCGCAGGGACGCGTCGTGGTCGATGACGTCACTGGCATCGACCAGCACGCCATCCACCGAACCGGCGATGGTGGCCTTGGCCAGGCCGGCGCCGATCGACTGGGCGACGTCCATGACGCTGACGGGGTTTTCGAATTCGCGGCGGCTGCCGTCGGGAAGGGTAATCGTGATCATTGCAATGGCTTCATGCGGGGCCCGCCGTAGCGGGCTGGAAAGCGCTCCCGGGCTGTCGTCCGGGCAATAAAAAAGCGCCGCGAGGGCGCCTGGAATGCAGGGCCTTCGGGGCAGGTCAACAGTGGGCGCTGGTAGTGCTCATGTCGCACGCTCGGCCGGCGCAGTGCGCGGGCCACCTTGGTTCCAGGATGTGGTTGCCCGTGATCTTAAACCAGCGGCGGACAAAGCCCAAGCGGTGCCTGAATGGCGCTGGCTGGCGGCGTGAAAACGCAATGATTACCATGTCCGCGCAGCCCGCCCCGTGCCGGCCTGCCCGCTTCCCCCCAGGATCCTGCAATGCGCCACCCGCCCCGACCGGCGCCTGCCGGTCCCGCCCGTGCCCCGCGTTCACCGGCCATATGCCGGGCCCGGAGCCCCCGATGATCACCGTTGGCCTGTCGACCCTGGGCTTCTGCAGCCTCGGCATGCTGTCGGCGATGTTCTCCGCGCTGGCCTTCTATGCCGCCTCCCCGCACTGCCGCTGGCCACGCCTGCGCCGTGCCGGGCGCCTGGGCCGGCAGATCGGCCTGGTCGCTGCCGTCGCTGCGCTGTGGCTGTGGATGGCCGAACTGGGCTTTGCCGCCGGCCTGGTGGCGATGCTGTGCACCTGGATGCTGGCCGCCATGCTGCTGCCGGCACTGGCCGCGTGGCACCGCCCCGATGTGGAGCTGCGCTGATGTGGTCGCGCGCACTGGCCGGCATCTTCGCCGGCTTCTTCCTTGCCGCTGCGGCGACCGGCCTGGTCGCATGGCTGCCGCCGGGGCCCTGGCAGAAGGCCCTGGTGCCGAGCCTGATCGCGTTCGTCCCGTTGTGGATGCTGGCCGCGCTGTGGGCCTTCAGTTTCCGCAGCCCGTTGCGCGCCTGGCTGACCCTGGCCGGTTGCGCGGCCCTTGGCTTCGCCGTACTCGGCCTGCTGCGCCTGGCCGGCGCAGTGCAATGAGATCGACCGCATGAAATTCAGTTCACAGACCCTGCGCACGTTCACCACCCTGCACACCTGGGTCGGCCTGGTCGCCGGCTTCGGGCTGTTCGTGGCGTTCTATGCCGGCGCACTGACCCTGTTCCACCATGACCTCCCGCTGTGGCAGACGCCTGGCGCGGCAACCGCATTGCCGGCCGGCCTGGATGACGCCCAGTACCTGCTCGACGACGTGCTGGCCACGCATGCGGAAGCGCGTCGCCACGTCGGCATGACCTTCCCGGGCGCCGATCATCCGCAGCCGCTGGCCTACTGGCAGGCCGAAGACGGCAGCTGGCGCTATGCATGGCCGGGACAGACCGGCGGCAGTCCGACGCCACCGCAGACCGGGCTGGCCGAACTGGTCAACGAACTGCATTACAGCCTGGGCCTGCCGGTGGCCGGGATCTACGTGATGGGCATCGTCAGCCTGCTGTATGGCATGGCCCTGCTCAGCGGGCTGGTGATCCATCTGCCCAAGCTGCTGGGCGATCTGTTCGCGCTGCGCCCGGGCCGCAATCTCAAGCAGCAGTGGCAGGACGCGCACAACGTGATCGGCGTGCTCAGCCTGCCGTTCCACCTGATGTTCGCGGTGACCGGCGCCCTGCTCTGCCTGGTGTTCATGCAGATGGCGGTACTCGATCCCCTGATCTACGACGGCAAGGCGCTGCAGGCGGTACCGACGGCGATGGATACCGCGCCGCTGCGCGAAGCCAGTGGCATCCCTGCCGCACCGGGCAGCCTGCGCGAACTGCACGCGCGGGCGCTGGAAGTGGCCCGCGCGCAGGGCGTGGCCAACTTCGAACCGGCCTACCTGAAACTGGCCAATGGCGGTGATGCCAACGCGACCATCGAAATCACCGGCGAGGCCAGCGGTACGCTTGGCCCGCTCGGCGCTGTCGCGCTGGATGTCGAAAGCGGCCGCGTGCTGGCCAGCCAGCTGCCTGGCCAGCGCGATGCCAATCACGCCACGCTCAGTGCCGCCTACGCCCTGCATTTCGGCGAGTTCGGCAACGGCGTGGTGGTCTGGCTGTACTTCCTGCTGGGCCTCGGCGGCGCCTTCCTGTTCTATTCGGGCAACCTGCTGTGGATCGAGTCGCGTCGCAAGCGCCGTCAGCCGCAGCAGTCGCGCGCGGCCGTCAACATGGCGCGGGCCACGGTGGGCGTCTGCATCGGCCTGTGCGTGGCGATCTCGGTGGCCTTCGTGGCCGCGCTGGTGCTGGAGCGGGCAGCGCCTGCCCAGGTCGATCACGGCATCCGCTGGGCCTGCTTCGTGACCTGGGCGGCTTGTGCGCTGTGGGCAGCCCTGCGCCGCCCGGCACAGGCGGCGCGCGAACTGCTGTGGGCTGCGGCGATCAGCACCGCGCTGGTGCCGCTGGCGCACGGCGCCCTCAACGGTGACTGGCTGTGGTTGGCCGCCGCACGCGGCCACTGGCCGTTGTTCTGGATCGATGCGATGGCACTGGCGATGGCGTTTGGCTTTGCGCGCTTGGCGTATGCGAGCCAGCGCCGGGCCCGCAACGGTGACCCCAACAGCGTGTGGGCGAACTGACCAAGCCCGCTCGCAGCACGCGGGTTTACATGGCTTCCACGTAGCGGGCCACTTCGATCAGGTTCCCATCCGGATCACGGAAGTACACCGACTCGATCGGCCCAAGCGCTCCGGTACGCGGCACCGGTCCTTCTTCAATCGTCACCTGCTGGGCCTGCAGGTGGGCCAGCACCGCCTGTACGCCCAGCGGGGTGATCAGGCACAGATCGGCGCTGCCACGGGTCGGCAGCAGCGCGTGGGGCTGCAACGGCGCGCTGGCCGGGTGCAGGTTGATCTTCTGCTGGCCGAACTGCAGGGCGACGCGGCCGGCGCCGAAGCGCACGACCTGCATGCCCAGCACGCGCTGGTAGAAGTCGCAGCTGCGCTCGATGTCGGCAACGGTAAGCACCAGATGGTCCAGGCGGTCGATGATGATCATGCACGCAGCTTAGCGCTGCGTACATGGCGCCGATGTGCGGTTTCAGGCCACAGCGTTTGCCCGTCACCGCCGTACCAGCCCCGGTCCGGAGATGTCGAACCGGTCAGTCGCCGACGCGGGCCTTCTGCCACGGAGCGAGCATGGCGTTGAGCAGGCTGGCCTGCTCATCGTCACCGGTCAGCTCCCACATGAAGACACCGGCCAGGCCCTGCTCGCGCGCGAACTGCGCACGCAGGCCGATGGAGCGCGGATCCTCGTAGCTGATGAAGATCTTCTGCGCCGGGTTGTACAGCCACGGGCTCTGCGCCTGCGGCTGCCAATGCTTCGTCCAACCCGGCTGGTCGAGATAGCGCGCCTTGATCACCCGCCAGTCACCGGCATCGGCCGGCGCGCTGTAGGCCTGGTACAGGCCGTCCGCCGACTCGCCGGTGACCTTGAAGCCGCGCCCGTAGAACGGCACGCCCAGCACCAGCTTGGCCGCCGGCACGCCATGCTCGCGGTAGTACTGCACGGCACCGGCCACGTTGTTCCAGCGCCGCAGCTCCGGCGCCAGCGGGTCGGCTGGCACTTCATGCAGCGGTGCATTGAAAGTCGACACCGCCGAGAAGCCGGTGCCCATGTCGTAGCTCATCAGGTTGATGAAATCGAACACCTTGGCCAACGCGGGCAGATCGTAGCTGGCGGCGGGGTCGTATGGCCCATCGGTCTGCAGACGGCCAGCGGCCAGCGCGGCGGTCAGCAGCATCGGCTGCCCCGCCTTTCTGCCGCGGGCATCCAGCGCCAGCCGGAAGGCCTGCGCAAGCTTGGTCAGGTTGGCACGGTCCTGCGGGCGGTGCGCCAGTTCCTTCGGGCCACCGCTGACGGGGAACTCCCAGTCGATGTCCACGCCATCGAAGCTGCCGGCATGGCGCTCGAAGAACAACGCCATGCACGAATCGACCAGGCGCCTGCGGCTGGTCTCGGTCAGCGCCGCATCGGAGAATCCGCCCGCGCCCCAGCCCCCGATCGAAATCAACGTGCGCAGATGCGGATGCCTGCGCTTGAGCTCGGCCAACGCGGCGAAGTTGGCTGGCGCCTCGGCACCGATCGCACAGCGTCCGTCCTCGATGGTGGAAAACGCATAGAACAGATGGGTGAGTCGTTCGGCCGGGATGCTCGATACCGGATAGCGCTCGGCGGAACCGCCGGGATAGTACGCACCGAAGATCGGCGGTTGCGCCGGTTGCGCCTGCGCGGCAATGGGCAGGGTGCCGGCGATCAGCACTGCAAGTACGGCCAAGGTCTGGCGGAACATGGAAACTCCCGGGTCGAAGGCGCCGCCACGTTAGCAAACAGATCGGCCCGTGGTGCGGATGTCCGTGCATGTCGTCCGCTGGACAGTGGCGTGCCGCTGGAAGCTGACACGGTCGTGGCTGCACAACGTCGAAAGCACTTCGCTGCAGGACAACACACGACCTGCCTGAGCTAAGGTGGCGCTGGATCTTCACTGGCACACGGACATGACCACAGACCACGACGCAGACGGCGAACTGCTGGACGACGAAACCCTCGAAAAGCTGCAGGCGCTGGAGGCCCGCGCCTATGCGGCCTTTGATGCGGGCGACCTGGCTGACGCAGCAATGCTGTTCGGCCAGCTTGTCGAATGGACACCCGACATCCCCCACCTGCACTACATGCGCGGGCTGGCACACAAGTACCTGCGCGAGTGGGCGTTGTCGCTGCAGGACAATCTCCGCTCCGAGCAGCTGCGCGATGAAGTCGATGAGGCGACCGCGTGGAATGCGGGAATTGCCGCCACCGGCGCCGGCGATTGGGCCGAGGCGCGCCGGCAATGGACCCGCTGCGGCATCACCCTCCCCGAGGGCGAAGGCCCGATCAACGGCAATTTCGGTGTTGCCTGTGTTCGCCTGAATCCGTGGTCCAACGGCGAGACCGTGTACATGCGCCGGCTCGATCCGGTACGCGCGCGGCTGGAAAACGTGCCGCTTGCGGAGAGCGGGTTCCGCTTCGGCGACATCGTGCTGCACGACGGCGCCTCCACCGGGCGCCGGACCTACGGCGAGCGCGAAGTACCGGTGTTCAATGCCATGCAGCGCCTGCAGCAGTCGGACATGGCGACCTACGCCGTGTTCGTGCAATGCGGTTCGCAGGACGACATCGCCGCGCTGCGCGCAATGACGTTGCCCGGCATCGGCCTGGTCGAAGACTGGACCCATTCGGTACGTCACCTGTGCCTGCGCTGCAGCTATGGGGCACCTCACCAGCACGATGACGACAGCCACGAGGATGACGGCGGCTGGGTGCGCGAGCGCAATCTCGGTATTGCCGCACAGGGCCGCCCTGCGGTCGAAAAACTGATGTCGGCCTGGGCTGCGGCAGGCACCGGGCGCACGCTCGATGCGATCGAACACCGTGAGCACCCGCAGCAGGATCCGCAGCCGGGCCAGGTGTGGTGGCTGGGTCACGAACAAGCGGACGCATGACGACAGGGCGCTGCAGGCCTTGCGGTACAAGGCCTTCAGAATTCTTCAGGCGTCCTTCCTGCACTTCAGCCAGCCCTCTGGCCGAATCGGCACTCCTTTCGATGGAGTCCGATCATGCGTTCGCCCCTGCCTGTGTCCACCCTGCTGCTGTGCCTGTACGCCCTCCCCTGCATCGCAGGCCCTGCCCACCCTGATCCCGGCCGCATGCGCGCGCTGGAGCAGGCCATTGCCAGCGATGAGCTGAAACAGATCCGCAGCGTGCTGCTGCAGGTTGATGGACAGGTCGTATACGAGGGCTATTTCAACGGTGCCGATGCGCAGACCCTGCACGACGTGCGCTCGGCCAGCAAAAGCGTGACCGCCCTGCTGGTCGGCGCAGCGATCGGCGACGGCCGGCTGCCGGGCGTTCGCGCGAAGGTGTACGACTACTTCCCGGCCTTCGTCGCCCACCACGACGTGGACCCCCGCCTGCGTGGCACCACGGTGGAGGACCTGTTGGCGATGAGCACGCTGTGGGAGTGCGACGACGAGAACCCGTTCTCGGCCGGCCACGAGGAGCGCATGTACGTCGGCGAGCGCTGGCTCGATTTTGCCCTGGCGCTGCCGGTGAAGGGCTTCGCGCCTTGGATGGCGCGCCCGCAGGACAGTCCTCACGGGCGCGCGTTTGCCTACTGCACCGCCAACTCCTTCGTGCTCGGCGCGGTACTGGAACGTGTGACCGGACAACCGCTGGCCGATTACGCAGCCCATGCACTGGAACGACCACTGGGCATCACCCACAGCCAGTGGAACCGTTCCCCCGAGGGCATCGGCATGGGCGGAGGCGGCACACGCTACCGTAGCCGGGACCTTGCCCGCCTCGGCCAGCTCGTGCTTGATGGCGGTCGTTGGCAGGGGCGCCAGCTGGTTCCACGCGACTACGTCGCCGCGATGCTGTCACCGCAGGCAACGGCCGGCGACGGCAGCGATTACGGCTATCAATGGTGGGGCCTGAAACTGACTGTCGGTGGCCAGCCACAGACCATATGGGCGATGTCCGGCAACGGCGGCAACTACGTGTTCCTGCTGCCGCAACAGCGCGCTGTCGCGGTGGTGACCAGCCAAGCCTACAACCGCAGCGTCGCTCACCCGCAGTCGCGCCGCATTCTCACCGAATTCCTGCTGCCGGCGCTGCGCTGAGGTCGGCCAGCCCGGCGGGACGCCAGTCGGCCGCCAGCACCTGCGCACGCTGGCGGCCGATATCGGCATCGATGCGCGCCAGCAGCGGCGCCCAGCCGCGCGCTTCGTGCAGGGACGCAAACAGCGGCGTGGAGCGCAACCACGCCGCATCGCGGAAGCCATCATCGACCGCCTGTTGCAGCGCGGTGACGGCAGCCTCCGGGTCGCCTTGCGCCTGCAGCAGCAGGGCCCGCTCAAGCGCGGCATCGGACCACCCGTCGCCGCGCTGCGCCTGCAACATTGCAAGACGCGAAGCCACCCACTCCGGCGATGCTGCGGGCTGCGCGTACAAGGCCGCCAGCGATTGACCGAGCGATTGCTGTGGACGCAGCTGCCGCCCGCGCTCGAAGGCATCGGCAGCACCGGCGTGATCGCCCGTCAGCAGCGCCAGTTCGCCCTGCAGCCGCAGCAACTGCGGATGTGGCGTGCCGCGTGCCAGCGCCTCGGTCAACGCCTGCCTCGCCCGGCCCGGGTCACCTGCCGCGAACAGACTGCGCGGCCAGGCGATGTTGGCGAAGACGTTGTCCGGATACAGCTGGAAATTGCGCGCGTGGCGCTGCGCGGCCGCGTGAGTGAAACCGAGCAGCTCCAGTTCGCGCGCCACCTGCACATCACGGAAGCGCAGGCGCTCGGGCGCCGTCAATGCAAGATTGGCACGCAGGGCCAGGGCAAGGTGGCCGCGCTCCTGGTGCAGGTAGGCGAGCGAGGCACGGGTGCGCTCGTCGCCCGGATCCAGCGCGATCGCCCGCTCGTATTCGGAAATGGCCTGCGGCATCTGCCCGAGGCAATCGTAGGCATAACCTCGAAGCGCGTACACAGCACCCTCCTGCGGCGCGAGTTCACGTTCGATGTTGGCCAGCGCCAGCCCTTCCCGGACCTGCTCGGGCGATCCATTGAACAGACAGCCCTGCGCGGACAACGCTCGTGACAGACCGCGGCGCGCCGGACTGGAATCAGGGTCCACCTGCAATGCCTGCCGGTACAGGGCGATGGCGCGCTCGTTGTTGCTGGCCTGGCCGATGCTGGCGTAATAGTCGGCGCGCTGCAGCAACGGCAGCGGGCCACCGGCCGCCGGCGTGCGCGGCCAGAACGAGGCGGCAGCGGCGAGAACGACGACACCGGTGCTGGCAAGCCATGGCCATTTCTTCCGGTGCGCGGCAGCGGGCACCGCCGCTGCCGGCGGCGCGATGGTCGGCACTGCACACAACTGATAGCCGCGCCCGCGTACCGAACGGATGTAGCGCGGGCGTCGGCTGTCATCACCCAGCGCCTGCCGCAACAGCTTGACCCGCTGGCTGATCGCATCCTCGCCAACCACTGCAGGTGCCCACACCTGTGCAGCCAGCGTGTCGAAGTCGACAACGTCGTTGCCGTGTGCCAGCAGCACGTCGAACAGGCGCCAGCTCAGCCCCTGGATCGGCAGCACATCGCCGGCGCGGCTGACCCGCTGCGCGGGGCGGTCGATCTGCAGGTCAAGCAGGCGCAGGGTGTCCATGGGTGAAGCATAGCGCCGCGGTACGACGCCGGCAGCGCCGGACGACAGGCAAAGAAAAAGCGGGCCGAAGCCCGCTTTCTCATTCTGGCGTGTCAACCAAGGTTGACACCTACCGTCATCGACCTGCGGTCGATTACTCGGCGGTGGCGCCTTCGCCTTCCTCGACGGCCTTCATCGACAGGCGGATACGGCCCTGCTTGTCGACTTCCAGCACCTTGACCTTGACCACATCGCCTTCCTTCAGCACGTCGCCGACCTTCTCGACGCGGTCGCTGGAGATCTGCGACACGTGGACCAGGCCGTCCTTGCCCGGCAGGATGGTGACGAATGCACCGAAGTCCATGATCTTGGCGACCTTGCCTTCGTAGATGCGGCCCGGCTCGACGTCCGAGGTGATCTGCTCGATGCGGGCCTTGGCGGCCTGGGCAGCGATGGCATTGACCGAAGCGATGACGATGGTGCCGTCATCCTGGATGTCGATCTGGGTGCCGGTTTCCTTGGTGATGGCCTGGATGGTCGAACCACCCTTGCCGATCACTTCGCGGATCTTGTCCGGGTGGATCTTGATGGTCAGCAGGCGCGGCGCGTAGTCCGACAGCTCCTCACGCGGGGCGGTCAGGCCGTGGGCCATTTCGCCCAGGATGTGCAGACGGCCAGCCTTGGCCTGCTGCAGAGCCTGCTTCATGATCTCTTCGGTGATGCCTTCGATCTTGATGTCCATCTGCAGGGCGGAGATGCCCTCAGCGGTACCGGCAACCTTGAAGTCCATGTCGCCCAGGTGATCTTCGTCACCCAGGATGTCGGACAGGACGACGAAGCGATCGCCTTCCTTGACCAGGCCCATGGCGATACCCGCCACCGGAGCCTTCACCGGCACGCCGGCGTCCATCAGGGCCAGCGACGAGCCGCAGACCGACGCCATCGACGATGAACCGTTCGACTCGGTGATTTCCGAGACGACGCGGATGGTGTACGGGAAGGATTCCAGCGACGGCATCACTGCCAGCACGCCGCGCTTGGCCAGACGGCCGTGGCCGATCTCGCGACGCTTCGGGCCCATCATGCGGCCGGTTTCACCCACCGAGTAGGGGGGGAAGTTGTAATGGAACAGGAAGTTCTCTTTGTACTCACCGGAGACGGCATCGATGACCTGGCCATCACGGGCGGTGCCCAGGGTGATGGTCACGATGGCCTGCGTTTCACCGCGGGTGAACAGCGAGGAACCGTGGGTACGCGGCAGGATGCCGGTCTTCACTGCGATCGGGCGGACGGTGTCCAGCGCACGGCCGTCAATGCGGACCTTGGTGTCCAGCACCGAGTTGCGCATGGTGCTGTATTCCAGCTCGCCGAATTCCTTCGACAGCTCGGCCGGGTTCCAGCCTTCAGCGGCAACGCGGCCGGCCAGCGACTCGACCACGTCCTTCTTGATCGCCGAGATGGCGTCGCGACGCTGCAGCTTGTCGCGCACCTGGAAGGCCTCGCCCAGACGCGGGCCGATGGCTTCCTGCAGGGCGCTGATCAGCACGTCGTTCTTGGCCGGGGCCACCCAGGTCGACGGCTTGGTGCCGGCTTCCACGGTCAGTTCGTTGATCGCGTTGATGACCTTCTGCATTTCGCGGTGACCGAAGGTCACGGCGCCCAGCATCACGTCTTCGGACAGCAGCGCGGCTTCGGATTCCACCATCAGCACGGCGTTGGCGGTACCGGCAACGACCAGCTCCAGCTCCGAATCCTTCAGTTCGGTCACGGTCGGGTTGAGGATGTACTCACCGTTCTTGTAACCCACCTTGGCGGCGGCGATCGGACCCTTGAACGGGGTGCCGGCCAGCGACAGCGCGGCCGAGGCACCGATCAGGGCCGGGATGTCACCGTCGATGTCCGGGTTCAGCGACATCACGGTGGCGATGATCTGGACTTCGTTCTTGTAGTCTTCCGGGAACAGCGGACGGATCGGACGATCGATCAGACGCGAGATCAGGGTTTCCTTCTCGGTCGCGCGGCCTTCGCGCTTGAAGAAGCCACCCGGGATACGGCCACCGGCGTAGAACTTCTCCTGGTAGTCACAGGTCAGGGGGAAGAAGTCCTGGCCCTCACGCGCGCTCTTGGCGGCAACGGCGGAGACCAGCAGCACGGTGTCGTCGAACTTGACGATGACGGCGCCACCGGCCTGGCGGGCGATTTCGCCGGTCTCAAGCGTGACGGTGTGCTTGCCGTACTGGAAGGTTTTGGTGATTTTTGCCACGGAGGGTGTCCTTGGGGATGCTGTCTGCGAATGGACCGAGGGCGACCCTTGCCGCCAACGGATGATCGGTCGTTCCGATCTGAAAAAGGTATTGCGGTGCTACAAAACAAAACCGCGGCGCATCGCTGCGCCGCGGGGGATTCGTTGCTTAGCGACGCAGGCCAAGCTTCTCGATCAGGGCCTTGTAACGCTCGACGTCCTTCTTCTTCAGGTAGTCGAGCAGGCTGCGGCGGCGGTTGACCATCTGCAGCAGACCACGGCGGCTGTGGTGATCCTTCTTGTGGGTCTTGAAGTGGCCGGTCAGCAGTTCGATGCGGGCGGTCAGCAGTGCAACCTGGACTTCCGGGGAGCCGGTATCAGCCGAGCTGCGCTTGTTGTCTTCAATGACCTTCTGGGTGTCGATCGACATGTCTTTTTTTCTCTGTGATGCGTGGCCGGCAGGAACGCGCTTTCGCGCACCGCCTGGCTCGCCGTGAACCAACAAATGGATGAAACCCGCCTTCGGCAGGCTGCCGTAAAACGGCCGCGAAATTGTAACGGCCAAGGGGCTTTGGAACAAGGTCCGGGGCTGAACCGGGCTTCTTCGTTCAGAGGTTGAAGCGGCGCTGCGGGGCCAGCAGACCGCCATCATCGACCTGGCCCAGGCCCTGCACCGCCGATCCGGGACCAAACACGGCCACCAGGCCACGCGGCCAAGAGGGGTCGCGCTGGCGCTGGCCTACGCAGAAGCGCTGGACCTGCTCGGCGTCCAGGTCAACCCGGGGGTATTCGGACAGGCCCGCCGCCAGCGGCAGCAGCAGCGCGTCCATGGCGGCCTCATCCTGCGCTTCCACCAGAGCCCTCAGCTGCTCCAGGGTGACCATCGCCGGTTCGTGGAACGGTTCCACCCACAGGCGCCGCAGGGCGCTGATGTGTGCGCCACAGCCCAGCGTTTCACCAAGGTCACGGGCCAGACTGCGGATATAGGTGCCCGAGCCGCAGGTGACCCGCAGCCGCAGCCGCTCGGGTTGCTGCTCCAGAATCTCAATGGCGTGGACCTTGACCTGGCGCTCGGGCGCCTCGATGGCGTCGCCACGGCGGGCCTTCACGTACAGCGGCTCCCCGCCCTGCTTGAGCGCGGAATAGATCGGCGCACGCTGCAGGATGTCGCCAAGCAGCGGCGCGATCGCCGCCTGCAGGGCCTCGGCGCTGATCACGGGCACCGGCCGCTCGAGCAGCACCTGGCCCTCGGCGTCGTCGGTATCGGTGGTCCGGCCCAGCACGATCTCTGCGTCGTAGGCCTTGGCCGAGCCCAGCAGCAGGCCGGCGATCTTGGTGGCCTCGCCGAAGCACAGCGGCAACAGGCCAGTGGCCAACGGGTCAAGGCTGCCGGTGTGGCCACCCTTCTCCGCACGGAACAGGCGACGGGCGACCTGCAGCGCGGCGTTGGAGCTCATGCCGGTCGGCTTGTCGAGCAGCAGGATGCCATCCAGGCGGCGGAACTGAATTCGGGTCATGGCAGGATTTGGTAGAGCCGAGCCATGCTCGGCTGCCGCAGCGCGGCCCGCATGGGCTTCGCGTTGCCGGAATGGAAAGACGCCGGGCATGGCCCGGCGCTACCTTATTCTTCGTCGCCTTCGCGACGCTTTTCGGCGGCCACGGTATCGGGCAGGTCGCGCAGCAGGTTGTCGATGCGCTCGCCACGATCGACCGAGTCGTCGTAGTGGAAATGCAGCTCCGGCACGTGCCGCAGCTTCATCGCGCGCGCCAGCTCCATGCGCAGGCCCCAGGCCAGTTCCTTCAGGCCCTTCACGGCTTCAACCGAACGTTCCGGCATCAGCGCGGTGACGAACACCTTGGCGTGGGCCATGTCGCGGGTGATTTCCACGTCGGACACGCTCACCGAGGGCAACCCGTGTTCACGCACGGCGTTGTGCACCAGGGTGCCGAGTTCACGGCGCAGCTGGGCGGAGACACGGTCGGTTCGATGGAAAGTCTTGGGCACGCGGCAGGCTCTTGTTGGGTTTCGTTGTTGCAGTCTACGGGTTGAAACAGGACCGGCCCGTGAGGGCCGGTCCGTTGCAGCATTACAGGGTGCGCGGCACTTCGATACGCTCGAAGCACTCGATCTGGTCACCCGGCTTGACGTCGTTGTAGGCCTTCACCGCGATACCGCATTCGGTACCGTTGCGGACTTCCTCGACGTTTTCCTTGAAGCGGCGCAGCGATTCCAGCTCGCCTTCGAAGATCACCACGCTGTCGCGCAGGACGCGGATCGGCTTGTTGCGCTTGACCACGCCCTCGATGACCATGCTGCCGGCGACGGCACCCAGCTTGGAGCTGCGGAAGACGTCGCGGACCTCGGCGATACCGATGATCTCTTCGCGGATCTCCACGCCCAGCAGACCGGAGGCCACCTGCTTCACCTGATCGATCACGTCATAGATGATCGAGAAGTAACGCAGGTCCACGCCGTTGGATTCGATGATGCGACGGGCCGAAGCATCCGCACGCACGTTGAAGCCGATGACGGTGGCCTTCGAAGCGGCGGCCGAATTGGCATCCGACTCGGTGATGCCGCCCACGCCGGAGTGGATCACGTTGATGCGGATGTCGTCGTTGGACAGCGCCACCAAGGCCTGGCTCAACGCCTGCACCGAACCCTGCACGTCGGCCTTGATGACCAGGTTGAGGACCTGCTGGCCCTCGCCCTTGCCCAGGGTCGCCATGATGTCTTCCATGCGGCTGCCCGCGGTGGCGACCAGGCGCGATTCGCGGCGCTTGGTCTCACGCTGCTGGGCAACGTCCTTGGCCAGACGCTCGTCGTCGACGACGACGAAGTCGTCACCGGCTTCCGGCACGCCGGACAGGCCCAGGACCTGCACCGGGATGGACGGGCCAGCGAACTCCGGCTGCTTGCCGGTTTCGTCGAACAGCGCACGCACGCGGCCGTACTGGATGCCGCACACCAGGTAATCGCCCTTCTTCAGGCGGCCCTGCTGCACCAGCACCGTCGCGATCGGGCCACGACCCTTGTCCAGCGACGATTCGATGACCACGCCGTTGGCACGACCGTCGTCGACCGCCTTCAGTTCCAGCAGTTCAGCCTGGACCGAAACAGCTTCCAGCAGATCGTCGATGCCCAGGCCGGTCTTGGCCGAGATCTCCACCATCTGGGTGTCGCCACCGAAGTCTTCGGCCACGACCTGCTCGGAGAGCAGTTCGTTCTTGACCCGCATCGGGTCGGCACCGGACTTGTCGATCTTGTTGATCGCCACGATCAGCGGCACACCCGCCGAACGGGCGTGCTGGATCGCTTCCTTGGTCTGCGGCATGACGCCGTCATCGGCAGCCACGACCAGCACCACGATATCGGTAAGCTTGGCACCGCGGGCACGCATCGAGGTGAACGCGGCGTGGCCCGGGGTATCCAGGAAGCTGATGACGCCCTTCGGCGTTTCGACGTGGTACGCACCGATGTGCTGGGTGATGCCGCCGGCTTCGCCGGTGGCGACCTTGGTGCGACGGATGTAATCCAGCAGCGAGGTCTTGCCGTGGTCGACGTGGCCCATGATGGTGACCACCGGCGGACGCTGCACTGCCTCGCCCTTGTTCTCACCCGCCGATGCCAACAGCGCGTCTTCGGCGTCGTTGTCGCTGGCGCGGATCGCCTTGTGACCCAGTTCTTCGGTGACCAGTGCGGCGGTGTCGTGATCGATGGACTGGGTGATGGTGGCCATCACGCCCATCTTGAACAGCGCCTTCACCACCTCGCCGCCCTTCAGCGCGAGCTTCTGCGCCAGGTCGGCCACGGTGATGGTGTCGCCGATCGCCACTTCACGCACGACCGGTGCGGTCGGACGTTCGAAGGCGTGCGGGCCGGAGTTGCCACCGCCGCGCGACATGTCGCGACGGCCGGACGTCGGACGGCTGCCCGGGCGACCACGGTTGTTGCTGTTGTTGCTGTTGCCACGGCGCGCACGATCGGCGGCGGACAAGTGCATCTGACCGGCAAAGCGATCACCCGGGCCACGCTCGTTGCGCGGCGCGTTGCGATTGTTGCGGTCGTCGCTGCGCGGCGGCGCACTACGCGGAGCAGCCGGGGCTGCAGCCGGAGCACGCGGCGGGCGCGGCGCGGTTTCGTCGATCGGTGCGCGCACCTTCGGCTGGCTGGCAGCCAACGCCTCGGCAGCCTTGGCGGCGACCGCAGCTTCCTCGGCCGCCTTCTTCTCGGCCTCGGCACGCTCCTTGGCAGCGACCTCTTCCTCGCGCTTGCGGACGATTTCCTCGTCACGCAGGCGGTCCTTCTCAGCCAGTGCCTGCTGCTCGGCGAGGTTGCGTGCGCGCGACTCTTCCAGCTTGCGCAGGATGTCGGCACGCTCTTCGTCCGGGGTCATCGCGCGACCACCATCGGCCTTGACGTAGGTGCGCTTCTGGCGCACTTCCACGTTCACGGTTGTCTTGCTGCGACCGGAATTGACCGTCACTTCCTGCTGCTTGCGACGGTTGAGGGTGATCTTCTTGGCAGACTGATCAGTCTCTTCCGGGGCCTGCTCGGGCTTGCCATGCGAGCGACGAAGGAAGCCCAGGAGCTTCACTTTCTCGGAGCTGGTCACGACCTGGTCGGGACCGCTGAACTTCATGCCGGCACCAGCCAGCTGTTCCAGCAGTTTTTCGACCGGTGTATTGACCAGTTCAGCAAGCTTGCGGATGGTGGTTTGCTGCGACATTCGGATCCTATGATCTTGTGGGCGCCCCCCCGCATCTGGAGGTGGCGCGGATTCTACGCCCTGATCGGCTCAGGGCCCTGTTCATTGCCGGCTCATTCGCCGCGTTCCAGTCGGGCGATTTCCTCGGCACGCGCGGCCAGGATCAGCGCCGCGGCGCGCTCCTGGTCCAGCCCTTCGATGCCGAAGTCCATGACCTCGTCGGCGGCCAGGTCGGACAAGTCCTCGCTGGTACGCACGCCGTGGCCGGCCAACGCATATGCGGTGGCTTCGTCCATGCCCTTCAGGGACAGCAGGTCCTGCGCCGGCTGGCCGTCCTCCAGGCCTTCCTCGACTGCCAGGGCCTCATTGAGCAGCGCATCGCGGGCACGTGCGCGCAGCTCTTCGACGATGTCTTCGTCGAAACCTTCCACGGCCAGCAGTTCGCCGACCGGTACATATGCAATTTCCTCGACCGTGCCGAAGCCTTCGCTGACCAGGATGCCAGCGATTTCCTCGTCCACTTCCAGCTTGTCCATGAACAGCTGGCGGGCAGAAGCCTGCTCGGCCTCCGACTTGGCGGTCACCTGGTCCTGGGTCATCACGTTCAGCTGCCAACCGGTCAGGCGGCTGGCCAGGCGCACGTTCTGGCCGCCCTTGCCGATTGCCTGGGCCAGACGGTCTTCAGCAACGGCCAGGTCCATCGAATGCTTGTCTTCATCGACGATGATCGACTGCACTTCGGCCGGTGCCATCGCGTTGATGACGAAGTTGGCCGGGTTCTCGTTCCACAGGACGATGTCCACGCGCTCGCCATTGAGCTCGTTGGACACGGCCTGCACGCGCGAACCACGCATGCCGATGCAGGCGCCGATCGGATCGGTGCGGGCATCGTGGGCGAGTACGGCGATCTTGGCGCGGTCGCCCGGATCGCGGGCGCACGCCTTGATTTCCACCAGGCCCTGGCCGACTTCCGGCACTTCCAGCTTGAACAGCTCGATCATGAATTCCGGTGCGGCGCGGCTGATGAACAGCTGCGGGCCACGCGGCTCCGAACGCACTTCGGCCAGGTAACCGCGGACGCGGTCGCCGGCACGCAGGACATCACGCGGAATGCCCTTGTCCTTCGGAATGAAACCTTCGGCGTTGCCGCCCAGGTCGACATAGATGTTGCCGCGCTCGGCGCGCTTGACCACACCAGTGATCAGCTCGCCCACACGGTCGGCCCAGGCATCGACAACCTGCTGGCGCTCGGCTTCGCGCACGCGCTGCACGATCACCTGCTTGGCAGCCTGGGCGGCGATGCGACCGAAGTCGGGGTTCTCGATCTGCTCTTCGATGTAATCGCCGACGTCCACGCCTTCGGCTTCGTCGATGGCGTCCATCAGGCGGATCTGGCGATCCGGCGATTCCATCACTACGTCATCGGCCACCACTTCCCAGCGGCGGTAGGTTTCGTAGTTGCCGTCCTTGTGGTCGATGACCACGCGGGTCAGCACTTCCTCGTCGGGATAGCGCTTCTTCGCTGCCGAGGCCAGCGCGGCCTCGATGGCATCGAAGATCACTTCACGCGGCACGCCCTTCTCGTTGGCGACCGCGTCCACTACCAGCAACAGTTCCTTGCTCATTGGCTCACTCCGCGCGCGGCTTCTTTGCCGCCGGCTCGTTGGAAGAAGAATTCTTGTTCGGCTTCGGACGCTTCGGCGCCGGACCGGTCGGCTTGCTCGGGGCCAGCCCCAGCGCCACCCAGTCAGGCATGATCCGCGCCTTGTCGATGTTGTCGGCCGACACCACCAGTGCGGCGTTGTCGACGATGAAGGTGATGCTGCCCTGCGCCTCGTCGATCGCGTCAATGCGACCCTGCAGGCGACGGCGGTTTTCCTGCGGCAGCTTCAGGGTGACCTTGGCCGATTCGCCGAGGTGACGACCGAACTGCTCCAGGTTGAACAGCGGGCGATCCACGCCCGGCGAAGACACTTCCAGCGTGTAATTGCCGCTGATCGGGTCTTCGACGTCCATCTGTGCGGACACTTCGCGGCTTACCCGCTCACAGTCGTCCACATTGATGATGCGCTCCGGCTGTTCCGCCAGCGGCACGTCGATGTAAAGGCGAAGGGTCGCACCGCCGGGGGCCGGCAGATACTCAACGCCCAGCAGCTCCAGGCCCAGCGACACAACGGTCGGGGCGAGCAGATTCGCGATGTCGGTTGCCTTGTCGCTCACAGCCTGCCTTGATCTCTTGGTTGGGTGCCGGCCTTGGCCAGCATGGAAACATGACGCCCCGAAAACGACGAAGGGCCCGCTGGGCCCCTTTTCCGGAAAGACTCCGGTGACTGGATTCCGGTTGCAACGCGCTGAACAAGCGTGCTGCGGCCCTCCTTCCGGGTGGATCTCCGATGGGGAGCGCCGCCGTCAGGGGTACTTCTAGGCCGCTGATGATAGCCCCTGCACCGCTCTGGTGCAAGGCTGCGGCCGTCCTGAAACCCCTCGCTGCGCTCGCCAGGCATGGCCCGGCGGATCGGCGGAAGCCGCAAAGAAAAACGCCCTCGAAGCAGAGCTTCGAAGGCGCATTCTTTACTT
>NZ_JBWKVP010000010.1:37890-143026 GCF_059421765.1 Stenotrophomonas sp. GW821-FHT02D01
TGGTAGCGGGGGCAGGATTTGAACCTGCGACCTTCGGGTTATGAGCCCGACGAGCTGCCAGACTGCTCCACCCCGCATCAGAAGCGGAATTATGAGGGATAACTTCAAAACCTGCAAGCTTTTCCTCATTCATCGAACTGGTTGGCGCCGATTCGATGTGTTGGTAGCGGGGGCAGGATTTGAACCTGCGACCTTCGGGTTATGAGCCCGACGAGCTGCCAGACTGCTCCACCCCGCACCGGAAGTGTTTGAACCGCTGCCCCACTCTGGAGAGGGGGCGCTCCGCAACGATGTTCTGGCTGAACCGCTGCAGTGACAACTCAAGCTGCGTATATTACACGAATCGCGCAGCTTTGTGTCAACTTTTATGCAAGATGCGCAAATGCCTGCTGGCACCAGACCATGATCGGGTTCCAGGCCAGGCCGAGCGCCAGCAATGCCAGTGCGTTCACGCCCAGCACGACACCCAGCACGCGATCCTTGCTGCGCGGCATGGCCTCGCCCACCGGCTCATCGAAGTACATGACCTTGATGACACGCAGGTAGTAGAAGCAGCCGACCACGGCACACAGCACGCCCAGGATCGCCAGCCACAGCAGGCCGCCGTTGATGGCTGCGCCGAGCACGGCCAGCTTGGTCCAGAAACCGAGGAACGGCGGGATGCCTGCCAGCGACGCCATGATGCATAGCACCAGGCCGGCCATCCACGGGTTGCGGGCGTTCAGGCCCTTGAAGTCCTCGATGTTCTCGGCCTCGAAACCGGCGCGCGACAGCGCGATGATCGCGCCGAAGGCCGCGGTCGACATGATCGCGTAGGCCAGGGCGTAGAACAGCGCGGCCGCATAGCCCTGCGAACCGCCGCCGGCGATGCCCATCAGCAGGAAGCCGATATGCGAGACCGTGGAGAACGCCAGCATGCGCTTGAGGTTGCTCTGCGCAATGGCCATCAGGTTGCCGATCACCAACGAGACCGCGGCCAGACCGGCGATCAGCAGCTGCAGTTCGGTGGACAGCGGGCCCACGCCCATTTCCAGCAGGCGGTAGGCCATGCCGAAGGCGGCCAGCTTCGGTGCCGAGCTGATGAACAGCGCGATCGGAGCCGGAGCACCCTGGTACACGTCGGGCAGCCACATATGGAACGGTGCGGCACCCAGCTTGAAGGCAACACCGGCAATCATGAATACCGCGCCGGTGATCAGCAGCACGCGCTCTTCCGAGTGCGGGATGGCGGCCTGGATGGCATCCAGGTGCAGGCTGCCGGTGGCGCCGTAGATCAGCGACATGCCGTACAGCAGCAGGCCAGAAGCCAGCGAGCCGAGGACGATATATTTCATCGCCGCTTCCGAGGCCAGGCCGTTGTCACGGTTGCTGGCGACCAGCGCGTAGGAGCACAGGGCCAGCAGTTCCAGGCCCAGGTACACCATCAGCAGGCTGCCGGCGGACACCAGGATCATCATGCCGGCGGTGCCGAACAGGATCAGCACAGGAATCTCACCCTGGAACAACTTGCGCTCGCGCAGGTAGCCCCAGCCGTAAATCAGGGTCAGGCCGCTGAGCAGCACGATCCCGGTCTTCATCACGTCCGCGGCGGTATCGCGCACGAACATGCCATGGAAGACCTCCCCCTGCCCGCCCACGCCGGTGGCCAGCATGAACAGCACCACGGCCAGTGCGGCGACCGAGAACAGGTGGGTGACGATCTTGTTCCGCTCGCTGACGAACAGGTCGAGGATCATCAGGGCGAAGGCGCTGCCGATCAGCACCAGCTCGGGAGCGAGCGGTGGCAGGTCAGCGGCGGTCAGTGGCAGCAGCGGCGAGGTGGTCATCATCAAATCCTGGAATTACAGCAACTTGCTGGATGCGATCTGCATCGCCAGCTTTGCGATCGAGGGCTCCATCAGGTCGGTCAGCGGCTTGGGGTAGATGCCCAGGGCCAGTACGCCAATGGCGAACACGCCCAGCACCAGCCATTCGCGGCCGTTGATGTCCTTCAGTTCGGCGACGTGGCTGTTGGCCACCTCACCGAAGAAGATGCGCTTGTACAGCCACAGGGTGTAGGCCGCACCGATGATCAGGGTGGTGGCTGCGCCCAAGGCGATCCACGGGTTCCGCTGGAACGCCGACAGGATGACCATGAACTCACCGACGAAACCGCTGGTGCCCGGCAGGCCGGCGTTGGCCATGAAGAACAGCATGGCGAACGTGGCGAACCACGGCATCACGTTGACCACGCCGCCGTAATCGGCGATGCGGCGGCTGTGCATGCGGTCGTACAGCACGCCGACGCAGGAGAACATCGCGCCGGACACGAAGCCGTGCGAGATCATCTGCACCATGGCGCCCTGCAGGCCCAGGCGGGCCGCATCGACGTTGCCGGCTTCACGCACCAGCCACAGGGCGATGAAGGTACCCAGGGTGACGAAGCCCATGTGCGCGATCGACGAATAGGCGATCAGCTTCTTCATGTCGTCCTGCACCAGGGCGACCAGGCCGACGTAGATCACCGCGATCAGCGACAGCGCGATGACCAGCCATGCCCATTCCTGCGAGGCATCGGGGACGATCGGCAGGTTGAAGCGCAGGAAGCCGTAGCCACCGATCTTCAGTGCGATGGCGGCCAGGATCACCGAACCGGCGGTCGGCGCTTCCACGTGCGCGTCCGGCAGCCAGGTGTGCACCGGGAACATCGGCACCTTGACCGCGAACGCGATCAGGAAGGCGAAGAAGATCCAGGTCTGCTCCTTGCCCGACAGCTGCAGTGCATAGAGGTCGGCCAGCTGGAAGCTGCCGCCCTTCATGTACAGGTAGATCAGCGCCACCAGCATCAGCACCGAGCCGAGGAAGGTGTACAGGAAGAACTTCAGCGCGGCGTAGATGCGGCGCGGGCCGCCCCAGACACCGATGATCAGGAACATCGGGATCAGCATCGCCTCGAAGAACACGTAGAACAGCATCGCGTCCGTGGCCGAGAAGATACCGACGGTGACACCTTCCAGGATCAGGAAGGCAGCCACGTACTGGTTCACGCGCTTGTCGATCGCGCTCCAGGCACCGATCAGGGCGAGCACGCTGACCAGCGTGGTCAGCAGGATCAGCGCTACGGCGATGCCGTCCACGCCCAGGTTGTAGCCGATGTTGTAGGTCGGGATCCAAGCGTGGGTCTCGACGAACTGCAGCGCGTCGATGCCCGGGTTGTAGCCGCCCAGCAGCGAGAGACTCGCAACGAAGGTCAGCACCGCGACGCCCAGCGACGCCCAACGGGCGGTCTGCGCATCACGGATCGCAAGGATCAGGGCACCGCCGAGGATCGGCAGCCAGATGAGGACACTGAGTAGAGGCCAGTTCGACACGTCTTCTTATTCCGTACAGGTCATCAACGCAGGTAATGCATCAGCACGCCCAGGAGGGCAATCAGGCCGATGATCATCGCGAAGGCGTAGTGATAGAGGAAACCGGATTGGGTACGGCGCAGCACGCTGGCTGCGACGTCCACAACACGTGCCGAGAGATTGACCACGCCGTCGACGATGTTGCTGTCGATCCAGCGCGAGACCTTGCCCAGCTTGACGCTGCCACCGGCAAAGCCATCGATCCACAGCTTGTCGAAGCCGTACTTGTTTTCCAGCACGGACACCACCGGGGCGAAGGTCTTGCGTGCCTTGCCCGACAGGTCCGGCTTCCACAGGTAGAACAACGCAGCCAGCAGGAAGCCTGCCAGGGTCAGCCAGAACGGCGGCAGCATCATGCCGTGCAGCGCGAACGCCACCGGACCATGGAACTCCTCGCCCAGGAAGGCCACGGTGTTCTTGGCCGGATCGTAGAAATCGACGATGCCGGTGAAGAACGTGTTGACCTGCCCCTTGATCGCCGCATGGGCGTGGTGACCGGCCCAGTCGGTGCCGTGCAGCATCGGACCGATACTGAAGAAACCGATGGCGATGGACGGGATGGCCAGCAGGATCAGCGGCAGCGTCACCACCCACGGGGTTTCATGCGGCTCATGCGGACCGTGGCCATGGCCGTGGTCGTCATGCGCATCAGCGTGGTGGGCGTCGGCAGCATGGTGATCGTCATGGCCATGACCATGGTCATCGTGCGCGTCGCGGAAGCGTTCCTTGCCGTGGAAGGTCAGGAACAGCAGGCGGAAGCTGTAGAAACTGGTCACCAGCACGCCACCCAGCACCGCCCAGTAGCCATAGGTGGCCACCCAGCTGTTCTGCATGTGAGCATGGATCTCGGCCGCCTCGATGATGGTGTCCTTCGAGTAGAAGCCGGAGAAGAACGGCGTACCGACCAGCGCCAGGGTACCGATCCACATGGTGATGAAGGTGATCGGCATGTACTTGCGCAGGCCGCCCATCTTGCGCATGTCCTGCTCGTGGTGCATCGCGATGATGACCGAGCCGGCACCCAGGAACAGCAGCGCCTTGAAGAAGGCGTGGGTCATCAGGTGGAACACGGCAGCGGAGTACGCCGACACGCCCAGGGCAACGGTCATGTAACCCAGCTGGGACAGCGTGGAGTACGCGACGACGCGCTTGATGTCGTTCTGCACGATGCCGATCAGGCCGGTGAAGAACGCGGTGGTGGCACCGATGAACAGGATGAAGTTCAACGCGGTCTGCGACAGCTCGAACAGCGGCGACATGCGGGTGACCATGAAGATACCGGCGGTCACCATCGTCGCGGCGTGGATCAGTGCCGAGATCGGGGTCGGGCCTTCCATCGAATCAGGCAGCCACACGTGCAGCGGAACCTGGGCCGACTTGCCCATGGCGCCGATGAACAGGCCAATGCAGATGACGGTGGCGATCGACCAGATCACCGGCTCGTTCAGCAGCTGCATGCCGAACATGGTGCCGTCCCAGATCTGCAGCTGTGCGCGCGGGTCGGCGAGCATGCCGGCCTGCGAGAACACCTGCGAATAGTCCAGGGTGCCGAACACCCACAGCACGCCGGCGATGCCCAGCAGGAAGCCGAAGTCACCGACGCGGTTGACCAGGAACGCCTTCATGTTGGCGAAGATCGCGGTCGGGCGCTTGAACCAGAAGCCGATCAGCAGGTACGACACCAGGCCCACCGCTTCCCAGCCGAAGAACAGCTGCAGGAAGTTGTTGCTCATCACCAGGGTGAGCATCGAGAAGGTAAACAGCGAGATGTAGCTGAAGAACCGCTGGTAGCCCGGATCATCCTGCATGTAGCCGATCGTGTAGATGTGGACCAGCAGCGACACGAAGGTCACCACCACCATCATCATCGCGGTCAGCTTGTCGACCATGAAACCGACGTGGGCCGAGTACTGGCCGACTTCGAAGAACGTGTACAGGTTCTGGTTGAACGGCTGCGCCCCGCCCCACAACAGCTGGTAGAGCGTGTGCATCGACAGGCCGCAGGCAACCGCGACACCGAGGATCGTGATGGTCTGCGCACCGAAGCGCTTGACCTGGCGACCGAACAGGCCGGCGATGATGCTGCCGAACAGCGGTGCAAGCACCACTGCGATCAACAGACTCTTGGAGAGAGTGATTTCCATCTGTGGATCAGCCCTTCAACGAATCGACTTCGCCGACATTGATCGTGCGGCGTGTACGGAACAGGGTCACCAGGATCGCCAGGCCGATGGCGGCCTCGGCAGCAGCCACGGTCAGGATGAAGAACACGAACAGCTGGCCGGCCGTGTCTCCCAGTTCCCGCGAGAACCCGACGAAATTGATGTTGACCGACAGCAGCATCAACTCGATGGACATCAGCAGGACGATGATGTTCTTTCGGTTGAGGAAGATGCCGGCGAGGCTGATGCAGAACAGCACCGCGCCCAGCGCCAGGATGTGGCCCAGAGTGATCGAGATCATGCCTTGGTCTCCTCGTCGCCCGCGGCCGGCGTGGTGTTGCTGTGGATCTGCGGCTGTTCGGCGTCCATCTTGACCATGCGCAGGCGGTCGTGTGCCTTGACCATGGTCTGCTGCGACGGGTTCTGCGTCTTCAGGCCTTCACGACGGCGCAGGGTCAGCATCACCGCGGCGACCACGGCCACGGTCAGGATGACGGCGGCGAACTCGAACGGCAGCAGGTACTCGGTGAACAGGCTGCGTGCCAGCCAGGTGACGTTGGAACTGTCGGCGGCGAGCGCGGCGGCGTTGTCGGCCGGGAACGGGTTGACCGTCCTGCCCTTCACGCCGATCAGGATCAGCATCTGCACCAGCATCGCCACGGCCACGATCAGGCCGACCGGCAGGTAGCGCACCCAGCCTTCACGCAGCTTGTCCGGATCGATGTCGAGCATCATCACCACGAACAGGAACAACACCATCACCGCACCAACGTAGACCAGCACCAGTGCCACGCCGAGGAACTCGGCGCCGACCAGCAGCCACACGCAGGCGATGGAGAAGAAGGTCAGCACCAGGCACAGGACAGCGTGCACGGGGTTGCGCACGCTGATCACCGCACCGGCCGAAACCGTTGCCGCGATGGCGAAGACCCAGAAAGCGATATTTACCCAATCCATCTCTCGACCTCAGCGGTAAGCGGCATCGGCGGCACGACGCTCGGCGATCTCGGATTCGAGACGGTCGCCCAGGGCCAGCAGCTGCGGCTTGGTAACGATGTTTTCGCCACGATTCTCGAAGTGGTACTCGAGGATGTGGGTCTCGACGATCGAGTCCACCGGGCAGCTTTCCTCACAGAAGCCGCAGAAGATGCACTTGAACAGATCGATGTCGTAGCGCGTGGTACGGCGGGTGCCGTCCTCGCGCTTGGCCGAATCGATGGTGATGGCCAATGCCGGACACACCGCTTCGCACAGCTTGCAGGCGATGCAGCGCTCTTCACCGTTGGGATAACGGCGCAGGGCATGCAGGCCACGGAAGCGCGGCGACTGCGGGAACTTCTCCATCGGGTACATCATCGTGTACTTCGGCTTGAAGCTGTACTTCAGCGTCAGCCAGAGACCGGCCAGCAGTTCGAGCAGCAGCAGGCTCTTGAAGTAATGGGTAATCCTGTTCATCACTTAGACGCCCTTTTGAATCACGCCGAAGAACACCATGACGGCGGTAACCGCGATCCAGAAAATGGTCAGCGGGATGAAGACCTTCCAGCCCAGGCGCATGATCTGGTCATAGCGGAAGCGCGGGAAGCTTGCTCGGAACCAGATGTAGGCACTGGCGAAGAAGAAGACCTTGACGAACAGCCACGGCCAGCCGCCCTTCCAGATCCAGTCGATGAACGGCGAGATCTCGCCCGGGTTGACCCAGCCCTGGATCGGGCTCAGCCAGCCGCCGAGGAAGAAGATCGAGATCAGGAAGCTGATCAGGATCATGTTCGCGTATTCGGCCAGGAAGAACAGGGCGAACGCACCGCCGGAGTACTCGACCATGTGGCCGGCGACGATTTCCGACTCGCCTTCCACCACGTCGAACGGCGCGCGGTTGGTTTCGGCGACGCCGGACACCCAGTACACGACGAACAGCGGGAACAGCGGGATCAGGAACCAGTCGAAGAAGCCGGAGCTGCCGGCCTGGGCCATCACGATGTTGCTGAGATTGAGGCTGCCCGAAGCGATCATCACGCCGACCAGGGCGAAGCCCATCGCGATTTCGTAGCTGATCATCTGCGCCGAGGCGCGCATGGCACCCAGGAACGCGTACTTCGAGTTGGAGGCCCAACCGGCAAGGATGATGCCGTAGATGCCCAGCGAGGTCATCGCCAGCAGGTACAGCAGGCCGGCATTGGCGTTGGACAGCACCAGCTGCGAATCGAAGGGCACCACCGACCACGCGGCGAAGGCCGGGGCCAGGGTGATCAGCGGTGCCAGCAGGAAGATCGCCTTGTTGGCGCTGCTGGGCTGCAGGACTTCCTTGAACAGCAGCTTGAAGACGTCGGCGAAGGCCTGGAAGATGCCCATGCCCACGTACATCGGGCCGTGGCGGACGTGCATCCAGCCGATCAGCTTGCGTTCCCAGACCACGTAGAAGGCCACCGAGACGATCACCGGGACGGTGATCACCAGGATCTTCAGGATGATCCAGATCAGCGCGCCGATGTCACCCAGGCCAAGCAGCCACTGGTGCAGCGGATCGACCGCGTTAATCAGCAATTCGTTCATGCAGCCACCACCGAAACACGAGCGGCACCCAGCGGCGCGGTTGCGCCGTGGCCCGATTCAATCCAGACCGAACCCGCAGCGACGCGGGCGTCGACCACCACCGGCAGGGTGGCCTTGCCGGCATCGGTGCCGACCTTGGCCATCTGCCCTTCCTGCAGCTGCAGGCGGGCGGCATCGTCAGCGTTGAGCACGATGCGCGGGGTGTTGTTGAGCGGATGCGACTGCAGCGCCGGGGCGCGACGGACCACCGCATCGGTGCGGTAGATCGCAGCGGTCGAGGCCACTTCCATGCCCTCGCCCGCCTGCACCGGTTGTACCGAAGCGGACACCTGCACGTTCACCGGTGCCAGGCTGGCGCGCAGGCCGGCCAGGTCGATGAACTCGAAACCGGCCACGGCCAGCTCACCGCCAAGTGCACGCAGCACGCGCCAGCCCTCGCGGGCCTCGCCCGGCAGCTTGCCGCCGGCACGCGCCGACTGCTCGCGACCATCGAGGTTGGTCAGGGTGGCATCGATTTCCGGCAGCGCACCGATCGGCAGGATCACGTCGGCAACGTCGCGGGTCGAGGCGCAGGCGAACTGGCTGAAGGCCACCACCTGTGCGCCGACCAGCGCCTTGCGCGCGGCCGGAGCATCGGCGAAGTCCAGGCCCGGTTCCAGGCCGTAGACCACGTAGGCCTTGCGCGGATCGGCCAGCATCGCAGCGACGTCCTTGCCGGCCGGCAGCACGCCGGCGCGGCTCAGGCCGATCGCGTTGGCGCCCTGCGGGATACGGCACAGCTTGGCACCGGTGGCGGCGGCGAAATCACGCGCAGCGGCGCGGATCGCGGCAGCCTGCGGATGGTTCTCGGCGATGCCACCGACGATCAGCACGGTATTGGTACCGTCCTGCACTGCCGAACGCAGCTCGGCGTTGGCCAGCGCATCGGCGAACTTCGACGGGGCCACGATCTGCTTGCCGGCAACGCTGAACGCGAAGTCGAAGTCGACCGGGTTGACCACGTGGATCTTCGCGCCGTTCTGGGTCTGCGCCTTGCGCAGGCGGGAGTGCAGCAACGGCAGCTCGTGGCGGATGTTGCTGCCGAGCACGACGATGCGGTCCGCGCCTTCGATCTCGGCCAACGGCAGGCCGAACACTTCGGCAGTGGCGGCGTCGGAGAAGTCGCGGTTGTTGATGCGGTGGTCGATGTTGCTCGAACCCAGGCCGGTGGCCAGGCGGGCCAGCAGTGCGCCCTCTTCGTTCGACGTCGACGGGTGCACCAGCACGCCCAGGTTGTCGCCCTGGTTGGCCTTGAGGATCTCGGCGGCCGCAGCCAGGCCTTCAGCCCAGCTCACTTCCTTCCACTCGCCATTGACCTTGCGCAGCGGCTTGACCGCACGGTCTTCGCTGTACAGGCCCTGGTGTGAATAACGGTCACGATCGGACAGCCAGCACTCGTTGACCGCCTCGTTGTCGCGCGGGACGGTACGCAGCACTTCGCCGCGACGCACGTGCAGGAACAGGTTCGAGCCCATCGCGTCGTGGTAGCCCAGCGATTCGCGCGCGGTCAGTTCCCACGGACGGGCACGGAACTGGAACACCTTGTTGGTCAGCGCGCCGACCGGGCACACGTCGACGACGTTGCCCGAAAGCTCGGTGGTCAGCGGCTTGCCGTCGTAGGTGCCGATCTGCAGGTTTTCACCGCGGTACATGCCACCCAGTTCATAGGTACCGGCAACGTCGGCGGTGAAGCGGACGCAGCGGGTGCACTGGATGCAGCGGGTCATCTCGGTGGCGACCAGCGGGCCCATGTCCTCGTCGGCCACCACGCGCTTGCGCTCGTTGAAGCGGCTGACCGAACGGCCGTAGCCCAGCGACACGTCCTGCAGTTCGCACTCGCCGCCCTGATCGCAGATCGGGCAATCCAGCGGGTGGTTGATCAGCAGGAACTCCATCACCGAGCGCTGGAACTTCAGCGCCTTTTCACTGCGGGTGGCGACCTTCATGCCTTCCATCACCGGCGTGGCGCAGGCCGGTGCCGGCTTCGGCGACTTTTCCACATCCACCAGGCACATGCGGCAGTTGGCAGCGATCGGCAGCTTCTCGTGGTAGCAGAAGCGCGGAATCGAAATGCCCGCCTTGTCGGCGGCCTGGATGATCATCGAACCCTTGGGCACGACCAGCGACTTGCCATCGATCTCGATGGTGACGTGGTCCGGTGGCACGCTGGGATTTATGGGTTGCGCGCTCATGCAGCGGCTGCCTCCACCTTCTTGCCGTCAACCATCGAATGACCGTTGACGATGTAGTACTCGAATTCGTCCCAGAACTGGCGCAGGAAGCCCTGGATGGGCCATGCCGCCGCTTCGCCGAACGCACAGATGGTATGGCCTTCGATCTGGCCGGCCACGGTCTTCAACTGGTGCAGGTCTTCCATCGTGGCCTTGCCGGCGACGATGCGCTCCAGCACGCGGTGCATCCAGCCGGTACCTTCGCGGCACGGGGTGCACTGGCCACAGGATTCCTTGTGGAAGAACTGGCTGATGCGGCAGGCGAACTTGACGCAGCAGACGCTGTCATCCAGCACCACGACCGCACCGGAGCCCAGGCCGGAGCCCAGCGCACGGATGGTGTCGTAGTCCATCGGCAGGCCCTTCAGCTCGGCCGCGGTCAGCACCGGCATGGACACGCCGCCCGGGATCGCGCCCTTGAGCTTGCGACCCGGCTTGAGGCCGCCGGCCATTTCCAGCAGGTCGTCGAAGGTGGTGCCCAGCGGCACTTCGAAATTGCCGCCCTTCTGCACGCAGCCGGACACCGAGAAGCACTTCGGGCCGCCATTGGCGGTCAGGCTCAGGCCCTTGAACCACTCCGGACCATTGCGGATGATCGCCGGCACCGAACCGTAGGTTTCGGTGTTGTTGATCGTCGACGGCTTGCCATACAGGCCGAAATTGGCCGGGAACGGCGGCTTGTAGCGCGGCTGGCCCTTCTTGCCTTCCAGCGATTCCATCAGCGCGGTTTCTTCGCCGCAGATGTAGGCGCCGGCACCCAGGGCGCCGTAGATGTCGATATCCACGCCCGAGCCCAGCACGTTCTTGCCCAGCCAGCCGTTTGCATAGGCATCCGCCAGGGCCTGCTCGAAGTGCTCGAACGGCTCGTGGTGGAATTCACCGCGGAGGTAGTTGTAGCCCACGGTCGAACCGGTGGCGTAGCAGGCAATCGCCATGCCTTCGACCACCGAATGCGGGTTGTAGCGCAGGATGTCGCGATCCTTGCAGGTGCCCGGCTCGGATTCATCCGAGTTGCAGAGGATGTACTTCTGCACGTTGCCCTTGGGCATGAAGGACCACTTCAGGCCGGTCGGGAAACCGGCGCCGCCGCGGCCGCGCAGGCCCGAGGCCTTGACCATCTCGATGACCTGCTCCGGCGGGATCTTCTCTTCGAGGATCTTGCGCAGGGCAGCGTAGCCACCGGTCTTCAGATAGCTTTCGTACGACCACGGGGTGTCGTAATGCAGGGTGGTGTAGACCACCTGGTGCGGCAGCGGCGCGGGGCCGACCGGACCCTTGGATTCGTGGTGATGTGCCATGCCCTTACTCCAGCCCGTCCAGAAGCTCGTCGACCTTTTCCAGGGTCAGACGCTCATGGTAGTGACCATTGATGACCATCATCGGTGCACCCGCGCAGCCGGCCAGGCACTCTTCCTCGCGCTTGAGGTAGACGCGGCCGTCAGCGGTCGACTGACCGTTCTTGATGCCCAGCTTCTTCTCGCAATGGCGCACGATGTCTTCGGCGCCATTGAGCCAGCAGCTGATGTTCGTGCAGATGGCCACGTTGTTGCGGCCCACCTTCTCGGTCTCGAACATCGAGTAGAAGCTGGCAACCTCGTAGGCCCACACCGGCGGCAGGTCCAGGTACTTGGCCACGCCGGCGATCAGCTCGTCGGTCAGCCAGCCCTGGTTCTGCTCCTGGGCAGCATGCAGACCCTGCAGCACGGCAGAGCGCTTGCGGTCCGGCGGGAACTTGGACAGCCAGTGATCGATGTGAGCGCGGGTTTTGTCGCTCAACACCACCATCGGGTCGACGTCGCGCGCCGCCTCGAAATTACCTGTCGCCTTCATCGGCCGACCTCAGCGAAATGCATAACGTGAAATTGCAGAAACTGCGGCGCCGGCTTGCGCCGGCTGCCTGCAGCGGGCGTTGGCGTGGCGGACGGCATTACCGGTCAACCTCGCCGAACACCAGATCGTAGGTACCGATCATCGCCACCACGTCGGCCAGCATGTGGCCGCGCACGATCGAATCGATCGAGGACAGGTGGGCAAAGCCCGGCGCACGAAGGTGTACGCGGAACGGCTTGTTGGCGCCGTCGGAAACCAGGTAGCAGCCGAATTCGCCCTTGGGCGCTTCAACCGCGGCGTAGGTCTCGCCGGCCGGCACGCAATAGCCTTCACTGAACAGCTTGAAGTGATGGATCAGCGCTTCCATGTCGTCCTTCATGTCCTCGCGCTTGGGCGGAGCGACCTTGAAGTTCTTGACCATGACCGGGCCGGGGTTGGCCTTCAGCCATGCCACGCATTGCTTGATGATGCGGTTGGACTCGCGCATTTCGGCAACGCGGCACAGGTAGCGATCGTAGCAATCGCCTTCCTTGCCCAGCGGGATGTCGAAATCGACGGCATCGTACTTCGCATAGGGGCGCTTCTTGCGCAGATCCCAGGCGACGCCCGAGCCACGCAGCATCACGCCGGTCATGCCCCAC
The DNA here is from genome assembly GCF_059421765.1 of Stenotrophomonas sp. GW821-FHT02D01. Classification (NCBI taxonomy): domain Bacteria; kingdom Pseudomonadati; phylum Pseudomonadota; class Gammaproteobacteria; order Lysobacterales; family Lysobacteraceae; genus Stenotrophomonas; species Stenotrophomonas sp. GW821-FHT02D01. The sequence continues at coordinate 50,736 of NZ_JBWKVP010000010.1, forward strand.
TGGTGGGCCAGCTCCGGGGTGACCACGCCGATGCCGACGGTACGCTGCTTCCAGATACGGTTGTCGGTCAGCAGGGTCTCGTATTCGTCGACACGACCCGGGAACTCATTGGTGAAGTTCTCCAGGAAGTCCAGCAGGGAACCTTCGCGCGAGGCGTTGAGGTTCTTCAGGGCCTTGCCCTTGTGCCAGCGCGATTCCTTGTACTTCGGCATGTGGTCCGGCAGGTCGCGGTAGACGCCGCCCGGACGGTAGTACGCCGCGTGCATGCGCGCGCCGGAGACCGCTTCGTAGCAGTCCATCAGCTCTTCGCGCTCGCGGAAGGCGTACAGCATCACCGCCATCGCCCCCAGATCGAGCGCGTTGGAACCCAGCCACATCAAGTGGTTCAGGATGCGGGTGATCTCGTCGAACATCGTGCGGATGTACTGAGCGCGCTCCGGCGCCTCGATGCCCATCAGGGTCTCGATCGAGCGCACGTAGGCGTGCTCGTTGCACATCATCGACACGTAATCCAGGCGATCCATGTAGCCGATCGACTGGTTGAAGGGCTTGGATTCGGCCAGCTTCTCGGTGCCCCGGTGCAGCAGACCGACGTGCGGGTCGGCACGCATGATGGTCTCGCCGTCCATCTCCAGGATCAGGCGCAGCACACCGTGCGCGGCCGGATGCTGCGGGCCGAAGTTCATGGTGTAGTTGCGGATTTCCTGCCGGCTTTCGGCAGCATTGCTGGCGAATGCTTCGCCGGCCTGGTGTACGTGACTCACTTCACTGCCTCCTGCGAGCGCTCGCCGGCAGCGGTCTGCAGGCGGGCGTCGTCGCGGATCACGCGCGGCACGCCGACGCGCGGCTCCACCGAGGTGACCGGTTCGTAGATGACACGCTTCTTTTCTTCGTCGTAGCGGACTTCGACGTTGCCGATCAGCGGGAAGTCCTTGCGGAACGGATGGCCGACGAAACCGTAGTCGGTCAGGATCCGGCGCAGGTCCGGGTGACCTTCGAAGATCACGCCATACAGATCGAACGCTTCGCGCTCGAACCAGTTCAGGCCCGGCCAGATGCTGGTCAGCGAGGACACCACCGGCAGCGCTTCGTCAGGCGCGAAGCAGCGCAGGTGCATCATCAGGTTGTGCTGGTACGAACGCAGCTGTGCGACCACGGCGAAGCGCTGGGTCGGCATGTGCTGCGGACGGGCACCGTCGGCGCTCTCTTCGCTGGGGAATTCGCCCCAGGCGAAACGGCCCTGGGCCTTGCCCTCGACACCGCGGCTGAAGCCCTGCGAGGACACGTCGGCGGTGTCCCACTCATCGGAGCCATAACCGAGGTAATCGACGCCGCAGAGGTCCACGGCCTGCTCGAAACCAAACTCGTCACGCAGCGCGAGGGCGGTGGCGTGCCACTCAGCGGCAGGCACTTCCAGCGTCACTTCGCCGCGGGGTTCGACCACGATGACCTTCGCACCAGCGAAACGTGCGGAGAGTCGGTCGATGAAGGATGCTTGCTCTGCCATGGGGGCTTGGCGCGCTCTTGTCAGGTGAAGGGGTCAGCGGGCGATGGTCTGTGTACGCCAGATCTTCTTCTGCAGCTGCAGGATCCCGTACACCAGCGCCTCGGCGGTCGGCGGGCAGCCCGGGACGTAGACGTCCACCGGCACCACGCGATCACAGCCGCGCACCACAGAATAGGAATAGTGGTAGTAACCACCGCCATTGGCGCAGCTGCCCATGGAGATCACCCACTTGGGGTCGGGCATCTGGTCATAGACCTTGCGCAGCGCCGGGGCCATCTTGTTGACCAGGGTGCCGGCGACGATCATCACGTCGGACTGGCGCGGCGACGGGCGGAACACCACACCGTAGCGGTCAAGGTCCAGGCGCGCTGCACCTGCGTGCATCATTTCGACCGCACAGCAGGCCAGACCGAAGGTCATGGGCCACATCGAGCCGGTGCGTGCCCAGTTCAGCAGCGCATCGACGCTGGTGGTGACAAAGCCCTTTTCAAGCAGCGGGTTGTCGCCTTCCGGCCGCAGGATGTCGTCAACCCGCCCTTCCGGGACAGGATTGGTCATCAGGCCATCGAGAGTCTGAATCACTCCCATTCCAGCGCTCCCTTCTTCCAGACATAGATGAAACCGAGGAACAGCATGCCGACGAACAGACCCATGGTGACGAGCGAACGCGCGCCAAGCTCCATGAAGACCTGCGTCCACGGCACGATGAAGATGATTTCCAGGTCGAAGACGATGAACTGGATCGCGATCAGGTAGTAGCGCACGTCGAACTTCATACGCGCGTCTTCGAAGGCTTCGAAGCCGCACTCGTACGGCGACAGCTTTTCCAGATCGGGGCGGCGGGGACCGAGGAATCGACCAACCAGCATCAGCGTAATGCCGATACCGGTGGCAACGATCAGAAACAGCAGAGACGGCAAATATTCGGCCAGCACAGCGATTCTCTCTTGCCTCTGCCGCTGCGCCTGCAGGCGCTTTGGCATGGGGGAGTGGACGGGAAGCTGCCTGGCGCCTTGCGCGCCAGACCAACCCGCTTTACTTACTAAATGGTGCCCAAGAGGGGACTCGAACCCCTACGACCTAAGTCGCTACCACCTCAAGGTAGTGCGTCTACCAATTCCGCCACCTGGGCAAACGATCACATCAGACTATCTTCCCGATGCGCCGCGTATTGTAACCGGCTTCAGTCTTTCTGGGAGCCTTCCGAAGGCTTTTCTTCACCAGAAACCGAAGATTCCGCCTGAGCCGGCACAGTTGCGGCCGGAACCGGGGCGGCCGGAACCGCATCGGCCTTCGGAACGGCCGGCAATTCGCCCGCCGGAGCGGCCGGAGCGCTGGCCGCCGGGGCGGACATCAGACCCAGATCCTGATCGGCGGCCGGGCGGTTGCCATGGCCGGCGTACCAGGCCATGAAGAGGCTGATGCCGAAGAACACCACGGCCAGCCACTTGGTCGACTTGGACAGGAAGTTGGACGCGCCACGCGCACCGAACACGGTCCCCGAGGCGCCAGCGCCAAAGCCCGAACCTGCCGCCGCACCCGAGCCACGCTGCATCAGGATCAGCGCGACCATGGCTACGGCAACCAGCACGTAGACGACATTGAGGATCAACATCAGCATTGGAAATCCGCCCTCGGACTAGAGTGCCGGCGGCTAGCCGGCAACCGTAACTAATTGTTTGCCGCCGCCTCTGCGATGGCCAGGAAGTCGGCGGCCACCAGGGAGGCACCACCAACCAGCCCACCATCGACATCCGGCTGCGCGAACAGTTCCCCGGCATTGTCGGGCTTCACGCTACCGCCGTAAACAATGGGCAGTGAATCAGCAATTCTAGCATCGATGCGCGCGACTTCGCCACGAATGAACGCGTGCACCTGCTGCGCCTGCTCCTTGGTTGCGGTGCGGCCGGTTCCGATCGCCCAGACCGGCTCGTAGGCGACCACGGCATTGGCGAAGCCTGCGGCCCCGACAAGCTCGAGCACCGGGGCCAGCTGGCTGGCGATGACCGCCTCGGTCTGCCCTGCCTCGCGCTGCTCAAGGGTTTCACCGACGCAGAGTACCGGCACCAGGCCGGCATGCAGGGCGGCGGCGAACTTGCGCGCGACCAGTTCGCTGCTCTCGTTATGGTACTGGCGGCGCTCGGAGTGGCCGACCAGGCCGTAGCGGGCACCCACCTCGTGCAGCATGGCCGCACAGACCTCACCGGTGTAGGCGCCCTTCTCATTGCTGCTGACGTCCTGTGCACCAAAGGCCAGGCCGGTCTCGCCGAAGTCTTCGACCAGCTCACCCAGGTAGGGCATCGGCGGCAGGATCACCACCTCCACCCCGCTCTTTGGCAGCCCGGCAGCGACCTGCCTCAGCAGTTCGGTGGCGAATTGACGGCTGCCGTGCAGCTTCCAGTTTCCAGCGACGATCTTGCGGCGCATGAGCGGGTGGCTCCTGTGTGAACTCAGCCGCCCATGATACCTGCTGCGGCAAAAAACCGTTTCTTTGTAAGCGGTTACATGGATTTTCAGCCAACGGCACAGCCCCTCGTGGCGGGGGTTGGGGGGTGGTCGCGGAGAGCCCCGGCTGGATTTGTGGGGTTGGCCGGGCGGGTGGGACTGGCGAGGGACGCCGTGAACCCATCCCTGGGGGCTTGGCCGCGGCATCCATGCCGCGGACACCCTCGCCAGCCCCACCCTCCCGGCCCATGACACATTGCGGCGGTCCGCCCGCCACGGAAAGAAAAAAGAAGATCAAAAGCAAAAGCGAAAGCAGAGCTTTGGCCCCCTCCCCTGCTTCGAGATCTGACAGATCTCATCCACGCATGACGTGGATAGATCGTGTCGACCAAGGTCGACACCTACCAACAGCCGCAGGGAGCTGTCGAAGGCGGGGAGGTGTCGGATGGCGGGGTGTCCGCGGCATGGATGCCGCGGCCAAGCCCCCATGGATGGGTTTACGGCGTCCCCGCCATCCGACACCTCCCCGCCTCCTCACGGAACATTCCAGAACCGCTTTGGCTTTGGCTTTGGCTTTGGCTCCGGCCTCTGCGGGTGCAGGGTGCAACCCTGCAAAGAAAAAGGCCGCCTTTCGGCGGCCTTCTCATTACTTCAGCTTGATCTCGCGCAGGCGCTCTTCGAGGAAACCGTGCGCGGTGATCGGCTCCGGGTACCGGCTCGGGTTTTCCTCGGTGATGCACGAGGGCAGCACGTCGATCAGGAAGTCCGGGTTCGGGTGCAGGAAGAACGGCACCGAATAGCGCGGCTGGCGGGCCAGCTCACCCGGGGGATTGACCACCCGGTGGATGGTCGACGGATACACGTGGTTGGTCAGGCGCTGCAGCATGTCGCCGATGTTGACCACGATGGTGTCCGCGTCCGAGGTGAACGGCACCCAGTCCCCGTCATGCGACTGCACTTCCAGGCCTGCCGCGCTGGCACCGACCAGCAGCGTGATGAAGTTGATGTCGCCATGCGCACCAGCGCGCACGTTGGGAATGTCGTCGGTGGTGATCGGCGGGTAATGGATCGGGCGCAGGATCGAATTGCCGAAATTGGTCTTGTCGGCGAAGAAGTGTTCCGGCAGGCCGATGTGCAGAGCCAGGGCCGACAGCACGCGCGAACCCAGGTTGTCCAACGCCTGGTACAGGCCGTAACCGCGCTCGCGGAAGCCCTCGACCTCGGACGGCCACAGGTTCGGCGCCATCACTTCCCGGTACTTGGAGTCGTCGGCGATCTCGCGGCCGATGTGCCAGAACTCCTTCAGGTCGAAGTGCTTGGAGCCCTTGGCGGTCTCCACACCGAACGGGGTATAGCCACGGGCGCCGCCGCTGCCTGCCACGTGGTACTTGCGCTTGGTCTCATCCGGCAGTGCGAAGAAGGCCTTGAAGACGTCGTAGGCCGCGTCGATGTCGGACTGCGGGATGCCGTGGTTGCGGATGCCCGCGAATCCCCATTGGCGGTACGCCGCCCCCAGCTCGGCCACGAAGGCGTCGCGGTCACTGTCGAAACGGGTGATGTCGAGGGTGGGGATCTGGCTCACAGCGGTTCCTGGCTTGTCGTTGAGTCGGTACGGGCCCGCCATGTCATGGCGACCGATCTGAACATTGTGACAGATAGATCGGGGCATGCCACCGACACACTGAAACAAACCGATACAATGCGCCACCCGCGCGCGGTTTAACGACTTCGTCACGCCGGGAAACGCCCTTGCTGCCCACTTGAACCCGCCTCTCCCATGGACGCCGCTCTGCCCGACGCCACCGCCGCCGTTCTTCCCGGGCCCGCCCGACGCTGGCGCAGGCTGGCTTGGTGGTCGCTGTTCATCGCGGCCAACGCGGTGCTTGCCGCGTTCATCGCGCTGGGCAACGTGCCGCTGCGCGACAACCCTGGCGGCACACTCGGCCTGGCCTACCTGGCGTTCGCCCTGCCAGGCCACCTGCTCGCGTTCGGTGCACTGGCCGGCCTGCTACCACTGGCCATCGGCCTGTGGCCGCGCAGCGCGCGCGCGTTGAGCGTCTCGGCGGTGATCTGCCAGGGTCTGTGGCTGTGCCTGCTGCTGGTGGATGCCAAGGTCTTCGCGCTGTATCGCTTCCACCTCAACGCGATGGTCGCCAACATGGTGTTCGGCGGCGCCCTGCAGGATCAGGTCAGCCTGTCTTGGAAGACCTGGCTGCAGGTGACGGCTCTGGTGTCGGCAATCTTCGCCGCGCAGGGCCTGCTGGCCTGGGCGTGCTGGAAGCTGCTGCCCGCAGCGCCGCGTCGGCGGCGGGTACTGCAGGCCTGGGCGGTGGTTGCCCTGCTGATGGGCGGCGGCCAGGTCGCCACTGCCTACTACGACGCGCTCGGCGAACGCGCAGTGATCAGCCAATGGAACTACCTGCCATGGGCGCAGCCGATCACCGCCAAGAGCGCGATGCGTCGCTTCGGCGTGGTCAGCCAGCACCAGGTCGGCCTGCCCGATCCGCGCCATGCCCAGCTGAATTATCCGTTGCACCCCCTGCGCTGCCAGAGCCACCAGCGGCCGAACGTGCTGATGGTGGTACTGGAGTCGTTGCGCCATGACGTGCTCACCCCGCAGTTCATGCCCAACGCCTCGGCGCTGGCCCGGTCCTCGCGGGTGTACGAGCATCATTTCAGTACCGGAAACGCCACCCGTTATGGTCTGTTCGGGCTGCTGTACGGCCTGCCGGGCGGCTATTGGCCGAGCATGCTCGACGAGCAGCGCGGCTCGCAGCTGTTCAAGGTACTGGGACAGCAGGGCTATGACTTGCACCTGTATGGCAGCGCGCCGCTGTACAGCCCGGAGTTCGATCGCACCGCGTTCGCCGATGTCCGCGACCAGCTTCACCAGGGGCCGTCCGAACTGACCTCCGATGGCCGCGATGCCGCCATCGTCGCTGGACTGCAGAAGGACATCCGCGCCAGCCAGGCTGCACAGCGCCCGTGGTTCGGTTTCGTGTTCCTCGATTCCACCCACGCGCCCTACCACATGCCGGCCGGCTATCCGCCGCTCGGCACGCCGATGGCCGATGCCATCGATTTCCTCAAGTTCGGCCCCGGGCACGATCCAACGCCGGAGTTGAACCGCTACCACACCGCGGTGCATTACGCCGACAGCCTGATTGGATCGCTGCTGGATGACCTGCGCGCACAGGGCCTGGAGCAGAACACGATCGTGCTGGTGACCGGCGACCACGCCGAGGAATTCAACGACCTCAAGCTCAACTACTGGGGCCACAACGGCAATTTCTCCAACTACCAGTTGCAGGTGCCCTTCGTGCTGCATTGGCCTGGCCAGGAGGGCGGCCGCGAGGCACGCGTCAGCTCGCATGAAGACTGGGTACCCACACTGATGCGCCACGGACTGGGTTGCGAAAACGCATTGACCGACTACAGCACCGGCCATGACCTGCTGGCGGCACCGACCGGCAAGCGTGCGCTGGTGGTGGAAAGCTGGTCGCAGCGCGCGGTACGCAATGGCGAGGCGATCTACGTGTTCGACAAATTCGGCAACGCCACCGCGCTCGATGCGCGCTACCGCCCGTTGCCGCAACAGACCCCCGACGCCGCCAGCATCCGCGCGGCATGGGAAGCGCTGACCCGCTTCCGCAACCGCTGAATCCAAGGACCGATCCACGCATGAACCGTCCGCTGCGCATCCTGCATACCGAAGCCGCCAAAGGCATGGGCGGGCAGGAGATCTACATTTTCCGCCACATGCAGGTGATGCGCGCGCGCGGCCATCATGTCGCCCTGCTGTGCCAACCGGACGCGCGCCTGGCCACGCGCGCCCGCGACGATGGCTTCACCGTGCATACGCTGCGGATGGGTGGCATGGCCCGGCTGCTGCGCGGCATCTGGTCGGTGTCACGGCTGGTCCGCCGCGAGCGCTACGACGTGGTCAACACCACCAGCCGTCGCGACGCATTGATTGCCGCCGCGGGCGCACGGCTGGGCGGCACACCGCTGGTGGTGCGCTCGCGCCACCTGATGAGCCCGGTGAATTCGCTGCTGACCTACACCGGCCTGCCCCACCGGGTCATCACGGTGAGCAACTTCGTCGAGCAACTGCTGGCGGACCGCGGAATTCCCGCCGAGCACATCGGCATCGTGCCGCCGATGGCGGTTCCGCCAACCGACACCACGCATGAGCCCTCCTGGCAGCAGTTGCAGGCGACGCGCGCACGCGTGCGCGCCGAGCTCGGATTCGAGGAACAGGACATCGTCGTAGGCTGCGTGGCAGTGCTGCGCGAACCCAAGGGCCACGCCGAACTGCTGCAGGCCATGGTGCCGCTGTGCAAGGCCAATCCCCGCCTGCATCTGGTGGTGGTCGGCGATGGCCAGGCCGTGATGCAGCGCCTGCAGGCCACCTGCGCCGAACACGATCTGCAGCGCCAGGTTCATCTGCTGGGCTTCCGCAGCGATGCCAGCCAACTGATGCCCGGCTTCGACATCTTCGCCCTGGCCACACACAAGGAAGCATCGGGCACGGTGTTCCTGGAAGCGGCGCAGGCGGGCCTGCCGATCGTGTCGCATCGGGTCGGCGGTGTGCCCGAAATGCTGGTGGAAGGCAGCAATGCCATCCTCACCCGGCTTGGCGACAATTCCGCGCTCACCGGCGCGCTGCGGCTGCTGGTGGACGATCCCGAACGCCGCCGACAGATGGGTCGTTCCGGCTGGGAGTGGATCTGCAGCGCCAAGCGTTTCAGCCCCGAAGGCCACGCTGAAGCCACCGAACACTACTACCACCAATGGATGAAGGAGCTGGGTCATGGCTAATGCCAGAACCGTACCGGTGCTGATGCATCATCACGTCAGCAACTCGCCCGGCATGATCACGGTGTCGCCGGAGAATTTCGAAAGCCAGATCGCCTGGCTGGCGCGCACCGGCTGGACGTCCTTGACGCTGGACCAGTACGCCGGCTTCCTGGCCGGCAAGCCGGTGCCGCGCAAGTCGATCGTGATCACCTTTGATGATGGCTACCTGGACAACTGGGTTTACGCCCATCCGATCCTGCAGAAGTACGGCATGCACGCGGTGGTGTTCGTGGTGACCGGCTGGATGCACGAGGGGCCGATACGCCCGCATGCCGGCATCGCCGGTGCCACGCTGCCGGAAACGCCCGAGCATCGCGCCTGCGAAGACCTGATCTACAAGCAGGGCCGCAGCGATGAGGTGATGATGCGCTGGAGCGAAGCACGTGCGGCCATCGAGGCGGGCACCTTCGAGATCCATTGCCATACCCACACCCACACGCGCTGGCTGCGCCGCCAGGACCTGGATCGCGCCCAGCGCCGTGCCGGTATCAGTGGCGATCTGTCCAAGGCCAAGGAAGTGCTGCTGGAGAAGCTGGGCGAGGTGTCGGACACGCTGTGCTGGCCGTACGGTGATTTCGACCAGGACTACATCGAAGTGGCACGTGAGCAGGGGTTCCGCTACCTGCATACCACCCATCCGTTCGGACGCAACGTGGTTGGCGGCGATCCCGAGCGCATCTACCGATTCGCCATCCGCAACCGGCCGGCAAGCTGGCTGCGCAAGCGCATCACTTGGAGCTACAACCCGCTGATCGCACCCCTGTTCAACGGCTTCAAGGCGCGGCAGAAGAAGATGGTGCCGGGGCCGTGATGGTTTCCCCGGGCCAGGGCTGACGCAGCTTCGGCAAGGAAGCCCCAACAGAGTGGAAGGAATACAGGAAATGAACGTTCTGGTTACCGGCGGTGCGGGATTCATCGGCTCCCACACCTGTGTGGAACTGCAGCAGCAGGGCCATGCGGTGGTCATCGTCGATTCGCTGTGCAACAGCGACGCCGGAGTGATCGGCCGGATCGGCGACATCACCGGCATCGCGCCGCTGTTCGTACAGGCCGACGTGCGCGACCGTGCGCGGATCACCGCGGTGCTGCGCGAGCATTCGATCGATGCGGTACTGCATTTTGCCGCGCTGAAATCGGTTGGCGAATCGCGGCAGATGCCGTTGGACTACTTCGACAACAACATCAGCGGCACCCTCGCCCTGCTCGGCGCCATGCGCGATGCCGGCGTGGGCACGTTCGTGTTCAGCTCGTCGGCAACCGTCTACGGCGACCAGGACCATTGCCCGGTGGCCGAAACGGCCTCGACCTGCGCGATGACGCCCTATGGCCGTTCGAAGCTGGTGGTGGAGCAGCTGCTGTCCGACCTGGTCGGCGCCGATACGTCGCTGCATGTGGCAACGCTGCGCTACTTCAACCCGGTGGGGGCGCATTCAAGCGCGCTGATCGGCGAGCTGCCGCACGGAACGCCCAGCAACCTGATGCCCTACATCGCCCAGGTGGCCGCCGGCCTGCTGCCGGAAGTGCAGGTATTCGGCGATGACTATCCGACCTGCGACGGTACCGGCGTACGCGACTACATCCATGTGCAGGACGTGGCGCGGGCCCATGTGCTGGCGCTGCAGTACCTGCGCGACAAGCGCCGCAGCATCACCTTGAACCTGGGCACCGGCCAGGGCCATAGCGTGCTGGAACTGATCAAGGCCTTCGAGCAGACCGTCGGCCGGCCGATTCCATTCCGGATCACCGGTCGCCGTACCGGCGACATCGCGGTGAGTTTTGCCGACCCGTCCCTCGCCCTGCGCGAGCTGGGCTGGACCGCCCGCCACGGCCTGGCGGACATGTGCCGCGACACCTGGAAATGGCAGACGGAGATGACGCGCAGCGCCTGATGCCTTGCTTGCGGCAGACAGCAACATGGCCGCACAAGCGGCCATGTTGTTGGTTCGATCCAGCGCCCGGGCTCAGGCCGCGGCGGCCGTCCTGACCGCCGCCGAAAGCCGGTCCAGGGTGTCCTGCATCAGCGTCGCGTCATCGGCCTCGACCGTGACCCGCACCACCGGTTCGGTGCCGGAAGGACGCAGGAAGGCACGCCCGCGGCCGGAAACCGCCTGCTGCGCTTCGGTCAGTGCAGCCTGAACGCTCTCGGCCTGCACGGTGGCCTTGGCCGAGACATCGCCAAGGCGCACGTTGACCGTCTTCTGCGGCACCTTGGACAACGGCTGCAGCGCTTCGCGCAGGCTCTTTCCCTGCTGCTTCAGCGCCACCAGTACCTGCAGGGCACTGACGATACCGTCGCCGGTGGTGGCCCGGTCCAGGCACAGCAGATGGCCAGACGCTTCGCCGCCGAGCACGCCGCCTCCCTCCACCAGTGCCTGATGCACGTAGCGGTCGCCGACGTTGCTGCGCTGGAACGGAATCTGCAGTTCGGCCAGGGCCTTTTCCAGGCCGAAATTGCTCATCAGGGTGCCGACCACCGGGCCACGCAGGCGACCATCGGCCTGCCATGCGCGTGCCAGGATGTACACCAGGTCATCGCCGTCGACCGGATTGCCGCGGTCATCGGCCATCAACACCCGGTCACCATCACCATCGAAGGCGATGCCCAGGTCGGCGCGGGTCTCACGCACCTTTGCAGCGAGGTTGTCGATGTGGGTCGACCCAACGCCGTCGTTGATGTTGACGCCATTGGGTTCGGCACCGATACCGATGACCTCCGCGCCCAGTTCGCGGAACAGCAGCGGCGCGATCTGGTAGGTGGCGCCATGCGCGCAGTCGAGCACCAAGCGCACACCGCGAAGATCGAACGCGCGCGGCACGCTGGACTTGCAGAACTCGATGTAGCGGCCGACGGCCTCGCGTGCACGCGAGGCCTTGCCGAGCTTCTCCGAAACGGCCGTGGTGAACGGCACGTCCAATGCGGCTTCCAGCGCCAGCTCGGTGGCATCGTCGAGCTTCTCGCCCTGGGCGGAGAAGAACTTGATGCCGTTGTCGTAGTGCGGGTTGTGCGAGGCACTGATGACGATGCCCGCATCCACGCCCAGGGTACGGGTCAGGAAGGCAACGGCCGGGGTCGGCATCGGGCCGAGCAGCTGCACGTCAGCGCCCGCGGCGACCAGCCCGGCTTCCAGTGCGGCTTCGAACATGTAGCCGGAGATCCGCGTGTCCTTGCCGATCACCACGATCGGACGGCGCCCCTCCTGGCCACGCTGGGCGACCAGCACGCGGCCCAGGGCGTTGCCCAGGCGCAGCACGAAATCAGCCGAGATCGGCCCTTGACCGACCCGACCGCGGATGCCGTCGGTACCGAAGTACTTGCGGCCCCCCATCAAACCTCCTCCGGTGCCGGCTCGCGACGCAGCATCGCCAGCAGGTCGGCCAGACGGTCGCGCAGTTCACGACGGTCACAGATCTGGTCGATGGCGCCATGCTCGAGCAGGAACTCCGAACGCTGGAACCCTTCCGGCAGCTTCTCGCGCACGGTCTGCTCGATCACGCGCGGGCCGGCGAAGCCGATCAGTGCATGCGGTTCGGCGATGTTGATGTCACCCAGCATCGCGAACGAGGCCGACACACCGCCGGTGGTCGGGTGGGTCAGCACCGAAATATACGGCTGTCCGGCTTCACGCAGTTTGCCCAGGGCTGCCGAGGTCTTGGCCATCTGCATCAGCGAGAACAGGCCCTCCTGCATGCGCGCCCCGCCACTGGCGGAGAAGCACACGTAGGGTGCGCCGATCTCGGCGGCGGTCTCGGCGGCAAGGGCGAAGCGCTCGCCGACCACCGAGCCCATCGAGCCACCCATGAAGGCGAAGTCGAAGGACGAGGCCACCAGGGGACGGCCCTTGAGCAGGCCGCGCATGGCAATCAGCGCGTCGTACTCACCGGTGTTCTTCTGCGCGATCTTGATGCGCTCGCTGTACTTCTTCTGGTCCTTGAACTTCAGCAGATCGGTCGGCCCCAGGCGGGCAGCGATCTCGGTGGTGCTGTCGGCGTCGAACAGCGCAGCCAGACGGGCGCGCGCGCGGATGGCCATATGGTGGCCGCACTTTGGGCAGACCTCCAGATTCTCTTCCAGCTCCGGACGGTACAACGCACTGCCGCAGTTGCTGCACTTTTCCCACAGGCCCTCGGGGACGCTGCGCTTCTTGCTGGGGGTGTTGTCGGTGCGGATGCCAGACGGCATCAACTTGCTGAGCCAACTCATGCGGGAGGACACTTCCGTTCAGGGCGGCCCGGGGGCCGCAAAGGCGGACAGTCTAGCTCCGCTTTCCCCGCCCGTGCACCCCCTGCCCGGCCTTGGGCCCGCTGGAAAAAACCATGCTGGGACGTACGTTTAGCGTCGGCGGTAGTGCCGGCCGCTGGCCGGCAACCGCTTGCACCCGAATGGGTCGGGCGGATGCCGGCCAGCGGCTGGCACTACCGTTACGCGTCCAGCGCCTGCCGCAGCGGAGCCAGGAACGCTGCGGCGCGCTGCGCCGCATCCTCGGTGGAGGTCGCTTCGGCCAGCACCGCCACCAGTGCGCTGCCGACCACCACGCCGTCGGCCTGGCGGGCCATGGCCGCCGCACTGGCTGCGTCCTTGATGCCGAAGCCGGCCACCACCGGCACGCTGGCCCTGGCCCGCAGCGCCTGCAGGCGTGCGCTGGCCGCGTCGCTGTCCAGTCGTTCCGAGGCGCCGGTGACCCCGGCAAAGCTGACGTAGTACAGATAGCCACGGGCCAGCGCCAGCAGCTTGTCGGCGCGTACCTCGCTGGTGGTCGGCGATGCCAGCAGAACCAGCGCAAGGCCTGCAGCGTCGAAGGCCTGCTGGGCTTCGCCGGCCTCTTCCGGCGGCAGGTCGACCAGCAGCACGCCGTCCACGCCAGCAGCCACCGCCGCTTCGGCGAACGCCACGTAACCGTGGATCTCCACCGGGTTGAGATAGCCCATCAGCACTACTGGCGTCTGCGTGTCCTGTTGCCGGAACTGCGCCACCGCCTGCAGCACGTAACGGTTGCCGGCACCGCGCGCCAGCGCGCGCTCGGAGCTGCGCTGGATGGTCGGGCCGTCGGCCATCGGATCGGAGAACGGCACGCCCAGTTCGATCACATCGGCACCGGCCTGGACCAGCGCGTGCATGACCGGCACCGTGGCTTCCAGCGAAGGATCACCGGCGGTGATGAAGGGGATCAGGGCCTTGCGCTGCTGCTGGCGCAGGCGCTGGAAACAGTCATCGAGTCGGGAAACAGGCATCTCAGGCACATCCTTCAATCAGTTCAATCGCTTCGCTGGTCCCCCAGTACATCAGGATGACCTTCCCTTCAAACACTTCCAGGCGGATGCCGAGGGCCGAGCCCGGGTCCTGCCAGGTCAGGTACTCGCCCTGATCGCCATCGTAGGCATGCGGGCTGGAGACCGGCGCGCCGGGGAACTGCGCCACCGCCTGCGCCCGCGTCATGCCGATGCGCAGGCCGAACGGACCCGGCTGGTCGACCGGCGCCTTGGCGTCCTCGCCCGGGCCGAGATCGAAACGGACCACGCGGTCTTCGTCGGTCATCATCGACACGCCGGGCGGCAGTCCCTTGCCGTCGTAGTACTCGCAGCTGCCGCCGATGGCCTCGACCGCGCCCATTGCCGTCCACGGCCCGAAGGCCTTCAGATCGCTCATGTGCTGGCCGATCAGCACCTCGCCGGCATGATCCAGCGCCACCGACGCCACGGCGGGCGCGTCGTCGCTGGAAACCGCGGCCGAGGCCGGTGGATCATCGATGGGCGTCCGCGCGATCGGGTCGACGTCATCGTTGGCCGCCATCGGCTGCGCCGGTTGCGCAGCGGCCTTGGCCGCCGGCGCAAGCACCGGCGGTTCCGGCGGTTGGCACGCGGCCAGGCCCAGCACCAGCAGCACGCCCGTACTGCGCATCAGTGCGCTCACAGCACCAGCCCTTCGCGCGCCGCGATGGTATGCACGTCCTTGTCGCCACGTCCTGACAGGTTGCACAGCACGATCTGGTCGCGCGGACGCCCGCGCGCAAGCTTCATCGCCTGTGCCAGCGCGTGGCTGGACTCCAGCGCCGGCAGGATGCCTTCGGTATGCGCCAGCAGGTGGAAAGCCTGCAACGCCTCTTCGTCGGTGATGCCGACGTAGCGCGCGCGGCCGCTGTCGGCCAGGAACGCATGCTCGGGGCCGACGCCCGGGTAATCCAGGCCGGCCGACACCGAATGGGTCTCGATGATCTGGCCATCGTCGTCGCACAGCACATAGGTGCGGTTGCCATGCAGCACGCCCGGGCGGCCGGCGGCGATGGAGGCTGCGTGGCGGCCGGTGTGGATGCCATCACCGGCCGCTTCAGCGCCGACGATCTCGACCTGGCGGTCGTTGAGGAAGGCATGGAACAGGCCGATCGCATTGCTGCCGCCGCCGACGCAGGCGGTGATCGCATCGGGCAGGCGACCGTACTCGGCCAGCATCTGCTCGCGTGCCTCGCGGCCGACGATGGCGTTGAAGTCGCGCACCATGCGCGGGTACGGATCCGGGCCGGCCACCGTGCCGATGATGTAGAAGGTGTCCTGCACGTTGGTGACCCAGTCGCGCATCGCTTCGTTGAGGGCATCCTTCAGGGTGGCCGAACCGGAGGTCACCGGCACCACCGTCGCACCGAGCAGTTTCATGCGGTAGACGTTGATCTTCTGCCGCTCGATGTCGGTGGCCCCCATGTACACCACGCACTCCAGGCCCAGCCGCGCCGCGACGGTGGCACTGGCGACGCCATGCTGGCCTGCGCCGGTCTCGGCGATGATGCGCTTCTTGCCCATCCGCGCCGCCAGCAACGCCTGGCCAATGGTGTTGTTGATCTTGTGCGCGCCGGTGTGGTTCAGGTCCTCGCGCTTGAGCAGGATCTGCGCGCCACCGACGTGGTCACTCAATCGTTCAGCGTGGTAGATCGGGCTCGGCCGGCCCACGTAATGGGCCAGGTCGCGGTCATAGGCCAGCTGGAACGCCGGATCCTGGCGGGCCTGGTCATAGGCCTGGGCCAGTTCCTGCAGCGGACCGACCAGGGTTTCGGCGACGAAGCTGCCACCGTAACGGCCGAAGTGGCCCTGGGCATCAGGGAAGGCATGGAAATCGGCGATGGGAGAGTCAGGCATGGGACGACCGGTCGTTCAGACAGGTGGATACTCTAGCGCACGGATTGTGTCCGGAAAATGGATATTATCTGGCCACTCCCGTCAGGAAATCTCACATGAGCACGTCACTGCTGCCGCCCCTGAATGCCCTGCGGGCCTTCGAGGCCACCGCACGCCTCGGCGGCGTCGGCCGCGCTGCACAGGCGCTGCATGTGACCCATGGCGCGATCAGCCGGCAACTGAAGCTGCTGGAAGACCATCTGGGCATTGCCCTGTTCCAGCGCGCCGGCCGAGGACTGCGCCTGACGGCCGCCGGCACCCGCCTGCAACAGGCCTGCAGCGAGGCGTTCGGCGGCATTGAAGACTGCGTGCGCGAACTCCGGCGGCCAAGCGCGGAGCCAGCCCTGGTACTGGGCTGCAGCGGCAGCGTGCTGGCGCGCTGGATGATTCCGCGGCTGCCGGCACTACAGGCTGCTCTCCCCGGCGTGCGCCTGCAGTGGTCCGCCTTGGATGGCAGTTTCACCGAGGCACAGGCCACGCTGGATGCGGTGCTGCTGCTGGCGCAGGGGCCGTGGCCGCGCGGCTGGCAGGTGCGCGAGTTGGCACCGGAACGGGTGGGTGTGGTGGTGGCCCCCTCGCATCCGGCGGCACAGCGGCTGCGCCAGGTGCCGCCGTCGGCCTTGCTGCGGGAAACGCTGCTGCACACCAGTTCGCGCCCGCAGGCGTGGCCTGCATGGGCGCAGTCGCACGGGCTGGACCCGGCCCAGCTGCAGCTCGGCACCGGCTTCGAACACCTGTACTACCTGCTGGAAGCAGCGGTCGCGGGGCTGGGCCCTGCGATCGCTCCGGAGCCACTGGTGGCCGAGGATCTGGCAGCGGGGCGGCTGGTCGCGCCGTGGGGGTTCGCCGCGACCGGGGGTTTCTGGGTGCTGGCGCGACCGGACGGCCCTGTCGATGCGCGCGTGGACGCGCTGGCGGACTGGGTGACTGCCCAGCTGCGATGAGGCGCCCCGCGGCGGGTGCGCAATGGCCGGCAACGCGGGCGGAATGATCCGCCCGGTGCCAGCACTGCGCAGGCCTCAGCGGCCGCCCATCGCGACCCGCTGCTGCTCTTCCTGCACCTGCTGGTGCTGCGAAGGATCGGACAGCAGCTTCGCGCTGGTGTGCTCCAGCGATGGTGGCGCCTGGGCAAGGTCAACGGCGGCGCGGAATCCCGGCGTGGTTCCCATCACGAACGCCTTGCCATCCTGCACCGTGATGCTCTGCAGCTTGTCGGCGGCGTCGATGCCGTTCTGTTTTGCATGCAGGGTGATGTTGGCCGCGGCTTCTTCGGAGAACACGCTTGGCAGCTTGCTGCGCACTGCGTTGTGCAGGGCATTGTCCGGATGCGAAGCATCGTTCAGCGATGGTCCCTTCGGCGCGGCAGCCGCCGGCTCCTGGCCCTGCAAACGGCCTGTGGCCAGCGCAGCGTGGGTGTTGCGGCCGGCGATGCCATCGGGCACCAGACCCTGCTGCTTCTGGAAGGCGAGCACCGCCTCGCGGGTGTGGTCACCGAAGCGACCGTCCTCGGCCAGCCGGTTGCCGTGCGCGTCGCGCACGCCAAGCTGATTGAGGGTCTGCTGCAGGGATTGCACATCACTGCCGCGCTGGCCGTGCCGGATCACCTCGGCCGATGCTGCGTGCGATGGCGCCGGTTGCGCTGCCGATGCCCCCGCCGGTGCGGCGGGGCGAGAAAGCGCCGGCTCGCCATTGCCGTGCAGCGGCGCACGGACCTGGAACTCCGGCTTGGGCGTCAGTGCACCGACGATGCGCGTACCACCACCGTCCCAGTAACCACCCGGGCGAATGGTGACTTCAGCCGGCCCGGTACTGCCCTGGGAGCCGATGAACTGGATGTTTCCCTGCGCGTCGTAGCCTTTGAAAATGCCGACATGCTGACCCTGCGAAGAGGAGAACATCAGGATGTCACCCTGCTTCAGCGAGCCATTGGGCTTGCGCGCATCCGCCGCCGAGGTCACATCGAAATGCTCGCGCGCGTACGCGGTTGTATTTGCGCCGTTGAACAGGGTCGAGGTGGTGAAGCCCGCGGCGTTCTCGCCACGCACGTCGTAGCCCGCGTTCTTCAGGCCGCGCCAGACGAATGCAGAGCAATCCACACCGAGCCGCCCGTCCCCGTCCAGGTCGCGCTCCAGCCGGCTGCTGTCACGACCCGGCCGTGGATGGTCCGGCCGGCCATACTCGTACTGGCGGCCGGAGCCCATGAAATGCTGGTGGGCCTCGTTGTAGACGGCGTCACTACCGGCCGCAGCCACGGTCTGGGTTGCAGCGGGTGCGGTCGTAGCAGGCGATGTTGCTGGAGTCGGGGTCGGGGTCTGGGTCTGCACCGGCGCGGCAGCCGATGTGCGCGTCGGCTGCTGGACGGTAGCGACATCGCCCGGCTGCCAGCCCTCGAAACGCCGTATACCGTCGGCCAGCACCTCGCGCTCGCGCACGCTCATTTCCCCGACCGTCTTCGAGCGCAGATCAACGCCGTTGCGGTCACCCTCGGCATAGATGGTGGCGGCCTGCTCTTTGTGGTGGGTCGTGCCGCTGTAGTCCTTCTTGGAGTAACTCGGCAGCATTTCCTCGACGGTCTTGTCACCAAAACGGCGCTCGAGCAGCTGGATCTTCGCCACCCGCCCGGCTTCATAGCTTTCGAAGACCGCGTTGCCCCATTGGTCCAGACCGACCACGCCTTGGTAACGTCCCTGTGCCGCCTCGAGCGCCTGCTCGCGGGTACGGGGGTTGGTTACCGTCTTGTCCGCACTGCCGGCGAACTCGAACTTGAGATTGCCGGGGTTGTTGTTGCGCCACGAGACGCTGCCGCCTGACCGTTCGATGACACTGCCATCGTCCATTTCCAGCGTGCGCGTCGTACCGACGCTGCTGACTACCCGGGTGATGTTTGGATCCGACATGCGCTGTTCCTTTGCCAGTGGTTGATTGGACCGCTCCCCCGGCGGCGATTACATTCCGTTGGAAAACACGTCCAGCACATCCGCACTGACCCAGCCCTGTGCGCAGTTCCCGGCGTAGTGTCCTGGGGCTGCCGCATGGCAGGCCTCGCCTCCCGTGGCGACCCGATTGTTGATCGGCCTGTCACCATAGGTGTCACACAACGCATTGTCCTTGCACTTGCCGACCGTGTTGGCCGGAATGGCGACAACGTAATAGAACAGCGGATTCTGTCCGGTGCGGCCGATGCCTTGCACGCACACCAGCTGCCCCTTCGACAGCTTCGCGGTGGCGGTGGCCCTGCTCCCGCTGCTCGGTACCGCATCCAGCGTCTCCACGCCCTTGGCCTCGGCCACGCCGGCGAAGAATCCCTGGTCGCCGCAGTCCGGCGACAGTTCGACATCGTAGAAGTCACCGCTGTCGACATCGCCTGCCGTGCAGCCGGTACCGGCACTTGCATTGCTGCACGTCACCCCGCTGGCGCGGATCAGCGCGGCCAGCCCGTTGTTGGCCGCTGCAGGCGTGGACGCTGGTGCCACCACCCCAGCTGCAGGGACCGGGGCCGCTGCAGGCGCAGGAACGGCGGCGCGCGACGCTGCAGCGGGATTTGATGAATCTCCCGCCGCACACGCTCCCAGGGCGAGCAGCAGGCCCGGAACGAGCGCAACGCGGGCCACGCGGAACTGGCGGGAAGAAAGACGGGGCATATCCATTGCGACCTCATTGAAGGCATGACGCACCACAGGGGGCGAGAGGGTTGAACACAGCCCACCCGGCACTCAGCCAAGGCGGTCAGGCGCATTGTGTGCGAACAGATGTTCGGTGGATGTCGACTTCATCGTCGGCATCCCGACACAACGCAAAAATGTGCATTTCGTCACATTACCCCCCCCCCCTTGCGACGTCCAGCGCAGACGCCGGCTACGGCGCCGTCGGCGCCACCAGCCGCTGCTGCAGGTCCTCGCGCAGGCGCGACAACTCAACTTCGGCCTGCTGACGCTGCTGCATGCCCTCGCGATGGATGCTGCGCACTTCCTCGACGGTAGCGATCAGCTGATCGTGCACGTGGCGCAACGTAGCCACATCGATCACGCCGCGCTGGTTGCTGCGTGCGGTGTCCACCGACGCCTGGCGCATCAGATCGGCATTGCGTCGCATCAACTCATTGGTCGCATCATCGATGGCATTAGCCAGTTCGGCGGCGTTCTTCTGCTCGCCCAGCGACAACTGGATCGCGAACTGACGCTTCCACGAGGGGATGGTGATGTCGCGGACGGTGTTGAACTTCTCGATCAGCTGCAGCGCATTGGCCTGGATCAGGCGGATCATCGGCAACGACTGATCAGCCGCATGCTGCATCAGCTGCAGGTCGGAGACGCGCTTCTCGATCAGGCGGATCGCATTGTCGATCTCGCTCTGGCGGATGCGCTGCTGCGGGTCATCGCTGCCCTGACCCAGCAACTGCTCGGACTGCAGCTGGGCCAGGCGCTGCTTGCCGGCGGCGGCATACAGGCCCAGCGCATGACGCTCCTCGCGGACGATGTCATGCATGCGGTCGAAATCGCTTACCCGCTTGCCCATCAGCGCCTGTTGCGCACCCACGTCGCCGAGCAGCTGTTCGATCTGCGAATTGGTATCGCTGAACTTCTGCACCAGCTCGCCCTTGGAAGATCGCAGGCGATCGATGAGGCCACCGATCAACGGCACCTTCGAGCGCTGGGAAAAACCATCCAGCTTGAGCTCGCGCGCGATGCGCACCACTTCGCCGAGCTTCTCGCCATTGGCGTCGAGGTCACGGTTGCGCACCTGGTCCAGCAGCTGGCTGGAGAAGGCCGTTGTGCGTGCGGCGGCTTCACGGCCGAACACCTGCAGGTTGCCCGGACGCAGGTCTTCCAGCTCGCGGCCGATTTCGGCGATGCGCGGCAGGTCGTCGCGGACCAGGCCGAGGGCCTTCAACGTGCTGTCATCAAGTTCAGGGGCGGGCGTGGTGGCGGGCACGAGCGTGCCGGAGTTCTGGCTGTCCTGGGTCATCGGGCAGTGTCCTTGCGGTGGATAAGCGGCAGCGGCGGCCGGCTCAGGGCAGTCTAGCCTGAGCAGCGGCTACTTCGTCGTCGATCTGGGCCTGCAGCGTGGCTGCCTGCTCGGCCTGTGCAGCCTGCGCCTGTGCCTGGCGCGCCAATGCGGCCTGGCGCCAGGCCGGCAGCAGGACATCGTGGATGCGGACGAAGCGCTGCAGCAGGGCCTCGTCCTGCTGCTGCAGCAGCTGCCACTGCCCGCTTTCGATGCGTCGCAGCGTGGCAAGCCGCTGCAGATGGTCCACGCGTGGGGCCAGCGCGACCTGCGCAGCTCCCTGCAGTGTCGCCAGCTGCGCGGCGCCGAACGTGGCCCAGGCCTCCAACGCGGCGGCAGCCGCATCGTTGTCGATGATGGCCCGGGCACGCTGCTGCACACGCTGCGCGAGACCCTGCGCCTGCTCGCGCGCCTGCAGCGCCAGCACGCCCAGCTGCGCCTGCAGCCCCTGCGCCTGTGCCTGGCGTTCAACGTCACGGCCGAGCAGGCGCCCCCACCAGCTCTCCTGCCGGCGCAGGCGGGCCGGATCGCTGGCCTGCAACGCCAATGCGATCCGCGCCAGCGCAGCCACCAGTCCCTCGCCTTCCGCGCCGGCCTGCAACGGTACAGGCTCGGCCAATACCTGCAGCAAGTGGCTGCCGTACGCTGCCAGCGTGGCCACATCGGCGCGCGCCGGAAGCGTGGGTTCAGGCAGGGAGCGCACGCAGGTCACGGCAGTGGCGGCGGCCGTGGGCCGTCATCAGCCACCGTTTCCGGCGGCAATGATTCACCGTAGAAGTGGCGCATCAACGCTTCGTCCAGCGCACGTTCTTCCGGAGTCGCTGCACGACGCACCCGCGGGCGACGACGCGTGTCGGTCGTGGCCACATCGGCAGTTACCTGCTGCCGGGCCCACCCGGCAAACGCCGCCAACGTCTGCGACAACTGCACCTGCTGTTCCTGCGAGGCGACCAGCAGCTGCAGCAGCGGTGCCAGACCAGCCTGCAGGTCTTCGGCCAATGGCGTGGCTGCGGCCTGCGGTACGGCGGCAGCCGGCGCGCTGGCCGGACGTGCATCGGCCAGGCGTTGCAGCGCTGCCAGCAGGGCGGGCCATGGCGCAGGCTCCGGTGCGACGGCCACCTCTGCCGGCGGTGGCGGCGGTGGCAGCTGCAACGCACTGGCGATGTCGGCCAGCTGCGCGACCACGCGGCCACCGACATCACTGTCACCGGCGCCCATTGCCTTGTTGCGCAGGAAATCACGCTTGATCTGCGCCCAGCGTTGCGCGCGTTCTTCATCGAGCACGCCACGCAGCTCGGCCAGCTTCAGCAGATTCTCTTCGGCACCGGTGGTCAGCAGCTGCGCTTCGCCCAAGTAGTGGTCGGAGATCAGCTGCTGCAGCTCGTCGTCATTCATCACCGGCGAAATTTTCTCAGCCAGCTTGTTCATGTTGCGGTAGCTGCCCTGCAGGCGGAAGGGCGGCTCGGTGCGATAGCGGTCATCCTGGGCAGCGCTGGCGATGTACTGCTGGTTGACCTTGTAGACCACATCGCGGACCTGCAGCATGCGCTGCAGGGTGGCGGTGATCTCGTTGATCTCGGCGCCGCTGTAGGCGTGGCTCAGGCCGTTGGTGGACACATCATTGCCCATCGCGCGGTCGACCAGCAGGTACAGGTCGGCCATCTCGCGCGTGGCCAGCGGCGCCAATACCGGGTTGGAGGTCAGGCTGTTCTCGATGTAGCTGAGCGTGAAGGCTGCTTCCATGCCACCGAGCACATCGCCCAGGTTGTAGATGTCGGCACGGTTGGCCAGCATGTCCGGAATCTTGAACACTTCGCCGGATTCGGTGTACGGGTTGCCGGCCATGACCACGCAGAACTTCTTGCCACGCATGTCGTAGGTGCGCGTACGGCCGCGCCATACGCCTTCGATGCGGCGCGTGCCATCGCACAGCGAGATGAACTTCTGCAGGAACTCGGGGTGCGTGTGCTGGATGTCATCGACATACAGCATGGTGTTGTTGCCCATCTCCAACGCCAGGTTGAGCTTTTCCAGCTCCTGCCGCGAGGTGGCGTCCGGTGCCTGCTGCGGATCCAGCGACCGCACTTCGTGGCCCAGCGCCGGGCCGTTGATCTTCATGAAGACCAGGCCGAGGCGATGTGCCACGTACTCCATCAACGTGGTTTTGCCGTAGCCGGGCGGCGAGATCATCATCAGCAGGCCCATCAGGTCGCTGCGCTTGTTCTCGCCAACGGTGCCCATCTGCTTGGCCAGGTTGTCGCCGATCACGCCGAGATATACGTCGTTGATCAGCTTGTTGCGCACGAAGGACGACAACGGCCGGGCCTTGAACTCCGACAGCCGCAGGGTTTCGCGTTCGCGACCGATGATGCCCTGGCGCACCGCCTGATAGGCATGGAAGGCCGGTACGAACGACTGCAGGTGGTGCTGCAGGCGTGCCAGGAAATCGTCCAGCGACACGGTCAGGCTGCCGTTGTGGATGCGGGCGTGTTCACCCAGCAGGCCGCTGACCTCCGCCCGCAGCAGTGCATCGCTGGCACGGGTGCGCAGCTGTCGCTGCACCAGCAGCAATGCCGCCGCTTCTTCGACATAGCCGGCATGCGCCGACTGTGCCGGCAGCCCGGCGAGCGCCCGCAGCCATTGCCCGGCCAATGCCCAACGCATGGCCAGCGGATCCTGCGATCGCTGCAGCGCACGTTCAAGCGCATCACGCTGGCCCGCCTGCTCCAGTTGCTGCGACAGCGCGTCCAGCAATGCCTGCGCGTGCCGGCTGGTGCTGAACACCGGCTCGCCGGCCACCAGTTCTTCGCCCAGGTATGCCGCTGCTGCATCGGCGGCGGCGGCGTCGAACGGCAGTGCATGCGCGAGTGCATGGTCATGCAGCGCCTTGGCCATTTCCGCACGCAGGGCCTGGCGCCCCTCATCGGAACCGAACAGGCGCGCGATGGCCTCGGCACCAGCCTGCCGGCCGGGCCACTGCGCCACGGCTTCATCGCGTTGCCGCGCGGCCCAGAACAGCAGTGCCAACGCACGCACATGGGGCGAATGCCGCAGCGTTCCGGCGGCCTGCTGCAGCGGCAACAGCGCGCGCAGGATCAGGGCGGCGTCATGGTCATGGATACCGCGCTCGTAGCCCTCGCGGTAACGGGGCGCGGCAAAGGCGCGGACCCGCTGGCCCAGCGCTTCCGGTTCGGCCGCATCGTGCTGCAGCTGGGCCAGGTCGAGGCCATCGCGGCCCTCCTCCGCGGCCAGCAACAGGCAACCGGCCAGGTATTCGCCGCGGTAGATCGCTGCCGATTCCGAATCCAGGGTCACCGGCCAGAACGGCTTGAGCGCATCCAGCTCGGGATCGTGCAGGGTCTCCAGGAAATCGGTGCCGGTGAGATGGATGGCAAGGGTTTCACCACGCGGCAGCAGGGTCAGGTCGAGCGCCTGGGTGTTCACGCTGAATCGATGGCGCGGGCCAAGGCGGACCACGTTGCCGCCGGCCTCGTACAGGTCGCTGCGGTCGCGCAGCTGGCGCACGGCCTGGTCGCGCACGCCCTTCAGGCGCGCCTCGACATCGTCAGCCTTGACGTTGTCGCGCAGCGCACGCAGGCGCTCAGCCAGTTCACGCAATTTGAGGATCAGCGGATCGCCGGCGAAGAATGCGTTGAGCTCATCTGCCGTGCCGAACCGCTCGGTACGCTTTCCGAGGCCATCAAGGATGCGGTTGGCGGCATCGAGCACCGAGCGTGCCTTGCGCTGGCGATCATCCAGCAGGGCCTGCTTGTGCGTATCGAAGGCTTCGACCAGCTCTTCGCGCTTGCTCAGGATGTCGCCGAGGAACTGCTCGTGCTCGCCGAACTGGCTTTCCAGTTCTTCCAGCTGCACCAGCAGGCGCGACAACTGTTCGTCGGCGCGCTCAGGGTCGCTGGCCAACGCCAGCGCGCTGGTGATCGACTGCGAGAACAGGGCGAACTGGGCAGCGAACTGGGCCACGGCTTCGGCCGAGCCCAGCGACTTGCGGCGCTGTTCGGCGCGGGCGCGTGCCTGGTTCAGGCGCCCGTACAGCAGCGATATGGATTCGACCACACGGGTGCGCGCGGTCGCATCGTCGACCTTCAGCCCGGCCATCAGTTCGGACAGCATGTCCAGATCGCCGGCCATGCCGCGCAGGCCGTCCAGCTGCTCATCCAGCTGGCGTGAGCTGGCGGCCTGCTGTGCGGCCTCATCCAGCGCCTGCATGCGGGCGGTCAAGGGGGCCAGTGCTGCATCGCCGGCAAGGAAGGCACCGGTGGCGGCGCCGACACGGTCGTGCGCCTGCACCAGCTCGGCGGCCATCGCCTCGATGCGCGCAGTATCGATGTAGCGCAGTTCGCGAATGGTCAGCAGTCGACCGCGCAGTGCGGTGATCGCGTTGAGCGCTTCGACGAAGGCCTGCACCTCGTTCCAGTTTTCCGGCTGCAGTCGGCCCAGCAGTGCCTTGTGCGTGGCCTCTGCCTCGGCCATCGCCTGCGCCGACTGCTGGCGGATCGACTGCACCTTCTCGTATTCGTCCAGCACCGATTCGCCGGTGGCGCTGATCTGCCGCAGCAGGGCTTCGGCGCCATCGCAGGCCTCGTCACCCAGCCAATGATGCGCATCGAAAAGCCGCCGGGTGTCGGCCACCAGGCGCTGGTAGCGCTGCACCGATACATCCTGGCCGTCGATCTCGCGCGCCAGGTTGAACAGGTTGGAGATGCCACGCACCAGCTCGGCGTTGCCGATGCGCCCCATAAAGGTATTGCCGGGCGGACGGCTGGCGGCGAACTCATCGCTGCTGAAGGGTGTCTGCCAGACCTGCATCGGATGGATGCGGGTCGGCTCGGTGCCCTCGGCATGGAACAGCACCATGCGCCCGTCCTGCATGAAGGCATAGCCGTGGCCAAACACGGGGTTCTGCAGCACGCGCTGGATGGTGTTGTAGACGAACAGCGCCGAACGCCCGCCTTCGCGCTCGTAGAAGATGTACAGCATGTCCTCGCCGTTGGGCGAACGGATGCTGCGCTTGAACTGCATGCCATCCATCGAGGCGTCGAACGCCTTGTGCTCGCCACCCTGCAGGTAATAGCCGCCGGGGAAGATGATGCCGTGGTCTTCGGGCAGCTGCACGCAGGCCTGGACGATGGCATCGTTGCGTACGATGTCGCCGGTAAGCGTGTTGTAGATCAGTCCGCGCCATTCGGTTTCGCGGTAGGGCAGCACTTTCAGCAGCACCAGCGAGCCGACCCGGGCGAACTCGAACTGGGCGTCGTCCAGCGACTGCGTGCTGTCCTCCACCGGTTCGCTGTAGATGCCCTGCCCGGTTTCGGTGTTGTTCTCCACCTTGATGGTGAGATCGCCACCGGTGGTTTCCACGAACAGGGTATCGAGGATGTTCAGATGCGAATGGCGGCCGTTGACGGCAAGGTCGCGCGTGGCGCGGGTCCATTCGAAATCGAAGGGCGGCGGCAAGGCGATGTCACGCTCGCCACGTGCATCGAGATAGGTCAGTTCACCTTCGCGTGACAACGCCCAGCGGAACACGCGCACGTCGCTGCTGCGCTCGCCGATCTGGAACGAGGCAAGCAGCTTGTCGCCCACCACGATCAGCTGCAGCAGGCGCGCATGCTTGTAGTAGGCGTACAGCTCGTTGAAGTCATGCACGAAGCCGGGCTGGTCGAGGAAACTGCCCTTCAGTTCAAGGGCAGCGACGTCGTAGCCATCAGCGCCCTGTACCAGCCGGTACAGACCGAACACATCTTCGATGCGGGTCTGGGTCTTGAGCCCGATGAACACGTTGTAGCCGAACAGCAGGCGATCCGGGCCGACCTGGACGATGTCGCGGCCGACACAGTTGTTCTCGCTGCGGATGCGGAAACGGCCGACCACCTCCAGGCGGCTGTCGCCGAACTCGGCCAGGCGCTGGCGGTTCAGCTGCTCGGCAACGGCCTGCAGGCGCTGGCCCTGTTCGCCGAGACGGCGCCGCAGGACTTCATAGGCGCCGCCCTGGGCTACGGCCTGGTCGACGGTATCGCCGGCAGCCTCTGGTGCGGCGGACTCGGTGGACGGTTTGGTTTCGGACATCAGCAGGTTTCCGGCTCACGGACGGCCGACCGTCGATGCGGCCGGCACGGGTGGGCGATGGCGATGGCCATCGCCGGGTGGATCAGCGCGCGCTGTCGACCACGACAGTCGCCGCGACGGGCACGGTCTCTGCGTCCTCGGCGATCTGCCGCGGTGCATTGTCGGCCACGTTGACGCCCAGGTAGCGCTGCATCAGGTCCTGCACGATCGGACTCTTGCCGGCGAAGCCCTCGATCGACTTGCCCAGCGAAACCGCCTTGATCAGGTTCTCGAACATGCCGCCGTCGCCGCCAACCAGGTCGATGTCGGCGTTACGCAGCGCGCTGGCGATGACGCCGGCGTTCTCGCGCGAAACTTCCTTGCCGGCTTCGATCGAGGCCAGCGCCTGCTTCAGGCTGTTGTCCAGCATCATGCGGAATTCTTCATGGCCGCGCGCCTGGTCGCTCAGCGAGGCGATGGCCTCGAACTTGCGGACCAGGCCCTCGGCCTCGGCCAGCAGCTTCTTCTGCACCACGCCGGCTTCGGCGTTGCCCAGCGATTCAGTGGCGGTGGCGCGGGCCAGGCCCATCTTCTCCTCGCCCTGTGCCTGTGCCTGCAGCGTCTCGGCCAGCACGCGCGCCTCGTTGCTGCCCTGCTTCAGGTTCGCTTCGGCCTTGGCTTCGATCACGCGCGCCTCGGCGATGCCGACCTTCTCGATGGCCAGCGCCGACGCTTCGCGTACCTGCGCTTCGGCCAGGCCGGGTGCGGCCTGCTCGGCGCGGAAGGCGTCGGCCAGCAGGCGCTTGGCCTCGGCCTGCTTGCCGGCGGCTTCGTGCTCGGCCTGCGCCAGCGTGGTCAGCTCCACCGCGCGATGCTTGGAGGCGGTCTCGCGGGCCTGGGCTTCCTTCACTTCGCGCACCAGCGATTCCTGCGCCTTCGCCTCGGCTTCCAGGATCAACACCTGCTTCTGGCGGTCGGCCTCGGAGACTTCGCGCACTTCCTTGATGCGCTCTTCTTCCTGCGCCACGGTCTTGTCGATGGAGATGCGTTCGCGGGTGATGTTGGCCACGTCCATCTTGCCCTGCTCGACCACTTTGTCGCGCTCCACGCCCTGCAGCTGCACTTCGCGGTCGGTGGTGACCTGCTCCAGCTGGCGTGCGCGCTCGACGCGCTCGGCTTCGATGGCCACGGCGCGCTGGCGGTTCTGCTCGGCCACTTCAACTTCACGCATGCGGTTCTGCTCGCGGATGTCGATCACCTGCTGCGCTTCGATGCGGGCGTTCTCGGACAGCTGGCGCTGCTCTTCCTGCACCTTGGCGGTCTCGGCTTCCTCGCGCGCACGGATGGTCTCGATTTCGCGCTTCTGCCGTGCCTCGGCTTCGGCCTGCTGCCGTTCAAGGGCCAGCAGTGCTTCGCGGGCTTCGACGTTCTTCTTGGTGATGGCCAGCTTCTCGTTCTGCTCCAGCTCGTTGGTCACCACGTTCTGCGCAGCGGTCAGCTCGGTGATCTTGCGGATGCCCTGCGCGTCGAGGATGTTGAACTGGTCCAGCAGCGACTTCGGGGTCTGCTCCAGGTAGTCGATGGCCACGTCTTCCAGCACATACCCATTGAGGTCGTTGCCGATCACCGCGATGATCTCGTCGCGGAATTCCTGGCGCTTCTCGAACAGCTCGGTGAAATCGAACTTCTTGCCGACCGTCTTCAGTGCTTCGGAGAACTTGGCGTTGAACAGCTCATCGACGGCATGCTTGTCCGACGCGCGGTCGGCGCCGATCGCCTTGGCCACGCGCAGTACGTCGGCCTGGGTCTCGTTGACGCGCAGGTAGAACGCCACGGCGATGTCGGCGCGCATGTTGTCGCGGCAGATCAGGCCTTCCTTGCCGCGGCGGTCGATCTGCAGGGTGATCAGGCTGATCCGCATCAGCTCGGCGCGGTACAGCACGGGAATGATCAGCGCACCGGTGAAATGCACTTTCGGGGTGGAACTCATGTCGTTGACGATCAGGGCCACGCCCTGGTCGACCTTGCGGTAGAACGCCTTGAACAGGCCCGCCACGCCGAGCAGGAGGGCGAGGACGCCGCCCACGATGATCAGGAAGGGGAGCACGGATGCCAACGTCATTGATGTTTCTCCTTGTTGCCCGGAAGCAGGTTGTCCTGGAAGTCGAGGGCGACCGCGTCGGCGCGGACCACCCGGTAATGGTGTTGTGCAGCCACGTGCTGGACCAGCACGATGCGCTCGCCGCGCTGCAGTTCGATGTCGCTGCGGATCTGCAGGACCAGGCCGGCACCGCCGTCATCGACGGTGGCATGGCCACTGCGTGCGTCGACCTTCGGCGAAGCGACCACGCCCACCCGCCCCAGCAGCGAGGCCTGCGGCACCGGGCGCAGGCGCAGCAGGAAGCGGCGGATGGGACGCAGCAGCAGCGCGGTGACCGGCACGGCCGGCAGGGGTGCGAGCACCGCCACGACGGTGCCCAATGACCAGCGCAGCAGGTCGGGCAACGGCAGCAGCAGGTACAGATGGATGAAGTAGGTGAGGGTCCAGGCGAACAGGCTCAGCAGCGTCACCACCACCATGAGCGGCACGCCGCCCAGGCCCCAGCGCGCCAGCAGCGCTGACAGGCCACTGAGATGGGCATCGCCTTCAAGGGCGCCATCGGCACCGGCCTCGCCGAAACCGTCATCGACCAGGCCAAAGGCGGCAATCCCCCAATACAGAACCGCCACCGCCAGCGCTACGCTGTACGGGAGGGTCGGATAACCGAGCACGACGGTTAGGAATTCCTGCATTGTTTGCCTTCCTGGGCGGGGGCGCCAAGCGCCCGTTCGGAGCACGCCACCAGCGGCTCCGTCGATCCTCGTGCAGGCCCTCATGGCCAGCACGCTTGGGATCATCCTATGTGAAGAGGGTGTGCAGGCTCAAATGTGAAGACCGGGCACCTCGGAAGTGACCATGTCTCAATCCAGCACGGCGCAATCGGAGCGCCGGACTTCTTCCACGAACGTGCGCATCTTGTAGCCATCCTTGATGCCCGGTTCCAGTTCGATGCCACTGGAGACATCCACGCCCCACGGCAGGGTCGCCAGCACGGCGTCATGCACGTTCTCCGGCGTCAGGCCTCCGGCCAACAGGAACGGCCGGTGCAGGCCGGTGGGGATACGCGACCAGTCGAAGGCCACGCCGGTACCGCCGCCGCCGCCCGGCGCATGGCTGTCGAACAGGAAGCCGGCGGCGCTGGGGTAGCGCAGCTGCAGGGTGCGCGCATTGATCTCCTCGCGCCCGCCCATGGCGATCGCCTTCAGGTAAGGCATGTTGAAGCTGCGGCAGAAGCTCTCGTCTTCCTCGCCATGGAACTGCAGCAGGGTCGGCCGCACGGTACGCAGCACCTCGCGCACTTCTTCCCTGCTGTTGTTGCGGAACAGCGCCACCACGTCGACCATCGGTGCGATCGCCTGGCGCATCGCGCGCGCTTCGGCCGGCGCGACCCGGCGGCTGCTCTCGCGGGCGAAGATGAAGCCCACCGCATCCACGCCCAGCTCGCCGGCCAGGCGCACGTCGCCGGCACGGGTCATGCCACAGAACTTGATGCGGGTACGGTAGTAGGAGCGGCTCATAGCGTTACCTCGGCGGGCAGATGCCAGTTGTCGGGGTACAGCGGCCCCAGGAACACCAGTCCCTGCGGAGGAGCGGTGGGACCGGCCACGGTGCGGTCGCGCCCGGCCAGCAGTTCGGCGATCCACTCCACCGGCTGCTCGCCACTGCCGACCAGTATCAACGAACCGACGATATTGCGGACCATGTGATGAAGGAATGCATTGCCGCGCACCGCCACCTCGATGACGTCGTCGTGGCGGCTGACCTGCAGCGACTGCAGCTCTCGCCGGGCATGCAGGGCCTGGCACTGGACCGAGCGGAAGGCGCTGAAATCGTTCTCGCCCAGCAGGGCCTGCCCGGCCAGGTGCATGCGCTCGGCATCGAGCGGGCGCCGCTCCCAGCTCAGGGTCTGCCGGCCCAGCGCCGGGCGCACTTCGCGATTGAGCAGGCGGTAGCGATAACGTCGTGCGCGGGCGGAGAAACGGGCATGGAAATCATCGGCCACCGGCACGCACCAGCGCACGGCGATCGAACGCGGCAGGCGGGTAGTGGTGCCGAGCATCCACGCGCGCGGATCACGCACCACGTCGGTGTCGAAGTGCACGACCTGGCACTGGCCGTGCACGCCGGCATCGGTGCGGCCGGCGCAGACCACCTGCAGCGGGGTATCGGCCACCGATGACAGGGCCTGTTCCAGGCTGGCCTGGACGCTGGGTCCGCCCTCGCCCAGGTTCTGCCATCCCCTGAAATCGCTGCCGTCGTACTCGACGCCGAGCGCGTAACGCATGTGCTACCTCGATATTGCGGGTGGGGCGGCACTCAGGCCGGGTCGCGCTCGGACCAGACCGCCAGTTCGTTGCCACCGGGCTCGACGAACTGGAAACGGCTGCCGCCAGGGAAAGAGAACACGGTCCGCACGATCTGACCACCGGCCGCACGCACCGCCGCTTCCATCGGCGCCAGCTGGTCGGCATACAGCACCAGCAGTGGCGCGCCGTCGCTGGCACGTTGTGGTTGGCCACGGAAGAAGCCTCCCTGCAGGCGGCCATCATCGAAAGCGGTGTAGTCGCTGCCGTAATCGACAAACGACCAGCCGAACACGACCTCGAAGAACGCGCGGCTCGCAGCCGGGTCGCTCGAGGCGAATTCAACGTAGTCGAGACGGCGTTCGCGGGTCATCGCAGGTCCTTGTCGAAAGGGTGTCAGGGCAGACGGGCCAGCAGTTCGCGGGCCTGCGCCTGGCAATGCAGGTCACCCCCTTCGGCAACCTCCTGCAGCAGGGTGCGCGCGGTCTGCGCGTCGCCCAGGTCCAGATAGGCGATGGCCAGTTCCAGCCGCTCCTGGCCGATACGCGGTGCCCAGTCATGGCCATTGTCTGCAGCAGACCCGACGGCGTCCCCGGCGGCAGCACGGTCGTCGTGCAGGTCGACCGGTGCAGCCGTCTCATGCTCATGCGGTTCGGCCGGCAGATCGAACACACCGCGGAACTGCGGCTCCTGTTCGGCCTGCAGCGCGTATTCGGGCACGGCCACCTCGGCTGGCTCGATGGGCGCCACCGCAGCAGCGCCGGCAGGATCGTCCCAACGCGGCAGATCGTTCACCGCAGCAGGCAGTTCAACCCGTTCGTCTTCATCAAGCTCACCCGCCCGCCACTCGGCCGGCGAGACATCCTCATGGATGTCCGCAGCCGGCACGTCATGGTCGGTGGCAGCCCAGGCCGGCATCGCCGGTTCCTGGCGTCCGCCATCGGCGGCGAAGTTCACCCCGGCGTCCTGTTCGGTCAGGGTATCCAGCGCGGCACCTGCCGGCAGCGCTGCTGCCAGGCCGGCGGCATCGTGTTCCTCGCGCAGCGGCGGCAGCGGCGAGGGCTTGCGACGACGCAGCAGCCAGGCGCCCAGGGCAACCAGCACGAGCAGCGGCAGGCCCAGCCAGTACCAGGGCGTGCCAGCGCCGGGCGCACCGGGCACCTGGGCCAAACGCTGCTGCGCGGCGGCCAGGTCGTTGTCCTTCATCGCGATCAGTGACTGCTGCTGCTCCTTGAGCTTCTCCAGCTCCGCCACGCGCTGCTTCAGATCGCCGATTTCGGCATCGCGGGTGGCGATGTCCTCCTTGGCCTGGCGCAGTTGTTCGTTGCCCAGCATGTCACCCTCGCTGCCGGCACTGGTGCCGGTGGTTGTGCCCGCGTGCGCGGCGTCGGATGCCAGCGCCGGAGCGATTTCAAGTCGTGCCCCGGTGGCCGCAGCCGGGGAAGAAGCAGCGCCATCGGCCTTGGCCACCGGCATCGCGGCGCCAGCCGGCTGTGGCACGGTGCGTGCCTGCCGCCACTGCGCGGCATGTTCGCGGACCAGCGCGGCCGCCTCGGCCGCATCCACCGCGGCCAGTGCGGTATCGCCCGGCATGCGCAGCACCGCGCCCTGCTTGAGCAGGTTGACGTTGCCACGGATGAAGGCTTCGGGGTTGGCACGCAACAGCGCGATCATCGCCCGGTCGCGACTGATCTGATTGCCACGGGCCAGCGAGCCGGCGATCTGCGAAAGCGTCTGTCCGCGCTGCACGGTCACACTGCCGTCTGCAGCGAGCGCTGGTGCAGGTGCAGGTGCTGGCGCAGGTGACGCAGCCCGTGGACGCGGTGCGCCAGGTGCGTCGGCCGCCGTGACCGGTGCCGGCTCGGGTGCGGTTGCAGCGGCGGCAGGCGCATCACGGACGATGGTGTCCGACAGCACGCCGGCCGGCGCGACGATTTCCGGTTCGGCCACGGCCAGTGCACTGGCCGGTGCATCGACCAGCGCCGAGTACTCACGCACCAGCCGACCCTGGCCCCAATCGGCCTCGACCAGGAAGCTCAACGAGGGTGTTTCCACAGGCGTCTGCGAGGTCACCCGCACCACCGCCCTGCCCTGCGCATTGCGGGTCAGCTCGAACTGCAGTTCGCTGACCAGACCTGCCGGGCGCTGCAGGCCAACGCGCTCGAAGGTGACCGGCGAAGCGAGCGCGACGCGCAGGTTCTCAAGTTCGGACGGATCGGCCGAGATCACCGGGATCTCGGCCAGCAACGGCTGTCCCGGCTTGGACAGGACCCGGATGTCGCCCAGGCCCAGGGCCATGGCCGAACTGCTGAGCAGGGCCAGCAGCGCGGCGGAGAGACAGGTGAGCGGACGCCGTGCGCCCTTGGCTCGTTTATTCATGGGCGACACTATAAAGCGTGCGGACCAAGGTCCGCACCCACCGGGGAGGCGGACTGCGCTAGTGCCCGCCACTGGCCGGCAGCCACGGGCATGCATCGATAAGGCACTGCCGGCCAGCGGCCGGCACTACCGGTCAGGCAACAGCGGGGATCAGCGCTTCTCGGCGGCGACCAGCTCGGCCAGCTGCACCGCGTTGAGGGCTGCGCCCTTGCGCACGTTGTCCGACACGATCCACAGGTTCAGGCCGCGCGGATGCGACAGGTCCTCGCGGATGCGGCCGACGTACACCGCGTCGGTGCCCGAGGCATGGGTGACCGGCGTCGGGTAGCCACCGGCCTCGTGACGATCCACCACCTCGATGCCCGGCGACTGTTCCAGCAACGCGCGCGCTTCGGCCACGGTCACCTTGTCACGGGTTTCGATCGCCACCGATTCGGAGTGGCCATAGAACACCGGCACGCGCACAGCGGTCGGGTTCACGAGGATGCTGTCGTCGCCCAGGATCTTGCGGGTCTCCCAGACCAGCTTCATCTCTTCCTTGGTGAAGCCGTTGTCCAGGAAGTCGTCGATGTGCGGGATCAGGTTGAAGGCGATCTGCACCGGGAAACGCCGCGGATCGATTTCCTGGAAGCTCAGCAGCTGGCCGGTCTGCTTGCCCAGTTCCTCCAGTGCCGAACGGCCACCGCCGGATACCGACTGGTAGGTGGACACGTTGATGCGCTCGATGCCGTACTTGCGGTGCAGCGGTGCCAGCGCGACCAGCATCTGCATGGTCGAGCAGTTCGGGTTGGCGATGATGCCGCGCGGCCGGTTGGCGACCTGGTCCGGATTGACCTCCGACACCACCAGCGGCACGTCATCGTCGTAACGGAAGGCCGAGGAGTTGTCGATCACCACCGCGCCAGCCGCAGCGAACTTCGGGGCGTATTCCTTGGACACGCTGCCACCGGCCGAGAACAGGGCGATGTCCACGCCACTCGGGTCGAAAGTGGCCAGGTCCTGGATCCTGACCTTGTTGCCGTTGTATTCGACTTCGCCGCCGGCCGAGCGCTCGGAAGCGAGCAGGCTCAGGGTGCCGACCGGGAAATCGCGCTCGGCCAGGATGGCCAGCATGGTCTCGCCGACCGCGCCGGTGGCGCCGACGATGGCGACGTGGAAGCTGCGTTGTGCATTGCTCATGGGGGAACTCTCACGAAAACGGGAAGGGGGAAAACTCACGCACGACAGCTGGGTTCGGGGAGCCTCCTCGGATGGATGCGCGGAGGTTCCCTATCGTTTCCCGCTTTTTTTGTCCGAGGTCGCGCGCGCGGCAAGGGCCGCGTCGGCGTTGATCGCGCTCGGCATGCGCGACGGGCTGCCGTCCAGGCCCAGCCCGGCCAGCAGATTGTCCACGGCCATCTGCACCATGGCCGTACGCGTGGCCAGCGATGCGCTGCCGATATGCGGGGTCAGCACGATGTTGCGCAGGGCCAGCAGTTCCGGCCGCACGTTCGGCTCGCCTTCGTAGACATCCAGGCCGGCCGCCGCCAGGCGACCGTTGGCCAGTGCATCGGCCAGCGCCAGCTCGTCGACGATGCCGCCGCGGGCGATGTTCACCAGGGTGGCAGACGGCTTCATCTTGGCCAGCGCGGCGGCGTCGATGATGTGGTGCGAGGCGGCGGTGTATGGCAACACGGTCAACAGATGGTCGGACTGCGCCAGCAGCGTGTCCAGATCCACATAGGTCGCGCCGAGCGCGGCTTCGGTGTCGGCCGGCAGCCGCGAACGGTTGTGGTAGAGCACCTTCATGCCGAAGCCGTGCGCGCCGCGACGGGCGATGCCCTGGCCGATGCGGCCCATGCCGAGGATGCCCAGCGTGCTGCCATGGATGTCGGCACCCAGCATGGTCTGGAACGACCACTGCCCCCACTGGCCCTCGCGCAGCCAGCGCTCGGATTCGGTGATCCGGCGCGCGGTGGCCATCAACAGCGCAAAGCCGAGATCGGCGGTGGTCTCGGTGAGAACGTTCGGGGTGTTGCTGGCGAGAATGCCGGCGGCACTGAGGGCGTCGACATCCAGATTGTTGTAGCCGACGCCGACATTGGCGATCACCTTCAACTGCGCGGCATCGGCGACCTGGGTCGCACCGATGCGCTCGTTGAGGGTGATGATCGCCCCGTCAACATCCGCCAGCTGCGTGGCGATCTGCTGTGGCGACCAGGCGGTGACGGTATCGGTGGTGCGCAGTTGCACGCGATCGCGCAGCGGCGCGATGGCCGCGTCGATCAGCGGCTGGCTCACCCATACCGTCGGCCGCGTATCAGCCATCAAGCTGGCCGGGAATGCGCGGAGTGATGGTGCCGACATCGCCGCACTGCGCGCGGTGGCGCAGCGCCTGGTCCATCAGCACCAGGGCCATCATCGCCTCGGCGATGGGCGTGGCGCGGATGCCGACGCAGGGATCATGGCGGCCGGTGGTGACCACCTCCACCACATTGCCGGCCGTATCCAGCGATTCACCGGGCAGGCGCAGGCTGGAAGTCGGCTTGAGCACCATCGAGGCGACCACCGGCTGGCCGGTGGAAATGCCACCGAGAATGCCGCCTGCATGGTTGCTGGCAAAACCCTGCGGGGTCAGCAGGTCACGGTGTTCGGTGCCCTTCTGCATGGCGCTGGCGAAACCGTCGCCGATCTCCACGCCCTTCACCGCGTTGATGCTCATCAGTGCGGCCGCGAGCTCGCCATCAAGCTTGCCGTAGATCGGCTCGCCCCAGCCCGGCGGCACATTGTCGGCGACCACGTCCACGCAGGCACCGACCGAATCGCCGGACTTGCGCAGCGCATCCATGTACGCCTCCAGCTCGGGCACCTGTGCGGCATGCGGCCAGAAGAACGGGTTGTCCTCGACCACCGACCAGTCGAAACCGGCCGGAGTGATCTCGCCCAGCTGCGACAGGTAGCCGCGCACGGTAACGCCGAAACGCTCGGCCAACCATTTCTTGGCGACCACGCCAGCGGCCACGCGCATGGTGGTCTCGCGCGCCGAGGAGCGGCCACCACCGCGCGGGTCGCGGATGCCGTACTTGTGCCAGTAGCTGTAGTCGGCATGCCCCGGACGGAACTGCTGGCCGATGTTGCTGTAGTCCTTGCTGCGCTGGTCGGTGTTGCGGATCAGCAGCGCGATCGGGGTGCCGGTGGTCAAGCCCTCGTACACCCCGGACAGGATTTCGACCTCGTCGGCCTCGCGCCGCGCCGACGTATGCCGGCTCTTGCCGGTGGCGCGACGCTGCAGGTCGTGGCTGAATTCGGCCGCGTCCAGCGCCAGCCCCGGCGGGCAGCCATCGATCACGCAGCCGATGGCCGGCCCGTGCGATTCGCCGAACGTGGTGACGGTGAACAGCTTGCCGAACGAATTGGAGCTCACGGGCGCTGCGCCGCCAGTTCCGTGATGCGCGCGCTGTGGGCGATCAGCTCGCGGCACTCGACCGCGAAGATGCCCATCTGGCCGACCTTGAACTCCACCCAGGCGAAATCCACTTCCGGCAGCAGCTTGATCAGGTGCTGTTCGGATTCGCCCACCTCACAGATCAGCAGGCCGTCCTCGCTCAGGTGCAGCGGCGCGTCGCGCAGGATCTTCAGCACCAGGTCCAGGCCGTCGTCGCCGGCACGCAGGCCCATCTCCGG
Organism: Stenotrophomonas sp. GW821-FHT02D01; assembly: GCF_059421765.1. Classification (NCBI taxonomy): domain Bacteria; kingdom Pseudomonadati; phylum Pseudomonadota; class Gammaproteobacteria; order Lysobacterales; family Lysobacteraceae; genus Stenotrophomonas; species Stenotrophomonas sp. GW821-FHT02D01. Next base: position 88,225 of record NZ_JBWKVP010000010.1, read on the forward strand.
CTCGTAGGAGTATTCCTGCGGCAAGGCGTCGGTCTCGTCGTTGGTGACGTACGGCGGGTTGGTGACGATCAGGTCGTAGTGGCGCCCGGTCAGGCCGTTGAACAGGTCCGACTTCAACAGCGTCACGTTGTGTGCCTGCAGGCGTTCCTTGTTCTCTTCGGCCAGTGACAGCGCCTCATCGCTGAGGTCCACGCCGTCCACTTCCCAGTTCGGGTAGTAGTGGCCCATGGCGATGGCGATGCAGCCCGAACCGGTGCACAGGTCCAGCGCGCGGTTGACATCGCGGCCGGCCAGCCACGGCTCGAAGCCGCACTCGATCAGTTCGGCGATCGGCGAACGCGGCACCAGGGCGCGCGTGTCGCTCTTGAAGCTGAGGCCGGCGAACCAGGCCTCACCGGTCAGGTAGGCAGCCGGGATGCGCTCGTCGATGCGGCGCTGGAACAGCTCCAGCACCGCCAGCTTCTCTTCGCGCAGCAGGCGCGCCTGGCCATAGGCCGGGCCGAGGTCGTGCGGCAGGTGCAGGCCGTGCAGCACCAGCTGGGTGGCCTCGTCCAGGGCGTTGTCGTAGCTGTGCCCGAAGGTCAGGCCCGCAGCGTTGAAACGGCTGGTGCCGTAGCGGATCAGATCGATGATCGTATGGAGTTCGGCGGCCGTTTCAGCGGTCATGGCGGTACTGCGGGCAAAGTGGCCCCCGATTATAGGGGTTGCCGCCTGCGCCGGCATCCGTTGCGGCAGAAACGATCCAGTCGCAGCCGGTATGATGGTGGCCACTTCCTGCGGCGGAATCCCATGTTCAATCGCAACGTCGGCATCATCTTGCTGATCGCCCTGGCGGCGGGCCTTGGCCTGCTCGCCGCCCAGCAGGTGTTCGCGCCGAAGCCGCCGGCCGGGCAGCCGGCCACCGAAGCGATCACCCTGTACCCGCAGCCGCGCACCCTGCCCGACTACAACCTGGCCCAGTCCGACGGCACGCGCCTGATTCCCGGCGAACTGAAGGGCCACTGGACCCTGGTATTCCTTGGCTTCACCTTCTGCCCGGACGTCTGCCCGACCACCCTGGCCGAGCTGGCCGGTGCGCAGAATCAGTGGGAAGCGCTGCCCGATGGCCTGCGCCCGCGCGTGCTGTTCGTCTCGGTCGACCCGGAGCGCGACACCGCCACGCGCCTGGGCGAGTACGCCCACGGGTTCCACAAGGACACCCTGGCGGCGACCGCCGACATTCCCTCGCTGGAGCGCTTTGCCACCTCGCTGGGCTTCGTGTTCCAGAAGGTGCCGGGCAAGCACTTCGACGAGAATCCCGAGGATTACACCCTCGAGCACTCCGCCAGCCTGGCCGTGCTCGATCCGCAGGGCCGGCTCGCCGGCCTGGTGCGGCCCCCGTTCAATGCGCCGGCGATCGCCCGCGACCTGCAGAAGCTGACCGAGAAATCCGCCCCATGAGTCTGACCACCGCCCTGACGTACGTCCTGCCCCACCGCCTGCTGTCCTCGATGGCGCGTTCGCTGGCGTACTCGGACAACCCGCGCGTATCGCGCTGGCTGATCGACACGGTCACCCGCAAGTTCAACGTCAACCTGGATGAAGCGGCCAACCCGGACCCGCGCAGCTACCCGACCTTCAACCAGTTCTTCACCCGCGCGCTGAAGCCCGGCGCACGCGTGGCCGATGCCGATCCGCGCAGCCTGGTGATGCCGGCGGACGGCCGCATCAGCCAGCTCGGAAAGATCGACGCCGGGCGCATCTTCCAGGCCAAGGGGCAGTCTTTCACCGCCGCCGAGCTGCTGGGCAGCGCCGAGGACGCCAAGCCGTTCAACGAGGGCCTGTATGCCACGGTGTACCTGTCGCCGCGCGACTACCACCGCGTGCACATGCCGTGGACCGGCACCCTGCGCGAAACCGTGCATGTGCCCGGCCGCCTGTTCAGCGTCGGCCCGGCTGCGGTGAACAACGTGCCCGGCCTGTTCGCGCGCAACGAACGCCTGGTCTGCCATTTCGACACCAGCTTCGGCCCGATGGTCAGCGTGATGGTCGGTGCGCTGCTGGTGTCGGGCGTGGAAACGGTATGGAGCGGCGAAGAGATTCCGCATTACGGCGACCGCATCACCCGCAAGGATTACCGGGGCCGCGGCATCACGCTGCAGCGCTTCGAAGAGATGGCGCGCTTCAATTACGGCTCGACCGTGATCGTGCTGCTGCCGCCGGGCGTGGCCGAATTCGCCCCGCATCTGGATGCCGAACATCCGGTGCAGCTGGGCCAGGCACTGGCCAAGCTGCGCTGATCCTGCGGTAGTGCCGGCCGCTGGCCGGCATCTCCGTTGATCCAACGCATCGAGCGTTGCCGGCCAGCGGCCGCCACTACCGGATGTGGGCGTTACTGCAGGGTCGGCGCCGGGCCGACGTCCATGCCGTCGTAGTCTTCCACGCCCATCTGCGTAGCCAGCGCACTCAGTTCCTGGTTGCGCTTGTCCAGCGAGGTTTCGTCGTGGACTTCCACGCGCTCCACATGCAGCACGTGGAATGCAGCGTCACCGTCCTCCGGCTCCTGCTCGAACAGTTCCACCAGCACATAGCCCTGCGCCTGCAGGTGGGTGCCCAGTGCCTGCAGCGGCTCGGCGGTGGAGTGCACGAAGAAGTACCCCCACAGCAGCGGGGCATCCAGGTCCCAGTCGGTGTTCTCGCGGAGGTTGGTGAACAGGTTGCGGGTGTCTTCGAGGTCCATGCGATATCCAGAGTGCGGAGAGATTATTTGTCGCAGCCCTGCAGCTTCAGCACCTGGCCGTGGCGCAGGCTGTAGCCGGGGGCCTTGAGGCCATTGGCGCGGGCCAGCACCGGCACATCGCACTGGAACTTCGCGGCGATCCGGCCCAGGGTCTCACCCTTGCCGACCTTGTAGCTGCGGGCCGGCTTGGCGCGCGGGGCCGGCGCCGGGCGCGGCGCAGCCACCGGCGCGGCGGGCGTGGTCGGCACGCTGCTGGCGGCATTGGGATCGACCACCGGCACCACCCCGCCCACGGCCACGCTGCCGGTGTAGCTGGCAGCGCTCGGGCGCACTATCGCGGCGTTGAGGTCGGCGGTGATCAGGGTGCGGGCCAGATCGGCACGCGGGCCGCTGACGCAGTTGCGCGCGTACAGGCCAGCAATACGGTTGGTGGCGTTGATGAGGGTTCCTGCCGGAATCCAGCCATCGGCCTCATAGCGCGGGTTGAGGTTGCGCAATGCGCGCATGTAGCCGTCGCGGGTGCCATGGCTGCCCAGGCAGATGGTCAGTTCGTAGATCGTGGTCGAGCGGGCCAGGCGGATGGTTGCCGGCTGCGCGTTGATCTTCGGGAACTCCACGCCGTACTGCTGGGGGTGCAGGAAGATCCAGGACGCGGCGATCACCATCGGCACGTAGTCCTTGGTTTCGCCCGGGAACTGGTTGTAGACGCTGTCCACCCAGAAGCTCTGGCCCGGGTACTGCTTGTAGACGCGCGCTGCGCGGCCCTCACCGCCGTTGTAACCGGCCAGCGACAGTTCGACGTTGTTGTTGAGCTGGCGCATGCGTTCGTTGAGGTACGTCGCGCTGGCTTCGGCGGCGCTGCGCGCGTCGAAGCGGGTATCGAAACCGGTACCGTCCGGGCCCAAGCCAAAGCGGCGGCCGGTGGCCGGCATGAACTGCATCAGGCCCGCGGCGCCCACGCGTGAGGACGCATGCACGCGGCCGTTGGACTCCTTGGCCATGATGCCGAACAGCAGCGCCTCGGGCAGGCCGCGCTTCTCCCATTCCGGCCACATCACCGCACGCAGGTTCTGGTAGTTCTCGTAGGTGGTCATCAGCGCCGGGCGCATGTCGGTCAGCCAACGGCGGATGCCGGCCTGCACGGCCGGGTTGTACTCGACCATGTTGTCGAAGGCATGGCGCTTGTCGTTGAGCAGCGCCGCTGCGCGTGCCGCCTCCGGCACATCCGCAGCCAGCGGGCCGACATGGTCCGGGTCGGCCTCCAAACGATCGCCGGCTTCATCGGCCACGTCATCATCGGCGGCGGCATCGGCGTCGTGCTTGAGCAGCCGCTTGTAGGTCGCCAGCATGTTGCTCATCTGGCAACCCTTCTGCTTCACGCATTCGCTGATGACGTCTTCCATGTCCTCCAGCGCGGCATCGGCCTCGTTGCGACCCTTCGGATCGGCGTTGGCCACCAGCAGCACGGCATCGCTATAGCGTTTCTCGGCTGCAGTCATGCGCTGCTGCAGTGCATCCACCTTCACCTTGTCCCGGGCCGAAACCCGCTGTGCGTGGGCCTCCGGTGCCAGGGAAACCAGGCCAGCAAGGGCCAACAGCGGCCAGGTGCGGGAAATCAGGACAGGAACGGGCATTGGTGGCACTGTGTATGAAACAGGCAGGCAGAGTAGCGGCGCTGCCAAGGTCGGGGCAAGCCGACCTTCGGCCCGTCACTGTCGGCGGTTAACATTGGCACATTCATCACAAGGGCTGGACCATGGATCCGATTCTGCTCGGCAAAGGCATCACCGACGATGTGGCTGTCACCCTGCTGCCGAAACTCGGCAACCGCCATGGGCTGGTCGCCGGCGCCACCGGCACCGGCAAGACCGTGACCCTGATGACCCTGGCCGAGGGCTTCTCGCGGATCGGGGTACCGGTGTTCCTGGCCGATGTGAAGGGCGATGTATCCGGTCTGGCCGTGCCGGGTACCGGCGCCGAGAACCTGCTCAAGCGCGCGGCCGAGATCGGTGTGAGCGACTATGCCCCGGCCGCCAGCCCCACCGTGTTCTGGGACCTGTACGGCAAGCTCGGCCACCCGGTGCGCACCACCGTGAGCGAGATGGGCCCGACCCTGCTGGCCCGCATCCTGGAATTGAACGACACCCAGGCCGGGGTGCTCGACATCGTGTTCAAGCTGGCCGACGACCGCGGCCTGCTGCTGCTGGACATGGACGACCTGCGCGCCCTGCTCGGCTTGGTGGCCGAGGAGCGCAAGGACATCTCCACCGAGTACGGCCTGGTCAGTGCGCAGTCGGTGGCCGCCATCCAGCGCGCCCTGCTGCGGCTGGCCCAGGACGGCGGCGAGCATTTCTTCGGCGAACCGGCGCTGGAACTGGCCGACATCATGCGGGTCAGCCATGACGGCCGCGGTGTCATCGGCATCCTTGCCGCCGACCAGCTGGTGCTCAAGCCCAAGCTGTACTCCACCTTCCTGCTGTGGCTGCTGTCGGAACTGTTCGAGCAGCTGCCCGAAGTGGGCGACCTCGACAAGCCGAAGCTGGTCTTCATTTTCGATGAAGCGCACCTGCTGTTCGACGATGCACCGCCCGCTCTGGTACAGCGCATCGAACAAGTGGTGCGGCTGATCCGTTCCAAGGGCGTGGGCGTGTACTTCTGCTCGCAGTTCCCGGACGACGTGCCGGCCAACATCCTCGGCCAGCTCGGCAACCGGGTACAGCACGCGCTGCGCGCATTCACCCCGCGCGACCAGAAGGCGGTGAAGACCGCCGCCGAGACCTTCGTACCGAACCCGAAGCTGGATGTGGTGAAGGTGCTCAGCCAGCTCGGTACCGGCGAAGCGCTGGTGTCCACGCTGCAGGACAAGGGCGTGCCGATGCCGGTGCAGCAGACGATGATCGCGCCGCCGCGCTGCCGCATGGGACCGGTCACCGAGACCGAACGTTCGCAGGTGCGTGCTGGCAGCCCGGTCGGCACCCGCTACGACACTGCCGTCAACCGCGAATCGGCCGCCGAACTGCTGGCACAGCGCGCGCAGAAGGCCGTCGAGAAAACCGACGCGCCGGCCGCGCGCAGCCGTGAGCAGGACGAGGCGCAGGAAGGCGGTTTCGGGCAGTCGATCAAGGACGCTATTTTCGGTACCAAGCGCCGCCAGGGCATGATCGAGACGATGGCCAAGCAGACCACGCGTACGGTCGGCACCAAGCTGGGCAACCAGATCGTGCGCGGCATCCTCGGTGGCATCTTCGGCGGCAAGCGCTGAGAGCCCCGGCAGTACATTTGCGGCGCGCCGACGACGGTGCGCCGTAGTTGTTTCATTCCGCACGAGAAGCCGCATTACATGTCGCGTTGGCGTCCCCCCGCAGAAAAGAGCACCGCGCTGATCACCGCCACCGGCCATGCACGTTTGAAGGCCGAGCTGGATGAGTTGTGGCGGGTGCGTCGACCCGAGGTGGTCAAGGCGCTGGCAGCAGCCGCGGCCGAAGGCGATCGCTCGGAGAACGCCGAATACACCTACCGCAAGAAGCAGCTGGGCGAGATCGATCGTCGCGTGCGCTACCTGACCAAGCGCCTGGAATCGCTGCGCGTGGTCGACACCACGCCGACTGATCCGCAAGCGGTGTTCTTCGGTGCGTGGGTGGAACTGGAGAACGTGGACAGCGGGCAGACCAGCCGCTACCGCATCGTCGGGCCGGATGAGACCGATGCCGGGCTGGGCTGGATCAGCATCGATTCGCCCTTGGCGCGGGCCTTGTTGAAGAAGCGCCTGGATGATGAGTTTTCGGTGGAACTACCCAGTGGCAACCACACCTTTGCGGTGATCGGTGTGGAGTACGAGACCGCTGCCAACGGCTGAGCCTGTGGCGGGCAGCGGCGCTCAGCCGGGCATGGGCCCGGTTCTAGAGAAGCGGCGGCGGATAGCGGCGCCCTTCGCGCAGCGGACGGAAATAATCGTCGTTCGCGTAAAAGGCTGGCGCCTGGCCGGTGTGCCAGCCGGGAATACCCGCCAATGGCAGCGGACGCAGTTCCAAGGGATCGAGCAGCACCCTGCCCTCCTCGATGGCGCGCGCGACCGTGTCGATGCAGTCCGCATCGTCATCGCCCTGCAGCACCACGCATTTGCCGACCAGCAGCCGGCCCGGCAGCAGAGCTTGTTCCATCAAGGCATGACCGAATACCGCGGCGATGGCGATCCGTCCTGACTGCCAATGGATCGGCTGGAACAGCACGCGCCACTGGTGAGCATCCCAGGCTGCAAGCAACGCCGGATCGCACACTCGCACCACCACGCCGGTTTCATCGAACTGGGTCAGCGCGGCCTGCGCGCGGTTGCGCTGTCCTGCGGCCATGCCCTCGATGTGCCGGCATTGCTGCGCGTTGAGTGCGCACTTGATCGGCAGGTAGCGTGCCCAGACCAGGGCGTTGAACAGGTCGTGCCAGTTGTCCGCGCGGGTTGCGATGCGCCCTTCGGCAATGCGCGTTTCGTAGTGCAGGCCGTCGGCCAGCAACGCCGCATCCTGTTCAACAAAGCGCTTGCCCGGCAGCGCCAGGCGCGCGTCCAGATCGACCACGCGTGGCCAGTCCGCTGCCGTCAGCAGATCGCCGAACCCGGCGATACCGGCAAACAGCGGATGATCGAACGCAGCCCTGTCCACCGCCGCACGCAGCGGCGGCACGAAGCGGCGGGGGCCGCCATCAGCAGCCTCCGCCCCGGTCACAGCACCTTGAGGTCGAATGCCGGGCGCGTGGTCGGCGGCAGTGCGTCGCCGTAGAGATCGTGCTCGTCGCTCTCGGTGATTTCCACGTCGACGAACTCACCCACGCGCAACGCCACCTGGTCTGCGTTCTGGATATGTACCAGGCCGTCGATCTCCGGCGCATCGGCCTTGGAACGGGCCACCGCGATATCGCCTTCGATGGCATCGACCAGGCATTGCTGCACCCTGCCGATCTTGGCTTCCAGACGCGAAGCCGAAATCTGCGCCTGCTTCTCCATGAAGCGCGCCAGTCGTTCCTGCTTCACTTCTTCCGGCACCGGGTCCGGCAGGTTGTTGGCCGTAGCGCCCTCCACCGGTGAGTAGGCGAACGCACCGACGCGGTCCAGCTGCGCTTCGTCCAGGAAGGACAGCAGCTCTTCGAACTCGGCCTCGGTCTCGCCCGGGAAACCGACGATGAAGGTCGAACGCACGGTGATGTCCGGCGCGATGCGGCGCCAGTTCTGCACCCGCTCCAGGGTCTTCTCGACCGCGCCGGGGCGCTTCATCAGGCGCAGGATGCGCGGGCTGGCGTGCTGGAACGGGATGTCCAGGTACGGCAGGATCCGGTTCTCGGCCATCAGCGGCACCACGTCATCGACGTGCGGATACGGATAGACGTAGTGCATGCGCACCCACGCATCCAGTTCGGACAGGCCTTCGCACAGTGCCTTCAGGCGGGTCTGGTAGGCCTTGTCGCGCCACATCTTCTCGGCGTACTTCACATCCACGCCGTAGGCAGAGGTGTCCTGCGAAACCACCAGCAGTTCCCGCACACCGCCGCGTACCAGGCGCTCGGCTTCGCGCAGCACCTCGTCCACGGGACGCGAGACCAGCTTGCCGCGCATCGACGGAATGATGCAGAAGCTGCAGTGGTGGTTGCAGCCTTCGGAAATCTTCAGGTATGCGTAGTGGCGCGGGGTCAGCTTGATGCCGTAGTCCGGCACCAGATCCACGAACGGGTCGTGCTTGGGCGGCAACGCCGCATGCACTGCTTCCATCACGCTCTGGTAATCCTGCGGCCCGGACACCGCCAGTACGTTCGGGTACGCCTCGCGGATCTGCTCCGGGCGCTTGCCCAGGCAGCCGGTGACGATGACCTTGCCGTTCTGGTTCATCGCCTCGCCGATGGCATCCAGCGATTCGGTCACCGCCGAATCGATGAAGCCACAGGTGTTGACCACCACCACGTCGGCCGAATCGTAGGACGGGACGATGTCGTAGCCTTCCGACCGCAGCTGGGTGAGGATGCGCTCGGAATCGACGAGGGCCTTCGGGCAGCCAAGGCTGACGAAGCCGACTTTGGGGTTCAGCTGGGACATGGAATCGCGGGACTCTGGGGGCCTGGGCCCCTGCCGGCATGGCAGGGGGACCTGGGGGCCGGGGCCTGAAGGGGCGCCAGTATACCGGGGTTGGACGGCCGCCTCTGAATCATGAGCCGCCCGATTCCGCACAACCGCTGACATCGCGCTAACCCGCCCAGCATCGACAATGCAGGCCTGGCCCCTGCAACGAGGTACCCCCGATGTCCGAATGGATCACCCTGGATACGCATTACGGCCCGGTCCGCGCCTGGCAGGCCCTGCCCGAAGGAGCCCCGCGCGGCAGCCTGGTGGTGGTACAGGAGATCTTCGGCGCCAACCCGCATATCCGCGGCGTCGCCGAACGGTTCGCGGCCCAGGGCTACGCCGTGTTGGCGCCGTCGTTCTTCGACCTGGTCGATGGCCCCACGGCCAACCCGGATGCCCTGCCCTACACCCCTGAAGGCGTGAAGGATGGCCTGGAACGGGTCACCGCGCTGGGCATGGAAAAGGCACTGGAAGTGGTCCGCGCCGCGGCAACCCGGTTGGCACCGCATGGCAAGGTCGGCACGGTCGGCTACTGCTGGGGTGGCAGCGTCGCCCTGCTGTCCGCGCTGCGCCTGGGCCTGCCCTCGGTGAGCTACTACGGCGCGCGCAACGTGCAGTTCCTGGACGAGACGCCGAAGGCCCCGGTGATGTTCCACTTCGGCGCGCAGGACAAGAGCATCCCGCCGGAGGCGATCCAGGCGCACCGTGAGAAGCTGCCGCAGATGGCGACCTACGTTTATCCGGCCGACCATGCCTTCAACCGCGAGGTCGGACATGCGTATGATCCAGACAGCGCCGCCCTGGCGCTGCAACGCACCCTGGACTTCTTCTCGGAGCATCTTGGATGAGCGATTTCGAACTCGATTCACGCCTGGCCACCGATAGCGTGCTGGTGGCCGAAGGCCCGTTGTCGCAAGTGCGACTGATGAACGACGAACGATTCCCCTGGCTGGTCCTGGTGCCGCGTCTGGCCGGGGTGACCGAGTGGATCGAGCTGGACGGCGAGCAGCAGGACAAGCTGCGCACCGAGCTCAACCGCGCCTGCAAGGCCCTGCACGGTTCGGACGGGGTGGAGAAGATCAACATCGGCGCGCTGGGCAACATCGTGCGCCAGCTGCATTTCCACGTGATCGGCCGCCACGACGGCGATCCGGCGTGGCCGGGACCGGTCTGGGGCAGCGGTCCGGCGCACCGCTATGAACCGGCTGCACTGGACCAGCATGTCGCCTACTGGAAGGAACGGCTAGGATATCCGGCCCATTCCTGAGCCAGTGCCGACCCGATGCGATTCAATATCGTCGCCGCCATCCTGCTGATCCTGATCGGCCTGTTCATGCTGGCCAGCAACCTGGGCTGGACCAACCTGAACCTGTCTCGCCTGCTGCTGACCTGGTGGCCGCTCGGCCTGGTCGCCGTGGGCATCGCGATCCTGTTCGGTCGCGGCAAATAAACAAAGGCGGCGCATGCGCCGCCTTTGTCCTGCAGCGCCGGGGCATGCCCGGCAAGCGCAGCGCGGCCCCACAAACGGAAACGCCGGGCATGGCCCGGCGCTACCGATACGCGCTGACGCAAGCTGTCAGGTGCGCGGCAGGGTCACACCGGTCTGGCCCTGGTACTTGCCGCCGCGATCCTTGTACGAGGTCTCGCACACTTCATCGGACTGGAAGAACAGCATCTGCGCCACGCCTTCGTTGGCGTAGATGCGCGCCGGCAGCGGCGTGGTGTTGCTGAATTCCAGGGTCACGTGGCCTTCCCACTCCGGCTCCAGCGGGGTCACGTTGACGATGATGCCGCAGCGCGCATAGGTGCTCTTGCCCAGGCACACCACCAGGGTGTCGCGCGGAATGCGGAAATACTCGACCGTGCGCGCCAGCGCGAAGCTGTTCGGCGGAATGATGCACTCGTCACCGACGATATCGACGAAGCTGCCCGGATCGAAATGCTTGGGGTCCACGATCGTCGAGTTGATGTTGGTGAACACCTTGAACTCGCGCGAGCAGCGCACGTCGTAGCCGTAGCTGGAAGTGCCGTAGCTGACGATGCGCTCGCCGTTGACCTGCTTGACCTGCCCGGCCTCGTACGGCTCGATCATGCCGTGCTGTTCGGACATCTGGCGGATCCAACGGTCACTCTTGATGCTCATGCTCTGTCCTGGGTGCAAGGGGGCGCGAGAATTCTAACAGGGGGCCGGGCGTCGCCGCCGCAGCCCCGCCAGCAGGCCCTTACAGCAGCGAGGACAGGATTGGGATCGAGGCGCGCGGGCGCTTGCCCACCTCCTCGACCAGACGCTGGGCGGCGCGATGGTAGGCCTGGGCCGCGGCCGAATCCGGCTGCGCGGCGGTGATCGGGGTACCGGCATCGCCCTGCTCGCGGATGCCGATCTGCAGCGGCAGCGACCCCAGCAGCGGCACGCCGTACTGCGCCGCCATGCGCTCGCCACCGCCCTCACCGAACAGATGCTCCACGTGCCCGCAGTTGCTGCAGGTGTGCACGGCCATGTTCTCGACCACGCCCAGCACCGGCACCTCGACCTTCTCGAACATCTTCAGCGCCTTCTTCGCATCCAGCGTGGCGATGTCCTGCGGCGTGGTGACGATCACTGCACCGGCCAGCGGGATCTTCTGCACCAGCGTCAGCTGGATGTCGCCGGTGCCCGGCGGCAGGTCGATCAGCAGGTAGTCCAGATCGTCCCACAGCGTGTCTTCGAACAGCTGGGTCAACGCCGCCGTCGCGCGCGGTGCGCGCATGATCAGCGGCGTTTCGTCCTCGACCAGATAACCGATCGACATGGTGTCCACGCCGAAGGCACGCATCGGCTCGATGCTCTTGTTGTCCGGGCTTTCCGGGCGACCGGACAACCCCAGCATCGCCGGCACGCTGGGACCGTAGATATCCGCATCAAGCACGCCGACGCGCGCGCCAAGCTGTTGCAGGGCGACGGCGAGGTTGACCGCCGTGGTCGACTTGCCCACCCCACCCTTTCCCGAACCCACCGCGATGACGTTGCGGATGCGCGCATGCGGCGCCAGTCCCTTCTGCACCTGGCTGGCATGGGGACGACGCGAAGAACTGTTCACTGCGGGCTCCGGGTGAATCGACAAGAAGAGCCCAACATCATACAAGCTGGACGTACGCTGACTGAAATTCAGGATTGCTACAGATTCGTGCACAGATTGTTAAGTTCATGTTACGTTCGCTAAGCACTGGTTTTGGGCTGCGTTGCTGGATCTACGGCACGCACGATGGCGCATGCGCAGTGCCGTACTCGTATTTGCTCTCTGAACGGAACTACATGAAAGACCTTCGCAATTCCGCACGTCGCAACACCCTCGCTGTCGCCTTGATCTCCGCCCTGGTTGCCGCCTCGCCGGCAATGGCCCAGGACAAGGCCACCAATCTGGACAAGATCACCGTCACCGGCTCGCTGATCCCGCAGACCCAGGTCGAGACCCAGACCCCGGTCATGACCATCAGCGCTGAAGCCATCCAGTCGCGCGGCTTCAACAGCGTCGCCGAGGTGCTGCAGCAGTCCTCGCTGACCACCGGCGGCATCCAGGGCGGCCAGACCTCCGCTTCGTTCACCCAGGGCGCTGAAGCCGCTGGCATGTTCGGCCTGAATCCGGGTTACACCAAGTACCTGATCAACGGCCGCCCGATGATGTCCTACCCGGCGCTGTACAACGGCGGCGACGCGTTCAACAACATCAGCGGCATTCCGATCGACATCGTCGAGCGCATCGAAGTCCTGCCGGGTGGCCAGTCCTCCCTGTACGGTTCGGATGCGATCGCCGGCGTGGTCAACATCATCCTGAAGGATCACATGGAAGGCGGCAGCCTGTCCGTGCGTGGCGGCACTTCAACTGAAGGTGGTGGCAGCAGCTTCCGCGTCAGCGGTGCACACGGCTTCTCGGCGCTGGACGACCGCTTCAATGCACTGGTCAACGTGCAGATCGAAAGCAGCAACCCGATCTGGGGCTACCAGCGTGACCTGACCAAGCAGAACAACGCGAACGGCTACACCGCGCAGCTGCCGTCGAACGACTTCGCCGTCATCGACGCCAAGACCAACGCGCTGTACATGATGGACCCGAGCAACTGCGCCAACGTTGCCGGCCAGTTCGACGGCACCACCGTGCTGGCGAACCGCCCGACGGGCCAGTCTTGCGGCTCGGTCTTCGGCGCCGGCTACAAGACCCTGAAGAACGGCAAGGACAGCGGCCAGTTCTACTCGTCGATGACCTTCGACGTGAACGACAACTTCCAGCTGTTCGCCGACGTGCTGTACAGCAAGGAAAAGACCGAATACACCTCGGGCTCCAACTACCTCTGGTGGGGCACCAAGAGCACCATGGGCGGCTTCTATGACCAGGCCTCCGGCAAGCTGGTCAACCTGCAGCGCGCGTTCGCTCCGGAAGACATCGGCGGCGAAGGCTACAAGGGCATCTTGAACAACGACAAGAGCCGTGCTTACCAGGTCACCCTGGGCGGCAAGGGTGCGGTCGGCAACTGGGACTACAGCCTGAGCTTCACCCGTGGCGAATACCGCCTGGATGAGAGCAAGTTCCAGCGCTTCGGCAATGCCATCAACAGCTACTTCGCCGACAAGGTGCTGGGCCCGCAGTTGGGCACCAAGGATGGCTTCGGCATCTACAACACCAACTGGGGCGCGTTCTACTCGCCGATCTCGCCGGAAGATTTCGCTGGCTTCACCGGTTACACCACCAACCACAGCCGCACCTGGCAGAACCTGGCACGCGCGCAGGTCACCAACGGCTCGCTGTTCTCGCTGCCGGGCGGTGATGCCGGCCTGGCCGTGGTCGTCGAAGGCGGCAGCGAAGGTTGGGACTACAGCCCCGACCAGCGCCTGCTGGACGGCGACGTGTGGGGCTCGTCGGCTGTTGCCGGCAACGGTCATCGCAGCAACTACGCGGTGACCAGCGAGCTGCGCATGCCGCTGCTGGAGTCGCTGACGGTGACCGCTTCCGGTCGCTATGACGCCTTCAAGATCGCCGACAACACCGTCGACAAGGCCACCTACAGCGTGGGTGTCGAGTTCCGCCCGATCGAAAGCCTGCTGTTCCGCGGCAAGTACGGCACTGCCTTCCGCGCGCCGACCCTGCCCGACGCGTTCCAGGGCCGCAGCGGCTATTACGCTGCCAACTCCACCGACTACTACCGTTGCGGCGAGCTGGGCTACGTGCCGGGCAACACCGACGCCTGCCGCTACGCGGACAGCGTCTCGGTCTACTCCGAGCGTGCCGGCAACCCGGACCTGGAGCCGATCACCGCCGACGTCTGGAACGCGGGCATCGTCTGGGCGCCGATGGCGAACCTGTCGATCTCGGCCGACTACTACAACTGGAAGATCGAGAACGAAGTCGATACTGCCAGCACCGACCAGCTGCTGCTGGCCGAGTACTACTGCCGCAACGGCCTGCCGAACGGCTCCTCGGCCACCTGCCAGAACGTGGCTGACTGGGTCGTGCGCGATTCGGCCGGCAACCTGAGCTCGCTGTACACCCCGAAGATGAACGTGGCCCGCCAGAACCTGCAGGCCGTGACCGTCGGCTTCAAGTACCTGCAGGACATCGGCCGCTTCGGTTCGCTGCAGTTCTCGGGCAACTACACCAACATGCTCAAGCGTGAAGTGCAGGCGCAACCGGGCGAGGACTTCCAGGACCTGCTGGGCAACCCGAAGTCGATGTGGAACTACGACAGCTACGCCAAGGTCCGTTCCGACGCGTCGGTGGCCTGGTCGCTGGACAAGTGGACCACCACGCTGTACGCGAACTACATCGGCCACACCCCGAACTACCTGGCGGGCCTGAACGGCTACGAGTACACCCATGGTGCGTCGGGCTACAAGGCAGGCAAGTGGGCTTCGTACACCACTTACAACCTGAGCGTGAACTACCGTGTGCAGGATGACCTGACCCTGTCGCTGATGGTCAACAACGTGTTCAACAAGATGCCCGAGCAGCAGGCCCACAGCTACCAGGGCACCTCCGGCACGCCGTTCAACAACTACCTGTACAACGTCTACGGCCGTACCGTGTACGTGCAGGCCAAGTACGACTTCGGCAAGTAATCCCGTCGTTTTCCGGGTTTGATTCCGGACCAGGCCCCGCTTCGGCGGGGCCTTTTTTTTTTGGCGATGCGTGTGTTTCGATCGCTGGTCACGGCCAGCTTCAAGTACGTACAGGACATCGGCCGCTTCGGTGCGCTGCAGTTCTCCAGCAACTACACCAACATGATCAAGCGCGAACTGCAGCCGCAGCCGGGCGACGAGTACCTGGACCTGCTGCGCGACCCGTACGCGATGTGGAACTACGACCAGTACGCCAAGGTGCGTGCCGACGGTGCGGTGGGCTGGGCGAAGGACAAGTGGACCACCACCGTGTACTTCAACTACATCGGCAAGACGCCCAACCGCATGGCGTACCTGGGCAAAGGGCTACGACTACGTGCATCCGTCCGGCTACGAGGCCGGCAAGTGGGGCTCGTACACCACCTACAACCTGAGCGTGAATTACCAGGCGATGGACAACCTGACGCTGTCGATGATGGTCAACAACGTGTTCAACAAGATGCCCGACGGCCAGGCCCACAGCTACGCCGGCAACATCGGCGCGCCGTACAACAGCAGCATCTACAACCCTTACGGCCGTGCCGTGTACGTGCAGGCCAAGTACGAGTTCGGCGGGAAGTAAGCGCCGCGCCCGCACTGCCCGGGAAGGCCCCGCTTCGGCGGGGCCTTTTTCATGCCCGTCAATTGAGACGGAAGATTAAAACTCGTCTCATAAATTAAATAATGAGAAAAGCATCCGCGAAGGCAGCAAACCCTTGATCTACATACGAAACATCGGCTTCGATCAACTCTGTCCCGCAACGCAACATTTTGAAACATTCCCAGACAATCGCGTTTACGCACTGATTTCAAAAGATTTTTTTTCCGATGAGCAGCACATCCGTGTGACGGGACCGTTTTGACAACGTGAACGTCGTGTTACGGTCGGCTGAATGGATTGAAACTGAACAAATCATGAAGGTGTCAAGGAGGACATCAGCCAGACGACATCGCTCACACGGGGATCCATCATGTCTCGCCATCGTTCCACGCCTTCGCGTCACCCTCTGACCCTCGCCCTGATCGGTACCCTGCTCGCCTCCGGCGCAGCCCACGCGCAGGACAACGCGCCGATCCAGCTTGACCGCGTCACCGTCACCGGTTCACTGATTCCGCAGACGCAGATCGAGAACCACACGCCGGTCCTGACCGTTACCGCCGAGGACATCCAGACGCGCGGTTTCACCAGTGTCGCCGACGTCCTGCAGCAGTCTTCGCTTTCGACCGGCGGTTTGCAGGGCGGACAGACGTCCGCTTCGTTCACCCAAGGTGCCGAGGCAGCCGGCATGTTCGGGCTCAGCCCCGGCTACACCAAGTACCTGATCAACGGCCGCCCGATGCTCTCGTATCCGGCGCTGTACAACGGCAGCGACAGTTTCAACAACATCAGCGGCATTCCGATCGACATCGTCGAGCGCATCGAGATCCTGCCCGGCGGCCAGTCTTCGCTGTACGGTTCGGATGCGATCGCCGGCGTGGTCAACATCATCCTCAAGGAGCGCATGGATGGCGGTGTGCTCAACGTCCGTGGCGGTGCCTACTCCGAAGGCGGCGGCAACGGCGTACGCGTCAGTGCGGCGCGCGGCTTCAATGGTGTCGACGATCGATTCCATGCGCTGGTCAACGTGCAGTACGAAAAGACCAGCCCGATCTGGGGCTATCAGCGTGACCTGACCAAGGTCAACAATCCCGACGGCTACAGCCCCCAGTACGTCTCCAACGACTTCCTGGTGCTGCTGCCGGCCAACAGCAACCGCTACGCCATGATGGACCCGAACCTGTGCGCCAACGTGGCGGGCCAGTTCGACGGCACCACCGTGCTCGGCACCCGGCCGACCGGCCAGGCCTGCGGTTCGGTCTATGGCACCGGCTACAAGACCATCAAGAACGGCAAGGAAAGCGGGCAGATCTACAGCTCGATGACCTTCGATGTGAACGACAACTTCCAGTTGTTCGGCGACGCGCTCTACAGCCTGGAAGAAGTGAAGTACGCCACCGGCTCGAACTACACCTGGTGGGGCACCTCCTCCGGCTGGGGCCGCTTCTACGATCAGGCCAGCGGCCAGTACATGAACCTGCAGCGCGTGTTCGCGCCGGAGGACATCGGCGCCGGCGGCTATCGCGACATCATGAACACCGATCGCAACAAGGCTTACCAGGTCACGCTCGGCGGCCGCGGCACGGCCGGCAGCTGGGATTACAGTGCCAGCTTCACCCGCGGCGAATACAAGTTGACCGAGCGCAACTTCGTGCGCTGGAACGATCCGATCAACGACTACTTCGAGCAGCGCGTGCTGGGGCCGGTGCTGGGCACCACCAGCACCGGGTACAACATCTACAGCCCGGACTGGGAAGCGTTCTACTCGCCATTGCCGAGCGGTGATTTCCAGAGCTTCACCGGCTACACCTACAGCCAGAGCCGCACCTGGCAGAACCTGCTGCGTGCGCAGGTCACCAATGGTTCGCTGTTCAAGCTGCCCGGCGGCGACGCCGGCTTCGCTGTGGTGGTTGAAGGCGGCAGCGAAGGCTGGGATTACACGCCCGATACCCGCCTGGTGGATGGCAGCGTGTGGGGCACCACTGCGGTTTCCGGCGCCGGCCATCGCAGCAGTTACGCGGTGACCAGCGAACTGCGCATGCCGTTGCTGGAATCACTGACGGTGACCGGCTCCGGCCGCTACGACGCCTTCAAGATCGGTGGCAACACCATCGACAAGGCGACCTACAGCGTCGGCCTGGAATTCCGTCCGATCGACAGCCTGCTGTTCCGTGGCAAGTACGGCACCGCCTTCCGCGCGCCCACCCTGTCCGATGCCTTCCAGGGTGTCAGCGGCTACTACGCCAACGGCTCCACCGACTACTACCGTTGCGGCCAGCTGGGCTACGACCCGGCCAACACCACCGGCTGCCCGTATGACAGCGTGTCGGTGTTCGGCACCCAATCCGGCAACCCGGACCTGGAGCCGATCACCGCCGATGTCTGGAACGCCGGCATCGTGTGGGCGCCCATCAACAACCTGTCGGTGTCGGTGGACTACTACAACTGGAAGATCAAGAACGAGGTCAACACCCTCAGTTCCGACCAGTTGCTGCTGGCCGAGTATTACTGCCGCAACGGCCAGACCAACAACACCTCGGCCAGCTGCCAGAACGTCAGCGACTGGATCACCCGCGACGCCTCCGGCGTACTCGATGAAATCTATACGCCGAAGATGAACGTGGCCAGCCAGAACCTGCAGGCGGTCACGGCCAGCTTTAAGTACGTACAGGACATCGGCCGCTTCGGTTCGCTGCAGTTCTCCGGCAACTACACCGACATGCTCAAGCGCGAACTGCAACCGCAGCCGGGCGATGAGTATCTGGACCTGCTGCGCGACCCGTATGCGATGTGGGTGTACGACTCGTACGCCAAGGTGCGCGCCGACGGTTCGATCGGCTGGGCCAAGGACAAGTGGACCACCACCCTGTATGCCAACTACATCGGCAAGACGCCGAACTACATGGCCTACCTGGGCAATGGCTACGACTACGTCCACAGCTCCGGCTACAAGGCCGGCAAGTGGGGTTCGTACACCACCTACAACCTGAGCGTGAACTATCGGGCGATGGACAACCTGACCCTGTCGCTGATGGTCAACAACGTGTTCAACAAGATGCCTGACAACCAGCGGTACAGCTTCGCCGGCACCAGCGGCCAGCCGTACAACAACTACCTGTACAACGCTTATGGCCGTGCCATCTACGTGCAGGCTAAGTACGAGTTCGGCAACCAGTAAGGGCCACAGACCGCGTGTTTCTGGAGACCCCGCTTCGGCGGGGTCTCCTTGTTTGCGGCCAATGGTGAGGACCAGTCCCGTTCACGTCGAGTTGACGGAAACCGAGCCTTCGTTCATCTTCAGGTCATATTGACGTGCCCTGCCACAAGGAACCGCTGACCATGGAATCGCGCTTCACACCTGCCCGCTTGGGTACCGCCATCGCACTACTGGTGGGCCTGCACATCACCCATGCCTCCACCGCGCCCCTGCCGGTTGAGGATTTCGCCAAGATTCCGTCAATCCAGTCCGTCAGCATGAGCCCTGACGGCAAGCAGCTGGTTGCCATCATCGCTGCACCCGGCAGCAACAATGGTGACACCGCGCTGGCCAACTGGAACCTGGACACCCCCGGCTCGGCACCGGTGGCGATCACCCCGTCCGGTGATCGGATGAAGTTCATTGCCGCCAGCGCGCTCAAGGCAGGCCGCAGTCTCGTCATCGGTCGCCAGGAGCTGACCGCACAACTGTCCGGCTGCGGCGAAGGCAATTCAGTCGGCTCGACCAAAACCTTCCTATCCAAGGCCTTTCTCACCGACAGCAGCCAAGCCAAGTTCGACGAAGCATTCGCCGACAACACCCGAAAGCTGGGCATCAGCGAGCAGACCCAACGCTGCCTGGAGCTTGCCGGCACAGCGTCCCTGGTGCACTCGCTTCCGCTGGATCCGGACAAGGTCATCATTTCACAGATCAACCAGACCAATTTCTCCGCCAGCTACTACCTGTTCAACCTCAGGACCGGGCAGACCGAGCTGCTGTTCCGTGGCGACGCCCGCTCCACGCCGGGCCTTTTCCATCCACGCAACGGCGAACTGCTGACCCGTACGCAGATCGAGCCTGCGGGCTCCAACGACTATGAGCAGCAGATCCTGGTCAAGAGCAAAGCAAGCGGTCAGTTCGAGAAGCACGAAACGCTCACCACCCGGCTGTCCGACCGCTACACCATGGAAGTGGTCGGTATCGATGACCAGAGCGGCAAGCTGTACATCCTCACCGACAAATTTTCCGATCAGGTGCAGGCACGCCTGTACGACCCGGCCACCAAAGCGTTCGACAACGAACCGCTGGCGGCTCATCCCGAATATCCCATCGGCGGACTGATCCTGGGCACCAAACCGAGCAACTTCAACCAGGTGCTGGGCTTCTACGTCGACGGCCCTCGACGTGAAGCGGTCTACGTCGATCCGCAGATGAAAGCCCTGTACGACGGCCTCAAGCAGGCCTATCCGGGCAAAAACATCGCCATCAGCGGTTACAACGACGATCTTTCGCGCGTACTGTTCACCACCAACAGCGCCAGCTCGCCCACCAGCTACCAGATCCTGGTCGATCGCAAGCAGGTCACCACGCTGGGCAGCGAACGCCCCTGGGTAGATGGCAAGCAGATCGGCGAACAGCGCTGGATAACGTATACCGCCCGGGATGGTCGCAAGATCCCCGCCATCGTCGACCTGCCCGCGGGCTGGAAAAACGGTGACGCCGCGCTGCCGGCGCTGGTCCATCCCCATGGCGGCCCTTGGGCCCGTGACTATACCGGCTGGGATGCATCCGGCTGGGTGCCATTCTTCACCTCGCGTGGTTACGCGGTAATCCGCCCGCAGTACCGGGGCTCGACCGGGTTCGGCCGTGAGCACTGGATCGCCGGCGACAAGCAATGGGGGCTGACGATGCAGGACGACAACGATGATGCTGCGGCGTGGCTGGTGCAGCAGGGTATCGCAGCCAAGGACCGCATCGCGATCTTCGGCTACTCCTACGGTGGCTTCGCCTCCGCCGCCGCAGTGGTGCGCAGTCCCTCACCCTATCAATGCGCCATTGCAGGCGCACCCGTGACCGATCTGGCTCGCTTGGGCGTTTCCTGGAGCGAGAACCGTCTGCAGCGCATCCTGCAGGGCCAGACCGTGAAGGGCATGGACCCGATGCAGAACACCGCCAAGGCCGCTATCCCGCTGCTGACCTTCGTTGGCGATCGCGACGTGCGCACCCCGGCCTCCCACGCCAGGAACTTCTACAACGGCGTGAAGGACAAGGTGCCGGCCCGCTTCGAGCTGATTCCCGATATGCCGCACAGCATGCCGTGGTATCCGAGCCACTATCGCGCGACCCTGCCGCTGATGGCAGATTTCCTGGGCAAGGACTGCGGACCAAGCGGCCTGTAAGCCCACCGCAATCTGGGCTGTGCACGAACCCCGTCGGTTAACCGACGGGGTTTTTTCATGCGCCACTTACTGAATTCCCCCTTAGCAACAACGAGTTACATCGACAATCCATTCATGTTGCATTTACTTTACGCCACACATACACTCCATTAACCGAAGCATAACAAGTGGGGATCACACCGAAATGCGCAACGCCAACCGCCACATCAAGCCAAGCCGCGTCCCGCTCACTCTCGCTGTGCTGGCCTGCCTGCAGGCCGCACCGGTTTTGGCCCAGGAGACCACCCAGCAGGAAGCCGCGGCGTCAAGCACTTCCACCCGTAATCAACGCGCGACCGATCTTGACAAGGTCACCGTCACCGGATCATTGATCCGTCGTGCGGACTACGATACCTCCTCCCCTGTGTTCACCATCGACACCGAGCACAACGCAGCGCAGGGCCAGGTCTCGGTTGGCGAGTTCCTGCAGAAGTCCGCGATCGGTGCGGCCGAGACGCAGATCACCCATCAGTTCGGCGGGTTCGTCGTAGACGGCGGCACGGGTGTGCAGACCTTCTCGTTGCGCGGCCTCGGTGCCAACCGCACCCTGGTGCTGCTGGACGGCCAGCGTCCGGGCCCGGCCGGTACCCGCGGCGCGGTCGGTGCTTTCGACCTGAACGTCATTCCCACCGCCATCCTGCAGCGCGCTGAAATCGTGAAGGATGGTTCGTCGTCCATTTACGGTTCCGATGCCGTAGCCGGCGTGGTCAATCTGATCACCAAGAAGAATTTCGAGCGCCCGGAACTGACCGTTACCGGCCGCATCCCCACCGAAGGTGGCGGTGAGGTCTTCCAGGGTTCGCTTGCCAATGGCTGGAACTTCGAGAAGGGCAGCATCGTCGCCGCCGTCGAGTGGTATCGCCACAACGAACTGACCCGCGCTGACCGCGATTTCCTGAAATGCGGCAACGACCTGATCAAGGACGCCAACGGCAACCGTATCGACCGGGAAGATCGTTCAATCACCGCCGGCACCAACCTGGCCAACTGCAACAACCTCCTGATCAACGTCATCGACGAGTACGACTCGCCGATCCGTTATGTCCCATCGCCGGACGGCAGCACCGTCGGCCCGTTCCCCGGTTACCGCCCTCGTGCCAACCGCACCTACGCCAATGGCAGCCCGGTGGCGTACTACGAAGAACCGTTGAACTTCGATGCCTGGGGCCGTAGCCACATCATCAACCGCCAGGAGCGCAAGTCGGCGTACTTCGCTTCGGACTTCGGCTTCGAGTCGTTCAACTGGAAGACCCAGTTCCTCTACAACAACCGCAAGACCAACAACTTCCAGTGGCGCCAGTTCTTCCCGACCGTGGAAGCGCCGGGCACCAGTACCGGTTATGCGCAGCCGGTGCTGCCGTTCAAGTCCTCCTCGGAAACCGAGGTGAACTACTACTACCTGGCCAACAAGTTCGACGGCCTGTTCACTGGCAGCTGGGGTTGGGAAGTCAATGCCAACGCCAGCCGCTCCAGCGGCAAGTACAGCTCGCTGGGCATCCGCAACTCGATCACCGGCGATCTGACCAATCCGAATGCCGGCGAAACTCCGGCGGCGAACTATTTCGACCCGGGCTACCTCAGCGGTGCCAAGGTCGATGAGCTGGTGGACATCCTGGGCATCACCGCCACCGGCAAGACCACCTACGACACCGCCACGATCAACGCCGTCTTCTCTGGCGAATTGTTCGACCTGCCGGCCGGCCCCGTCGGTGCTGCGTTTGGCCTGGAATACCGCTACTACTCCATTGAAGATACCCCGGACGAGAACTACAAGGACCTGTGGGGTGCGTCGACCGCTGACGTGACCAAGGGCAATGACAAGGTGAAGGAAGCCTTTGTCGAATTCGACATCCCGCTGGTCAAGGGCGTGACCGGTATCGAATCGCTCACCGCCAATGCCTCGGCCCGTGTCTTCAAGTACAACTCTGTCAGCGGCAGCGACAAGGTGTGGAAGGCCGGCTTGAACTGGCAGATCATCCCGTCGCTGCGCATCCGCGGCACGGTCGGTACGTCCTATCGCGCCCCTGGCCTGTACGAGCTGTACCTGGGCAACCAGACCGGCTTCCAGAACCAGACCGCAATCGATCCCTGCATCCGCTGGGATGAGAGCGACAACACCAACATCCGCGCAAACTGCGGCGCCGCCGGCATCCCGGGCGATTACGTGGGCGCAGGCTCCAGTGCAACCGTGTACACCAGCGGCGGCGCCGGGAACCTGATTCCAGAAACCTCCCGCGCCAAGAGCGCCGGTATCGTGTTCACCCCCTCGTTTGCTGACCTGAGCGTGGCGATCGACTATTTTGACTACGATATCCGCGGCCAGATCACCTCGCTGAACGCGCTGGACATCACCACTGGCTGCTACGGTTCCAGCACCTATCCGAACCGCTACTGCGACCTGCTGGAGCGCAACCCGACCACCGGTCCCGATGCCAACTCGATCCGCAACATCTACGCCCAGTACCTGAACATCAACCAGCAGCGTACCCGCGGCTGGGACATGACCCTGAACTGGGAGCACGAGTTCGGCTTCGGCAAGTTCGCCCTGGATTCCCAGGTTACTTACACCGTGGAAGACGTTGCACAGCTGTTTGACAGCGCGGAGGCCAGCGGCTTGGCTTCATCGGATCAGCTCGGCCTGATCGGCCGTCCGGACTTGGTGGCCAACTTGGGCCTGACCCTGACCCGCGGCGACTGGGAGTACAACTGGTTGACCCAATACATCGGCAAGACCGAGAACACCACCCTCAATTCCCGCTTCACCTATCAGGGCCGTCCGGATTCGTACCGTGACCTGGTGGCCGACGCACGCGTTTATCACACCGCTTCCTTGAGCTACAAGCAGGCCGATTGGGAAGTGCTGGTGGGTATCTCCAACGTGTTCAACACCAAGCCGGCACTGATCTCCACCGGCGCAGGCAACCGCTACGGCAACACCGCAGCCTTTGCCACCCAGTACGATCTGTACGGCCGCACCCCGTTCGTACGTCTGAAGTACAAGTTCTGATCCGGCAGTAACAGCGGTATCCCGGAAAGGGCGGCGCAAGCCGCCTTTTCCTTTTGCGGGCCTGTACTCCCCCATCACTGATCACAGGCCCGACGGCGGCCTGGCTTTGCAGTGGCTGCAAGAAAGATCAAGAGACAGCGAGAACGACATGAACGGAGCTCGGGCGTCCTCGCGGCACCTCCCCTGAGGCTCGCGCCTTTACCCCATCAACCGCCAGCTTGCGCAAAGTTCTGCTTAACACCGCATTCATAAACCGAAGCAAGAACAAAACCTATTCATCACAACTGAGACTAAGGCACTGTAATTGTTGCAATTTGATGATCGGAAGCCGCTTATTCCACAAGGAAATGTGACGGACCGATGCTTTTTCCGTTAAGCGCATGTTAGGTTCGATGAACGTCAGGACGACACATGAACATCAACATAACAACCGCATGGAGGCGAGCGTTCTCTGTCCATTAGGGGGATTCACTCGATGACGCACTACCGCACGCCCGGTCGCCACCCGCTGACCAACGCTCTGCTCGCCGGCCTGATGATGGCTGCCGCGGCCCCGGCTCTGGCCCAGGAGGCCAGCTCCGGCAGCAACCCGATCGACCTGGACCGCGTCAGCGTGACCGGCTCGCGCATCGCGCGTACCGGCTTCGTGACCCCCTCGCCGGTCACCGCCATCACTGCCGAAGAAATCCGCGCCACCGGCGCCAACAACATCGGCGACCTGATGGCGCGCCTGCCGGCGCTGAGCCCGACCTATACGCTGGGTAATTCCACCCGCTTCATCGGCACCGCCGGCGTCGGCCTGATGGACCTGCGCGGCATGGGCACCTCGCGTACGCTGGTTCTGGTCAATGGCCGCCGCCATGTCGGCGCGACCTCCGGCTCCTCGGCGGTGGACGTCAACACGATCCCGGTCGAGTGGATCGAACGCGTTGAAGTGATCACCGGTGGTGCATCGGCCGTGTACGGCGCCGATGCAGTGGCCGGCGTCGTCAACTTCATCATGAAGAAGTCGTTCGACGGCGCCGAAGTGCGCGCTCAGACCGGCATGGCCAGTGAAGGCGGCTTCAACCGTTCCTTCATCAGCGCCTCGGCAGGTACCGATTTCGCCAATGGCCGCGGCAGCGCGGCGATCGCCCTGGAATACAGCAAGCAGGACCGCTTTGTCCGCAGCGACCGCGCGATCGGCAACGAATTCCTGGTGTCGGTGCCGAACCCGAACTACGACCCGACCAAGCCGTCCAACGAAAGCAATCCGCAGACCGTCCTCAGCGGCCCGGGTGGCAATCATTCGATCTCCTTCGGCGGCACCTTCACACTGGGTGCGTTCTCGCCCACCAACAAGGCGACCTGGGGCAACCGTTACCAGTTCAACCCGGACGGCACCTACCGCCCGCAGCGCTATGACGGCGTGATGCCGAGCACCACCAGCTGCGTCAACTGCGACTTCGCCGACCTCAATTCGGTGGCCGATCTGCAGCCCGGCTTCGACCGCAAGAGCGTCAATACAGTCGTCAACTTCGATCTGACCGACAACCATCGCCTGTATTTCGAAGGCAAGTACACCGAGACCGTGTCGGACTTCCTGGCCCAGCCGTCGTTCGACCAGACCCTGCGCATCCAGCGCGACAATGCCTACGTTTCGCCGCAGCTGCGCGCCCTGATGGCCGCCAACGGCGCCAGCCAGTTGACCCTGAGCCGCTTCAACGTCGATGCCGGCCAGCGTGGCGAGCACGTGGAGCGCAACACCCAGCGCTTCGTGCTTGGCGTCGAGGGCAACCTGACTGAGAACTGGACCTACGACGTGTACGGCAACTGGGGCCAGAGCGAGGTCAAGCGCTGGAACCTCAACAACCGCATCAACGAGCGTTGGCAGGCAGGCTTGGACACCGTGGTCGATCCGTCCACCGGCCAGATCGTCTGCCGCACCACGCTGAACCCGAACGCGACCAACCCCAACAACGGCAACCGCGTGTATTCGCAGTTCGCACGCGAGGGCTGCGTACCGTTCTCCGTATTCGGCAACGGTGCAGTGACCCAGGCCGCGCGTGACTGGATGAACGTCGATTCGTTCAACTATTCGCGCCTGCAGCAGTCGGTGTTCAGCGCCTCGCTGGCCAACGCCTCGCTGTTCAGCCTGCCGGCCGGCGACGTCGGCGTGGCCGGTGGCGTGGAATACCGCCGCGAGAAGAGCCGCGAAATCACCGATCCGCTGGCAGCGCAGGGCCTGACCTTCCTCAACGCGATCCCCAACCGGATGGGCAAGTACGACGTACGCGAAGCATTCGTCGAAGCCACTGTGCCGTTGCTGGCCGACATCCCGGGCATCTACAACCTGACCATGGACGCTGCCGGTCGCTGGTCCGACTACAGCAGCATCGGCAAGACCACCACCTGGAAGGTCGGCCTGGACTGGACCATCATTCCGTCCCTGCGTGCCCGCGGCACCCTGTCGCAGGCGGTGCGTGCGCCGAGCATCGGCGAACTGTACAACCCGCAGAGCGAGAACTTCGCCACCGTCAACGATCCCTGCAACTACCTGGCCACCAATTCCAATCGCCCCAATACGGCAGCTGATCCGGCCCTGCGCCAGGCCAACTGCTCGGCGCTGGGCGTGCCGGTGGGTTGGGTCGATACCTACACCGCAACCCGCCCGGGTGTCAGCGGCGGCAACCCGAACCTGAAGCCGGAGCGCGCGCGCAGCTTCACCTATGGCCTGGTCTGGCAGCCTGATTTCCTGCAGGGCTTCGGCATGTCCGTGGACTACTGGTGGATCAGCCTGAAGGACGCCATCGGTGCTGTGACTGCACAGACCAATGCCACCCGCTGCGTGGATTCTCCGGGCGGCATCAACAACAGCTTCTGCGGCTTCATCGAGCGCGCACCGGTCGGTGGCAAGACCGATGCCGGCGGCCGGACCTTCCCGGAACATTCGATCAGCCGTTGGGTTGCGCTGAACGAAAACCTGGCTCGTTCGCGTCGCGTCGGCGTCGACCTGGAAATGGACTACCGTTTCAAGCTGGCCGAGGGTGACACGGTGATCCGCCTGGTCGGTACCCGCCTGCTGCAGTCGCGTGAATGGGCCTTCCAGGACTTCCCGACCGAGTACGACGAGAACGTTACCTGGGTGACCGACCCGCGCTGGCGCGGTTCGCTGCAGACCAAGTACTCGCTGGGTCAGTGGCGTGCGTCGTGGGACCTGAACTACGTGAGCAGCAACCTGCGCGTGCAGCCGAAGAGCTACCAGGCCAACCCGGGCCAGACCAGCCCGATCCGCAACGGCTCGTACGTCTACCACAACTTCCAGTTCGGCTACCGCTTCCCGGGCGACAAGATCGACGTCTACCTGGGCGTGGACAACGCTTTCGACAAGGATCCGCCGGTGAACTACTTCGGCTCCGACGTCGGTTCGGCGATGTACGACAACATCGGCCGTTACATGTACATGGGCGCTACCTACAAGTTCTGATCCAGCAACACATGCAGTACCCCGACAGACCCGGCTTTTGCCGGGTCTGTCTTTTTCCGGTACCGGCAAGGCCCCCTTGCGCCCGGCCATGACCTTCGACACCCTTGCAGTGTGGGCCGGCGGCGTATCGTTCGGCCCACGGCCGTTCCCCCGGCCCTTCCCTGACTCACTCGGCCTGGAGGCCATTCAAGTGACCCGTACTCCCAAGATCGTGCTGCTGACCCTGGCCGTTTCGGCCGCGCTGGTCGGCTGCGGCAAGAACGAAACCCCGGCAAAGGATGCCACCGCCTCCACGCCGGCCGCGGCCGACGCCGCCACCACCTACAAGCTCGACGAGAGCAAGCTGCCGGCCTACAACGCCTTCCAGGCCAGCGATCTGGACAGCAACCTTGACGCCTGCACCGCCTTCGGCGACTACGTCAACGGCAAGTGGCTGGCCGCCAACGAGATTCCGGGCGACCGCACCAGCTGGGGCGCCTTCACCATCCTCGACGAGCGTTCGGTGGCCGTGCAGCACCAGCTGGCCGAGCAGGTCGCACAGGTGAAGAACCCGGCCGGCATCGAGAAGATCGTCGGCGACCTGTGGGCCACCGGCATGGACGAAGCCAAGGTCAACGCCCAGGGCATCGAGCCGCTGAAGGCCGACCTGGCCGCGATCGATGGCCTGCAGGACAAGGCCGCCATCGCCAACTACCTGCGCACCAGCGCTGCCAAGGGCGAGAACGTGCTGTTCGGCTTCGGCGCCGAAGCCGACTTCAAGAACTCGGCCGTGAACATGGCCTACGCCAGCCAAGGCGGCCTGGGCCTGCCGGACAAGACCTTCTATACCGATGCGTCCAAGGCCGACAAGCTGAAGGCCTACCAGGCCCACGTCGCCAAGGTGCTGGAGCTGTCCGGCGTGGCCGCTGCCGATGCCGCAAAGCAGGCTGAAGAAGTGGTCAAGTTCGAGACCCGCCTGGCCAAGGCGTCCAAGTCCAGCGTCGAACTGTCGCGCGACGTTTCCCTGTATTACCACCCGGTCAGCCTGGCCGAGGCCGATGCGCTGACCCCGAACTTCAGCTGGACCGAGTTCTTCAAGTCGCAGAACGTGGCCGCGCCGGAGAAGTTCTCGCTGGCCATCCCTGCCTTCCACCAGGAAGTGAGCAAGGCACTGGGCGATACCGATCCGTCGGTGTGGCGCGCCTACCTGCGCTTCCACACCGTGGACAGTGCCTCGCCGTACCTGGCCGATGCGTTCGTGCAGGAGAACTACGAGTTCTACGGCAAGACCCTCAATGGCCAGAAGGAACAGAAGCCGCGCTGGAAGCGCGTGCTGGGCACCATCGAGAGCGATGCCGGCGAAGCCTTCGGCCAGCTGTACGTGAAGGTTGCCTTCTCGCCGGAAGCCAAGGCGAAGATGGAAGAACTGGTGAAGAACCTGGCCGCTTCGCTGAAGGAACGCATCCAGGGCCTGTCCTGGATGAGCGAAGAGACCAAGGCCAAGGCCATCGCCAAGTGGGAAACCTTCACCCCGAAGATCGGTTACCCGGACAAGTGGCGTGACTGGTCGGGCCTGCAGACCAACCGTGACAGCTACCTGGGCAACGTGCGCGCGGCCACCGCGTTCAACTACCAGTACAACCTGGCCAAGATCGGCAAGCCGGTGGACAAGACCGAGTGGGGCATGACCCCGCAGACGGTCAACGCCTACTACAACCCGCTGCAGAACGAGATCGTGTTCCCGGCCGCCATCCTGCAGCCGCCGTTCTTCGACCCGAAGGCCGACGACGCGCTGAACTACGGCGGTATCGGTGCGGTCATCGGCCACGAAATGACCCACGGTTACGACGACCAGGGCAGCCGCTTCGGGCCGACCGGCAACTTCGAGAACTGGTGGACCGAAGCCGATTCGAAGAATTTCGCTGGCCTGACCGGCAAGCTGGTCAAGCAGTTCGACCAGTACAAGGTCGACGGCCAGGCCGTGAACGGCCATCTGACCCTGGGCGAGAACATTGCCGACCTGGGTGGCCTGGCCACCGCCTACGACGCATTGCAGAAGGCATCGGCCGGCAAGGAAGACGCGAAGATCGATGGCTTCACCCGCGATCAGCGCTTCTTCTTCAACTGGGCCACCGTGTGGCGCACCAAGTACACCCCGGAGAACGCCAAGGTCCGCCTGGCAACCGACCCGCACGCGCCGGCGCAGTTCCGCGCCATCGGTGCGCCGTCGAACCTGCCGACCTTCACCGCGGCCTTCCAGTGCAAGCCGGGTACGCCGATGTCGCGCACCGGCGACTCGCAGGTGGTGATCTGGTAAGCCACGGCTGAGGCCACGGCTTGCCTGCAGAGGCCCGGGATTTCCCGGGCCTTTGTTTTTCAGCGCTTGGCCGCAGCCACGCATGGCGTGGCTCTATGTCCAAGCCGCTGGTAGAGCCCGACCTTGGTCGGCGCATGGCAAAAAGGAGCCGCCATGAGGCGTGCATCCCGTGCCCATGCGCGGCTTGCTATAGTTCGCCCGCCCTCAATCCATCACGGATTCGTTCTACATGCCCAACTTCCGTCCGCTTGCCATCGCCCTGGGCATCAGCCTGGCGACCCTGGTTCCGACCCACGATGCGTTCGCCGCCAAGAAGAAGGCCGCACGCGCCCCGGCCGTCAGTGCGCAGTGCAGCGATTTCTACGACGCCACCAACGCAGGCTGGCTGAAGGCCAACCCGGTGCCGCAGACCGGCGCCGCCACCGCACTGGGCCAGCTGGTCGACCGCAGCCGGCAGCAACAGCGTGAACTGCTGGACGCCTCGATGAAGGCGCCGCAGGGCAACGTGCAGAAGCTGCTGGGCGACTTCTGGGCCAGCGGCCTGGACGAAGCGGCCGTGGAAGCCGACGGCTCCAACCCGATCGCACCGCTGCTGACCCGCATCAACGCGATCAAGAAGGCCAAGGATGTCCCGGCCTCGATCGCCGCGCTGCACCAGGTCGGCATCCCGGTGGCCTTCAACTTCGGTCCGGACGTGGACCTGAAGGCGCTGGACCGCCACATCGGTTACTTCATGCAGGGCGGCATGGGCCTGCCTGATCCGGCCTTCTATACCCGCACCGACGCCGACACCGTCGCGTTGATGGGCCGCTATCGCAACTACGTCAAGCAGATCCTCGCACTGACCGGCACCCCGGCGGCCAAGCTGGACGCCGAGTCGCAGGCGGTGATCGCGCTGGAAACCGAACTGGCGCGCAACGCGCAGTCGCTGGCGGGCATCAACAACCCGTTCAACAACTACGCGCCGATCTCCACCAAGGACCTCAACAGCCGCTACCGCAACCTGCAGCTGGACGCGTTCCTGAAGGCGCAGGGCGTCAACGATGACCTGGTGTCGCTGGCCGACCCGGCGCTGTTCAAGCAGCTCGACGGCATGGTCACCAAGCTCAAACCGGACCAGTGGAAGGCCTACCTGCGCTGGCGCGTGGGCGACTCGATGGCGCCGTACCTGTCCAAGGCGTACCGCGATGCGGAGTTCGAGTTCCGTGGCCGCGTGCTGCGTGGCGAGACCCTGCCGCCGCAGCGCTGGGAAAGCGTGCTGGACGCGATCAACGTGGCCGCTGGCCCGATGGTCGGCCGCGAATACGCAGCCCGTTACCTGTCCGCCGAAGACCGCCGCCAGGCGGCCTGGATCGTCGACAAGGTGCGTGAAGTGCAGATCGAAGCGGTCAAGAACAACAGCTGGATGAGCGCCGAGGCCAAGACCGAAGCGCAGGCCAAGCTGGCCGCGCTGAAGATCGAGATCGGCACCCCGCTGCGTGACCTGGACTACAGCGTGCAGCCGATGGGCCGTGGTTCGTTCGGCGGCAACATGCTGATCGCGTCCACCTGGCGCCACCGCGAGGAAATGAAGCGCATCGGCAAGGGCAACGCCGACCGCCGCTGGGACGTGCTGCCGCAGCAGCCGTCGCTGGCCTATGACCTGGCGCAGAACCGGCTGATCGTCACTGCGGCGATCCTGCAGGGCCCGGTGTTCAACGCCAAGGCCGATGCCGCCGACAAGTTCGGCAGCTTCGGCGGCCTGGTCGGCCACGAGCTGACCCGTGCGATCGATGCCAAGGGTGCGCTGGTCGATGCCAAGGGCGAACTGCGCAGCTGGTGGACCCCGGCCGACAAGACCGCTTGGACCCTGCTCGGCACCCGTGTCGCCACCCAGTACGGCGCCTACGAGTTCCCCGGCGTGAAGGGGGCCAAGGTCAACGGCACGCTGACCCAGGAAGAGAACCTGGCCGACATCGCCGGTCTGGAACTGGCCTGGGCCGCGTACACCGCGCAGGAGCCGAAGGCCAAGCCGGCACAGCAGCAGGGCTTCTTCCGCGCCTGGGCTGCGCTGTGGCCGCAGCAGCTGTCGCCGAACGAGGCCGCACGCCGCCTGACCGCCGACATCCGTGCACCGGGTCGCTGGCGCACCAATGGCCCGCTGTCGAACCTGCCGGCATTCGGCGCCAGCTTCAGCTGCAAGCCGGGCCAGCCGATGCAGCGCACCGACGGCGAGCAGATCAAGGTCTTGCGCTGAGGTTCATGCAACAGCAATAACGGAAAGGGCGCCTTCGTGGCGCCCTTTTTCGTCGGTGGACGTCACGCGGGCTTCAACGTTCCCCGGTAATGCACGATCCGCCCCACCACCGGCGCGCCGATCTCCACGTCGAAGACGAAGCGCCCATCCTCATCACTCTCGAAACTGTTCTCCCCGGGCAACAGCGACTGCGGCAACGGCAGGCCCAGGATCGACCAGCGTCTCGGCACCAGTTGCAGCCGCCCGCTGTCGACCAGAAGTGCCAACGCTACCGATACCGCACCGAACCGTTCGACCAGCAGCGCTTCGTTGCGCCCCTGCCCCAGCGTCTGCAACGAAGAGAAACGACGGCCGGCAAAGGTCCGCGTCCAGCGCTCGCCACCCGCCTCTGCGGTGAACTCCACGCTGACCGGCACTGCCTCGCCCGCTGCCGGAAAACCGAACACGTTCCCCAGCAACCGCGACAACAACCCACCACTGCGTTCGACCGATGCCGTGCCGCTCCAGCGCTTGGCGGCAGACGGTGCATGCAACGCCTGCACGCTGGCCGGCAGCTGCGCGTACGCGCTGCCCAGCAGGCGCTGGTACAGGCTGGCACCGGGCATGTCGCGGCGGAAACCGGTGTGGATCGTGCGTCCGTCGAACAGCCGGTCGTAGTCGGACAGTTCCAGCGCATGCGTGGCCGGGCGTGCACCCGGTGACGGCCGATCACCGGCCAGCTGCTTGCGGATCACCGCTTCGATCGCCATCGACGGAATGTACGGGCCATCATCGGCCTCGGCCAGCAGGTGCCAGCTCTGTTCCACACGCGCACCATCGCGGGTGCCCACGGCGCGCACGATCATGCCGCCGCGATGCTCGCCGAACTTCATCAGGTTCAACACGGTGTAGAACAACCGCGAGCATGGCTCCAGCGACGGCAGTTTCAGGTGCAGGCGCGCCTTGGCCAGCAGATTGAGCACGCGATGCAGGATCTCCGGCACCGGGCCAGCCCCCATCCAGATGTCGGTCATCGTCGGATGTTCGGGTGGCAACACCTGCAGATCCGGCACATCCACCAGCGAGAAATGCAGGTTGCGCAGCGGCAGTCGCCCCGGCACCGCGACGGTGAAGCGACGACTCTCGGCCAGGCCGATGCCGTGCCCATCGCGGCCGTTGCGGCGCAGCTTCACCGGCGCACCGGCATAGCCGACCACCGCCCGCATCACGTTCAGGCCGATGCCGGCATACGGCGATGGCGCGATGCCGCCTTCCACGCTGACGATGTCCATATGCGTGGCCATCTCGCGCAGCACTGCCGCGGTCAATACCGGGAAACTGCTGACGCCTGACAGTGCGTAGATGCCAGCTGCCCTGGCCTGCGCGTCGTACTGCGAAACGCCGAATACGAAGTCTGCCGCGTCGGCGAAGTCCAGATAATCAATGCCGGCGGCGATGCAGGCTTCGATCGCGCCATAGCGGTGTTCGCCATAGTCCTGGAAAGGACCGGAGGCATCCACCACCAGCTCCGGTCGCTCGGCCTGCAGGGCCGTGGCCAGCCGTTGCCGGTCGACCTGCAGTGGACGCAGCGTCGATTGCCCCACATAGCTTGCGCAGAACGCCTGTGCCGCTGCCAGGTTGCGGCCACCGATCAGCAGTTCCAGCATCGGCAGGTCGGCCAGCAAGCGGACCAGGCGCCCCCCGAACACCCCATAGCCACCCAGAATCAGGATCTTCACGCATCATCCCTGTCGTGTCGTCCGGCCATGGTAGCGCGGCGCCGGCAGCTCCCGCAGTGCAGCACGATCCGGCATTAACACCGCCCATGCTATCGCTGCTCCTTCGTCCACTGCGGAGCCCCGCCATGGCTCACAAGAACACGATCTGCGTCTGGTATGACAACGGTGCGCTCGAGGCCGCCACGTTCTACGCAAAGACATTTCCCGACAGCGAAGTAACCGCTGTGCATCACGCGCCCGGCGACTTCCCCGACGGCAAGCAGGGGGACGTGCTCACCGTCGAATTCACGGTCTGCGGCATTCCCTGCGTCGGCCTCAATGGTGGCCCGAGCTTCAAGCACAGCGAAGCGTTCTCGTTCCAGATTTCCACCGAGGACCAGGCCGAGACCGATCGCCTGTGGAATGCCATCGTCGGCAACGGTGGCCAGGAAAGCCAATGCGGCTGGTGCAAGGACCGCTGGGGCGTGTCCTGGCAGATCAGCCCGCGCATGCTGATCGAAGCGGTGACCAGCAAGGACAAGGCCCTGGCCAAGCGCGCCTTCAACGCGATGATGCCGATGAAGAAGATCGACATCGCCACCATCGAAGCGGCGATCCGCAACGCATGACGACGTTGGACACGATCATCGTTGGTGGCGGCCACAACGGGCTGGTGTGCGCGGCGTATCTGGCGCGCGCGGGGCAACGGGTGCTGGTGCTGGAGCGTCGCGGCATCCTTGGCGGTGCGGCTGTCACCGAGGAGTTCCACCCGGGCTTCCGCAACTCGGTGGCCTCGTACACGGTGTCGCTGCTGCAGCCGAAGGTGATCGAGGAGCTGCAGTTGCATGCGCACGGGCTGCGCATCGTCGCGCGGCCGGCCAACAACTTCCTGCCATTGCCTGATGGCCGCTACCTGCTGTCCGCACCTGGCCGCACCCAGGCCGAGGTGGCGAAGTTCTCCGAACGCGATGCGCAGGCGCTGCCCGCCTATGAAGCGCGCCTGGAGGTATTTGCCGATGTGCTGCGCGACTGGGCGCTGCGTCCGCCGCCCGACCTCGGGGTGATGGCCGGCTGGCGTGCGTTGCCGGCGTTGTGGCAGATGGGCCGGTTGGGACGGGAGTTGGCCGCACTCGACCCTGCACTGCGCCAGGAACTGCTGGACCTGTTCACGCTGTCGGCCGCCGAGTACCTGGATCGCTGGTTCGAAAGCGAGCCGATCAAGGCCCTGTTTGGTTTCGATGGCATTGTTGGCAACTACGCCAGCCCGTACACGCCAGGCAGCGCCTACGTACTGCTGCATCACGTGTTCGGCCAGTGCA
Source organism: Stenotrophomonas sp. GW821-FHT02D01 (assembly GCF_059421765.1). NCBI lineage: Bacteria > Pseudomonadati > Pseudomonadota > Gammaproteobacteria > Lysobacterales > Lysobacteraceae > Stenotrophomonas > Stenotrophomonas sp. GW821-FHT02D01. Next base: position 123,208 of record NZ_JBWKVP010000010.1, read on the forward strand.
ACGGGGTCAAGGGCGCGTGGGGCCACGCCATCGGTGGCATGGGCGCGATCAGCCAGGCCATCGCCGCGTCCGCGCGTGCAGCCGGCGCCGAGCTGCGGGTCGATGCCGGCGTGCAGCGCCTGCTGGTTGAGGACGGGCGCGTGGTCGGCGTCGCGCTGTCCGGCGGCGAGAGCCTGCGCGCACGTGCCGTGGTGGCCAACGTCAACCCGAAGCTGCTGTACGAACAACTGCTGCAGCCCGCCCAGGTTCCCGTCACCACCCGTGAACGCATGGCGAACTGGCGCTGCGGCTCGGGCACGTTCCGGATGAACGTGGCGCTGTCGCGGCTGCCGGATTTCCGTGCCCTGCCCGGCCCCGGCGATCACCTCAGTGCCGGCATCATCATGGCGCCCAGCCTGGATTACATGGACCGCGCCTGGCTGGACGCACGTCGCGAGGGCTGGTCGCGCGAGCCGATCGTGGAGATGCTGATTCCGAGCACGCTGGATGATTCGCTGGCGCCACCCGGGCAGCATGTGGCCAGCCTGTTCTGCCAGCACGTGGCGCCGGAGCTGCCCGATGGCCGACACTGGGATGATCACCGCGATACCGTTGCCGACCTGATGATCGCCACCGTCGATCACTTCGCCCCCGGCTTCGCCGACAGCGTGCTTGGTCGACAGGCACTGTCACCCTTGGATCTGGAACGGACGTTCGGGCTGATCGGTGGCGACATCTTCCACGGTGCGCTCAGCGCCAACCAGCTGTTCTCGGCGCGGCCGATGGTCGGCCAGGCGGGCTATCGCGGCGCCCTGCCCGGCCTGTACCTGTGCGGTGCGGGTACGCATCCGGGCGGCGGGGTCACCGGCGCGCCCGGGCACAACGCGGCGCAGGTGGTGCTGGCCGATGCATGAAATGCGTGCCAACCAAGGTTGGCATCTACCGGCGTCAAGGTGTGCCAATCAAGATTGGCACCTACCGGCGTCAAGGCGTGCCACTCAAGATTGGCACCTACCGGCGTCAAGGTATGCCGACCAACGGTCGGCAGCCACCTGCGCCTCACTTCACGCTGCGCAGGTGGTTCGGGCGCTTCGGCGGGCCCGGGGGACGACGCTTGTTGAACGGCGGTTGGCCACGCCAGTAGCGGATCAGCAGCCAGCCGAACAGCATGCCGCCCAAGTGCGCGAAATGGGCCACGCCCGGCTGCCAGCCGGTCATGCCCAGCACCAGCTCGCCCACGCCGAACAGGATCACGAACGTACGCGCCTTCATCGGAATCGGCGGGAACAGCAGCATCACCCGCTGGTTGGGGAACAGCATGCCGTAAGCCAGCAGCAGGCCGAACACACCACCGGACGCACCCAGCACCGTGGCCGGATTGTCGAGCATCGTACCGACCAGCAACTGGCACAGGCCGGCGCCGACCACGCACACCAGGTAGTAGGTCAGGAAGCGCTTCTCACCCCAGGTCTGTTCCAGCGGCGCGCCGAACATGAAGACGGCCAGCATGTTGAAGAACAGATGGAAGAAACTGCCATGCAGGAAGCCGTAGGTCAGCAGCTGCCAGGGCTGGAAATTGCCACCCGGCGAGAACGCATCGAAGCCCTGCTGCAGCGGCTGCAGCATGAATGGCTCGAAGGTCTGCATGCCGAGCAGGAACGGCTGCTGCAGCAGGAACAGGATCGCGTTGGCGATCAACAGGGCCTTGGTGACGGTTGGCAGTCGCGGGAACATGGGGACACCGGCATGGAACGGCCTCCATCATAGCCGCAGCACCGGCCCTTTTTGACCAGCGCGGACGGCCGCCCGTTCAGTCGCAGGCAGCGATCAGCCCGGCCCCCATACGGCCGCATCCAGCGCCGCCGCCGGGTCGGTCGCGGGCATCCGCACCCGGCCGTTTTCGACGATGACACCCTCGGCACGCAGCCGCTGCGATTGTTCGCGCCAGCCGGCCGAACCTTCAGCCATGGCGATGCGCCCATCCGAGCGCAGCACCCGGTGCCAGGGCAGCGAGGGATCGTCATTCTGGCCGAGGATGCGTGCGGTCAGCCGGGCGCGTCCGGGCAGGCCGGCGCGCATCGCGACCTGCCCGTAGCCCATCACCTGCCCTGGCGGGATCGCATGGATCACCGCCAGGATGCGGGCACGCGCCTGCTCCGGCGTCAGCGGCGCAGCCGCGTCACCAGCAGCACGCCGATCAGGACCAGCACGGTGCCGGCGATCTGCGCCGGCCCCATCGGTTCGTCGAGCAGCCATAGGCTCATCACGATGGTGGAAACCGGGCCCAGCATACCCACCTGCGCAGCCAGCGACGAGCCGACGCGCTGCACCGCCAGCATGATCGCCAGCACCGGCAGCACGGTGCAGACCGTCGCGTTGATCAGCGACAGCCACTGCACGGCAGCGGGGGCCTGCCACAGCAACGGCAGCGGATGGGTAATGGTGAAATGCAGCAGCACCAGTACGCTGGCCACGCAGCTGGCGTAGGCGGTCAGACGCACCGCGCCGATACGGGCGACCACCTGGCCGCTGCCGAACAGATAGAGCGCGTAGCTGAGCGCACTCCCCAGCACCAGCAGGCTGCCGAGAATGATCTGCCCACCCTCGCGCTGCAGGTCATGGCCGAACGCGATCAGCACGCCGAGATAGCTGAGCACCAGCGCGCCGACCTGCCACCGACCCGGCCGCTGCCGCGCCAGCAGCACGTTGATCAGCAGCACCAGGGTCGGGTTCAAGTACAGGATCAACCGTTCCAGGGTCACGCTGATGTACTGCAGGCCCTGGAAATCCAGCAGGCTGGACAGGTAGTAACCGGTGAAGCCAAGCCACAGCACGCGCGCGCGGTCGGCCCAGGACAGTCGCTCGGCACGGCGCGAGGCCCACACCGCCATCAACGCGAACAGCGGCAGCGCCATCAGCATGCGCAGCGCCAGCAGCGTGGTCGCGTCCACGCCATGGCGCAGCCCCAGCTTGACGATGATCGCCTTGCCCGAAGCGGCAATGGCGCCGATCGCAGCCAGGCCGATGCCGCCCAGAGCGATGCGCGGGGACGTGGTGGCGATACGGGGGGAAGAAGTGGACATCAGGAAGAAAACGGGCCGCATGGGGCGGCTGGAAGCAGCTGGATTGCTTCCAATTGTCTCATGGCATTTCCGGGCGAACGATCCGATGTCCGTTCATGCTCACTGCAACTCCTGATCCACGCATGGCGTGGATCTACGTGTCGACCAAGGTCGACACCCACCCCGCCATCCCACAAGAACCCAGCTTTTTGCTGTTGCCGTTGCCGTTGCCGTTGCTGTCGAGGTTGCCGGCCAGCGGCCGGCACTACCACGGGTGCCGGGCGCAGCCCGGCTCAGCGCATCAACACCACTTCTTCAGCAGACGTCGGATGGATCGCCACCGTGTCGTCGAACTGGGCCTTGGTCGCACCCATCTTCACCGCCACCGCGAAACCCTGCAGGATCTCGTCGGCCGCTTCGCCGAGCAGGTGCACACCCACCACGCGCTCCTCTGGGCCGGCGCATACCATCTTGAACAGGCTGCGCTGGGTGCCGTTGGCCAGCGCCTGCAGCATCGGCCGGAACCGGCTGTGGTACACGGTCACCTGGTCGAAGCGCGCACGTGCATCTTCCTCGCTCATGCCTACCGCGCCCAGCGGCGGGTGCGAGAACACCACGCTGGCCACGTTGTCGTAATCCATCTTCGCTTCCGGGCGGCCACCAAACAGACGATCCATCAGGCGTCGCGCTGCAGCCACGGCTACCGGCGTCAGGCCGACCTTGCCTGCAATGTCACCGACCGCATGCACGCTTGGCACCGCCGTGGTCTGCCACTCGTCCACCTCCACCTGCTGGTGTTCGCCGATGCCGATGCCCAGTGCTTCCAGGCCGAGATCCTTGCTGTTGCCGCGCCGGCCGGTAGCGAAGAACACGGCGTCGAACACACTGTCGATCGGGCCGTCATGGCCGAACGCGCGCACGCGTTCGCCGTCGCGCTTCAACTCACGCAGACGGTAATCGAAGTGGATGCGCACGCCCTGCTGGCGCAGGTTCTCGGCCAACTGCGCGGTCAGCTCGTAGTCGAAGCGCTCCAGCAGGCGGCTGCCACGTACCAGCAGGCTCACCTTGCTGCCCAGCGCCTGCAACAGCCCGGCAAGTTCCACCGCGATGTAGCCGCCGCCGATGATGGCGACCTCGGCCGGTGCCGCACGCAGGTCGAAGAAATCGTCGGACACCAGGCCCAGTTCGGCGCCGGGAATGTCGGGCCGCTGCGGATGCGCCCCGGTAGCGATGAGGACCTGTGCAGCGCTGTAATGCACACCATCACTGCACGCCACGGTGTGCGCATCCAGCAGATGGCCACGAGCCGGAATGCGCACCACGCCGGTTTCATCCAGACGCTTGTGATAACTGGTGTGGATGTTGCTGATGTAGGCCTGGCGATGGATCACCAGCTCCTTCCACGACAGTGCCGGACGCGGCGCCACGTCGAAGCCCATCGCGCTGGCCAGGCCGATGCGCTCGGCCAGATCGGCGGCCAGCCACATCGCCTTCTTCGGCACGCACCCGACATTCACGCAGGTACCCCCCAGTTCACCCGGCTCCAGCAGGGCAACCCGCTTGCCATGCTGCGCAGCGCGGATGGCACCGGCCAGGCCAGCGGAACCGCCGCCAAGGACGATCAGGTCGTAATCATAAGAGGGAGTATTCATCGCAATCGCTCGAGTCGACAGGGAAGATGGCGGGCGAGCGCCCGCAACGAAGATCGGCAGGCAGCGGGTTGGCGCCGTCACCCATGCTGCTGCGAGCATGCCATGGCCCGCTGCAGGCCAGACGTGAGGGCATGCAGCCACGCAGGTCGAAACGTGCGCGGCCGGCATCGATCACGCCTGCCCGGCCCCACGGCGCAGTGCTGGCCACTGCCGGTACGTCATCGCACGCCACAGCCATTCCATCGGACCAAAGCGGAAACGGCGCAGCCACAGATGGCTGAAGATCACCTGCGCTGCAAACAGCAGCAGTGCCAACAGCAGCTGCCAGGCACGCGGCAGCACGTCGAACCATCCCAGCCCGTAGTGATAGAACAGCAGCGTGCAGACCACCGATTGGGCAAGGTAGTGGGTCAACGCCATCCGACCGACCGGCGCCAGCCAGCCCATGCGCGCGCGCCAGTGCACGATCCAGGCCAGGTAGCCCAGGCACATCGGCACACCGCCCACGGCCACCAGTGCCATTGCCATGGTGGTCGGCAGGTCATAGACACCCGGCGCCAGATACGGCTTCCACAACACACCTGCCAGGGTGGCCAGCAGGCCCAGCGGCAATGCGATCCAGCGCAGGCCGGCATACAACCGCGGGAAACGCTCCGGCGCGGTCAATGCGCCGCTGCCGGCGAACCAGGCCCCCAACAGGAACATGCCCAGCACCTCGGGGCCGGAAATGAACATGCCACCCAGCGACGCGCCGAACTCATGCAGGCGCTGCACGTTGGCCTGCATCCAGTCGCCCTGGCCGTACACCAGGCGTTGCTGGTCGATGCCCTGCTGCGCGTCGACCAGCATCTTCTGCAGGTCCTGCGGGGTGGCCATCGACACCATCGCGCCGACCAGCAGCATCAGCGCAACACCCAGCGCATACACCAGCAAGCCCATCCAGGGCAGCCAGCTGCGCGGTGCCTCACGGCAGGCCAGCAATGGCAGCGAGGCCAGCGCATACAGCACCAGGATGTCGCCCGACCAGACCAGCAGTGCATGGCACAGGCCGATCAGCAGCAGCCCGGCGCTGCGGCGCAGGTAGAACGGAGTGAACTGGCGGCCCGCTGCCTCGGCGCGCTGGGCCATCACCGCAAAGCCCGCCCCGAACAGCAGCGAGAACAGGGTGAAGAACTTTCCCTGCACGAACACATAGACGAAGGCATCGGCCCAGTAGTCGATGCCCTGCCAATGCGCGTCGATGCCCGTAAAGGCCAGGTCCAGCGGCCCACTGAGGGCCTCGATGTTCATCAGCAGGATGCCCAGCAGGGCGAAGCCACGCAGTATGTCCAGCACGGCGATGCGTTCGCCGGAAGCCACCGGTTGCAGGGAAGGGGAAGCGGTGTTCACAGGGCATCCGGCGTGCAGGTCCTTCATTATGCCGCCGGCCTGCGGACCATGGATGGCTCCGCCCTGTTCCACATACGCAACGGCCCGCCGAGGCGGGCCGTTGCTGCCATCACGATCGCGACGCGATCAGTGCTGGTGACCGCCGTCGCCGTGGACGTGGCCGTGTTCGAGCTCTTCCTTGCCGGCTTCGCGCACGTCGACGATCTCGACGTCGAAATGCAGGTCCTTGCCGGCCATCGGGTGGTTCAGGTCGACGTCGACCACGCTCATGCCGACCTTCTGCACGGTCACGGCACGCGGGCCGAAGTTGGTCTGCAGCACGACCTGCTGGCCCGGGACCAGCTTGGCGGTACCGAAGTGCTTCTTCGGCACGCGCTGGGACAGGCCATCACGGCGCTCGCCGTAGGCATCGGCCGCCTTGACGTCGACGTCGAAGGTCGCGCCGGCTTCCTTGTCCATCATGGCGTTTTCCAGGCCCGGGATGATGTTGCCGTGGCCGATCAGGATCGCCAGCGGCTCGCCGCGGTCCTTGGACGATTCGATCGGCTCCTGGCCGGCCTCGGAGACGGTGTAGTGGAAGCGGACAACGCGGTCTTTTTCGATCTTCATGCGCAACTCTGTCTGGATCTGCCGGAGGCAGGCGGGTTGGGGCGGGTTGTCGCCCGGCGGGGACGCCGCCATCATGACGGCCAATCCAAGGTCGCGCATTATCCGGAGAACATGCACATCACGCCAGTTTCGTCCGGCACGCGCCGGCGCCTCGCGCCCGCCCTGCTGCTCGCCCTGCCCCTGCTGCTGACCGCCTGTGGCGGCGGCAAGGCCGTCCGTTCCGCACCGCCACCGCCTGCGGCAAGCTGGCCCAGCACCACTCCGGACAACCCGGAGGCCGCCAATTCAGTACTGATGCGCGCCATCAGCCTGGTCGGCACGCCCTATCGCTACGGCGGCAACACGCCTGAATCCGGCTTCGACTGCAGTGGTCTGGTCGCCTACGTCTACCGTGAAATGCTGGATCTGAAGCTGCCGCGGACCTCACGCGACCTGGCGGCGGTACAGGGGCCGAAGATCGACCCGAAGCGCCTGGCAACCGGCGACCTGGTCTTTTTTGGCAGTCGCGGCAACGTCAGTCATGTGGGGATCTACGTCGGCGAAGGCCGTTTCGTGCACGCCCCGAGCACCGGCGGAACGGTGCGCCTGGATTCGCTCAGTGGCCCCTATTGGAAGGACCACTACACAGGGGCGAAACGCGTCCTTCGCTAAAATGAACAGGCGATATGTTCAAAACTGTGACAAGCATCACGGCGTAACTAACGATTTATTAACGGAATTTTTAACTTATTACTGCTTTTACAGGGCATGATGCCCCATCGTTTTTTTCCTTGTGACCGACGCGTGACGACAAACGACCCGACGTGCCAAGGCCAGACCGCCGCTTCTTCGCGTAGTGTCCGCCCGCTTCTGCTGGGCTTGGCATTGTGTCTGACCAGCCTTCCCGCCTGGTCGCAGTCCGCTCCCACTCGTACCGATGCGCCCGCGGCTGCCACCGCCGAGACCGCCCCCCGCGCAGCCGCCAAGGCCGACGCAACCGCTCCGCAGCGCAGCCGCGCCGATGCCGCCGCCAGCGCCACCCTGGCCGCCCTACTGCCGCATCTGGCCGCCAATGACACCATTCCCCTGATGGACCGCTCGGCCATGGTGGCCGGTGACCTTAGCCGCCTGCTCGCCAATTACGACACCAGCAGTGCCGCCAACGGCAGCGTCGTGGTCGGCAACGCTGCCGACAACGGCAAGGTGCAGTCGCTGCTGCGCCGGGCCATGACCCTGCTCGGCACCCCGTACCGTTGGGGTGGCAGCAATCCGGACAGCGGCTTCGACTGCAGTGGCCTGGTCGGTTACGTGTTCCGCTCGGCCCTGGGCATCGAGCTGCCGCGCGTCTCGCGTGAAATGGCGCACGACGCCAATGCCGAACTGATCAACGACCGCGCCGCCCTGGCCGCAGGCGATCTGGTGTTCTTCGGCCGCAAGGGCCGGGTCGACCACGTTGGCATCTACGTGGGCGATGGCCGCTTCCTGCATGCCCCGAGCACCGGCAAGGACGTCCGCGTCGACACCCTGCTCACCGGCTACTGGGGCAACAAGTTCATGCAGGCCCGCCGGGTCGACCTCTGATCCGGGGTCATCTGCGCATTGCCTGAAAAGCCGCTGCCCTGCAGCGGCTTTTTCATTGGGCGGCTGGCCGTAACCGGGCCGCTGGCCGCTGGCCGCCGCTTGCTTCGTTGGTCCTTGATGTCAAGGTTGCAGTGACCGCGACAGGCCGACCGTGTTCGGCCACAGCATCCCGGCGCGGGGCGGCGCGCCGGGTGCCCGGCTGGGCCGCCCGTGTTGCCTGGGGGAAAGGAATGGCGGCAAGCCTGGAGATTCCATCGCGTTGCGCAATCTGGTTCGGCCAACCGCAGGCAGCCGAGCGGGGTGCGCTGGCGGCGGCCGGTTGGCAACTGCGCTGCGTCAGCCCTGCCCCTGCCATGGCCATCGGCCTGCGCGGCCGCGACCACCTGGTGGCCATCGTCGATCTGCGTCACCTTGATGCCGACGCCGTGCAGCTGCTGCTGCCGTGGATCGAGCGGCATCACCACCTGCCCTGGCTCGCCGTGCTGCCCCCTGGACTGGGCAGCGCTCCGCCCGCGTGGGGGCCGCTGCTGCGCGCGTGCCGCGACCAGTTCGCGCTGCCGCTGGAACTGCACGATCTGCTGTCGGCAATGCAGCGGCAATCCGAGGGCGACGACGCGTTGCCGCACATGGTCCGCGAGTCCGGCAACCTGCCGGCGCTGATCGGCGACAGCACCGCCCTGCTGTCGGTGCGCGCCTCCCTGCATAAATTCGCTCCGGTCGACCTGCCGGTGCTGGTCACCGGCGAGACCGGCACCGGCAAGGAACTTGCCGCGCAGGCGCTGCATGCCTTGTCCGGGCGCGCCGGCAAACCGTTCCTGGCGATCAACTGCGGCGCGATCCCTGCCAATCTGGTGCAGTCCGAACTGTTCGGCCACGAGCGTGGGGCCTTCACCGGTGCCGCCCAACGCCGCATCGGACTGTTTGAAAGTGCCCACGGCGGCACCGTGTTCCTCGATGAAGTCGGCGACCTGCCCGCCGACGCACAGACCAGCCTGCTGCGGGTGCTGCAGGAGGGGACGCTGGAACGGGTCGGCAGCAACCAGCCGCTGCGTGTGGACGTGCGCGTACTGGCAGCCACCCACGTCGAACTGGAACAGGCGGTGGCCCAGGGCCACTTCCGCCGGGACCTTTACTACCGCCTCAATGTCCTGCGCTTGCCGATGCCCGCGCTACGCGAACGCGGCAGCGATGTCCTGCTGTTGGCCGAGCACTTCCTGCGCGGCTTCCGCCAACGCCACCCCGGCCGCGCACGCGGGTTTGATCCCGGCGCACGCCAGGCCATGCGCGGGTTCGACTGGCCCGGCAACGTACGTGAGTTGTTGAACCGCGTGCAGCGGGCAGCGATCGTGGCCGAAGGCGAGCTGATCAACGCCGCTGACCTGGACCTGGCAGAGCCGGACGCCCCTGCGCGGCGCGCGCTGCTGCAGGATGCACGTGGCCAGGTGGAACGCGATGTACTGCTGCAGGCCCTGCGCCAGCATGGCTACAACGTGTCGGCGTGCGCGCGGCACATGCAGATCTCGCGGGTCACGATATACCGGTTGTGCCGCAAGCATCATCTGGAGCTGCCGGCGCAGCGCTGACAACGCAGGCCCCTGCGCAGCCCGGCATGACCCGACACCGGCAAAGCGCGGCCGTGCAGCGCCGCGCCATGCCGGGCTGCCGCGCCTACAACATGTACGGCACCTTGAACGCCAGCGTGAAGTCCGGCGCATCCGGGGTCAGGCCGATGCCCAGCAGCGTCACCAGCGTGGTGTGCTGGTTCAACGCGTAGGTCACGCCGAGATTGAGCGAGGCCGCATTGGCATCGCTGCCGATCACCTTCACCCATTCACCGCCCTTGAACCGGGTCGAGGCGCGCGTGCTGATCTTGTCGCTGAAGGAAATGCTCAGGCTGGTGCGCTCGTTGAACGCGAATGCCACGCCGGCACCGAAGTACACCGAACCGCCCAGTTTCACATCGCCGGGGTTGACCGTATCCGGGTTGCTGTCGATATCGCTGAAACCGCGTGGGAACGAATGGATGTAGCCGGCGTTGGCGAACAGGATCGCCGGATCGGCGGTCTTCACCATCGATACGCCCAGGTTGGCCTGCCACACGCCGTTGCCGGTCGGCTGTTCCTGCGGCACCGCGAAGCGGATGTAGTCATCGTCATCGCGCTCGATTACTTTCCAGTCCAGGCCATAGGGCGCGCGGCCCGTTGGTGCGGTAACGCCACCGGTCAGCACCGTCTCCGGGCGCCAGCCGCGTTCGGCGAACAGCCGGTAGTTGGCACTCAGGCTGACATCGCCGATGCCACTGCCGTTGGTTTCTTCCTGCGCGATCGCCGCCGCGGCACCGCCGGCACCGCCTTTCTGGTAGACCGTGCGTCGTGCCAGGTATGGCACGTCCATGTTCAAGGTGAGATTGGGGCTGACGCCCCAGCGCGCGGCCAGGTTGTAGGTCAACGAATCGGATTCGACGTTCTCGATCGCGATGTTGCCAAGGAAGATCGCATCCAGGGCGAGGAACCCGTTGAGCGTGAGCTGCTTGCGGTCGTAGCGTGCATAGGTGAGGCCGTTCTCGATGGTGAACCGGCGCGAGAACAATGCTGCCTGTTGCTGTTTGACGTCATCCACGCTGCGCCGGGCCTCCTGCTTGGCCTGCTGTGCCTCGGCCGCGCTGCTGGCATAGCCTTCGCTGCTGGGCGGTAGCGCGGATGCCGCAGCCGGCGCCAACGGCGCAGCGGGCGTCGCACCGGGGCCTGCGCGACCACTCAGCCGCGCCTGCATCGCCTGCACCTGCATGTCCAGTTCGCGCAGGCGTCGTACCTCCTGTGCGTAATTGGCCTTGAGCTGTTCCAGTTGCGCGATCAATGCCTGCATGTCGGCGCCATCACTGGGTGCAGGCTGCTGGGCGAAGGCGGTGGCCGCCAGCGCCGCCAGCGCCAGCGGAGTAAGCCGGTAGAGAGTGTGCATGTCGGTGACCTGCGTTGTACGTCGGTTCCCCCCGACCAGGCCGTGTTACTGGCCTGGGCCCATGCCGCGGTTCATCCCGATCGCCTGGGCCACGTTCTGGCTCAAGGGCAGGTTGTTGGCCGCGGTATTGCGTACCAGCTCCAGCTGCAGCCGGTTGCTGGCGGTCTGTCCATCGCCGGCCAGGGCAATGCCCTGCCCCACGCTGCCATTGCGGATCCACTGCTGTACCAGGCTCTGCCCATCAACCTGCAGCAGCAGGCGCGCCTGGTTGCCATCGAGCATGGCGGTGGCAGTAGCCCCGCCCTGCTGTGCCTGTGCCATGCGGCTGCCGTCATCGCCCAGTGCGGTCGGCACCGCGCCGTCACGCACGGTCAGGGTGGTCACGTTGCGTGCGGTGTTGCCATCGCCGGCCACCTGCACGCTCTGCACCAGTCCGCTGGCATTGGCCAGGCCGGTACTGTCGATGCTGCGCCCTGCCGTTGCCGGCAACGGTGCGTCAGCGGCGGTAACCTGCACGCTTGGCTGGAAGCTCAGCTTGGGGGTGCCGCCATTGCGGAAATCCATGCCCAGGGTCAGCGCGCCCTGCACCACTGCACCGTTGGGTCCCTGCCACTGCGAAATCATCGTCACCCCGAACCAGGCCACGTTGTTGCCGCCAACGGTGTAGCGGCCGCGCATCAGGTTCAGTTCGGGATCGGGTATTTCCTTCAGGCCTCGCCCCGGTGCACCGTCTGCCGCCATCAACGGCGACACCGGCAACATCAGCAGCAGAGCGAGTACTACACGTTGGCATTGCATGATCGTGCCTCCTTCAGAACAGGTCGGCGTGGCTGAAGCCGAAGTCGACCAGTTCGGCGTCGGTGATCGGTCCCTGCCGCGCATACAACGCGCGGGCACTGGGCCGTTCGCTGGGTTGCAGCAGCACCGTATTGCGATCGAAGTCGCTGCCGATCACGACGAAAACGGCGCGTGACGGCCAGGCGGCACTGAACTCGTCCAGTGACAGGCTGCGGTTGCCCAGGATCGGATCGGCCACTTCCACCACGCCGTCGCGCACCTGCTTGAGCACGACGAAATGCCGGAAGCCGCGTACATCCATCAGCACCAGTCCAGGAACCCGCAACGTGCGCAGGCGCGATTCATCGATGCGATAACCGCGTCCACGCATGCCCAGCGATTCGACATAGCGTTTGATGTCCAGCAGTGAAAACCCGCGTTCCTTGACCAGCTGTGGATCCGATACCCCCATCATTCCCTCGATCACCGTCGCCTCGGTGGTGTCCAGGTGGTAGGCATAACGCAGGATGGTGGCCAGAGCGGCCGCCCCGCAGCTGTAGTCGGTGTGCTGCCGCACCAGGTTGCGATAACGCCGCTCCTGCATGCTTTCCACCTTCTGCTGCAGCAGCGCGCCATTGGGCAGCACCCCGCTGAACACCACCTCGCCTGCCCAGCCACATGCGCTGGTCAGCAGCAGCAGGCAGGGCAGCAGACGCAACCACCAGCGATGACCGGCCATGCCGTTCTCCACGAGAAGGAAGGAGCCCCTGCCCCAAGGGGGAGGAGGGACAGGGGCCCCCGGGGGAACCCGGCCATTGGCGGATGGCCGGGCTTGTTGCGCTCAACGCAGGTTCGCTGCGAAAGCGGTCACACCGTGGATCACTCGCCGCCGCCGGTCCCACCGCCGGTGCTCGGCTGAGCCACGGCCAATGCCAGGCTGTTGGCCTGCAGGTTGCCGGTACCCGATGCCACGTTCACGCCGATGTTGCCGGACGCGCCGGAGAACGCGCTGCCGGACAGTGCCGAGGTGTTGGTCGCATTGACGTTCACCCAGCGGGTGGTGCTGACCGTGCCACTGAGGCTGGCATAGAGGTCGGCCACGCCCAGCTCGACGAACTGGCTGGTGCCGCTTTCACGCGTATCGAAGCCCAGGCCACCCACTCCCGGCCGGTTCGGGTTCATCGTTGCATTCTGGATCTCGTTGTCCAGATCGATGTGCCCGGTCGCATTGCCACCCGGATGCGGCAGATCGCCACTCCACGAATCGAGGTAGTAGTTGGCCATCTGGTAGGCATTGCCGGTGCCGCGATAGGTACCGGCACCCACGGCCAGGGTACCGCCTGCGACGCGACCGCTCAGGCCGACCTGCACCGTATCGGTGTAGGACTGCACGAAGCCGGCGTTGGACACGGTGTTGCCGGTGGACACCTGGTTGGAGCTGATGCTCGACTGCGCCATCGCACTGGTTGCCACGGAGGCTGCGAGCGCGTTCTTCTGCTCGTTGTTGTTGCCCGAGGCGATGTTCACGCCGATGTTGCCCGAGGCACCGCCGAAGGCATTGCCACCGAGGCCGGCGGCGTTGGTGACGCCGGAGTTCATGGTGGTGTTGCCGAAGCCGGCCTGGTTGACGAACACCTCGGCGTCGGCCATGCCGAAGCTGAAGGAAGCATCCGCAGCGGACAGCGACGCAGCATTGTCCTGCGCGTTGTTGTCGCCGGCCACCACGTTGAAGCCGAGGTTGCCGGAGGCACCCGCACCGACATCATCGGCGATCGATGCACTGTTGGTGACCAGGCTGTTGCCGGTGAGGTTGTTGCTGATCGACTGGCGGTTGTCGATCACGGCGATGGCTGCCGAATCCAGGTCGATGTCACCGGTGATGGTCGGATCGCCGGAGAAGTTGATGTCCGAACTCAACCGCAGATCCTTCTCCAGGTTCACGTCGACGCCGTGGTTGTTCTTTTCCTTGCGCTCGTCGGCCTGGATGTTGCTGTTCTTCTGCACCTGCTCGTTGACGTTCACCGTGCGATTGCGGCTCACGTTCGAGGTGTCGGTGTTGTTGCGTACCGTGGTGTTGGTGCGGGTCCAGTTGCGGACTTCGTTGTCGGTATGGTTGTGCGTGTCGTTGCGGGTTTCAGTCACGACATGGTTGTGGTTGATGTTCGCATTGGCATTCTGGTTGTCCCAGCCATTGGCCGCAGCAGCGGTCGAGGCAGTGGCAATTGCCATGGCGAGTACGGTCTGTTTGACAGTCGCTTTCATGGTGCCCTCTCTCTCATCAGGTGATTGGTTCGGGTGGGTGGTACTCACGGGTTGCCCTGCACGACCAGGCCCAGAACATTGGCCGTATCGTTTCGCGCTCCCGCGATCTGATTGAGTTGCAGGACACCGTCGAAGCCCCGCAGTGCCGTCGACGAAACGCCGACACTGCGGATACCCGCCGCAACACCGTCACCGGTATCGCCCTGCCCCCCTGCTGACGCGATGTCCGAGGCGGCCAACGCCGTGTCATCGGACTCGCGTATTCCTTGCCGGGCCAGCGTCGCGCTGACGACGTTGAGCGTCGTGTTGGCGATGCCGCTGGCCTGGTTGATCGATGCAATGCCGCTGGCGCCTGCCAATGCCTGTCCGGCGATGTGCGCGCTGGCTTCCAGTGGTGCCGAAAGCACGACGTCGTTGCTGTGCTGCTGGCGCGCAGCGATGGCCACGTCGGCGCGGTCGCCGCTGGCCATGCCATGCAGATTGGCCTGGATGTTGAGATCGCCCGCCGCCTGGTTGATGGCGATGGCACCACTGGCACCGGCCAGCGCGCGACCGTCGATGCGGGTCACGTCGAGGTAGGCCAACATCCCGTTGTAGTCGTCGGCCAGCGCCGTGGCGGGCAATGCCAGCCAGGCCGCCAGCAGCATTGCGCGCTTCACTTGCCACCCGCCTGCGCCGGAGCGCCCAACGGGAACTGCGACAGTGCGCCACGCACGGTATCGCCGATGCCGCGCGTGGTATTGCCGACCGCCCCCAGCGGGCCGCTCATCGCACCGCTGAGGCTGCTGCCGCTCATCATCCCCTCGCCCGAGCGTCCAAGGGTTCCGCCCAGGGCCTGCTGCGTCACCCGCTCGACAGTGGTGACGCCGTGCGCGTGCACGCTGCCGGTCTGGCCAGCGCCGAGGCCGGCGTAGTCGTCATCGCTGAGTTCATCCATGCCGCTGGCAGCGCCGCTGCTGCCGAGTGCGGCGGCGATCTCATGCTGCGGTTTCGGATCGGCGATCAACGCCACGCCGGGCGGCGCCATGCGGTAGGCCGGGCGCGTAGACACGTCGCGCAGCAGGACGATCTCACCCGGCTGCGCCTTCACCCCTTGGCGGGCACCCGAGGCCGCAGCCGCCAGCGGAACGGCCAGCACCAGCAGCAGCGCAAGCCGCCGGCCAGAAACAGTGAAAAGGGTGGTGCTGCCGTCCATGCCGCTCTCCCGTTGCATATGCGCAGGGATAGAGCAGCTTTCGTGCCAACACCGGAAGTCCGTCGCAGCGGGGGTTTGACGGGTAACACCGCGGCGGCATGACGCCACAGTGTTACAACTTCGTTCGGATTCCGTTCGCCTTAACGCGCAGGAAACACCACTGCGCAAGGCGCCATCGGGGCTGTATCAGTAGTGTTACAGGTACTGATACAGCCCGTTGCAGTGCCGCTTCAGGCGCGCGGCGGACTCGGGTCGGGATCATCGATGCCGACGTTGGTGGACGGGTTGTCGTACACCGTCTGGTCGAGCAGGCCGGTTTCCTTGGCCACCAGCACCGGCACCAGCATCTGTCCGGTCACGTTGGTCATCGTGCGCATCATGTCCAGGATGCGGTCGATCGCATACAGGTAACCGATGGTTTCCAGCGGCAGGTTGGCCGCACTCAGCACCACCGTTGCCATGATCACCGCCGTACCCGGCACGCCGGCGGTACCGAAGCTGCCCAGCACCGAAGCGATCAGCACCACCACGTACTGCTCGGGCGTCAGCGGCACACCGCTGTACTGGGCGATGAACACCGCGCACAGCGCCGGATAGATCGCACCACAGCCGTCCATCTTGATGCTCGCGCCCAGCGGCACCGCAAACGAACCGTAGTCCTTGTTCACGCCCAGGTTGTGGGTGATCGAGCGCAGCGCGACCGGCATCGCCGCGAAGCTCGAGGAACTGACGAAGGCCACCTGCATGCCCGGCGCCGCACCGCGGAAGAACTTCAGCGGATTCAACCCGTGTGCCAGCAGCAGCGCGCTGTACACCACCACGATGTGCAGCGCGCATGCCACGTACAGCGCCAGCACGAAGTGGCCCAGCGGCAGCAGCTTCTCGAAGCCATAGCTGCCGACCAGGCCGGCAATCAGGCCGAAGGTGCCGATCGGGGTGACTTCCAGCACGAAGCGGGTCACCTGGATCATGATGTCGCTCATCTGCCCGACCAGCTTGCGCGCCTCGGTCACCTTCTCGCCAAGCTTGACGATGGCAAAGCCGACCAGGCCAGCGAAGAAGATCACCGGCAGGATCGAACCACGGCCCGCCGCCAGCACGGTCTCACCGGCGGCGTTGACCTTGGTGCCGATACCCGACAGCGCGTAGAACACGTTGGACGGCACCACATCCAGCAGCACCTGCACCACGCTGGGCACTTCGCGCGGCACATAGTTGCTGGCCATCGACAGCTGCAGGCCACCGGCGCCGGGCTGCAGCACCGTACCCACGCCCAGGCCCACGCATACCGCCAGTGCGGCAGTGATCACGAACCACAGGAAGGTGCGCCCGCTGAGCGCGGCGACCGATTTCTGGCCGTGCAGCGAAGAGATCGCGTTGATGACCGCGAAGAACACCAGCGGCACCGCGATCATCTTGATCAGGGTGACGTACAGCTCGCCGAGCGGGCCGAACCAGGTTTCAGCAGCCGGGCCAAGCGCCCAGCCGGCCAGCGCACCGAGCACGAAGCCACCGACCACGCGCTGCCAGAATGGAATCCGCAGCCAGGCAGAGACCAGCTTCATAGGCAATCCAAGGGGGTAGGAAGGGATGCTGGCACGATAGCCCAAGGCGGGCCGCAGAACGACCGCCCATGTGGCAAATCAGTGTGTCATCGGCGTGCCTTGCAGGGCCGGGCATAATGAACGTCCCGTTACACTTTGTGAGATCCCAGCGTCCATGCGCCGTTCCGTCTCCCTGTTGGCCGCCTGTGCCACGACCCTGCTGCTTGGCGCCTGCGCCAGCACCGCTCCCGCGTCCGCCCCGGCCGGCCTGAAGGTCACCGTTGCCCCCGTCGCCCACCCGGCCGGTGAAACCCCGCAGTGGTGGTACCGCAGCGGCGCTGCGCAGGCGGCAGCGAACGGTGCGATGGCCGGCAAGGCCAAAAACGTCATTCTGTTCCTGGGTGACGGCATGAGCCTGACCACCGTGGCCGCCTCGCGCATCTACGAAGGCCAGCAGAAGGGCGGCTCCGGTGAAGAAAACCTGCTGTCGTGGGAGCGCTTCCCCGCCACCGCGTTCAGCAAGACCTACAACACCGATTCGCAGACCCCGGATTCGGCCGGCACCATGACCGCCATCACCACCGGCGTGAAGACCCACATGGGTGCGATCGGCGTCAGTGCCGGCAGCCGCACCGACTGCGCCGACAGCCTGTCCAAGGGCCTGCTGACCTGGCTGCAGCTGGCCGACAGCGCCGGCCTGGCAACTGGTGTGGTCTCCACCGCACGCCTGACCCACGCCACGCCGGCCGCGACCTATGCGCATTCGCCCGAGCGCAACTGGGAGAACGACACCGACCTGACCGAGGCGGCCAAGGCCGCCGGCTGCAAGGACATCGCCCAGCAGCTGCTGTCGACCTCGCGTTACGGCCGCGGCCCGCTGGTCGCCCTGGGCGGTGGTCGCGGTGAGTTCACCACCGTGGAAGAGCGCGACCCCGAGTACGACGACAAGGTCGGCCAGCGCCTGGACGGCCGCAGCCTGGTGCAGGAATGGCAGCAGGCGCACCCACAGGGCGCCTACGTGTGGAACAGCAAGCAGCTGCAATCCGCCGCCAACGCACCGGCGATCCTCGGCCTGTTCGAGCCCGACCACATGCGCTACGAGTACGAACGTCCGCAGGACCCGGCCGGTGAGCCGAGCCTGGCCGAGCTGACCGCTGCGGCGATCAAGAACCTGTCGCGCCATCAGGAAGGCTACGTGCTGATGATCGAAGGCGCGCGCATCGACCACGCCAACCACAGCGGCAACGCCTACCGTGCGCTGACCGAAACCGTGGCCCTGTCCGACGCGGTGCGCGTGGCCAACGAGCTGACCTCGGCCGATGACACCCTGATCATCGTCACTGCCGATCATTCGCACACCCTGAATTTCGTCGGCTACCCCGCCCGCGGCAATCCGATCCTGGGCAAGGTGAAGGACAAGGGTGGCGAAGATGGCGCCGGCAAGCTCGACTACGCGCTGGATGGCAACGGCCAGCCGTACACCACCCTGAGCTACGCCAACGGCCCCGGCCACACCGGCACCAGCAACCAGCAACCGGCCGGTCCGAAGCGCTACCCGCACAACCCCAGCAGCTTCGAGCCGGCCAACGGCCGCCCGAACCTGCACGACGTCGATACCGAGCATCCCGACTACATGCAGGAAGCGCTGGTACCGATGAAGTCCGAATCGCATGGTGGCGAGGACGTCGGCATCTGGGCACGCGGCCCGGGCAGCAAGGCGATCCGCGGCACCCTGGAGCAGAACGCGATCTACCACATGATCGTGCAGGCCACCCCGGCCCTGCGCGATCGCCTGTGCCAGGCCGGCACCTGCGATGACAAGGGCGTGCCGGTGGAACTGCCGGCACCGGCCACATTCGAACGCAAGGCCGAGGCCAAGTGATGGCGCGGCCGGCACGCCCTGCTCTGGGCAGTCTCCGCCGTGCGCGCTGGCTGGCCCTGCTGGGCGTGCTGGCCAGTACCTGTGCGTCAGCGCAGGGGCCGGCCTGCAAGGTCATGACCGAAGCACACGGATTGTGGATGCTGCCCGGCTGCGAGGTCGTCGATGACAAGCCGCAGATCAGCGCGGAGACCCTGCAGGATCTTCCCTACGACGGCGATGGCCTGGCGCTGGTACAGACCGCCGATGGCTTCCACTACGTCGACCGTCGCGGCCGCAGCCAGGCGGTGATCGCCTGGGACAACGGCGCCGACTCCCTGCAGGAAGGCCTGTTCCGCGGCCGCATCGGCGATCGCGTGGGTTATTTCAACGCTGCCTTCGAGCAGGTGATTGCGGCCACGTTCGATTTTGCCTGGCCGTTCCAGGACGGCGTGGCCGAGGTCTGCAACGGCTGCCGCCGCGGCACGCCCGATGGCGACGGGCATACGCCGATGGAAGGCGGCGAGTGGTTCCGCATCGATCGTTCCGGTCGTCGAGTGAAGTAAGGGTTTTTCGGCAGGGCTGCGCCCTGCACCTGCCGAAGCAACAGCAACGGCCGAAGCAACAGCAACAGCGGCATTCCGTGGGATGGCGGGACGGTGTCGGATTGCGGGGACGCCGTGAACCCATCCATGGGGGCTTGGCAGCCGCATCCATGCGGCTGACACCCCGCAATCCGACACCGCCCCACCTCTGACAGTTGGCCGGTGGCCAGTAGATCCACGCCATGCGTGGATGAAATCTGTCAGATATCGAAATCAATCTGGGGTCAGATCCGTTTTCCTACGGAAAACGGATCTGACCCCAAGAGCCATTCCAACAGATCGCAGAAAACTGTCGAAGGCGGGGTGGGTCCGGTTGCGGGGGCGTGAGCGCCATGGATGGCGCGACCGAGCTTACATGGACGTACTTGC
>NZ_JBWKVP010000011.1:0-121648 GCF_059421765.1 Stenotrophomonas sp. GW821-FHT02D01
AGATGCGCATCACGCATTTCTCGCCGAAGGCGGTCGGCATGGTCGACAGGCGCATTTCCACTTCACGGCCGCCGGGCACGCATCAGGCATCGATGCGCTTGGAGCCGACCGCCAGGCCGGCCTTCAGGCTGGCCTCGACGAACTCGTCCAGGTCACCGTCGAGCACCTTCTGCGTATCCGAACGCTCGATGCCGGTGCGCAGGTCCTTGATACGGCTCTGGTCGAGCACGTAGTTGCGGATCTGGCTGCCCCAGCCGATATCGGACTTGGTGGCTTCCACCGCATCACGCTCGGCGTTGCGCTTCTGGATCTCCAGCTCGTAGAGCTTGGCGGCCAGCATCTTCATCGCGTTGTCGCGGTTCTGGTGCTGGCTGCGGCCGGTCTGGCAGGCCACGACCGTGTTGGTCGGGATGTGGGTGATACGCACCGCCGACTCGGTCTTGTTGACGTGCTGACCACCGGCACCGGACGAGCGGTACACGTCGGTACGCAGATCGGCCGGGTTGATGTCGATTTCGATGTTGTTGTCCACTTCCGGCGACACGAACACCGAGGTGAAGCTGGTATGGCGGCGGTTGTCCGAGTCGAACGGCGACTTGCGCACCAGGCGGTGCACGCCGGTCTCGGTCTTCAGCCAGCCGTAGGCGTAGTCGCCTTCCACGCGGAGCGTGGCCGACTTGATGCCCGCGACGTCGCCACCGGACACTTCCATCAGCTCGGTCTTCCAGCCACGCGATTCACACCAGCGCAGGTACATGCGCAGCAGGATCTCGGCCCAGTCCTGGGCTTCGGTACCACCGGCACCGGCCTGGATGTCGACGAACGCCGGGGCGGTGTCCATCTGCCCGGAGAACATGCGCTGGAACTCCAGCTTCTCCACGTGCGCCTGGTGCTTGTCCAGGTCGGCCACCACGGCCAGCGCGGTGTCCTCGTCCTGTTCGGACTCGGCCAGCTCCAGCAGTTCGGTGGCGTCGCTCAGGCCCTCCAGCACCGCGGCGATGCCGCCCACGGTCTTTTCCAGGGTCGAGCGCTCGCGCCCCAGGTTCTGGGCGTACTCGGCGTTGTTCCAGACGTCGGGGCTTTCCAGCTCCCGCGTTACTTCCTCAAGACGCTCTTTCTTGGCGTCGTAGTCAAAGATACCCCCGGAGCGACAACACGCGATCGGTCAGATCGGCGATGCGCTGGCGGACAGGATTCAGTTCGATCATGTCGGCGGTTATGCATTCAAAAGATGACTGCAAATGATACCGCAGGCCGGGGTGAACCGGCGCAGAAGCCGGTCCCGTCCTGCCACGCCTCTACCCGCCCAAGGCCTGCCGCAGCAGCGGCAGCTGGCGCCGGCTGCAGGGTACCTTGGCCCCATCGGCCATGTGCAGCAAGGCCTCGCCCCCATCCAGCGGCTCGATCGAGCGCAGCTGGTCACGGTTGACCAGCCAGCTGCGGTGGCTGCGCAGGAACAGGACCGGGTCCAGTCGCGCTTCCAGCACCGCCATGGTGATCCGCAGCGGGTAGTCATGCCCGCGCACCCGCAGGTTCACGTAGTTGCCGGCGGCCTGGGCGTACTCGACGTCGGCCGTGGCCACCAGGAACTCCTTGCCCAGCTTGCGCACCAGGAAATGGTCGGGGCGATCGACCGGCTCGACCGGAGGCCCCTCGTCGGGTGCGGCCAGCAGGGTCGCTTCACCCTGGCGGCGGCGGCCGAACCAGGCCAGGGCATGGACTGCCGAGACCAGCAGCGCATAGGTCTGGATGTCCTTGAAGAACTCGTAGAACCATTGCGCCGGCCAGTCCCCAAAGGTGTAGTGGCTGCCAAGCACGGCGTGGACGGCCTTGCGCAGCAGGACCATCGCACTCACATGCAGCAGCCACCACGCAACCGCGCCCAACAGGTACGGCGCCAAGCGCTGTCGCCAGGTATCGGTGTGCAGCGGCCAGCGCGAAGCGGCGCGGATCAGCACCGCCAGCAGCAGCAGCGACACCAGCGCACTGCTGAACTCGTCAATCGTGGCCGCCATCCATTGGGAGGGCAGTCCATCGCGCGCCGCCATCATGGCCTTGGCCAGCACATTGGCCGCCGCCGTCCCCAGGAACAGTACGACCCAGAACAGGGCTGCCTGCCGCCCTTGCCTGCCGTTGCCCATCGATTCGCCACGCACGTCCGGGTCCTGCTGGTTGTACTCATCCATCACTGGATTATCGCCAACCACAGCCCCACTGACGCACGCCATTCGTCCCCCAGCCCCGCCACTGGGCCCTGCAGGGCATCCAACCGCCCCTTCCTGCTGGCGACAGCCCACGAGGACTTCCACTCTGCGAGGACGCCAACACGGATACCGCCATGACCCGCCGCCACGACCTCGACACCCTGCGTATCGGTGCCTTCGGGCTGTTGATCCTCTACCACGTGGCCATGGCCTACGTGGCCGGATGGGACTTCCACCTCAAGAGCGTCCACACCGCGGAGTGGCTGCAATGGCCGATGATCGCGCTGAATCGTTGGCGCATGCCGCTGCTGTTTGCCATCTCCGGCATTGCACTGGGCCTGTGCCTGCCTGCGCAGGGCCGTTGGCGGTTCGCGTTGCGGCGCGGCGGGCGGCTGTTGTTGCCGCTGTTGTTCGGCATCGTCGCGGTCGTTTCGCTGCAGGCCTACTGTGAAGCGGTGGACAAGGGCGACGTCACGCCAGGGCTCGGTGCATTCCTGTGGCGCTACTGGCAGTTCCGGCCGTGGCCGGGAGCCAGCTTCACCGGTGCCGCCTATGGCTTCACCTGGAACCACCTGTGGTACCTGGCCTATCTGATCCCTTACACGCTGCTGGCGATCGTGTTGGCCAGCGTAGTGAGGCCGCTGCGTCACCAGCTGCCGGGCCTGCCTGCGGGCGATCGTTGGGTGGCCATGCTGGGCCTGCTGCTGCCGGTGCTGTGGCTGGCGTGGGCGCTGCTGGTGATCCTGCCCGCCCACCCGCCAACCCATGCGCTGGTCGATGACCTGTACGTCCACGCCGAATCGCTGCCCCTGTTCCTCGGCGGCTTCCTCGCCGCGCGCTGGCAGCGTGGCTGGGATCTGCTGGTGCGCGGCCGTCGGTTGACCCTGGCGCTGGCCGTTATCGGGCTGACTGTCGAACTGGGCATCCGCGCGTTGGGGCGGATGCCCGACCTCGGCGATCTGCCGCAGTGGGTGCTGGCGCTGCCGTGGGCGCAGGCCGAGCGCGTTGGCCGAGCGCTGTACACCTGGTGTTCCCTGCTGGCCCTCTTCGGATGGGCGCAGGTTCTGCTGGCCCGGCCATGGCGTGGCTTGGGCTACTGCCGCGAGGCGGTGTTCAGCTGGTACATCCTGCACCAGACCGTGCTGATCGTGCTGTTGTACTGGTTGCGGCCCTTGCAGCTGGGTGCGTGGCTGGAGCCGGCGCTGGTGATGGTCGGTACCGTCGCCGGCTGCCTGCTGATCCACGAACTGCTGGTGCGCCGTGTGCGCTGGCTGCGGCCGCTGTTCGGGTTGCGTGCCGCACCGCTATCGTCGCCTGCAGTGCGCGTCGTGCCGGCACAATAAGGCCTGCGCCCCGTGGAACCGAGCGTACGCTCGGCTCCACAAGGCGAGGGCTGCGACAGCCACGCATGGCGTGGCTCTACTTCACCTCGAATTCGCCGACCAGCACCGTCTCCGCACGATCCTTCAGCCGCATCGTCACCATCTGGTCCTTCTGCTTCGGCGTACCCCAATGAGTGGTCAGGCGCAGCATCAGCGTCGTCGCACCGGTCACCAGCTGCTGGCGGCTGCCGAAGTAATTCGCCTCCACCTTGTACTTGCCGGGCTTTGCGTTGCGCAGCGAGAACTGTTCCGGGCCATAGCCACCGGTGAAGTCCTGCGACATCTGCCCACCCTGATAGGTCAGGCGGTTGCCGTAGTACGCACGCTCGCCGTTCGGGTCGGTCACCCACAGGTCCATGTCGCTGTTGTCGGCATCCCAGGCCAGCACCACGCGCAGGTCCAGCGGCATCGCCTGCAGCAGGCGCGGGTCGATGCCGGTGGTATCCAGGCGCGGCTTGCTGCCGGCCACCAGGTTGGTCAGTTCATCCAGGGCGATCAGCGCGATGCCGTCGAAACGACCATCCCACGGCCGCACCACCACCTGGTACAGCGGCGCCAGCGCCTGCTGCGGCTTGCCCGCTGCGGCCAGCGCCAGGCCCAGATCACGGAAACTCTGCGGTTCTTCCTGCCCCATCGCCAGCACCTGCTCGAACACCGGCACCGCCAGTGCGGGTGCATCGGCCTGCAGCAGGCGATAGCCGAGAACGCGCAGCAGATGGCGGTTGTCCAGCTCCATCTCGGCCAGGTTGGACAGCACGCGCAGGGCAAGATCGCGCTGGCCCTGTTCGATCAACAGGTCGGCCACGTCGAGGAAGAACGCGCTGCTGTTGGCGTTCGCAGCGCGCTCGGCCAGATAGCGGTCGTACAGCTGCGACGACGGCCCCTGGCGCAGGCGGCGGGCGACCGGCGAATCCGATTGCCAGGCAGCCAACCGGATTCCCAGCTGGCCGTCATTGGCGGCGGCCGGTGCATTGGACGCCGTGGGTTCGATGGCAACGGCATCCATCGCGGCCTCCAGGCCCGCAGGTGCCTGCCGCGGCGGCGATCGACGGGCGCGCGCGCTGCTGGACTCCGCCCGCTGCTCGGCGGCAACGGCCATCGGCGCTGGCGCGGGAGGAGGCGCGGCGAGCATCGCCACCGGGGCAGCCGCGTACGCGTCCTGACCGACCACTTCCAGCGCCTTCGCCTGCACGCGCATGCCCTTCGGCCAACTGCGATTCCACCACTGCTGGCGCTGCTGCCACTGCGTCACCACCTTGTCGAGGCGCTGGCGGTCGGCAGCATCGCGGTCTGCCACCTGAAGAGCGAAGCGCTGGTCGTACTGGGCGCGTAAGGCACCTGCGGGGCGGATGGCGTAGCGCAGGTAGTCATCCAGCGTTTCCAGCACGATCAGTGAAGTGTCCGGGCCCACCAGGCTGAACTGCTGCGACAGGCGCTGCATCGCCTCGCGATTGCCGCGCCGATCGGTCGACAACTGCTGCAGGCGCGCCTGTGCCCACAGGCCGGCCAGCAGATCGCCATCGGCGCTGGTGGAGCTCTCCGGCAGTGCCTGCCATTGCCCATCGGCAATGCGCACCCGCATCGGCACGCCTTCGGCCGCCAACCGCGCATGCAACCACAGCCAGCCCTGGGCCTGGCTGCGGCGGTCAACCACCACGTCCTGCACGCCACGGCCGGCATCGATCTGGACATCCAGCGGCATCGACAGCAGCTCGCGTGCAGCGGCATCGATATCGCTGCCGAGCGCCACGAAACTGCCAGCATGCGCCTCGCTCCAACCGCGCAGGCGGGTGGCATCGGTGCGTGCGCCGGCACTGCTGACCGCAAACAGGCGCTGATCGGCGGCCAACGCCGGCAGTGCTTCCGGCCCATAGGTCAGCAGGCCGTCGCTGACCATCAGATACTCCTTGACCCCCGGCTGCGGCTGCCACTGCGCCAACGCACTGGCGCCATCCGGCTGCACCGCCATCAACGCGCGCCGCAGTTCACTCCAGTCACCGCTGCGTATACGGAAATGACGCACGGGCTCGGCGCGATCACGCAGCACGGTCAGCGCGACGTTGCCCTCGTCCATCGAAGCGAAGTAGCGATCCAGCAGCGCGAACTCGCGGGTGCGGTCGCGCTGGCCTGCGGAACCCGAACCGTCCCACAGCAGGCCGACCTCCGATGGCACCCGGCGCGGCACGGTCGACGTCGGCACCGGCAGCTGCGCCAACAGGTAGTGACCGTCCTGCCAGCGCGCAACCTGCATCTGTGCCTTGCGCTCGGCCGGCAGTGTCCATTGCAGTTGGGCCGGCAACTGCGTGCCACGCCCTTGCCAGCGCAGGCGGCCATCGGCGATGCGGAACGGCGCGCTTCCAGCTTCAGCCCCCTTCGGTGCCCGCACGTCCAGTTCGACGGCTGCGGCGCCGGCGCCGAACTGCAGCGGCAGTGTCCAACGCCAACCCTGACCGGCATATGCCAGCGGCTCGCGTACGACCAGTTGCACGCGGCGGCTGCCGCCGGCCGGCAGCGGATACACGCGCAGCCGGAACTGGTTGCCGGCGGTCTGCTCCAGCAGGCCCGGATCGACGCCACGACGGGCGATCTCCTCGAACACCTGACGACCGCGGTCCTTGGGCACCGGTACTGCCTCGCGCAACTCGCCGTTGATGTCCAAGGCGAAACCGGTGATCTGCTGGCCCTCGGCCAGCGGGAACTGCAGCTCGCCTTCCAGCACGCGCTGGTTGGGGTTGTGGAACTCCAGGGTGATACGCGTCTGGGCGATACCGGCCTGGACCTCGCCTTCGATGCGGGCATGTCGCAATTGAACCGGCTGCTCGGCGGCGGGCGCGATCAGGAGCGGAGTGGTTGCCTGCGGTCGAGCAATTCGGGGCGCCTGAGCGCCGACAGGCCAGGCCGCAAGGGCCAGCAACAACACAGCGCAGCAACGGGCGAAGACCATGACAGGACTCCAGTGGGATCGTGATTGCTTGAACGCATCAGATTGGCAATCGGGGTTAGCGCCATTCGATGCTGGCTCTCAATGCCTCCATTGCGCACCATGGGAAATGTGTCCGCCTTGCAGAAAATGCCCGTGAGCCCCCCTCAGCTTGCCTTGTTGCTCGCCCTTTCAGGCCCCATAGCCACAGCCGCCGCAGATACCCGCGAAGGGCTGTTCTACCAGCACCGGGACTGGGTTGTCGCCTGCGACAACACCCGCACCTGTAGAGCTGCCGGCTACTCCGGCAGCAACGCAAGCCCCTTGAGTGTCCTGCTCACCCGCAGCGGGGGTCCCAACCAAGCCGTCCAGGCCCGTCTGGCACTGCATCCGGATGAGGGCCAGACCCAGCCCAATGAGGTTCTGAATCTGCGAATCCAAGAGCAGGATCTGGGCATTCTGGCGCCGGATACCGTGCCCGGCATGTACTCCTTGAGTGCGACCCAGACCAGCGCACTACTGTCCGCAATGGTCGGTGATGGAGGAATCATGGTGACCGATGCCTCTGACCAGCGCTGGCCACTATCGGACAAGGGAGCCTCGGCGGTCCTGCTGAAGATCGACGAGTACCAGGGTCGTTTGGGTACTCCGGGTGCGATGCTGCGCACAGGCAGGTCACCTGAAGCCAGCGTCCCTGCCGCTCTGCCGATACCGGTGATCCGCAAGGCATCAACGCTGGACGCGATGTCCGAAGACCCGGCATTCGCCACGACAGCTGCCTCTCCGGCACTCAGAGCCGCATTGCTGGCCACGCTCAAGGAGCCGCGTTGCGAAGGATTACTCGCAGCCAGCCCGGATCTGCCGATCAGCAACTCGCCGCTGAAGGTGCAGCGACTGGACGCAAGGCATCTCATCGTCAGCGTGCCGTGTTGGCGCGCCGCATCAAACGACGGCGATGGCTACTGGGTCATTCGCGAGCAACCGCCGTATCTGCCTATCTGGGTAACCAATGATGCCTACCGTTATGAAGGCGGCCAGATCTTTGCTCACGCCAGGGGGCTCGGGCCTATCGACTGCACATCGGAGTACACGTGGACCTGGGATGGCACACGCTTCATTCATACCTCCGCAATTGAAGGCGTCATATGCGCTCAAGCTCCGGATGGCATCTGGAAGTTGCCTACCAGAATTTCAGAAGTGCACTGAAGCGCGCCGTCACCTGTTCCATTGGCGGCTTTTCGAGAACCATCGAAGTGCGTGATCACACGAACCGCCAGAATCACAGCGGACGGCGCATGGCTTTCCTTTGCCTGTCTCGACAGGCACCATGCCCCCTCTCTCACGCGCGCAAGGATGCCCATGCGTTCCCCCCTGCTTCCCACCCTGCTGGCCCTGTGCTGGCCGTTGGCCGCCAGCGCCGTCGATGCGCCTGCAGGCCTCTATTTCCAGCATCACGACTGGGTCGTGGCCTGCGACAACACGCGCACGTGCCGCGCGGCCGGCTACGCCAGTGGCGATGACAGCACCCTGAGCGTGCTGCTGACCCGGGCGGGCGGCCCCAATCAGGCCATCAGCGGTCGGCTGTCGTTGCAGCCGATCGATGACCAGCCGCAGCCCAAGGGCGCGCTGCACCTGCGCATCCAGCAGCGTGATCTCGGTGTGCTGGCGCCGGCCAAGGAGCCGGGTATCCATGTGCTCAGCGCGGCACAGACCAGCGCAGTGCTGTCCGCGCTGGTGCGCGATGGTGGCATCGCGGTTGTCGATGGCGCCGGCCACACGTGGCCGCTGTCGGACAAGGGCGCAGCGGCTGTGCTGTTGAAGACCGACGAGTTCCAGGGCCGTGTGGGCACGCCGGGCGCGGTGATGCGCAAGGGGGCCGCTGCCGAAAGCAGCGTGCCTGCCGCCGTTGCCAAACCCGTGGTGCGCAAGGCACCGACGCTGTCGACGCCACCAGACGACCCGGCGTTTTCCAAGCTGGCCGCCTCGCCGGCGCTGCGTGCGGCGCTGCGCGCCACTCTGGTAGAACCCAGCTGCGAAGGCCTGCTCGACACCGACCCGGATCTTCCGATCAGCAATTCACCACTGCAGATCCAGCGCCTGGACACCAAGCATCTGCTGGTCAACGTCCCCTGCTGGCGCGCGGCCTACAACACCGGTGATGGTTACTGGGTCATCGGTGAGAAAGCGCCCTACCAGCCGCAATGGGTGACCAGCGACGCGATCGACTACGGCGACGGACAGATCGTCGCCTCGCACAAGGGCCGCGGTCTGGCCGACTGCGTGTCGGATGAAACGTGGACGTGGGATGGCACCCGCTTCGTCGCGACCTCGGCGATCAGTGGCGGCCTGTGTCGCGGCGTTCCCGGGGGTACCTGGGAACTGCCGACGCGGGTGACCGACGTACGCTGACCCTTCCGAAGCGGTAGCGCCGGGCCATGCCCGGCATGGACTACGCCGGCAGGCAGTGCTCGACGATCAGCTGGATGGCGGCGCCGCCACGATAGTCATCGCAGGCGAGCCGGTAGGCGAGATGCACGTGGCGACCGGGCGCATTGCCGTGCCAGCCGCCGAAATGGATCGCGTTGATCGTGCCGGGTACGCCGGGCAGGCGCAGTTCCAGCTTCAGATGACGCTCCTTCAGCACGCGCCAGTTGGCCACTTCGAAGCGGCCATCGAACAGCGGCTCGGGAAAGCCTTGCCCCCATGGACCCGCCAAACGCAGCGCATCGGCATGGCGATGATCGAGTTCGTCCGCGGCCAGTGCGCCGTCGCTGAGCACCTGCTGCTGCAGTGCAGCCGGGTCGAGCATTTCCAGCACGGTGGCGACGAACGCGGCTTCGAAGGCAGCCAGATGATCCAGACGCATGCTCAACCCGGCGGCCATCGCGTGACCGCCGAAGCGCTCGATCAAGCCGGGATGGCGTGCATCGACCAGCGCCAGCGCATCACGAATATGCAGGCCGGCGATCGAACGCGCCGAGCCGCGCAGGGTGTCGGCGCCCGGCTCGGCCGGCGCGAACGCGATCACCGGCCGATGCAGGCGATCCTTCATCTTTGAAGCAACCAGGCCAACCACGCCGGGGTGCCAATCAGCATCGAACAGGCAGGCCGCCACCGGGCGCTGGCCTGCGGTATCGAGCACCACCCGCGACAGCGCGTGTTCGGCGTCATCGGTCATCGACTGCTGGACCGCACGCCGCTCGGCGTTGATCTGTTCCAGCGTCTGCGCGATGTCGCGGGCTTGCCGCGGATCTTCGGTGAGCAGCAGGGCAATGCCCAATGCCATGTCTTCCAAGCGACCGGCCGCGTTCAAGCGCGGGCCGAGCCCGAAGCCGATGTCGGTGGCGGTCAGGCGTGCGGCATCGCGGCCGCTGGCCTCGATCAATGCCTTCAGGCCGACGCAGCCCTGGCCATTGCGCAGCCGGCGCAATCCTGCGCTGACCAGGGCGCGATTGTTGGCATCGAGCACCACCAGGTCGGCCACTGTGCCCACCGCCACCAGGTCCAGCAGCGTGGTCAGGTCCGGCCCTTTGCCATCGGCAAATACGCCCGCTTCGCGCATCTGCCGGCGCAGCGCCATCAGCACGTAGAAGATCACGCCGACACCGGCCAGCGCCTTGCTGGGGAAGGCGTCGCCGTCGAGGTTGGGGTCGACGATGACATCGGCCGGTGGCAGCTGTGGACCGGGCAGATGGTGATCGGTCACCAGCACCTGCCAGCCACGCGCCTTGGCCGCGGTCACGCCGGCATGGCAGGCAATGCCGTGGTCGACGGTGACCAGCAGATCCGGCTGCAGCGCAGCCAACTCATCCACCAGTGACGGCGACAGACCATAGCCGTGCACCATGCGGTTGGGCACTGCGTGGAAGACATGTTGCGCGCCGAGCATGCGCAGCCCACGCACACCGACCGCGCAGGCGGTGGCGCCGTCGCAGTCGAAATCACCGACTACCAGGATGCGCTTGTCGGCGGCGATGGCTTGCACCAGCAGGTCCACTGCCGCGTCGATGCCGGTCAGCAGTTCCGGCGCATGCAGGTTGCCGAGCTTGGGCAGGGCCAGCTCCGGCGTGTGCGCACCACGTGCGGCATACAGGCGGGCCAGCAGCGGCAGCGTGCCCTCCGGCCAGCTACCGGGCACGACCGCATCGCGACGGTGGATCATCGGCGTATCGGAAGACGGCAGCACAGCATCGGCGGCAAGGGACATCGGCATCGCCGGGTTGCGGAAGACCCACGCATGATACCCCGCGCAGCTCGCCAGGCTCTTCCGGGCTTGGCGCAGGCGTGGCGATCGCCCATGCTTGTTCGCTTCTGAAACGGAATTCGCCATGTACCGCCTGCTGTCCGTACTGCTTGCCAGCCTCCTGCCACTTGCTTCCCAGGCCGCAAACACGCCGCCAACCCCCGGTATCGAGTTCGTACACCACGACTGGTTCCTGGCCTGCGACAACACCGGCACCTGCCGTGCAGCCGGCTACGGCCCTGAAAAGGCGGACAGCCTGCTGGGCCTGATGCTGGAACGCGCCGGCGGCCCCGGCACGGCAGTGAAGGCGCGGCTGCGGGTCGGTGAGGATGGCGAAAGTGCAGTGCCTGAAGGTTCAATGCGCCTGCACGTGAACGGCCGTGATCTGGGCCCAGTGCAGGACACCGGGGCCGACGAGGCAGTGATGCTGCGGCCGGCGCAGGTAGAAGGCCTGCTGGCCGCCCTGCCCGGCCAGGCCCGTATCGAGGTGATCGACAGCAGGGGCACGCGCTGGCCGATTTCCGATCGTGGTGCCGCCGCGGTGCTGCTGAAAATGGACGAGGTCCAAGGGCGCGTGGGCACGCCCGGTGCGCTGGTACGCCGCGGCACGCGTGCCGAAGCGAGCGTGCCCGCCCCAGTGGCCAAGCCGGTGATCGTGCGCGGTGTGCTGGCGGCCGGCCGCCCCGGCGATAGCGGGCTGGGCAGCAGCGAAGCGCTGCGCGACGCGCTGATTGCCACGCTTGGCGACAACGACGACTGTCCGCGCCTGATCGAGTACAAGGGAACACCGGAAATGGTGATCGAGCGGTTGGACGACCACCATGTGCTGGTGCAGGCGTTGTGCCAGATGGGCGCGTACAACTACAGCAATGGCTTCTGGATCGCGCGCGATCAGCCGCCGTTCGCACCTGAGACGGTCACGCTGGAAGCAGAAAGCTTCTCGCACTCCGATCGCACGTTGTACGCACGCTACAAGGGCCGCGGCATCGGCGACTGCGTTTCCGGCTGGGACTGGGCCTGGGATGGCCGCAGATTCCTGCCAGCCAGTGCGTTCAGTACCGGCCTGTGTCGTGGCGTGGCAGGCGGGCACTGGACGCTGCCGACGCTTGTCAGCACGGTCCGCTGACCCGGAAGCCTGGAACATGACTACGCTTCGATTTCCTCTACTGGCGCTGGCGTCACTGACGCTGGCACCTGTCAGCTTCGCCGGCACGCCCGCGCAGTTCACGTTCCTTGAACAGAACGGACACCTGGCATGCGATAACACAGGCACCTGCCGGATGGTGGCGTTCGGCCCACCGGCCGCGTTGATGCTGGGCGTGCTCATCGAGCGTGCCGCTGGACCAGACACCCCCGTGACGGCGCGATTGTCGCTGGCTGATGGCAGTGACGGCGCGCCCCGCAGCCCGCGGGTGCATCCAGAGGGCCGGCTGCGGCTGCATGTGGATGGCGCGGACCTGGGTGATATCGGCCCGGTGGATGCGCTTGAGGCCGGCCTGGCTCTGGCACCACCACATGCGCAGGCGCTGCTGGATGCACTGGTGCGCGGGCGGCCGGTCAGGATGACCGACACGGCGGGCCAGGCATGGCCATTGGCAGAGAGCGGTAATGCCGCACTGCTGCTGAAGATGGACGAGGCACAGGGCCGCTTGCACACCCCCGGGGCGTTGGTGGGCAAGGGTTTGCGGCCGGAATCGCAGGTGCCGGCCGCACGGGTGGCACCTCGCCTGGTGCCGCCACCGCTGCTGGTTGAAGCCCACGACGAGGATGCCGCGCTGGCCGAACGTGCCGATCTACTGCAGGCGCTGCTACCGCGCGCCGAGGCCGGCGCGGGTTGCGCTGCAGCCTCTTCCCGCTACCTGCGCATCGAGCGGATCGATGCAACGCATGTGCTGGCGATGTTGAACTGCAGGACCGGCCGCTACATCCGGCCAGCCGGCAGCTGGGTGATCCGCGACCGAACGCCCTTTGCGCCCGTGCTGATCACTGCATCCACGCTGTTCCCGCTCTACCCGCATGCCGTGTTCCTTGAAGAAGGCTTTGCAAGCGCTACGGACCGCTGCGGGACAGACCGGCATTGGGCCTGGGATGGAGCCCGCCTGGTGCTGGCGGCAACCTTCGTCGGCCGGCACTGCCTGGGCGCCGGTCAGCGCCACTGGCAACTGCCGACCTACGTTACGGAATCGCGCTAGGGCATCCGCCGGGCATGGCCCGGCGCTACCACCCCGTCAGGCGTCGTGAAGCTGCCGTGGCTTCTTCCAGAACTGCCAACGCTGGCCGCGATCCAGCTGGAACTGCAGGCCGTCCTCGAAATCCAGCACCAGCCGTTGCAGCTCGCCACGCTTGAGCGCGGCCAGCAGCGGCCGGATTGCATCGTTGCCCAGCTGCTGCAGCGAGCGCAGCTGGCGCAGGTCGACCAGTGCATCGACCGACTGCTCGCCATCCACCGCGACACCTGCGGCCTGGGCCAGGCCCTGCAGCAGCGCATCGCGGCTGCGCACCTGCGCGTGCGGCGTGGCCACCGATACCGGCATCACGCCACCACCCCAGAACCACAGCGAATTGATCGGCTGCTGGCCCTGCGCGGCGCGCTGCTGGTTCCATGAGTGGGTGTGCAGCAGCACCTGCGCTTCGGTCATCAGTGCGCGCCAGCGACGGCCCGCCTCGCCCGGCGGCAGGTGCGAGAACAGGTCATCACCCAGCACCTCGTCGGGGCTGTCGAACTCCGGCAGTTCAGTACCGATGGGCAGGCGCAGGTACCAGCGTGACGGATCGGGTGCATCCAGCACGAAGCCTGCATCCGCAAACAGCGGCTGCAGCACGGGCAGCAACGCCAGCGTATCGGCCAGGCTGGGCCGCAGCGTTTCGCCGTGGCCCATCATCCGCGCGCCATGCATGTCCGGCACCATGCAGGCCGGATCGGCGCGCAGCCAGCAGGCGCCGGCGGCATCGCCGACGTCACGCTGGCGGGTCAACGCAGCCACCGGCCAGTGCGGCGCGGCCACCGTGAAGTGGCGCAGCAGCTGCGCGCGTTCACCGGCGTCGCCCTGCGAAGTGGTGGCGCGGCCCAGGGCGCGCGCCACGTCATCCGGCAGTGCAGCCACCGCAAAGCGGCTGCGTGCCGGCAACAGCAGGGTCGCCGTCGCCACGGATCAGTCCTGGTAGCTGACGCTGACGATCTCGTACTCGCGCTGGCCGGCCGGCGCATCGATCACGATCGAGTCACCTTCCAGCTTGCCGATCATCGCGCGGGCGACCGGCGAGGAAATCGCGATCAGGCCGAGTTTGATGTCCGCTTCCAGATCACCAACGATCTGGTACTTCTTCTCTTCGTCCGATTCCACGTCGGCCAGGATCACGCTGGCCCCGAACACCACCTTGGAGCCTGCATTGAGCTTGCTCACGTCGATGATCTCGGCGTGCGACAGCTCGCCTTCCAGCTGCTTGATGCGGCCTTCGATGAAGCCCTGTTCCTCGCGCGCGGCGTGGTACTCGGCGTTCTCCTTCAGGTCGCCGTGCTCGCGCGCTTCGGCGATCGCGGCGATCACCTTCGGACGCTTGACCGACTTCAGGTGATCCAGTTCGTCGCGCAGACGCTGCGCGCCCTTCATCGTGATGGGTGCTCTCATGCGTTCAACTCCTTGTGCAGTTCCTGCAGCGACCAGACCGGGCCGGTACCGCGGAATTCCAGTGAATCCACCAGCGCCTTGGCACCGGCAATGGTGGTCGAATAGGTGACACGGTGCTGCAGTGCCTCGCGACGGATCGAGAACGAGTCGTTGATCGCAGCACGGCCTTCGGTCGTGTTGACGATATAGACGATCTCGCCGTTCTTGATCGAATCGACGATGTGCGGGCGACCCTCGACCACCTTGTTGATGATCTCGCAGTCCATGCCGTGCTGCTGCAGCCACGCTGCGGTGCCACGGGTGGCAACCAGGCTGTAGCCACGTGCCAGCAGGGCCTTGGCCACCGGCAGCACGCGCTTCTTGTCCGGGTCGCGCACTGACACGAAGGCCTTGCCCACCGGCGGCGCCTTGATGCCACCGGCTTCCTGCGCGCGCGCGAAGGCGGCGTTGAAGCTGCGGCCCACGCCCATCACCTCACCGGTGGAGCGCATCTCCGGCCCGAGGATCGGGTCGACGCCCTGGAACTTGGCGAACGGGAAGATCGCTTCCTTCACCGAGTAGTAGTCCGGCACGATTTCCTTGGTGGCGCCCTGCTCGGCCAGGGTCT
Source organism: Stenotrophomonas sp. GW821-FHT02D01 (assembly GCF_059421765.1). NCBI lineage: Bacteria > Pseudomonadati > Pseudomonadota > Gammaproteobacteria > Lysobacterales > Lysobacteraceae > Stenotrophomonas > Stenotrophomonas sp. GW821-FHT02D01. Next base: position 14,986 of record NZ_JBWKVP010000011.1, read on the forward strand.
TGCCGGCCATGCAGCGCGCGGCGATCTTGGCCAGCGGCATGCCGGTGGCCTTGGACACGAACGGCACGGTGCGCGAGGCACGCGGGTTCACTTCCAGCAGGAAGATGGTGTCGTTGCCTTCCTCATCGGTCTGGATCGCGAACTGGGTGTTCATCAGGCCCACCACGTTCAGGGCCTTGGCCAGCTCGACCACCTGGCGACGCAGCTCGGCCTGGGTTTCAGCCGACAGCGAGTAAGGCGGCAGCGAGCAGGAGGAATCGCCCGAGTGCACGCCAGCCTCTTCGATGTGCTCCATCACGCCACCGATCAGGACGTTGCCCTGGGCGTCGGCGATGATGTCCACGTCGCACTCGACGGCATTGTCGAGGAAGCGGTCCAGCAGCACCGGCGAATCGTTGGATACCTTCACCGCATCACGCACGTAGCGGGCCAGGTCGGATTCGCCATAGACGATTTCCATCGCGCGGCCACCCAGCACGTAGCTCGGGCGCACCACCAGCGGGTAGCCGATCTCACGCGCCAGCAGCAGGGCTTCCTGGTCGTTGCGGGCAATGCGGTTCGGCGGCTGCTTCAGGCCCAGCTTGTCCACCAGTTGCTGGAAGCGCTCGCGGTCTTCGGCCAGGTCGATCGAGTCCGGCGAGGTGCCGATCACCGGCACGCCGTTGGCTTCCAGCGCGCGCGCCAGCTTCAGCGGGGTCTGGCCGCCGTACTGCACGATCACGCCCTTGGGCTGTTCCAGCTCGACGATTTCCAGCACGTCTTCCAGAGTCAGCGGCTCGAAGTACAGGCGATCGGAGGTGTCGTAGTCGGTCGACACGGTTTCCGGGTTGCAGTTGACCATGATGGTTTCATAGCCATCCTCGCGCAGCGCCAGTGCCGCGTGCACGCAGCAGTAGTCGAACTCGATGCCCTGGCCGATGCGGTTCGGGCCACCGCCGAGGATCATGATCTTGTCGCGATTGCTCGGCGCGGCTTCGCACTCTTCCTCATAGGTCGAGTACAGGTAGGCGGTGCCGGTGGAGAACTCGGCGGCGCAGGAGTCCACGCGCTTGTACACCGGGCGCACCTTGTGCGCGCGACGCAGCGCACGCACGGCCGCTTCGTTGGTGCCGGTCAGCTGGGCCAGGCGGGCGTCGGAGAAGCCGGCGCGCTTGAGCTTGCGCAGGCGCGCCGCATCCAGTGCGTCGATGCCATCGGCCGCGACCTGGGCCTCGGCAGCGATGATTTCTTCGATCTGGTCCAGGAACCACGGATCGATGTAGGACAGCTTGAAGATGTCCTCCACGCTCATGCCGGCGCGGAACGCATCGGCGACGAAGAACAGGCGCTCCGGACCCGGCGCCTTCAGCTCGCGGCGCAGGGTCTGCAGATCGTCTTCACTGGTCAGGTCCAGGCCGGTCGGGTCGAAGCCGACCTTGCCGGTTTCCAGGCCACGCAGGGCCTTCTGCATCGATTCCTGGAAGGTGCGGCCCATCGCCATCACCTCGCCCACCGACTTCATCTGGGTGGTCAGGCGTGCATCGGCAGCCGGGAACTTCTCGAAGGCGAAGCGCGGAATCTTGGTGACGACGTAGTCGATGGACGGCTCGAACGAGGCCGGGGTCAGGCCACCGGTGATCTCGTTCTTCAGTTCGTCCAGGGTGTAGCCCACGGCCAGCTTGGCGGCGACCTTGGCGATCGGGAAGCCGGTGGCCTTGGACGCCAGCGCCGAGGAACGCGACACGCGCGGGTTCATCTCGATCACCACCACGCGACCGGTGTCCGGGTTGATGCCGAACTGCACGTTCGAACCACCGGTATCCACGCCGATCTTGCGCAGCACTGCGATGGAGGCATCGCGCAGGCGCTGGTATTCCTTGTCGGTCAGGGTCTGCGCCGGGGCCACGGTGATCGAGTCACCGGTATGCACGCCCATCGGGTCCAGGTTCTCGATCGAGCAGACGATGATGCAGTTGTCCGCGGTATCGCGGACCACTTCCATCTCGAATTCCTTCCAGCCCAGCACCGACTCTTCGACCAGCACTTCGGTGGTCGGCGACAGTTCCAGGCCGCGGTTGACGATTTCGATCAGCTCTTCGCGGTTGTAGGCAATGCCGCCGCCACTGCCGCCCAGGGTGAAGCTGGGGCGGATGATGGTCGGATAGCCGACGCGGGTCTGGATCTCCAGCGCTTCGTCCAGGGTATGGGCAACGGCAGCGGTCGGGCACTCCAGGCCGATCTCGCTCATCGCCACGCGGAACAGCTCGCGGTCTTCGGCCATCATGATGGCTTCGCGCTTGGCGCCGATCAGCTCGACGTTGTACTTCTCAAGCACACCGTTGTCGGCCAGGTCCAGCGCGCAGTTCAGCGCGGTCTGGCCACCCATCGTCGGCAGCAGCGCGTCGGGCTTCTCCTTGGCGATGATCTTCTCGACGGTCTGCCAGTTGATCGGCTCGATGTAGACGGCGTCGGCCATCTCCGGGTCGGTCATGATCGTGGCCGGATTGCTGTTGACCAGTACCACGCGGTAGCCCTCGTCACGCAGGGCCTTGCAGGCCTGGGCGCCGGAGTAATCGAACTCACAGGCCTGGCCGATGACGATCGGGCCGGCACCGATGATGAGGATGGTCTTGAGGTCAGTGCGCTTGGGCATTTTCTTCTCTAAGTCAGTACAGCGTGACAAGGGGGAGTGATCGCACGCTGTCGATCAGGAAATCTCTTCGGGTTTCAGCGCAATCCGGCACTGGTCCTGCAACGGCTTGGCCAACTGCGCGTCCAGATCCTCTGGAATCGCCGGCCCACTTTCGAACGACGCCACCATGCGTCGGTACGTCGGGCTGGCCATGAAGGCGGCAAGCTGTGCCCGGTCCGCGCCAGCCAGACCGGCGCCGGCCTTGGCCTCGGTGTTTTCCGGGGTGGAATTGGCGAACGTGGTCGACAGGGCCTGGCCCGCGGGCGTGGCCAGGAAGCGCGACCATTCGGCGATCACCACATCGCCATCGCTGCCCAGACCCTGGATGATCGAACGGCGGAACTGCGCATCCAGCAGATCGCGCACGGGTGCCTGCGCGCATGTCTGCTCGGCATCCGGCAACGCCTTCAACGCCGGCGTGCTGTCGATCACCAGGCTGGCCATGGTGGTGCCCAGCGAGCCCATGCCCAGCGTCTTCACTACCGCAGCCACGTCGGCGTCGGACGCCGGAGCGGCCTGCGCCACACCAGCGGCACCGCACAGCGACAGCAGCAGAGCGACGCTGCGCATCAAGCCTTGGCCTCGGCCATCAAGGTCACGAAACGATCGAACAGCGGACCGACGTCGGTCGGGCCCGGCGAGGCTTCCGGGTGGCCCTGGAACGAGAAGGCCGGCACGTCGGTGCGGGCAATGCCCTGGTTGGTGCCGTCGAACAGCGAACGGTGGGTCACCCGCAGGGTGGCCGGCAGGGTCGCTTCATCCACCGCGAAGCCGTGGTTCTGCGAGGTGATCATCACCCGGCCGCTGTCCAGGTCCTGCACCGGATGGTTCGCGCCGTGGTGGCCATGGCCCATCTTGATCGTCTTCGCGCCCGAGGCCAGGCCCAGCAGCTGATGGCCCAGGCAGATGCCGAAGGTCGGGATCTTCACGTCGATGAAGGTCTTGATCGCGGCGATCGCGTAGTCGCACGGTTCCGGGTCACCCGGGCCGTTGGACAGGAACACGCCGTCCGGCTTCAGCGCCAGCACTTCGGCGGCCGGGGTCTGCGCCGGCACCACGGTGACCTCACAGCCGCGCTCGGCCAGCATGCGCAGGATGTTGGTCTTCACGCCGAAGTCGTACGCCACGACCTTGTACTGGGCCGGCACGCTGACGAAGGCGTTGGCATCCAGGTCCAGCTGGCCCTCGGTCCAGACGTAGGTCTTGTCGGTAGTCACGACCTTGGCCAGATCCATGCCCTTCAGCCCCGGGAACTTGCGGGCCGCTTCCAGTGCCTTTTCCACATCGATGTCGTCGCCAGCCATCAGCGCGCCGTTCTGGGCGCCCTTCTCGCGCAGGATGCGGGTCAGCTTGCGGGTGTCGATGCCGGCGATGGCGACCACGCCACGCTGGATCAGCCAGTCCTGCAGCGACACCTGGCTGCGCCAGCTGCTCGGGCGGCGCGGTACGTCGCGCACGATCAGGCCGGCCGACCACACCTTGGACGCTTCATTGTCCTGGTCGGTCATGCCGGTGTTGCCAATGTGCGGATAGGTCAGCGTGACCATCTGCCGGGCGTAGGACGGGTCGGTCAACACTTCCTGGTAGCCGGTCATGGCGGTGTTGAACACCACCTCACCGACGGACAGGCCGGGCGCGCCTACGGATTCGCCCTCGAATACGGTGCCGTCTTCGAGGACGAGGATTGCGGCTTGGGTCACGGAATTCTCACTTTGGCTACCGAGGGGGTGCCGAAGTCACGCCTGCGCTTCACGGAAATCCGGTTGCAAAAAAGCGCGGACGTACGGTCTGGGACCGGTCCGGCTTTCGTGATTCGGCGAGTGCGAATTGTAGCGGTGCCGGGGCGCTCGCGCCAGCGGTTATCGCCATTCATGAACAGGCGATTGCGCATTCATTTCAATCCGGGGGCGTATGCAGGTCGATGACCGGGCCGCTGCCATCCCACCTGCCCGGCTCCGGTAGGCGCCAACCTTGGTTGGCGCGTTCAGCAACGGCTGCCAACCAAGGTTGGCATCTACCATCGACCCGGGACCGTTACCCGGGCCCGTCCAGCAGGTCCCTTACCCGGTAGCTGCCAGCCGCCCGACCCTGCAGCTGGCGAGCAGCAAACAGCGCCCCGCGGGCGAAGATGTCGCGGTTGGTGGCCCGGTGCACCAGTTCGATGCGCTCGCCCAGGCCGGTGAACTGCACCAGATGCTCGCCGACGATGTCTCCGGCGCGCAGGCTGGCGTACTGCGGCTCGGCCCCGCCCCGCTGCGCCGCGGCGCCCAAGGTCAACGCCGTGCCCGAGGGAGCGTCCTTCTTCTGCGTATGGTGCGATTCGACGATGTCGCAGTTCCAGCCGGCCAGCGCCTGCGCCGCACGCTCCACCAGCTCATCGAGCACCGCCACGCCCAGGCTGAAGTTCGACGCCCACACCAGCGGGATCTTCGCCGCCGCTGCTTCCAGTGCCTGGCGCTGCGCGCTAGAGATGCCGGTGGTGCCCGATACCAGTCCCGCACCGCGCTCCACGCACAGTGCCAGCAACGCATCGAAGCCCTCGGGCAGGCTGAAGTCGATCGCCACATCGAACACCGGCGCCCCCGGCAACTCGCTGGCCGCGAAGAACGGCACGCCGTCGATCACCCGCTGCGCCGGCGCGCGGCCGGTCACCGCAGCGACGATCTGCAGGGAATCAGGATGTTCGGCGGCCAGCCGCAACAGGGCCTGGCCCATGCGCCCGGAGGCGCCGTGAATAAGCAATCGCAGGGGAGTCTGGTTCATGCACGCAGGCTAGCGGCAGCACGCATGGTCCAGCAAGCACTGTCGCTGCTACGCTGCGTGCCCCTTCAAGCGCCGGCCCGCACCCCATGCACCTTTGCAAACCGCCCGCGCCAAGCGCTGAAGCCAACATGCCGCCTGCGCGGATGCAGGGCTGAAACGGTGCGCATTTCCGAAGTCGCCCGCCGTACCGGCGCCAGCGCCAAGGCCATCCGCCTGTACGAGGCACGCGGCCTGCTGCCGCCAGTGCCGCGCCTGAACCGCTATCGCGACTACAGCGAGCAGGACGTGGCCTGGGTGCAGCTGATCCGGCAGGCACTGGGGCTGGGCATCGGCTTGGCCACCATCACCCGCCTGCAGCGTGGCGACGGCCAGCTGGACTGGCCAGCCGTGCTCGCCCTGCTGGAACGCCAGCGCACTGCGATTGCCGCCGAGCGCGAGCGGCTTGCCCGCGTCGAGGTCGAACTGCAGCAGGTGGGTGACGAGCTGCGGCAATGGCTGCAGCAGGGCGATGGCACCTGCGTGCTGGCTCCCGCTGGCTGCCCTGGCGGGGTTTGACTCTGCCCTTGGGGCATAGCGCAACGTCGGATGCTTTCCAGCCTCCGAGACTGCCGTGTCCCGCTCCATCCTGATCCTGCTTGGCCATCCCGACCGCGACAGCCTGTGCGGCGCCCTCGCCCAGCGCTACGCGACCGCCGCCCGCAACGCCGGCCATCACGTGCGCATGATCGCCCTGGGCGACCTTCAGTTCGACCCGGTGCTGCGCCACGGTTATCGCCAGATCCAGCCGTTGGAAACCGACCTGCAGGATGCAGCAGACGCGATCCAGGCCTGCGACCACCTGGTGCTGGTCTACCCGACGTGGTGGGGCGCGATGCCAGCCCTGCTGAAGGGCTTCTTCGACCGCGTGCTGCTGCCAGGCTTCGCCTTCCGCTACCGGCGCGATTCGGTGTGGTGGGACCGGCTACTGGCGGGGCGCAGCGCGCGGGTCATCACCACGCTGGATACGCCGCCCTGGTACTATCGCTGGATCTACCGCGATCCGGGCATTGCCCAGATCCGAGGGACCATCCTGGAGTTCTGCGGCATCCGCCCGGTGCGGGTCAGCCGGCTGGGTCCGGTGCGCAGTAGCACGCCGCAACAGCGCGAACGCTGGTTGGCACTGGCAGCGGAGCTTGGCACGCGGGCAGGTTGACGCATAGCCGCGAACCGGTCGCCTCACCCTGCCTGCAGCGTAGATCCACGCCCTGCGTGGATGATCAATTCCGACACCGCTGGAGGGCAGCGCTGGGGATGGGTAGATCCACGCCATGCGTGGATGATCAATCGGCAGTGCGGACCAAGGTCCGCACCCACCAGGGCAGCGCCCAGACGCCTCTCTAGTGCTGCTTCGGCGGTGTCGGTCCGCAGCTGTCGCAGCCGCCGCACGCACCGCCACCGCCAGTGGCCGGCGGCGCGATCTTCCGGCCCAGCGCCTGCAGCCAAGCCGCACGGCCGGGCTTCAGCAGCGCCAGTGCCAGCGCGCCGCGCAGTTTGCGCACGGTGCCGGGCGCCTGCTTCTTCAACACCACCCACGCACTGACCAGCACGGCCACCGCGATGATCAGGTACTGCACCAGCAGGCCGGCGTCCATCAGCCGCCTCCCAGCGCCACGGTCACCTGGTAGGTGATCAGCGCGGCCACGTACGCCGCGGCGAACAGGTAGAACGCCGCAAAGCCCATCTGCTTCCACGAGTTGGTCTCGCGCTTGATGGTGGCCAGCGTCGAAATGCACATCGGCGCGTAGATGAACCACACCAGCAAGGCCAGGCCGGTGGCCAGCGACCAGCCATCAGCCACCACCGGCGACAGTGCGGAGATCGCCGCATCGTCATCGGCGGCCGACAGCGCGTACACCGTCGCCAGCGAGGACACCGCTACTTCGCGCGCAGCGAGGCCCGGGATCAGCGCGATGCAGATCTGCCAGTTGAAGCCCAGCGGCGCGAAGATCGCGGTCATCGCATGACCGATCTGGCCGGCGTAGCTGTAGTCGATGGCCGGCATCGTCGCGTCGGCAGGCGCGCCCGGGAACGACAGCAGGAACCACAGCAGGATGGTCAACGCCAGGATGATGCCGCCGACGCGCTTGAGGAAGATCATGCCGCGCTCGTACAGGCCGACGGCGAGGTCGCGCGGATGCGGAATGCGATACGACGGCAGCTCCAGCATCAGCGGGTGCTCGCTCTTGTCGCGGCGCCACTTCTTCATCACCCACGACATCACCAGCGCGCTGAGGATGCCCGCCACGTACAGGCCGAACAGCACCAGGCCCTGCTGGTTGAAGATGCCGATCCTGCCGGCCGGTATGAACGCACCGATCAGCAGCGCATATACCGGCAGCCTTGCCGAGCAGGTCATCAACGGTGCCACCAGGATCGTGGCCAGGCGGTCACGCGGGTCCTGGATGCTGCGGGTGGCCATGATGCCCGGCACCGCGCAGGCAAAGCTGGACAGCAGCGGGATGAACGACCGCCCCGACAGGCCGGCCGCCGCCATCATGCGGTCCAGCAGGAACGCGGCGCGTGGCAGGTAACCGGACTCTTCCAGCGCCAGGATGAAGGCGAACAGGATCAGGATCTGCGGCAGGAACACCACCACGCCGCCCAGGCCGGCGATGATGCCGTCGGTCAGCAGGCTGGTCAGCGGACCTGCCGGCAGCACGCTGGCGGCCAGTTCACCCAGCCAGGCAAAGCCGGCCTCGATGCCATCCATCAGCGGCGTGGCCCAGGCGAACACCGCCTGGAAGATCAGGAACATCACCACCACCAGCGTGATCAGGCCGAACACCGGATGCAGCAGCCAGCGGTCCAGCGTGTCGTCGATCTTCGCCGTCCGTGCCGGCATCCGCACGGCTGCGGCCAGGATCGCGCGCACCTGCGCGTGGTAGTCCACACCGGTTTCAACGCCGGCCATCGGCGCATCCAGGTGCGGCACCATCGTATCCAGGCGCTCCACCAGTGCACGCGCGCCCTGCTTGCGCACCGCCACGGTTTCCACCACTGGCACACCGATCTCGCGCTCCAGCGCAGCCACATCGATCTGGATGCCGCGGCGCTGCGCGGCGTCGACCATGTTCAGGGCGATGATCATCGGCTTGCCCAGCTCGCGCAGTTCCAGGGCGAAGCGCAGGTGCAGGCGCAGGTTGGTGGCGTCGATCACGCACAGAAGGACATCCGGCGCGGCCTCACCCGGGTAGAACCCCCGGCACAGGTCGCGGGTGATCGCCTCGTCCAGGCTGGCCGGCTGCAGGCTGTAGGCGCCCGGCAGGTCGAGCACGGCGAACTCGCGGCCGGACGGCGCACGCAGGCGGCCTTCCTTGCGCTCAACGGTGACGCCGGTGTAATTGGCGACCTTCTGCCGGCTGCCGGTCAACTGGTTGAACAGCGCGGTCTTGCCGCTGTTGGGGTTGCCGACCAGCGCGATGCGCAGCGGGGCGGCGGTTGCGGTGGCGCTCATGCACGTCCCTCCTGGCTGGCCGGGTCGATGATCACGCGCCGGGCCTCACTGACACGCAGCGCGAAACGGGTGAACCCGACCTGCACCAGCAGCGGCTCGCCACCAACCGGGCCTCGCGCCACCAGGCGCACTTCCTCGCCCTTGACGAAGCCCAGCTCGCGCAGGCGCCGGGCGATGGCATCGTTGGCATGCAGGTCCTGCACGGAATCGACCACGGCCGAGGCGTGCAGGGGCAGTTCGGACAGCGTCATCTAGCGTGTTCTCTGCTGGATGTAAATGGTTCTCGATTCTAACATTCCCGCGTCGCGTCATGGCCCATGACCAATGGCCCGCTATGATCCATACAGGTATGGAGCAACCCCCGGAATCCCATGAACGATGCTTTGCAGATCGAGCGCAACGGCGCTGTCCTGACCCTCTGGCTGAACCGGCCGGAGCTGCACAACGCCTTTGACGCCGGCCTGATCGCCCGGCTGACCGCAGCCTTGGAAGCGGCCGGCCGCGATGACACCGTGCGCACGGTGGTGGTGGCCGGCCACGGCGCCTCCTTCTCTGCCGGTGCCGACATGCAGTGGATGCGCGGCATGGCCTCCGCCAGCGAGGCCGACAACCGTGACGACGCCCTGGCCCTGGCCCGGCTTATGCGCACCCTGGACGAACTGCCCAAGCCCACCCTCGCCCGTGTCCACGGCGCCGCCTTTGGTGGCGGCGTCGGCCTGGTGGCCTGCTGCGATATCGCCATCGCTACCAGCGCCGCCCGCTTCGGCCTGACCGAAAGCCGTCTGGGCCTGCTGCCGGCAGTGATCTCGCCTTATGTGATCGAGGCCATCGGCAGCCGCCAGTCCCGCCGCTGGTTCGCCACCGGCGAGCACTTCGACGCCGACACCGCCCTGCGTATCGGCCTGATCCACCAGCTGGTGGAGCCCGAACGCCTGGACGAGGCGGTGCAGCGACAGTTGGCCCTGCTCGACAAGGCCGGGCCGATCGCCTCGGCTTCGGCCAAGCTGCTGGTCCGGCAGGTTCGCGACGCCCATGACCGCGACAGCCTGGACCGTGACAATGCCGCCCTGATCGCCCGCCTGCGGGTATCGGCCGAAGGCCAGGAGGGCCTGGGTGCCTTCCTCGACAAACGCGCGCCGCACTGGGTCACGGAGGCCTGACATGCTGGACCATATCGGCTTGAACAGCGGCGACCTGCCGCGCAGCAGGGCCTTCTTCCTGCAAGCGCTGGCACCGCTGCAGATCGCCGTGGTGATGGAGGTAAGCGCCGCACAGACCGGCGCCCACGACCACGTGGGTTTCGGCAACCACGGCAAGCCGTTCTTCTGGCTGGGCAATGCGGCGCCGCTCAGCCAGGGCGTGCACGTGGCCTTCGTCTGCGCCGAACGCGCCCAGGTTGATGCCTTCCACGCCGCCGCGCTGGCCGCAGGGGGGCGCGACAATGGCGCGCCCGGCCTGCGTCCGTGGTACCACCCGGACTACTACGCCGCCTTCGTTATCGACCCCGATGGCAACAACATCGAGGCGGTCTGCCACCTGCCCGGGTAGACCCCTGCGTCGCCACCAGGCGCAGGCGTGGCCGCTTGTGCGACCCGCCTGCGTATCTCATCTGGCAGCCTGGCGAAGACCGGGCCGCCCCCGTTTCCCAGGAACCGCCGTGACCCCAGTCGATCCCATCCGCCCTGCCCGTCCCATCCCGCCCGCCGCAGGGGTGCGGCGATGAGCGATTTCGTCCGCATCGTCGAGGTCGGCCCGCGCGACGGGCTGCAGAACGAAAAGCAGGCCGTGGCGACCACCGACAAGATCGCCCTGATCGATCGCCTGTCGGCCACCGGCCTGCGCACCATCGAGGCAACCAGCTTCGTCAGCCCGCGCTGGGTCCCGCAACTGGCCGATGCTGCCGAGGTCTATGCGGGCATCCAGCGCCGCCCGGGCATCGCCTATCCGGTGCTGGTGCCGAACGAACAGGGCTACGACCGTGCGCGCGCCGTCGGCGTGCAGGAAATCGCGGTGTTCACCGCTGCATCGGAAGCCTTCAACCGCACCAACACCAACGCCGGCATCGATGAATCGCTGGCCCGCTTCGAGCCGATCCTGCGCCGCGCGGCCGCCGACGGCGTGCGCGTGCGTGGCTACGTCTCCACCGTGCTCGGCTGCCCGTATCAGGGCGAGGTACCGCTGGCCGATGTGGTGCGCGTCGCCCGCGCACTGCACCAGATGGGGTGCTATGAGATCTCGCTGGGCGACACCATCGGCGTCGGCACGCCGCGCAAGGCCCGTGCCATGCTGCAGGCGGTGGCTGCCGAGATCCCGATGAGCGCACTGGCCGTGCACTTCCACGATACCTACGGCCAGGCCATCGCCAACATCGCCGCCTGCCTGGAAGAAGGCGTGCGCGTGGTCGACAGTGCGGTGTCCGGTGCCGGCGGCTGCCCGTACGCGAAGGGCGCCAGCGGCAACGTGGCCAGCGAGGACGTGGTGTACCTGCTGCAGGGCCTGGGCCTGGAGTGCGGGGTCGACCTGCCGTCGCTGGCCGAGACCGGCCGCTGGCTGGCCGGACTGCTCGGCCGCGCGACCGCCAGCCGCGTCGGGCAGGCGCTGGCAGCGACATGAACGACAGCGGCCCGCGCGACCGTCCGGCCATCGGCGATACACCCGCCGCAACCGACGTCGCGCTGGCCGCTCTGGACGCGGCGCTGGCTGCTTCGCCGCCGCCGGCCCAGGCCAGGCTGCTGCGCCAGGCACGGCAGGCGCTGGCCGATGCGCAGCAGCGCGAACTGGATACCCAGGCACGCTATGCCGCGTTGTTCGACGCCGTGCCCGACCCGGTCAGCATCCTCAGCGCCGAAGGCGTGGTGCTGGACGTCAACCGCGCCGGCATCGTCGCCTACGACCGCCCGCGCGAAGACATCGTCGGCCAGCCGATCGAACTGCTCAATCCCGACCTGCCCAGCGACCATCTGCAACCGGTGTGGGAAGCGCTGAACCGCGGCGACACCTACGTCATCGAAGTGACCAACATGCGCGGTGATGGCAGCCGCTTTCCGGTGGAGGTGCACTCGGCCGGCTTCCAGGACCGCGGCCAACCTTGCATCGTCGCCGTCGCCCGCGACCTGAGCGGGCGCTGGCGCGCAGAGTCACGCTATCGCCTGTTGATGGAATCGATCGACAAGGGCGTGATCCTGTTCGACCGCGACCTGCGCGTGCTGTCGGCCAACCCGGCCGCACATCGCATCCTCGGCCTCACCGGTGGCGGCGTGGGCTTGAACGCGATGCTCGATCCCGAAGCGTGGATCATCGTCGACGAGCATGGCCACCCGTTGACCCAGTCACAGTGGCCGACCAGCCGCTGTTTCCAGGCCGGGCGGGTGATCCGCAGCACCATCATCGGCCTGTACCACCGCCCGCGCGGACGCATGCTGTGGTTGTCCACCACCAACGTGCCGGTGTTCGGCAACGGCTGCGACCAGGCCGACCATGTCTATGCGATGTTCAGTGACATCACCGAACTGAAGCGCAACAACACCCTGTTCGCGCGCGCGCAGTCACTGGCCCATATCGGCGGTTGGGAGTGGGATCGCGGCCTGCAGCGCCTGTACCTCACCGATGAAGCGCGGCGCATCGTCGGCCAGCCGGCCGACCTGGAGGACATGCCCGACCTGCTGGACTGCCTGCGCAGCGACGACCGCGCCGCCCTGCAGCAGGCGCTGGCCGACACCATCGAACACCGCAGCAGCTTCGGCCTGGAGCTGCAGGGCCAGCGCCGCGATGGCCACTCGTTCTGGATACGGATGATCGGCGAGGTCTCGGCCGGCGATGTCGATGCCGCCCGCATCACCGGCACCGTGCAGGACATCACCGAGCGCAAGCAGGCCGAGGAAACCCTGCGCGTGCAGGCCCGCACCGACCCGCTGACCGGAATCATGAACCGCGATGCGGTGCTGAGCGACCTCGGCGTGCGCATGGACAGCCCCAGCCACGACCGCGTGGCGGTGCTGTACATCGACCTGGACCGCTTCAAGGTGGTCAACGACCTGCTTGGCCACAACGCCGGTGATGAACTGTTGATCGAAGCGACCCGGCGCATCGCCACTGCGATCGGCACCGAAGGCCTGCTTGCACGCTTTGGCGGCGACGAGTTCCTGGTGATCTGCGACCTGCGCGACCAGCCGGACCAGGCCGAACAGCTGGCCGAGCGCATCACTGCGGCGTTCTCGGCACCGTTCCAGCTGGGCAGCGACGAGTTCCCGGTGACCGCCAGCATCGGCATCGCCCGCGCACCGCGCGATGGCAACCGGCCGCAGCAGCTGATCCAGAACGCCGACACGGCGATGTACGAGTGCAAGCGCCGCACCCGCAACGGTTGGCAGGTGTTCTCCCCGGAACTGGCACAGCGCCAGCATGACCGCCTGCAGATCGAGAGCCGGCTGCACAAGGCCCTCGATGGCGACGAGTTCCACCTGGTGTACCAGCCACAGGTCAACCTGCGCAGCGGCGCCACCATCGCATGCGAGGCGCTGATGCGCTGGCACAACACACAGCTGGGGCAGATGCGCCCGGACCTGTTCATCCGCCACGCCGAGCACACCGGCGACATCGTGCGCATCGGCCAGTGGGCCTTGCGCGAAGCCTGCCGGCAGGTACGGCAATGGCAGGACGACGGGCTCGGCCTGGTGCGGGTGGCGGTCAACGTGTCCTGGCGGCAGTTCGTCGGTGAGGATCTCGCCCGCTGGGTGCGGCAGGTGCTGGATGAGTTCGAGCTGCCCGGCAGCGTGCTGGAGCTGGAGTTCACCGAGCGGGTGTTGATCGAGGATGCGCCAGACACCCTGCGCACCTTCGCCCGCCTGCGCGAAATGGGGGTGATGCTGACCATCGACGACTTCGGCGAAGGCTACAGCGCCCTTAACTACCTGCGCCGTCTTCCCATCCATGGGCTGAAGCTGAGCCAGCTGTTTGTCGAAGGCATTCCCCGCAACCGCTCGGATGTGGCGGTCTGCGAGGCAGTCTGCGCGATCGCGCGCAGCCTGGGCCTGGGCGTGGTCGCCGAAGGCGTGGAAACCGAGCCACAACGGCAATGCCTGCTCGATCTGGGGGTGACCGTCGGCCAGGGCTTCCTGTTCGCCCATGGCCTGCCCGCCGCCGACTTCGAGCGTCGCCTGCGCCGCGCCCGCGAACTGGGCTGAGGCCGGCGGCGCAGTGCACAACGGCGGCTGCCGTCGCTTCCGTTAGAATCGGCGGTTCTTGAACCTGCAGGACCGTGCAATGCAGCTGTCTTCCGTACGTGCCGTGATCACTGGCGGCGTCTCCGGCCTCGGCCTGGCCGTGGCCCAGCACCTGGTTGCCGAGGGCGGCAAGGTCGCTCTGTTCGACCTCAACGACGCCAAGGGCGCGGCCGCTGTTGCCGGCCTGGGGAAGGACAACGCCCGCTATTTCAACGTCAACGTCAGTGATGAAGCGTCCGTGTCGGCGGCCATCGACCAGGCCTGCGATTTCCTCGGCGGCCTGAATGTCGCCATGAACTGCGCCGGCATCCTCGGCGCTGGCCGCGTGCTGGGCAAGGAAGGCCCGATGCCGCTGGCCGGGTTCCAGGGCACGGTGATGGTCAACCTGGTCGGCAGCTTCAATGTCGCCAAGGCCGCAGCCAACCGCATGCAGCACAACGAGGCCGGCGTGGACGGCGAGCGCGGCGTCATCATCAACACCGCCAGCGTTGCCGCCTACGAAGGCCAGATCGGCCAGGCCGCCTACTCCGCCTCCAAGGGCGGCGTGGTGGCGATGACCCTGCCGATGGCCCGCGAGCTGTCGCGCTTCGGCATCCGCGTCAATACCATCGCGCCGGGCGTGTTCTGGACGCCGATGGTCGATGGCATGCCCGAAGCCGTGCAGGAATCGCTGGCCGCCTCGATCCCGTTCCCGTCGCGCCTGGGCAAGCCGGAAGACTTCGCCAGCCTGGTCGGCCACATCCTCGGCAACACCTACATCAACGGCGAGACCATCCGCCTGGACGGCGCCACCCGGCTCGCTCCGAAGTGATTCCCCCCGGGCGCCGGGACGGCGCCCTCCCCCAACGACCAACATCATCATGAAAGCCAACGACATCAAGAAGGGCAACGTCGTCGAGTTCAACAACGGCGTCTACCAGATCCGCGACATCGAGCGCAGCTCGCCGCAGGGTCGCGGCGGCAACGTCCGCTTCCGCTTCATCATGTACAGCGTGCCGGGCGGCAACAAGCTCGACGCCAGCTTCGATGCCGACGACAACCTGGTCGAAGTCGAACTGCTGCGCCGCCAGTCCACCTACTCGTACAAGGACGGCGATGCGTTCGTGTTCCTGGACGACGAGGACTACACCCCCTACACCCTGGACGCGGACGTGATCGGCGATGACGCCGGCTACATCACCGACGGCCTGACCGGCATCTACGTGCAGGTGATCGACGAGCAGCCGGTGGCCATCCAGCTGCCGGCCTCGGTGGTGCTGGAAGTGATCGAGACGCCGCCGGAACTGAAGGGCGGCACCGCCACCAAGCGCCCGAAGCCGGCCAAGCTCAACACCGGCATCGAGATCATGGTGCCGGAGTACATCGTCAACGGCGAGCGTGTGCTGGTGAACACCGCCACCGGCGAATTTGCCGGCCGTGCCGATTAACCGCGCTGCGCTGATCGCCTGCCTGTCCCTGCTCGTGGCGTGCTCGCCGCGCGCAGCGGACAGCACCGCTGACGTCGCCGCGGACGCGGTGACGCAGCCCGCCGCTGCGGACACCGTTGCCGCTGCGGTTACACCGGCCGCAGATGAACCAGATGCTGTGGCGACGCTGGCGGACACCCCCGACGAGGAGCAACAGGCGCGGGCTGCCGCCGGTTGCAGCGTCCCCGACGACGTCGCTTTCGTGCAGGACATCCGCATCTACTGCGGCATGCCGGCCGATGTGCAGGCCTTCATCGAACGGGAGAACAGCTGCCAGCATTTTGCCGGCGAAGAACCCTACGACGACGCCCGTCGTCGCGAAATGGAGGCCGCCATCGCCAGGTTCTGCGACGATCGAGAGAAGATCTTTGCCGATCTGGTGACCCGCCATCGCGATGACTGCGCGATCCGGCAGGCGTTGATCGGCGTGAACCTGCGCTACGACCTGTCCCCCGATCTGGATCTGAAGCCCTGCGAGGGCTGACGCAAAAAAGGGGACGGAGGGGATTACATCGTTCATGGCACAAACAACGTCATCCCCTCCGTCCCCTTTTTCTTATTTGCCGCCGAAGTTGCCACAACCGTGGTACTGGCGCGTGCCCACGGCCAGCATCGCCTTGGCCTCGAATGTCTCGCCACTCATGCCGTCCTGGCAGGTGGTGCGCTGGAAGCTCAGCTTGATGTCAGTGCCATCCGCCGCCTTGCCCACCCAGCCATCTGCGCCCTCGGTAGGTTTGGCGACGGTGAAACGGCGCTCGCCGTAATCCACATCCACCTGCAGGCCCGGCGCATCACCACCGACGACCGCCAGCCAACCCGGCTCGTTGCCGGTGGCACGGAACGCCGCGTTGCCGGCACTGCCATGGCCCTCGGTTGCCTCCACCGCGTTGCATTCACGGTCCGCCTCGCCCTTCAGGCTGAGCAGCGCGTCGTCACTGCCACGGGTCCAGAAGCTGTTGCCCTTGCCGTCGCCATACTTCGCACCGGAGGCTGCACGTTCGGAGGACATCGCGAAACTGCGCCCGCCAATCACAACCGTCGCTGCGTCCTCACCGTTGAAGGTCGCGCGCACATCGAGGTCGCCGCAGCGATAGAGGGTTTCGTTGCCGCCGCCATCAACAGCGGCAGCCACAGATGCCGGTGCCGGTGCCGGCGTTGCGACCCCGTCACCTGCGCCACTGGAGGCGGGCGTCTGGGCCGGCTGGCAGGCGCTCAGCGCAAGGCCGAGGGAGGCAGCCAACAGACTGGGAATTACACGCATGGCTCGACTCCTTGTCGAAACTACAGAGACCTTGGACCCTACCATCTGCACGCAAACGGGGCCTGAAAGCTGCATGACCGTGTTCAGCCTGCCAGCACCGTCATCGACAGCAGCTGCGCGCCGCTGGCACCGGAACAGCTTGTCCAGACACGCAGCACGCGCATGCGCTGCACATGTTCGCGTCCCCGCCAATGCACATGCAGCTGAACATCGCCGGACAACAGCGCCAGGCGACCACACAGCAGCGTTTCAACTGCATGCACCCGCAGCGCAAGAATCTGCAGGCACCCTTGCTGCCAGTCCCTCAGCCAGGGCAGGTCGAGCATCCGGCCGCCCTGCCCGTCCATCATGAACAACACCGGTGACAGCAGCGCAGTGGCTGCGCCACGGTCGCCGTCCAGCAGCGCATCCCGCAGCTGCTGCTCCAACACGCGCAGCTGCGCCTCGTACAGGCCCTCAGGGTTCCTGCTTTCCATCCACCTGCTTTCCATCCACGCTCCCTCCCGGCGTCGGCCGGCGTCGGCGCAGGCGCTGCCCAAGCCACTGCTGCGCCCCCTGCACCACCACATAGAACACCGGCACGAAGAACACGGCCAACACGGTCGCACTGACCATGCCGCCGAACACGCCGGTACCGATGGCCTGTTGCGTTTCCTTTGAAGCCCCCTGCGCCAGCATCAGCGGCACCACGCCCAGCGCGAACGCCAGCGAGGTCATCACGATCGGTCGCAACCGCAGGCGTGCTGCTTCGATGGTCGCCTCGACCAGACCACGTCCCTGCTGTTGCAGTTGGCGGGCAAACTCGACGATCAGGATCGCGTTCTTCGCCGAAAGTCCGATCACCGTGATCATGCCGACCTTGAAGAACACGTCATTGGGCATCCCGCGCAGCAACACCGCAGCAACAGCACCGAGCAGGCCCAACGGCACCACCAGCATCACCGCCAGCGGGATCGACCAGCTCTCGTACAGTGCCGCCAGCACCAGGAATACCACCAGCATCGACAGCAGCAGCAACCACGGCGCCTGGGCACCCGACTCGCGTTCCTGCAGCGACTGGCTGGTCCACTGCAGGGCAAAACCCGCTGGCAGCTGCTGGGCAAGGCGCTCCATCTCGACCATCGCCTGGCCGGTGGACACCCCGCCGGCAGGTGCACCGGACAGATTCAATGCCGGGAACCCCAGGTAACGTTGCAGCTGCAGCGGCGCCTCGGTCCAGTGTGGGGTGACCAGTTCGGACAGCGCCACCATGCCGCCTTCGCTATTGCGGACATACAGCTTCAGCACGTCCTCCAGCTCCATCCGGTACGGCGCATCGGCCTGCATGATCACCTGCTGCATGCGCCCACGATTGGGAAAATCGTTGACGTACTGCGAGCCCATTGCCGCCGACAACGTGGCACTGATGTCGGTGAATGCCACGCCCATCGCTTCGGCTTTGGCGCGATCGATGTCCAAGCGCACATTGCTGCCCGCAGGCAGGCCATCGGCGTGCACTTCGGCCAGCAGCGGACTGGCTTCTGCCAGCTTCAGCAGCTGCTGCAGGGCGGCGCGCAGCTGAGCCTGGCCCTGCCCGGTACGCGCCTGCAGCGCCAACGAGAATCCGGAGGAACGACCAAGGCTGTCGATGGCCGGCGGCATCACGCTCATCACCTCGCCTTCCGGCACCGTCGCCATGGCCTGCTGCGCCGCCTTCACCTCGTCCGATGCGGTGCTGCCGCCGCGCTCACCCCAGTCCTTCAACATGGTGTAGGTCAGCGCCGCGCTCGGGCCGGAACCGGAGAAGCTGTAGCCAAGGATGGCCTGGTTGGAGGCGATCGCCGGCCGCGAGGCGACATGCTGTTCGTAGGCTTCGACCACCGCCAGCGTACGCTCGGCGGTTGCTTCGGCCGGCAGCTGGATGGAGGTCATGAAATAGCCCTGGTCCTCTTCCGGCAGGAACGCACCCGGCAACCAATGCAGGCCGATCAGCAGTGCCACCAGCAAGGCAGCGAACAGGCCCATCACCCGGCCACTGCGCCGCAGTACGGCCGCCACGCCCTGCTGGTAGCGCCCGGTCATCCGCTCGAAGCCGCGGTTGAACGCACCGAACACGCCGCCGCGGCCGTGGTGGCCGCGCGTGCCCTGCCGCAGCAGGGTCGCGCAGAGCGCCGGGGTCAGGCTCAGCGCCAGCAGGGCCGAAAACAGGATGGACACCGACATCGCCACGCTGAACTGGCGGTAGATCGCGCCAACCGAACCACTGGCCAGCGCCATCGGGATGAACACCGCCGTCAGCACCAGGGTGATGCCGATCACCGCGCCGGTCAGCTCACGCATCGCCTTGATCGTGGCCTCGCGCGGCGGCAGCCCCTCTTCGGCCATGATCCGCTCCACGCCCTCGACCACCACGATCGCGTCGTCAACAATGATGCCGATCGCCAGCACCATGCCGAACATGGTCAATACGTTGATCGAGAACCCCAGCGCCAGCATCACCGCGAAGGTGCCCAGCAACGCGATCGGCGCGACCAGGGCGGGGATCAGCGTATAGCGCCAGTTCTGCAGGAACAGGTACATCACCGCAAACACCAGCAGCATCGCCTCGATCAGGGTCTGCAGCACCTTTTGGATCGAGACCTTGACGAAGGGCGCGGTATCGAACGGAATGCTGGATTCAACACCATGCGGCAGCAGCGGCTGCAGGTCGGCCATGCGTTCGCGCACCGCCGTGGCGGTACGCACCGCATTCGCACCTGGGCGCAGCTGCACGCCGGCGGCCGTCGCCGGATAGCCATCTTCGCGCGTGCCCCAGGCATAGCTCTGCGCGCCCAGCTCGACCCGGGCAATGTCGCCCAGCAGCACCCGCGAACCATCGGCACCGGCGCGCAGCACGATCGCCGCGAACTGTTCGGGCGTGGACAGCTGGCCTTCGGCACTCAAGGGAACGGTGATGCGCTGGCCGGGAACACCGGGCGAATCGCCGATTCGGCCCGGCGAGATCTCCAGATTCTGCTGCTCGATCGCGCTGGCGACATCGCCCATGGTCAGGCCATAGCCGGTCAGGCGGGTCGGGTCCAGCCAGATCCGCATCGCCTGTTCGGCACCGAACAGCTGCACGCGGCCGACGCCGTCGATGCGCCGCAGCTCCTCGATGATGTTGCGCGCCATGAAATCGCCCAGCGCCGCTTCGCTGACACTGCCATCGGGTGAGCGCAGGCCCACCAGCATCAGGAACCCGGAGTCGGCCGCCTCCACGAACAGGCCGTTCTGGCGCACGCTGCGCGGCAGGCGCGGCTCGATCGCCTTGATCCGGTTCTGCACGTCCACCTGCGCCAGCTCAGGATCGGTGCCGGGCTTGAAGGTGGCGGTAATCGACGCTTCACCGGACGTGTCCACCGACGATTCGAAGTACAGCAGGTGTTTGACGCTGGACAGCTCGCGCTCGATCAGGCCGACCACCGCATCATTCAATGTCTGCGGGCTGGCGCCGGGATAGCTGGCATAGATGCTGACGCTGGGCGGTGCGACCGCCGGGTAGCGCTCGACCGCCAGCCGCGGAATGGCCAGCACGCCGGCCAGGATGACGAAGATCGCCAGCACCCAGGCAAATACCGGGCGATCGATGAAGAAACGAGCCATGTCGTAGGTTCCTGGAAGGGCTCAGCCCTGGCTTGCGGATGTCGGCGGTGCGCTGGCACTGGCGACCGGCACCTGCCAGTCGCGCGGATCGACCAGTACGCCTTCCTGCAGGCGCTCCTGGCCTTCCACCACCACCTTCTCGCCGGCCTTCAGGCCGTGCCGCACCAGCCATTGCCGGTTGACGCTGCCGTCCACCTCCAGCGTGCGGATCACCGCCTTGCCATCGGCGGCGATGACCCAGGCATAGGCCTGGCCACCGGCGCTGCGCAGCACTGCCTGCTGCGGCAGCAGCAACGCGCTGGCCGGCGCACCACGGGGCACCCGCGCACGCACGTACATGCCCGGCAACAACTGCCGCTCCGGGTTGTCGACCAGGATGCGCAGGATCACATCGCCGGTGCGAGCATCGACATTGACACCGGAGAACAGCAGCCGGCCGCGCTCGGGCAGCGGCGTACCCGCCGCGCCGATGATCGTCACCGGCAACTCGCCGTCCACCGCGCTGCGCTGCAGGGACTGCAGCTGCGAAGCAGGCTGGCGCACGTCCACGTAGACCTGGTCGATCTGCTGCACCACCGCCATCGGCTCGGCATCGGCGACGCCGACCAGCGCGCCTTCGGTCACCAGCGCCTGATCGATGCGGCCATCGATCGGTGCGCTGACCGTGGCGTAGCGCAGGTCGAGCTGGCGTCGCGCAAGGATCGCGCGCGCCTCGTTGACCGCTGCCCGGGCCTGCTCATGCTCGGCACTGGCATCGTCGCGGTGCTGCTGGCTGACCGCCTGTGCGGCCGCCAATGCCTGCAGCCGCTGTGACTGCACCCGGCTGCGACCCAGTGCCGCCTCGCTGCGCTGCAGGGCAGCCAGCGCCGAATCGACGTCGGCGCGGAACGCCGCCGGGTCGATCTGGAACAGAGGCTCTCCGGCATGCACCTCCGCGCCCTGCTCGAACATCCGGCGCTGCACGATGCCGCCGACCTGCGCACGGATCTGCGCGGTGCGCACCGCCGCCACCCGACCGGGTAGTTCATCATCGCGCTGCACCACCTGCGGGCCAACGGTGACCACGCTGACACGCGGCACGGCTTCGACGGTGGGTTCGGGGCGGGAGCAGGCCGTCATGGCCAAGGCGAAGGCCGCGACCAGCGCGACCGGAGTCCTGAAGGTTCTCATTGCTGTGCACAGTGCCGCAGACGCGGCTGAGGAATCATGAAGCGCGCAGTGTGCGTGGCGATGATGGGGTTTCGATGGAGGAACTGTGGAGATACGATGGAGGACAAGCACCTTCCGGCCTCGCCTTGCCATGCATGCCTCCCCTGCCCTCGCGGCGCTGGTCCTGATCGTCGAGGACGAAGTCGAGATCGCCGACATCCTTGCCGCCTACCTTGAACGCGAGGGCCTGCGCACCCTGCGTGCGGCCGATGGCCAGATCGCCCTGGACATGCATCGCAGCATGCGCCCGGACCTTGTGCTGCTGGACGTGCAGCTGCCGCGACTGGATGGCTGGAGCGTGCTGACCCAGCTGCGCCAGCGCGGCGAAACGCCGGTGATCATGCTGACCGCGCTGGACCAGGATCTGGACAAGCTGACCGCATTGCGGATGGGTGCCGATGACTATGTGGTCAAGCCGTTCAACCCGGCAGAAGTGGCGGCGCGCGTGCGTGCAGTACTGCGGCGTACGCTGCGCAGCCCGCGGGCGGATGCCCCCAGCGCCCTGCGCGTGGGCCCGCTGCTGATCGACACCGCCACCCACGCGGTGCATGTGGAGGGCGACGGCTACAGCCACGAGCTGCTGCTCACCCTCACCGAGTTCAAGCTGCTGCATTGCATGGCATTGGCCCCGTCACGGATCTTCAGCCGCAGCGAGCTGATGCACGAATGCCTGCCGGAAAGCGAAGCGCTGGAGCGCACCGTGGACAGCCATGTCAGCAAGCTGCGGCGCAAGCTGGACGAAGTGGGCCTCACCCAGATTCCGGCCAGCGTGCGCGGTGTCGGCTACCGATTGATGGCCGACCGCTGATGCGCCGCTCCGGGCTCAGCCGGCACATCATCGTATCGATGTCGCTGATGGTCGTCGGCGTCATCGTGATGGTGATCCTCTCGTCGTGGCTGCTGTACGCCGTACTGATCGAGTTCTTCCCGGCCAGCGCCGAAGAGCCGGAAGGTTGGCTGCCAAGTGGACCGGAGCTGGCCTGGATGGTCGGGGTGATCCTGACCGGGCTGGCGCTGGCGATCGCTGCCTCGTTCCGACTGGCCCACCGCATCCTGTCGCCGCTCAATTCACTGGTGGACAGCGTGCGTGCGCTGGCTGGCGGCGATCTCGGCGCGCGCGCCACGGCCGAGGCCAACTCGCCCGGCGAGGTCGCAGCGCTGGTGGACGATTTCAACGCAATGGCACGCCGCCTGCAGCATATGGAAAGCGAACGGGTGATGTGGCACGCGGCCATCGCCCACGAACTGCGCACGCCGGTGACGATCCTGCGCGGCCGCCTGCAGGGCCTGGCCGAAGGCGTGTTCCAGCCCGATGAGTCACAGTTCCGCAGCCTGCTGGCGCAGGTCGAGGGCCTGTCACGGCTGATCGAGGACCTGCGGGTGTTGAGCCTGGCCGACAACGCCCGCCTCGACGTGCGCCGCGCCCGTACCGATGTGGTGGCCGAGGTGCATTCGGTGATGACCCTGGTGGATCCCGCGTTCCGCAGCGCCGGCTTCGTGCTGGAGCTGGAAACCAGCCGCGAGGAACATCCCGCCCATTGCGACCCGACGCGGTTGCGGCAAGCGCTGCTGGCCTTGCTGGAAAACGCGCGCCGCTATGCCAACCCCGGCAAGGTACGCATCGCCGTGCATGACACCGTGGCCCATGTGCAGGTGGCGATCGAAGACGAAGGCCCGGGCATCGACCCGGCCCTGCATGCGGACATCTTCAATCCATTCATGCGCGGCGACGGCTCACGATCGCGCCTGGGCGGTGGCAGTGGCCTCGGCCTGGCGGTGGTCAAGGCCATCGCCGATGCGCACGGCGGCCAGGTCTACTGCACCCCGGGCACCAGCGGCGGCAGTCGTTTCATCATCGAGCTGCCGCGCCAGTAGGCGGCACTGCGGCCGCCTGCTCGCGCACGCGCGCGCCCAGCGCAGCGAGATTGCGGTCGATCTCATCCAGCTCACGTCGCTGCGATTCCGGCAACTGCGCGCGCAGCTGCACGCGCAGTGCCTGCCAGGCGGGTACCGCCTGTACGCTGGCAGCGGCCGCTGCCCGTGCCACCTCCGCCTGTTCGTCCGCCTGCGGCAGGCCGTAGCCAGCGTCGGCCAGCAACTGGCCCGGCCGCAACCACTGCCCGCTCTGTTCCAGCAATGCACGCAGCGAATGGGTGGCATTGCTGTCCGGGTCGGCCAGCAACTGTCGCTTGAGCGCATCGCGTGCACGCAGCTCCGCGCGCCGCTGCGCCGCCTGTTCCAACAACAGCAGACCGGCGCTGGCACGCACATCACCGCGCAGCAACCATGGCGCGCGCTGTTGCGCCGGCAGCGCCAGCCAGGCGCGCACGTCACGCGCCGGCAGCGCCATCTGCGCGGCGGCGACTGCGAACAACTGCTGGTAGTGATCACGCGCGGAAGCAAAGTAATAGCCCTGCGCCTGCGCCTGCACGGGATCGGCCAGCACCTGCTCGTCCAGCGCATGCAGCCGCGCCAGCCGTCGCCGCAGCCCGCGCGGGCTCAGCTGTGCCAGGCCGGCTTCGCCCAGGCGCGGAACACCGGCCTGCAGCAGCTTCGCCGTCTCCACCGCGCAGTTGTTGCTGACGAAGTAATAGCGACCGTCATAGCTCCAGTGCACCTGGGCGGTGCGCTCCAGCAGGCTGGCGATCTCGCTGCGGTCCAGCTGCAGCGGCAGCGAGGCCAGTCCGCGCAGCTCGACCTTGGTGTATTCGTCCACCACCTGCTGCAGCGGCAACACGAACAGGCGCGAAGGATAACCACCGGTCAGCCCGCGCCAGTTGGAGATCTGCACATCTCCGACGAAGGCGCGGAAGGACAGCACCCGATGATGCTCCAGGTCCAGCCTGCAGTTCGGCCCCGGTGCGCGGCCGGGACGGCAGATCACCAGCCGCAGCATGCTGTGGCCCCAGCGGCTCATCGGCTGCGCACTGCCTTCGGCGAACAGGTAGTCCACGGCATACACCCGCGCCGGGTCCAGTGCGAGCAGCGATGCAGCGCCCTCTTCCGCATCGGCCTGCAGCAGCGGAACGGTGCCCGCACAGTGCGGCGCGGGCAGCGAGGGCGGCGTACCGAAATGCGCCTGGTACCACTGCGCCAAGGCCGGACGACGGCAGGCGAACTCTGCATCGAGCACGAAGTGTTCGGCGTTCACCGCCAGGTACTCGGCCGGGTCGGTCAGTTCGTAGGCATCGGGACTGCGGTCGCGGAAGGCGTTGTCACCGCGACCCAGACGCCAGGGCTTGCGCTGCCAACCTGCAAGGTCACGCCAACGGGCGCTGCGTGACCAGTCCGTCCCCGTGCGGTCGGCAACATGGGTCAGTTCGTGCACCAGCGCACTGCGCCGTGCGCGTCGGGCACCGGCCACATAATCATCAAGCAGATCGCGGCGCAGCGCGATGCCCCCGGCGAAGGCACGGCCATGCACGTTGGCGGGCAGGTCGTCACGCCAGCCGACCTGCACCTGCGCGGGCAAGGCACGCAGCAGGCCGTCGGGCAGCAACGACTGCACATCAGCCAGTGTCTGCATTGCTACCTGCTGCTGCGCCGGGCTCAGCCCGGCCGGGTCCAGCTGCAGGCGGTCGGCGGCATGGGCTGTTGGAATGACCAGCCACGCCAACGCAGCGAGCCAGCCCATCCGCCTCCGTCGCGTTGGGCCATGCCCGGCAGCGTTCCACGCAGGTGTCATGAGGTTGCCGGCCAGCGGCCGGCACTACCCGGGCGCTGGATCAACGCGCCAGCAGGGCGCGAGCCAGCTGCAGGTCGCTCTGCTGTTGTGCAGCTGCATCCTGCTCACGCAGGTGCACCAGCGCCGCCTGCAGGCGCGCGCCACGGATCTGGCCATCGCTGGCGACAAACGCAGCCGCATCATCGCGGGCAGCCAACACCACCTTGTCATCGCCCGAACTGCTGCCCGAGGAACCCGAAGAGGCGCCCGTCGCCGAACCGGCCGAGGTGCCGGCAAAACTCGAAGCGACGCCGGCCAGCGGCAGGGACAACAGGGCAAGCAGCAGGAACGGACGGATCATGGTCGGGGAATTCATCGATTGGGTGGGTGGAGCGTAACGGCTGGGTGAAGACTTTGCCCGTGTCAAAGGTCGAACAATTTGCCGGGATTCAGCCGCCCTTCGGGATCGAACGCGCGCTTGACCGCCTTCATCAGCGCGATCTCGGCCGGTCCACGGGTGCTGTCCAGGTAGCCCTTCTTGACCAGGCCGATGCCGTGCTCGGCCGAAATGCTGCCATTGAAGCGCGCCAGCACCTGCGCCAGCAGCTTGGTGACATGCTCGCACTGGCTTACGAAGTCCGCGTCGCTGGTGCCGTCCGGCTTGAGCACGTTGATGTGCAGGTTGCCGTCGCCGATGTGGCCGAACCAGACCACGTCGAAGTGCGGGTAGGCCTCGCCGATCAGCGCCTGGGTCTCGGCCAGGAACGCCGGCATCGACGAGATCCGCACCGAGACATCGTTCTTGTAGGGCTTGTAACGTGCCAGCGCCTCGGTGATGCCCTCGCGCAGGCGCCACAGCTGCGCCGCCTGGGCATCGCTGGCACTGATCACGCCGTCGCTGACCCAGCCGTTGCCCATGCAGTCCTCGAAGGCCGCCATCGCCGCCGCCTCCTGCGCCTCGTCACCGGCAGCAAACTCGGTCACCACGTAATAGGGATGCACTTCATCGAACGGTGCCTGCGCACCATGGGCCAGAACATGTTCCAGCGCCCGGTCGGTGAAGAATTCAAAGGCCTGCAGCTGCAGCCGCGCACGGAAGGCGGCGAACACCTGCATCAGCACGTCGAAGCTGGGCAGCGCCAGCAGCATCACGTTGCTGGCCGGCGGCGGGTCGGTGAGCTTCACCGTGGCCTCGACGATCACGCCCAGCGTGCCCTCCGATCCGATCAGCAGCTGGCGGAAATCGTAGCCGCTGGAGTTCTTGATCAGGCCCTTGTTGAGTTCGAGCAGTTCGCCCGTGGCGGTAACCACTTTCAGTCCGGCGATCCATTCACGGGTATTGCCGTAGCGGATCACCCGGATGCCACCGGCATTGGTGGCGATGTTGCCGCCGATCGAGCACGACCCGCGCGCAGCGAAGTCCACCGGATAGATGAGGCCATGTTCAAGCGCCGCGTTGTGCAGCGCCTCCAGCGGCATGCCGGCCTGGACCACCAGGGTGCGGTCGACCGCATCGTAGTCCAGCGCCTTGTTCATCCGCTCCAGGCTCAGCACCAGCTCGCCATTGGCCGCTACCGCACCGCCGGAAAGGCCGGTGCGACCGCCGGAGGGAACCACCGCCACGCCCTCGGCCGCGGTCCAGCGCATCACCGCCTGCACTTCTTCAACCGTGGCCGGCAACGCGATCGCCAGCGGCGCCGGTGTCCAGCGCCGGGTCCAGTCGCGGCCGTAATGCTCCAGGTCGGCAGGGTCGGTCTTCAGCTTCAGGCCGGGACAGGCCTGCTGCAACGAGGCGATGCGGGAATCGGTCATGACGGTCCAGCGCGGGGCGTGAAGAACGGGCAAGCGTGCCAGTGGCCGGGCCCAGCGTCCAGCCCTGCAGAGCCTTCAATAGCTGCAGTTGCAACCAATTGCGCACTGCACCATGGGCGTTGCGATCTGGCATAGTGGTCAGCCCCTGTCCCACTGGCCGTGCCGCCCCATGTCGCCGAAGAAGACCTCGTTCCCGAAGCAGGATATCCGCGTGCTGTTGCTGGAGGGGGTCAGCCAGACCGCCGTGGAGGTGTTCAGCGCCGCCGGCTACAGCCAGATCGAGGCGCACACCAAGGCGCTTCCCGAGGACGAACTGAAGGCGCGCATCGCCGAAGCCCACATCGTCGGCATCCGCTCGCGCACCCAGCTCAGTGCCGAGGTGCTGGCCGAGGCCAAGCGCCTGATCGCGGTCGGCTGTTTCTGCATCGGCACCAACCAGGTCGACCTGGATGCGGCCGAGCTGGCCGGCATTCCGGTATTCAACGCACCCTACTCCAATACCCGCAGCGTGGCCGAACTGGTGATCGCCGAAGCGATCATGCTGACCCGCGGCATCCCGCAGAAGAACGCCGAATGCCATCGCGGCGGCTGGTCGAAATCGGCCAGCGGCAGCCATGAGGTGCGCGGCAAGGTCCTGGGCATCATCGGCTACGGGCACATCGGCACCCAGGTCGGCGTACTGGCCGAATCGCTGGGCATGCAGGTGATCTTCCACGATGTGGAAACCAAGCTGTCGCTGGGCAATACCCGTGCGGCGGCCAGCCTGGACGACCTGCTGGCGCGTGCCGACATCGTGACCCTGCACGTGCCGGAGACGCCGTCCACGCAGTGGATGATCGGCAGCACCGAGCTGGCGAAGATGCGCCGCGGCGCGCACCTGATCAACGCCGCGCGCGGCACCGTGGTCGACATCGATGCGCTGGATGCTGCACTGGCCAGCGGCCACATCGGTGGCGCTGCACTGGATGTGTTCCCGGTCGAGCCGAAGGGCAACGGCGATATCTTCGAATCGCCGCTGACCCGCCACGACAACGTGATCCTGACCCCGCACGTGGGCGGCAGCACGCTGGAAGCACAGGACAACATCGGCATCGAAGTGGCGGCCAAGCTGGTGCGCTACAGCGACAACGGCAGCACCCTGTCGGCGGTCAACTTCCCGGAAGTGACCCTGCCCGAGCACGCCGACAGCCTGCGCCTGCTGCACATCCACCAGAACGTGCCGGGCGTGCTGTCCAAGGTCAACGAGATCTTCTCGCGGCACAACGTCAACATCGACGGCCAGTTCCTGCGCACTGACCCGAAGGTGGGCTACGTGGTGATCGACATCACCGCCAGCGAGGAGCAGGCCAGCGCGGTGCGTGACGAGCTGGCGGCGATTCCGGGCACCTTGCGCACCCGCATCCTGTATTGAGATGTACGTCGCCGGGCGTGGCCCGGCGGAATGCGTCATCCACGCGTGGCGTGGATCTACCAGGGCGATCCCGGAGTAGATCCACGCCGTGCGTGGATGCGTGTTTCAGCGCGCCAGCCACCGGCGCGCCATGCGCTGCATCGATTCGTCCGACTGCGGATCGCTGGCGACCTCGGCCACCGGGCGCCAGGCCAGCTCCAGCGACTCTTCGCTGAGCACGAAATCCTCTCCGCCCAGCGCACGGATCACGAAACGCACGTCGTAGTGCCAATGGCCAGGCACATCCTTGCGCTCGGGAATCCAGTGCTTGTCGATATCGAAGATGGCCGGATCATCCAGCACCAGGCCGGTCAGGCCCGATTCCTCCTCGGCTTCCTTCAACGCTACCCGGGCCAGATCGCGGTCGCCGTCGGCGTGGCCACCCAGCTGCAGCCAGCGCTGCAGCTTGCGGTGGTGGGTCAGCAGCAGCCGCTGGCCATCGGCGCTGACAAGCCAGCAGCTGGCGGTGAAGTGGCCGGCCAGGCGTTCGCGGCGGAATGCATCTTCCACATCGTCGATCAATGTGCCGAATTCGGCAGCAAGGACGTCGTGGGCGGGTTCTTTGCGCGCATAGTCATGCAGCAGGCCGCGCAAGCGATCGTCAAGTGCGGCAAGGGATTCGGTGGTTTCGCTCATGAATGCGGGGTGCCTGAAAAAATACTTGCCATTATCGCCGTTCATTGTTGCGTTTGCGCTTGTGCGGTGCCTTCAGCATTGGCTAAGGTACAGCGGGCCGTTCGCACGGCTTTCACGATTCCAGGCCGCCGGCAATGTACTGGCGGCCCTCCCAATCCGATCATCAGGAAGTACTGCATGCTGAAAGCTCTGTTGAGGGTCAAGCCGGTCGAACCGGCCGGGCACGTCGATGCCGGCGAACCCATCGAAGGCAGCCTGGATGGCGAAGCCACGTTGAAACGGACCCTCACGGCGAAACACCTCATCATGCTTGGCATTGGTGCGGTGATCGGCGCAGGCATTTTCGTGCTTACCGGCCAGGCCGCGGCCAACCACGCCGGCCCGGCGGTCATGCTGTCGTTCGTGTTCGCCGGCATCGCCTGCGCACTGGCCGGCCTGTGCTACGCCGAGTTCGCAGCGATGATGCCGGTCTCCGGCAGCGCCTACTCCTACTCCTACGCCACGCTTGGCGAGGGCATGGCCTGGTTCATCGGCTGGTGCCTGGTGCTGGAGTACCTGTTCGCCTCGGCCTCGGTCGCGGTGGGCTGGTCGGCGTACCTGATCAGCTTCATCACCACCACGCTGCACATGCCGTTCCCGGACGCGCTGAGCGCGGCGCCGATCGCTTGGAACGGGCACGAGTTCGCCGCCTCCGGCAAGCTTTTCAACCTGCCGGCGGTACTGATCGTGGCGGCGGTGACCGGCCTGCTGTACGTAGGCGTGACCCAGTCCGCGTTCGTCAACGCGATCATCGTGGCCATCAAGGTCTTCGTGATCTGCCTGTTCGTGGGCATCGGCGCGGCCCACGTGGACCCGGCCAACTGGCACCCGTTCATCCCGGAAAACACCGGCGTGTCCGGCGAGTTCGGCTGGAGCGGCGTGTTCCGCGCGGCCACCATCGTGTTCTTCGCCTACATCGGCTTCGATGCGGTCTCCACCGCCGCCGGTGAAACCAAGGACCCGCAGCGCAACATGCCGATCGGCCTGCTCGGCTCGCTGGCGGTGTGCACCATCGTCTACATCATCGTCTGCGCGGTGCTGACCGGCATGCTGCCCTACCACCTGCTGGGCACCGACAAGCCGGTGGCCACCGCGCTGGAAGCCTACCCGAGCCTGTCCTGGCTGAAGACCGCGGTGGAAATCGGCGCGATCGCCGGCCTGTCCTCGGTGGTGCTGGTGATGATGATGGGCCAGACCCGCATCGCCTACACCATCTCGCGCGATGGCCTGCTGCCGAAAGTGTTTGGCAAGGTCCACAAGCGCTTCCGCACGCCGTACTGGGCCACGATCGTGGTCGGCGTCATCGCCGCGTCGCTGGCCGGCCTGGTGCCGCTGAACGTGCTGGGCGAACTGGTTTCCATGGGCACCCTGCTGGCCTTCGCCACGGTCTGCATCGGCGTGCTGATCCTGCGCTACACACGCCCGGAGCTGCACCGTCCGTTCCGCGTGCCGCTGGTGTGGGTGATCTGCCCGCTGGGTGCGCTGTCGTGCCTGTTCCTGTTCTGGCAGGCGTTCGTGGTGCATTGGCACCTGTTCGTAGGCTGGACCGTGCTGGGCCTGCTGATCTACTTCGGCTACGGCATGCGCCACAGCAAGCTGGCCAAGTCGCCCTGATCCTCCCGACGGGCCGGCCCCTGCGCCGGCCCATCGATATCCGCAAGCATTTCCGCCCGCGCCCGGTCACCGGGCGCATCGCACAAGACCACCACACATGTTCAAGCAACTGTGGGCCACCAAGCATCCGCATGCCGCCCATGAAGACGCCAACGGCCTGAGCCTGCGTCGCCACCTCGGCCCCTGGGGCCTGACCGCGCTCGGCATCGGCGCCGTGATCGGCGGCGGCATCTTCGTCATCACCGGCCAGGCCGCAGCCAACCACGCCGGCCCGGCCATCATGCTCTCGTTCGTGCTGGCCGCGATCTGCTGCGCCTTCTGCGCCCTGGCCTATGCCGAGTTCGCGGCGATGGTGCCGGTATCCGGCAGCGCCTATACCTATACCTACGCCACCTTCGGCGAGCTCTCGGCCTGGTTCATCGGCTGGATGCTGGTGCTCGAGTACGGCGTCTCCGCCTCGGCCGTGGCGGTCAGCTGGACCGGGTATTTCCTCAGCCTGCTCAGCCATTTCGACATCCATCTACCGGCTGCGCTGGTCAGCGCACCCCTGGATGCGCAACTGCGGCCCACCGGCGCCATCGCCAACATTCCCGCCGCGATCCTGGTGCTACTGTTGACCTGGCTGTGCTACGTCGGCATCAGCAAATCGTCGGCGATGAACATGGCCATGGTCATCCTCAAGACCGGGCTGATCGTGCTGGTGATCGTGGTCGGCTGGAAGTACGTGGACACCAGCAACTGGACCCCGTTCATCCCGGCCAACGAAGGCCCCGGCAAGTACGGCATGGAAGGCGTGCTGCGTGGCGCGGCGATGGTGTTCTTCGCCTACATCGGCTTCGAAGCGGTATCGGTGGCCGCGCAGGAATCACACAAACCGCAGCGCGACATGCCGATCGGCATGATGCTGTCGCTGGTGATCTGCACGGTGCTGTACATCGCGATGGCCGCGGTCATGACCGGCCTGGTGCCCTACCAGCTGCTGGGCACCGATGAGCCGGTGGTGACCGCTGTGGCCGCGCATCCGCAGCTGGGCTGGTTGCGCGTGGTGGTGGAAATCGGTGCGTTGATCGGCCTGTCGTCGGTGGTGCTGGTGATGATCATCGGCCAGCCGCGCATTTTCATGATCATGGGCCGCGACGGCCTGTTGCCGCCGGTGTTCACCAAGATCCACCCGAAGTACCGCACGCCGCATATCAACACCGTCATCACCGGCATCGGCATCGCCCTGCTGGCGGCGCTGTTCCCGCTGGACATCCTCGGCGAGCTGACCTCGATGGGCACGCTGATCGCCTTCGCGGCGGTCTGCGCCGGCGTACTGATCCTGCGCCGCACGCAGCCGGACCTGCCCCGCCCGTTCCGCATTCCGGGTGCGTGGCTGGTCTGCAGCCTGGGCGTGATCAGCTGCCTGGCGCTGTTGTCGGCGATGACGCTGCACAACTGGATGCTGATGGGCGTGTGGACGTTTGTCGGCTTCGTGATCTACTTCTTCTACGGGTTCAAACACAGCCGCCTGCGGGGGAAGTAAGGTTTTCTGCATTGCAGGGCCTGCGGCCCTGCACCCGCTGGGGCAACAGCAACAGCGGGTCTGAGGGTTTGGCGGGGAGGGGTGAGATTGCGGGGGACGCTGCAAGTACGTCCCTGTAAGCTCGATCGCCGCATCCATGCGGCTCACGCCCCCGCAATCTCACCCCTCCCCGCCCCCGACAGCGTCCTGGCGCGCCCAGTAGATCCACGCCATGCGTGGATGAAGCGTTCCGGGAAATGAATGTTCGGGGACGAATCTACTGCAGAGCGGAGCCATGCTCCGCTCCGAGCACGCGCAGCGAAGCGACCCGCTTCTGCCCTTCTTTCTTCAATCCGTGGCTGGCCGCCCGCAGGAACCTGTCAGGGGCGGGGCGGGTGGGCTGTGCAGGGGCGTTGGCGCCATGGGTGGCGCCATCGAGCTTACAGGGACGTACTTGCAGCGTCCCCTGCACGGCCCACTCGCCCCGCCCACCCCATGAACCGCTCTACGCGACCAGCCACGAGGGGCTCAGCCGTTGGCCGAATCCAGTAAAATCGCCCCCATGGACACCCCCACCTTCCCCTACGACACCGCGCGCCTGAGCGAACTGGCCCAGCTGCTGATCGGCAACGTCCGCGAACTGGCCCAGGCCGGCTGGACCCCGGCCACCAGCAGCAACTTCTCCCACCGCCTGGATGACCGCCACGCCGCGATCACCGTCTCCGGCAAGGACAAAGGCCGTCTGATCGAAGACGACATCATGGTCGTGGACTTCGATGGCAAGGCCGTCGGCCGCCCGCTGCGCCCGTCTGCCGAAACCCTGCTGCATACCCAGCTGTATCGCCGCTTCCCGGAGATCGGCTGCGTGCTGCATACCCATTCGCCGGTGCAGACCATCGCCTCGCGCCTGTATGCACCGCAGGGCCATATCCGGGTGGAAGGCTACGAACTTCTGAAGGCCTTCGCCGGCAACAGCACCCACGAGATGGCCATCGACATCCCGGTGTTTGCCAACACGCAGGACATGGACGTGCTGTCGGCCCAGGTCGACGCCCTGCTCGACACGCAGACCCTCTGGGGCTACCTGATCGACGGCCATGGCCTGTACGCCTGGGGCCGCGACATGGCCGAGGCACGGCGGCACATGGAAGCGTTCGAATTCCTGCTGCACTGCGAGTTGGAGCTGCGCAAGCTGCGCCGCTGAAGTTTCCGGCACGGCCAGATGCCGTTCTGGAATCAGGCCATCAATGCCACCCTGCTACCCTGTC
Organism: Stenotrophomonas sp. GW821-FHT02D01; assembly: GCF_059421765.1. Classification (NCBI taxonomy): domain Bacteria; kingdom Pseudomonadati; phylum Pseudomonadota; class Gammaproteobacteria; order Lysobacterales; family Lysobacteraceae; genus Stenotrophomonas; species Stenotrophomonas sp. GW821-FHT02D01. The sequence continues at coordinate 48,679 of NZ_JBWKVP010000011.1, forward strand.
CTTCCCCGAGACGTTCAAGCTGCCGCCATGAGCCGACTGCGCATCTACGACGATACCCATCCCGAATCGCCGCTGCTGGACACCCAGGACGGCGCGATCATCGCTGCCGAACTGCAGAAGATCGGCGTCACCTTTGAGCGCTGGCAGGCCACCGCGCCGGTCGCCCCGGGCGCAAGCCAGGACGAAGTGTTCGCCGCCTACCGCGCCGACATCGACCGCTTGGTTGCCGAACGCGGCTTCAAGAGCGTGGACGTGGCCTCGATCGCCCCCGACAACCCGAACCGCGCCGAGCTGAGGAAGAAATTCCTCGACGAACACTTCCACAAGGAAGACGAAGTACGCTTCTTCGTCGCCGGCTCGGGGCTGTTCACCCTGCACGTGGGCGACAAGGTCTACGAGATCGAGTGCGTGAAGGACGACCTGATTGCCGTGCCCGACGGCACCACCCACTGGTTCGACATGGGCGATGAGCCCAGCTTCGTGGCGATCCGCTTCTTCACCGAGCCGGATGGCTGGGTCGGTCACTTCACCGGCACCGACATCGCGCAGAAATTCCCCCGTTACATTCCGACCCAGGCGTCCTGATCAATGCAGCCCCGCGTCATCCTGACCGACATCGAAGGCACCACCAGCAGCATCTCGTTCGTCAAGAACGTGCTGTTCCCGTACGCACGCCAGGCGCTGCCCGGCTTCGTCGCCGAACATGGCCAACAGCCGGAGGTGCGTCGCTGGCTGGACGCGGTTGCCACCGAGCTCGGCGGCGCCTGCCAGGACAGCCTGGTGGCCGAGACGCTACAGGGCTGGATCGACCAGGACCGCAAGCACACCGCACTGAAGGCCCTGCAGGGGCTGATCTGGGACGCGGGCTACCGTCGTGGTGACTACACCGCGCACTTCTACCCGGAGGTAGCGCCGGTGTTGAAGGGTTGGCACGCCTCGGGCCTGCCGCTGTATGTGTACTCCTCCGGCTCGGTGCCGGCGCAGAAGCTGTTCTTCGGCTTCAGCGACGCCGGTGACCTGAGTCCGCTGGTGTCGGGCTGGTTCGATACCGAAGTGGGCGGCAAGCGCGAGGCTGACAGCTACCGCCACATCGTGCAGGCCATCGGCGTCCCGGCTGGCGAGATCCTGTTCCTGTCCGACGTGGTCGAGGAACTGGACGCCGCCCGCGAAGCCGGACTGCAGACACGCCTGATCGATCGCCTGGACGACTACCCGATGCCGCGCATCGGCGACGCCGCCAACGGCCATGATCGCGTCGAGAACTTCCAGCAGATCCAGTTCTAACAGCTATCCGCTGCGCTCGCCGGGCATGGCCCGGCGCTACCGGGGTACGCTGCGGGAAACCGCCTTTGGTAGATGCCAACCTCGGTTGGCATTCGTAATGCCCGCCCAAAGCGTGCCAACCAAGGTTGGCACCTACCAGGGCGCCTCTCTCAACGGTCGTTGAGGGTCTTCACCTTCAACGCCTCGTGCAGCGCAGCCAGATCCACCGGGCCACGCACGGCGATGTCGCGGGTTTCGCCCGGCAGCAGGTCCAGCAGGTTGTCTTCCACCTGCACGTCGAGCGCGCCGAAATCGATCCAGGCTGCGCGCACCAGCGCAGCGCTGTGCAGCCGCAGGCGATAGTGGTCACCATCGATCGCCAGGGTTGATGTCAGCTGCTGGCGTGGCAGCACCTGGTCCTTGGCTTCGACGAAGCCGACCACCTGCCGCGCCGTCACCTTGCCATCCTGCAGCAGTTCGAACACCGCCACCGTCCGCGCCGGATCAGCGCCGGCCAGCAGCTCGGCATCCGCGTAGGTGCCGATATCGGTCACCCCGGCGGCAGCCAGGGTCACCGCCTGCTCGCGACGGCGCAGCACCTTGCCCTCCACGTCCATCACCCGCAGGCGCCAACGCGCATCCAGCGCGGCACCATCGTTGATCAGGCGCACGCGCGTACTGCCTTCATCGCGCAGTGCGGCCACCGTAACCGGCGCGAAGAAGCGCCGCGCGGCATAGTGCAGCGCCTTCCAGCGACCGAAGTAGTCCACGCTCGACCACGATGCTCCCGGCCAGACATCGTTGAGCTGCCAGTACAGCGAGCCCATCGTGTAGGGCCGCGAAGCGCGATGGTGCAGCGCCGCCAGGGCGATGCCATCGGCCTGCATCACCTGGCTCAGGTAGACGAAGTCCTCGAAGTCCTTCGGCGTGCCGTAGCCCAGCTCGATGTAGTGCAGCAGGCGTGTATTGCCCTCGCCGGCCATGAACTTCTGGTGCGCACGGATCACCGGGCTGTCGATGCGCTGTTCGGCACGGGTGGCAATCTGGTCCACCGTCGCCACCGCTGGCCAGGCCTGCAGGCCGTACTCGGACATGAAGCGCGGGGTCTCGCGCAGATACGCCTGCACCGGCAATGCCGGATTGCCCCACACCTGCCAGTAATGCTTGTCGCCACGGGTGGAGTCGTTGGCCTTCTCGTCCAGGTCGTTGCTGGGCGAACTGGACCAGTACGGCACGCCCAACCCATCTTCGCTCACCACCTGGCGCAGGTCGTTGCCGAACAGGTCAACGTAGCCCTGCCAGACCTTCGCTGCGAACGCCGGATCGGCGGACTTCAGGTCGCGGCCGTGGCCCCAGTCCTTCCACGCAGTCTCTTCCTCGTTGTTGCCACACCACAGCACGATGCTGGAATGGTGGCGCAGCCGGCGCACGTTGTCGCGCGCCTCGGCCACCACGCTGGCGCGGAATGCCGGGTCGTAACCCGGCTGCATGCCACCGCCGAACATGAAGTCCTGCCAGACCAGCAGGCCCAGTTCGTCGGCGATTTCGAAGAACGCATCGTCCTCGTAGTAGCCGCCGCCCCAGTTGCGCAGCATGTTCATGTTGGCATCGCGCGCGGCGACCAGTACCTGGCGCAGGCGCGCAGCATCCACGCGCGCGGGGAAGGCGTCGAAGGGGATCACGTTCGCACCCTTGGCGAAGATCGGCACCCCGTTGATGACGAAGGCGAAGCCCTGTCCTCCCTTGTCGTCCTGCTCGCGGCGCAGTTCGACGGTGCGCAGGCCAATGCGCTGTTCGCGTGCCAGCACCGGATCGGCACTGCCGTCCAGGTGCGCCTGCACGGTGTAGCGGTCCTGCGCACCATGGCCGACCGGCCACCAGCGCCGCGGTTTGGCCAGTTCAACCGGCACCTCCACGCTGTTCCGGCCGGGCTTCAGTTCGACCGTGCGCTGCACCCGTGCGACGCTGCGGCCGTCGGGATCCCGCACTTCAACGTCCACCGAAACCGGACCGGCGACCGCGTCCTGCTCCACCTGCAGCACTACGGCCAGCTTTGCCTTTTCTGCATCAAGCGCATCAGTGCGTACGGCCAGGTCGGTCAACCGATGCGCATCCCATGCCTGCAGGTCCACGCCCCGCCAGACGCCGGCAGTGACGTAGCGCGGGCCCCAATCCCACCCGAAGTGGTATGCCGGCTTGCGCGCGAAGTTGCCGACCATTGCGTCCTTGGGTTCATCGCCGTAGGGCGAAGGATAGTTGCCGGCAATCCTGTGCGGCATCGCCTGCACGCCGGGCAGCAGTGTGCGGATCGGCGAACGGAACACGATCTGCAGTTCATTGCCCTTCGCACGCAGGCGACCTTCGACGCGGGCGCGCCAGGTGCGGTGGGCATTGTCGGCGCGCAGCAGCGGCTTGCCGTTGAGCGTCACCTCGGCATAGGTGTCCAGGCCGTCGAAGCGCAGCTCGGCATGGGCCTTTGCCAAGCTGGCAGCGTCCACATCGAAACGGGCTCGGTACTCCCAGTCGGCCAGACCGATCCACTGCAGCTCGGCTTCGGGCGCACCGACGTAGGGATCGCGGATCAGCTCATGCGCCAGCAGATCGGTATGCACGCTGCCTGGCACCGTGGCCGCGCGCCACTGCTGCAGGCCAGGATGGGCCGCGCCCTGCGCGTCGCCGGGCAGCAGCCGGAACTCCCATTGCGCCTGCAGCGGTGCGGCGCCTGCGGGGAAGGCGCCAAGGGCGATCATCAACAGCAGCAGACGGACAGCGTTGGAAATGCGATGCACGTGATACTCCTGTTTTTCCGCCGGGCATGACCCGGCGCTACCAATGCCACACGCCACGGTAGCGCCGGGCCACGTCCGGCGAGCGCGCAGCGCGGCAGACCTCAACGCACGACGTTCAGCACTTCGTAGCAGGCACCCATGGTGTGGTAATCCACCTTGCCGGCCGGGCTCTTCTCATCGCTGTACTTGCGGTTGTCGGCGTCGAGGATGCGGAACCATGCGCCGTATCGATGGTCGACGAAGTGCTCCCACGAGTACGCCCAGATACGGTCGTACCACTGCCAATAGCGGTCATCGCCGGTGCGTGCGGCCATCAGCGCGGCGGTGGCCAGGGTCTCGGCCTGCACCCAGAAATACTTGTCGTCGTCGCAGACGAAACTGTCGCCGCCGATCGGCGCGCCGTCCATGCCCGGCTGCCGGCGCGACTCCGGGGCGAAGCCGTAGTACAGGCCGCCTCGCGCCTCGTCCCAGCTGCGCTCCACGGCCACATCGAACAGATGCTGCGCGGTCGGCACCAGCCAGTCGGCCTGCACGTGTCGGTCCAGGATCAGCAGCAGCTTGGCCCACTCGGTCTGGTGCCCCGGCTGGAAGCCCCACGGCCGGAACAGATGCTTGGGATCGTCCAGGTTGTAGTCCCAGTCGATGTTCCAGTTGACGTCGTAGTGTTCCCAGACCAGACCGCCGGCCTTTGCCGCCTGGCGGCGGGTCATGTTGTCGGCCAACTGCAGCGCGCGCTCGACATAGCGCTGCTCGCCACTGGCCTCGAACGCGGCCAGCATCGCCTCGCACATGTGCATGTTGGCGTTCTGGCCGCGGTAGCCGGTGAAGTTCCACTGGCCGTCGGCCTCGTCCCTGTACAGGCCATGCTCGGCTTCCCAGAAGCGCGCCTGCAGCAGCTGCCAAGTTTCGTCCATCCACGTGCGGGCTTCTTCGATGCCCGCTTTCAACGCACAGCTGTAGGCGAGCAGCACGAAGGCCACGCCGTAGCAGTGGTTCATGTCGTCCTCGACCACACCATCACGCAGGGTCCAGGCGTAGCCGCCGGTGGCCGGGTTGCGGTGAACCTCGCGCAGGTAGCGCACGCCGTGCTCGACCGCATCGCGATACTCGGCATTTCCGAACTCGCGGTAGGCCATGGCGTAGTTGAAGACGAAGCGGGTGCTGCTCACCAGATGACGATGGCTGGCATCGTAGATGCTGCCGTCGTCACGGAAGTAATGGAAGAAGCCGCCCTTCGGATCGATGCAGCGCGGATGGTAGAACGCCATCGTATCGGCGATGTGGGCGCGCAGGAACGCGGGGGAACGGAAATCGGGCGAGGTGCTCATGCGGGGAGATCCTGTAGCTGCAGCAGCTGCTGCACTTCATCGAACGAGGGCATTGCAGCGAACGCGCCCTTGCGGGTCACCGCCAGTGCGCCAACGGCGGCGCCGAAGCGCAGCGTGGCGGCGATCGCCTGCGGGTCCTGGCAGAACGCGGCAAAGCCCGCACCTGCCCCACCCCGCTCCAGCAGGCCAACCAGCACGCCGCCGACGAAGGCATCACCGGCAGCGGTGGTGTCCACGGTGGCGACGCGGAAACTGCTGACCTTGCCCTGCGTTTCACGGGTATACCAATGCAGCGTGGCGGCGCCGTCGGTGATGATCACCCAGCGTGCCTGCGCGGCCAGCAGGCGACGCAGCACCAGCGCCTCGCCGTCATCGCCCAGCGGGGCGGCCAGATAATCCAGTTCCTCGCGCGACAGCTTGACCAGGTCGGCGCGTTCCAGCGCCTGCCACAGGCGCGGTGTCGGGTCGACATCGGCCGGCCACAGCGCCGGACGCAGGTTGAGATCCAGGCTGACCACCGCACCGGCCGCGCGCGCGCGATCCATGCCGGCGAACGTCGCTTCGGCGATGTCCGCTTCGGTCAGGCTGTTGGAACAGACGTGGAAACACTGCGCGCCATCGAAGCAGCCGGCCTGGAAATCGCTGTCACGGAACAGCAGGTCGGCGGCAGGCGGACGGTAGAAGCTGAAGCTGCGTTCGCCGCCCGCGTCCAGTGCAACGAAGGCCAGCGCGGTTTTGGCCGCGTCGGTACGCACGATGTAGTCGGTGCCGACGCCGTGTTCGCTCAGGCTCTCCGCCAGGAAGTCGCCGAACATGTCGCGGCCGAGCATGCCGACGAACTGTGTCTTCGCACCCAGCCGCGCGGCGGCCACCGCGACGTTGGCCGGTGCACCTCCGGCGTACTGCAGGAACGCGCGCGGGGTATCGGCCGAGGCCGGCGGCTGCGCTAGTAGATCGATCAAAATTTCGCCGAAGCAGACGATGGAACCCATTTTCGACTCAGCCTCCCTGCGTGCCGGCAGCCGGCGCGCGGGCGCCGACCAGTCCGTAGAAAATGATGTAGCCGTAGCACAGCAGCGGCAGGATGAAGCTGGCCTGCACGCCGATGTGGTCAGCCAGGACGCCCTGCAGGTAAGGCACCACGGCGCCACCGACGATGGCCATGATCAGCAGGCTCGAACCCTTGCTGGTCAGCGGGCCCAGGCGCTCGATGCTGAGCGCGAAGATGGTCGGGAACATGATCGAATTGAACAGGCCGATCGCCACCACCGAGTACAGCGCGACATTGCCGGAGGTCATCATGGTCAGCGTCAGCAGGCCCACGTTGACCAGCGCGAAGATCGCCAGCAGGCGGCTCGGCGAGAAGCGCGCCAGCAGCGCCGAACCGGCGAAGCGACCGATCATCGCCATCGTCCAGTAGGCCGACACATAGTGGGTGGCTTCCTGCTCGCTGAAGCCGCCGATGGTGGGCATCGACAGATAGTTGACCAGGAAGCTGCCGATCGACACTTCGGCGCCGACGTAGAAGAAGATGCCGAGCACGCCCAGCAGCAGGTGGCGCTTGCGCAGCGCATCCAGATAGCTGTGCTGATGCCCGTGGTCAGCCTGCTCGGTGGTGTCGTTCAACGCCGGCAGGCGGAACAGGAACACGAACAGGGCCAGCAGCACCAGCGCCACGGCCAGGCCGACGTAAGGGCCCTGCACTGCGTGTGCCTCGGCGGTACGGTAGGCGAGCTGCTCGGCGGCCGGCAGCGCGGCGATCTGCTCGCCGCTCATGGCCGTATTGGACAGGATCAGCATGCCGCCGAAGATCGGCGCGATGGCCGTACCCAGCGAGTTCAGCGCCTGCGCCAGGGTCAGGCGGCTGGAACTGGTCTGTTCCGGCCCAAGCAGCGCGACATACGGGTTGGCCGCCACCTGCAGCACGGTGATGCCGGTGGCCAGCACGAACAGTGCACCGAGGAAGGCGCCATAGACGCGCAGCTCAGCGGCCGGCCAGAAGCCCAACGCGCCGATACCGGCGATCACCAGGCCGGCCACGATGCCCTTCTTGTAGCCCAGCGCTGCCACAAGCCGCCCGGCCGGCAACGACATCAGGAAGTAGGTGCCGAAGAAGGTGAACTGCACCAGCATTGCCTTGGCGTAGTTCAGCTCGAACACCGCCTTCAGATGCGGAATCAGGATGTCGTTGAGGCAGGTCAGGAAGCCCCACATGAAGAAGATGGTGGTGACCACGGCCAGCGCCTTGCCGTTGGTGACGGCAGGCTGGTTGCCCGGGGAACCCGATGGGCGGGGCGTTGCGGAGATCGGCATGCGGTACGCGCCTCGATGCGCGAAAGGTCGTTGGTGCGTGGAAGGGTGCAATCAGTTCAGTAGCGAAGCATCAATTCAATTCGGACGTGCGGCGCTGCTTTCGCGGATGCGCAACTGTACCGGGGCCACCGTGCGCCGTGGTGGCGCATCCGGTTCCTCCAGCCGCTGCAGCAGCAGGGATGCCGCCTGCCGCCCGCGTTCGCGTGGGTCGGCCGTCAGGGTGGTCAACGGCGGCACGGCAACCGACGCTTCGGAAATATCGTCGAAGCCGGTTACCGCGAAGTCACCGCCGGGACGGATGCCGCGCGAGTTCAGGCCCAGCATCAGCCCCAGCGCGACGGTGTCGTTGTAGCAGACCGCTGCGCTTGGCCGATGGCCGTCGACGAACAGTTCATCGGTACGCGCGGCCGCTTCCAGGCGGTTGGGTGCAGATTCGATCATCCAGCCGGGCGGCAATGCCAGCCCGGCTTCGGCCAGTGCCTGCTGGAAACCGGCACGACGCTGGTGGCAGGAACTCGATGCCGCGTGGCCACCGAAGAACGCGATCTGGCGATGGCCGCGCTCGATCAGGTGGCGGGTGGCCAGGTAGGCGCCATGCTGGTTGTCCAGGGTCAGGAAGTCCCAGTCGGCGCCTTCCAGTTCGCGGTTGAACAGCAGTACGTTGGCGTTGGCGCCCAGTACCTGCCGCAGCAGCGTGGCATCGCTGCCCTCGGCCGGCGACAGGATCAGGCCCGCAGGCGTGTGTTCCATCAGCGTGGACAGCACCGCCTGCTGCCGCTCGGGCGACTCGCCGGTACTGCCGAGCAGGGTCACGTAGCCGCGCCCGCCCAGTGCCTCGTCCACACCCGAAGCGAATTCGGCGAAGAACGGGTTGGACAGATCGTTGATGACCAGGGCGATGCTGGAGGACGTGCGCCGCCGCAGGTTCGCTGCAGCGCGGTTGTAGACGTAACGCTGGCGGCGCAGCTCAGCCTCGACCCGGGCGCGGGTATCGACGTTGACCAGCGGACTGCCACGCAGCACCAGCGACACGGTCGCGCGCGAAACGCCGATGGCACGGGCGATGTCGGTCACCGTCACCGCCTTGCCGGAACGCTTGCTGGAACTGTCGCTGTTGTCGTTCATCGTCTTCCCGCACTCCGATGGATGCTCAAGCCTAATGGATCGCGGCCCTGTCGTGCCGTGCCGTTCGCTGGGTTGCCTCGAACGGCACAGCCCGGCTCAGTGCAGCTGGCTGCCCGGTGCCGCGCACCAGGACACCGGCAGGTCCTTGACCGCCGTGCCCCAGCCCTCGGTCGGCGCCCGCCCGTCAAGCGCGAAGCGCAGCTTCGGGCCCTGCTGCAGCTGGCTCCAGCCCAGCCATACCGGGGCATGTGCCTGGCCGTCGACCTGCACGCCCTGCACGTACTGCAGGCGGCGGCCATCGGCGCCAGGTGCCTCGATGCGCAGGGTGCGGCCATTGCCCAACTCGACCTCGACCTTGGCAAAGCGCGGCGTATGCAGCAGGAACTCGCCGCTGCCCGGCACCGCCGGGTACACGCCGATCGCACTGAACAGGTACCAGGCCGACATCGTGCCGAGGTCATCGTTGCCGGTCACGCCGTTGGGCGCATTGGTGAACAGCTGCTGCGCGGCGCGCACCACGGCGGCGGTCTTCCACGGCTGGCCGATCAGCGTGTACAGCCACGGCGAGTGCAGGTCCGGTTCGTTGTTCGGGTTGTAGCGGAACTGGTTGTAATAGCTGTACGGCCCGACCACCCACTCCTTGCGGGCGGCATTGAGGGGGTCGGCCTGCAGAGCATCCATGGCGAAGAAAGCATCCAGGCGGCGGCCGGCCTGTTCGCGGCCGTCCATCGCTTCGACCAGGCCCGGCACGTCCTGCTGCGCCAGCCACTGGTACTGCCACGCCGTGCCTTCATGGAAACCGTGATGCGAGCGCGGGTTGTAGTGGCCATCGGCCGGCGTGTACCACTGGCCATCTTCGGTACGCGGGCGCGGGAAGCCGGTGAAGCCGGTCTCGGCGTCGCGCACCTGCGGGTCCCACACCTTGCGCCAGTTGCGGCCGCGCTCACGCAGCGTCGCCGCGTCCTGCGCATGGCCGAGGCCATCGGCCATCTGCGAAAGCGCACAGTCGGCCAGCGCGTATTCCAAGGTGGCCGAACCGCCGTGGTGCGGATCGACGTCCATGCCCTTGGACGGGAACGCGCGGTCGTAGACCACGTAGCCCTTGTCCAGATAGGTCGGGTTGCCGGAGCGACCGGCAGCACGCGAGTTCAGCGGCGGCGTACCGAACGCATTGCGGCGCAACGCATCCCATGCCTGCCCTTCGCGGCCCTTGAGTGCACCGAAGCGCCACAGGTCGACCATGAAGGGGGTGACCGGATCGCCGGTCATGATGTTGGTCTCGAAGTTGGCATAGCCCCAGCGCGGCAGCCAGCCGCCCTGCTCATCGATCGCCAGCAGGCTGCGGCCGATGTCGCGCGCCACGTCCGGGCGCGTCAGTGCCAGCCACTGGTTCTGTGCACGGTAGGTGTCCCACAGCGAGAAGTACTCGTAGTAGGTCCAGCCATCGGCGCGATGGACGCCATCGTCGTAGCCGCGGTAACGGCCGTCGGCATCGCTGCCGGTGAGCGGCTGCAGCAGCGCGTGGTACAGCGCGCTGTAGAACACGGTGCGGTCATCGCCATTGCCGCCCTGCACGCGCACGCGTGCCAGCTGCTCCCGCCACGATTGCTGCGACAGCGCGCGCATGCGTTCGAAGCCCAGCAGCGCCCCGCCCTGCATGCCCTCGGCGCGCAGGTTGGTGCGCGCACCTTCGGCATCCACATGCGAAATCGCGCTGACGGCGGTGACCGACTGGCCCTTGGCCAGGTCGAAGCTGAGCCACGCGCCATTCGGCTTCTGCTCGCCTTCCATGCTGTGGCGCGCGCCCGGCAGGCCGCCGCCCTCGCCCCAGGTGCCATGCGCCTTGAACGGGCGGTCGAACTCAATGCGGAACCAGGTGGTGTACTGATGTCCACCGCAGAAGCTCTTGGTGACCAGCTTGCCTTCCACCACGCGGTCACCCACCACATCGACCACGCTGCCGATCACCGAGTGGCGCTCGTTGGCCTGACCGACATTCACCAGCACGTGGCCGTCGCCCTGGCGCTGGCTGAAGGTGTAACGCTCGGCAGCTGCGCGGGTGCGCGCGGTCGCTTCTGCGTCGATGCCGCCGTAGCTGGTCAGGCGCACCTTGTAGTAGCCGGCCTGGCCGATCTCACCGTCGTGGCTGTAGGCCGACGCATAGGTCTTGTGATTGAAGGCTTTCGCATCGGCGGTATCGAAGTCGCCGCCCGGGCCGATCGAACCGGTCACCGGCAGCACCGAGACCTGCCCACCCTGCTCCCAGCAACCGGCGCCGGACAGGAAGGAGTGGCCGAAGCCGCGGATCTTCTCGTCGTCGTAGCGCCAGCCCGAATAGTGGCTGCCGATCGGGCTGACCTGGATCAGGCCGAACGGTGCCGAGGCACCGGGGAAGGTATTGCCGTCATCCTTGCTGCCGATGAAGGTATTGACCTCGCGCTCCAGCGCGGCCGGTGCGGCCTGCAGCCAGGGCGTCACCGCGAGTGCCAGCAGGCAGGCGATGCGGGCCAGGGGCCGATGGGACAATGCCGACAGGCGGCGGGCGGGACGACGGCGGGACAACCTGGTCACGGGCAGGACTCCTTGGCGGCAGGGCGGCAGCGAAGAACCGGCCGCACAGGCCGAGCCCTCGTTTCCATCGGTACAAATCCGCACCCCGGCGGATTTAGATCGATTCAAGTAGAGCATGGGAATTTCGCCCAATGCATTCTGCGGCGCAGCATGAGCGGGGGGCTTCGGCCGGGCTGCGCCCGGCACCCGTAGAGGCCTTCAAGCCAAGAAAACAGCAACAGCAACGGCGGGCTACCGAGCTGGGCGGGGCGGTATGGGCAGGCAGGACACGCCGTAGACCCATCCATGGGGGCTCGATGGCGCCATCCATGGCGCCAACGGTCCTGCCTGCCCATACCGCCCCACCCCTGACAGTTTCCCGAGATCTGGTAGATCCACGCCGTGCGCGGATGGATATTCCTACCGATTTCGAAATCATCGAATGGCTTTCATCCATGCATGGCATGGATCCACGTGTCGACCAAGGTCGACACCCACCAGGACCACGCCATGCCATTCCGACAAATCGCGGAAATCTGTCGAAGGTGGGGTGGGTCCGGTTGCGGGGGCGTGAGCGCCATGGATGGCGCGACCGAGCTTACAGGGACGTACTTGCAGCGTCCCCCGCAACCGGACCCACCCCGCCATCCCGCAGGAAACCAGCTGTTGCTGTTGCAGTTGCTGTGCTGTTGCCCTGGCCTGAAGGCCTCTGCGGGTGCCGGGCGCAGCCCGGCCGGCCCACCCCGTCTGCGCATGTAAACGCTTACAGCGTTTTTGCGCAAAGGGTCATTTGCACGACACGTCGCTGCCATATTGCGCAGCAACATGCGTCGGCGCCTTGGCCGTGCTAAAAATCGCCCCGCCCATCGCTTAGATCGATCCAAGACGACATCGCGATGGCCCGGGAGTTGGGGAGCAGGACAGGACGTGTCAGGCCATCTGCCAGGCGCTCGTCGCATCTGCAGGGCGAAGGCAAGATCGGCATCACGAATTAGATCGATTCAAGTTTCCGCGTCAGTCAGTCACCGGATCAATCCAGGAGAGAGGGAGAGATGGCAATGAAGCATTCAACACGTACGCAGGGCCACGACGCGTTGTCGCTGGCCATCGCGCTGGCCCTGGCCGCCGCCGTCGCCCCGCTTGGCGCTTCCGCCCAGCAGGCGTCAGCAACGACCAGCACGCAGGACGCCACCACCCTGGACAGCGTCCAGGTCACCGGCTATCGCTACGCGATCGAAAAGAGCCTGCAGCAGAAGCGCGACGCCAACGCCGTGGTCGAAGTGATCACCGCCGAGGACGTTGGCAAGTTCCCCGACAAGAACGTGGCCGATGCGCTGCAGCGCGTGCCCGGCGTGGTCATCACCCGCAGCGGTGGCGAAGGCAAGTCGGTCAGCGTGCGCGGCCTCGCGCCCGACCTGACCCTGACCCAGTTGAACGGCAACTATGTCGCCTCGTCGGAAACCAACAACGAAGCTACCCGCTCGTTCAACTACACCCTGCTGCCGTCGAACATGCTGTCCAGCGCCGAGCTGTTCAAGTCGCCGGAGGCGCGCATCGACGAAGGCGGCATCGGCGGCACGGTCATCCTGCACACCCGCCGACCGCTGGAGATGGAAGCCAATTCCGGCTACGTCAACCTGGAAGGCACTTCGTCCGATACCAGCCACGACGTCGATCCGCAGGTGTCGGCGCTGTATTCCTGGCACAGCAAGGACGAGCGCTTCGGCGTGCTGGTCGGCGTGACCCAGCAGAAGCGCACCACCCGCACCATGGAGACCAGCACCGAGGACTACCAGTGGTACGGCAACAACACCACCGCCCGTGATGCCAACGGCAACCTGCTGGAACAGGATGGCATCCACTACTGGTGGGGCCAATCCGGTTTCAACAACCAGACCGGCACGAACTACAGCGAATTCTTCATGCCGACCTCGGTGAACTTCGCGGTGAAGGAAGAGAAGCGCGAGCGCAAGGGCGGCCAGCTGACTTTCCAGTTCAAGCCGATCGACAACCTGACCCTGACCGCGAACTACTTCCGCTTCGAACTGCAGGGTGACTACACCCAGAACATGCTGAAGGTGCCGGAGTGGAACCTGGCCCGCTACAACGGCGATGGCAACTGGGCCGGTGGGCGCCTGCTCAACGGGCTGAGCTTCGATCCCAGTGGCAGCATCGTCACCGGCGCGCAGTACGAGAAGCTTGCCGGCAAGACCTATTACTGCAGCGAAGACCAGGCCGCCGCAGCTGGCCTGCCGCCGGGGGGCTGGGGTCCGGATGACTGCACCATCCCCACTCCGCAGCTGACCGGTGGCTACAGCAAGGAAAAGGCGCTTTCGCAGACGGCCGATCTGACCGTCGACTGGGACATCAGCCCGCTGTGGAAGGCCAGCTTCACCGGCGGCCGCACCTGGTCCAAGGGTGGCCCGTCGATGAATTTCCGCATGTCGGCCAAGCCCCGCCGCAAGGTCGGTGACCAGTGGCAGGCCGGCAACCAGTACACCGCATGGGACCTGACCGGCACGCCGTCGCTGACCGTCTCGCCGGACATCCAGCAGCAGCTGATGGCTGGCATCGCCGAGGTCGATACCGGCTCCACCGATTCGTCGTGGATGCAGACCGAGGTCAAGCAGAACTACTTCCAGGCCGACGTCACCAAGATGTTCGAAGCCGGCTGGCTGGATTCCATCCAGTTCGGCGCCAAGTACCGCGACGGCCAGGTGCACCGCAATACCGGCAACACCTACTGGGTCTGCCAGGGCCTGGACCCGGCCGACTATGACAACAATCGTTACCAGGCCGGTTGCGATCCGACCGCAGGCAATGCGCAGCCGGGCTTCTTCCTGTCCAACCCGATCAGCAACATCGCCGGTGGCTTCAATGCCAACGTGTTCCCCGGCATCAACTACCCGGCCTACATCGATTACCTCAACCAGACCTACGGCGGCTCGCATAACCGTACCGAGGAAGACTTCGTCTACGACGTCAACGAGAAGATCTACTCCGGTTACTTCCAGGCCAACTTCCGTACCGAGCGCGTACGCGGCAACGTTGGCGTGCGCGTGGTGCGCACCAAGCAGTTCGCGCAGTCCAGCGATTCGGTCGAGCGCTTCAACGACTACTTCGTGGACAACGCCAGCGGCGCACCGATGAGCTGCGATGACCCGGCTGCCGATCCGAACCTGCGTTGCCAGGGCGGCTTCGTGCGTCTGCCGGACAACCAGGTGCGCGACAAGGTCTATACCCTCAGCTCGCTGGAAAAGACCTATACGGACTTCCTCCCGAGCTTCAACATCGCCTGGGACATCACCGACAACCTGGTGCTGCGCGGTGCCGCGTCGAAGGTAATCGCGCGCCCGGGCTACACCAGCATCGCCTATCCGGGCGGCCTGCAGTACATCAGTCAGGAATACAGCAATGATCGTCGGGTCGCTGGCGGCACCGACACCCCCGGCTGGTACGGCTCGGGCAGCAACAAGGCACTGGAGCCGTTCAAGGCGGTGCAGTTCGACCTTGGCCTGGAGTGGTACTTCAAGCCGGGTTCGGTTGCAGGCGTGGCGTTGTTCCGCAAGAACGTGGACAACTTCACCGTGCCGGTCGTGCGCGACCAGCAGATGAGCGTCGGTGGTGAAACGGTGGTGGTGCAGAAGTACAGCACCGAAGCCAACGGCCGCGACGGCGTGTCGCAGGGCGTGGAGCTGTATGGCCAGTACACCTTCGACATGGGCTTTGGTGTCCAGGCCAACTACACCTACAACGACACCAACCTGGCCTCGATCGTGCTTGATGGCGAAGAGATCGGTTCGTCGCCGCTGGTCGGCAGCGCCAAGAACCAGGCCAACGTCACCGTGTTCTACGAGAACGAGAAGTTCCTGGCCCGTGCCTCGTACAACCGTCGTGGCGAAGTGGTGGGCGGCCTCAACAACGGCCTGACCACCTACACCAAGCCGTACAGCCAACTGGATCTGAACGTGGCCTACAACATCACTGCGGACTGGACCGTGACCGCAGCAGTGCTGAACGCCACCAAGTCCGAGCTGCGCAGCTACATCGGCAACGACAGCCAGGCCCGACTGCTGTCCAACCTGTATGCCGGGCGCCAGCTGTACTTCGGCGTGAACTGGAAGTTCTAAGGCACTACCCCCGCCTGCGGGCGGGGACGATCCTCCACGGCAGCCGCGCTGGTACAGGTGGCTGCCGTTTTTCGTGGGCCCTCTTCCGAGGGAGCCCTTGACCCTGCCATCGTTGCAAGGTGCACACTGCCTCTACCCCCAAGTGCATCGAAGGAGCTACAGATGGAATTCCATGTGGAAGGCATGACCTGCGGCGGCTGCGCGCGCAGCGTGACCAAGGCGATCGAGCTGGTCGACCCGGCGGCGACGGTGTCGGCCGACGCGCCCAGCCGCCGCGTGCAGGTGCAGACCTCGGCCAGCGAAGCGCAGATCATTGCAGCGCTGACCGAAGCGGGTTTCCCGCCGCGCCCGGCCTGATCGCCTGACCCACTGCTTGAACGGTGCCCGCCCCGTGCAGCTGCCGGGGCGGGCATTTTCTTTTCCGTATTTCCTGGTCAGGTCCTGCGCGCGCGCCTGCGTACCGCCCCGGTGGACGCCGCCACCGGCGCAGCGCCCTCCTCGCCTTCCCCCAGCCGCTCCAGGATCGGGCACTCGGGACGATCATCGCCGGCGCAGCAGCTGATCAGTGATTTCAGCGTATCGGCCATCTGCCGCATGTTCTCGATGCGCTGTTCCAGATCATCGATGTGCTGCTCGGCCAGGCGCTTGACGTCGGCGCTGTGCCGCGAGGTGTCGTTCCACAGGCCCAGCAGGTCGGTGATCTCGGCCACCGAAAAGCCGAGATCACGCGCGCGACGGATGAAACGCAGCCGGTGCACGTCGGCCTGCGAATAGGCGCGATAGCCCGCGCCGGTGCGGTCAGCTGGCGGAATCAGGCCGATCTGCTCGTAGTAGCGGATCATCTTGGCCGACACGCTGGATGCCTTCGATGCTTCACCGATGTTCATGCCAACACTCCTTTACTGGGCCGCATGGGGCGCCTCGACCATCGGCGCTTGGAAGCGCCGCAGGCGCAGCGCATTGCCGAGCACGAACACGCTGGACAGGGCCATGGCACCGGCGGCGAACACCGGCGACAGCAGCACGCCCCATACCGGGTACAGCGCACCCGCCGCGACCGGAATCAACGCGGTGTTGTAGGCGAAGGCCCAGAACAGGTTCTGGCGGATGTTGCCGATGGTCGCCTTCGACAGCGCGATGGCGTTGGGCACGCCCTGCAGGTTGCCGGACATCAGCACCACGTCAGCCGATTCCACCGCGACGTCGGTGCCGGTACCGATGGCCAGGCCCACATCAGCTTCGGCCAGCGCAGGCGCATCGTTGATGCCATCACCGACGAACGCAATCTGCCCGTAGGCCGCCTTCAACCGGCGCACCGCCTCCACCTTGCCTTCGGGCAACACCTCGGCCACCACTTCATCGATGCCGAGCTGGCGGGCGATGGCCTGCGCGGTAGCAGCGTTGTCACCGGTAATCATGGCCACCTTCAGGCCCAGCTGGTGCAGCGCGGCAATGGCGGCCGGCGTACTCGGCTTGATCGGATCTGAGACGGCGATGATCGCCGCCAGGCGGCCATCGATGGCGGCATACAGCGGCGACTTTCCTTCGTTGCCGAGGCGGTCGGCCAGCGCAGCGAACATGCCGATGTCCACGCCTAGCGAACGCATGAAGCGATCGGCACCCACTTCCACCCGCGCACCGTCGACGGTGGCACGCACACCCATGCCGGTCACCGACTCGAAATCAACCATCGCCGGCAACGCGATACCCTCCTCCGTCGCCGCCTCGACAATGGCGCGTGCGATCGGATGCTCCGAGCGCGACTCCACCGCCGCCACCCGCGCCAGTACCTGCGCACGATCGAAGCCGTCGGCGATCTCCAGGTCGGTCAGCAGCGGGCGACCTTCGGTCAAGGTGCCGGTCTTGTCCACCGCCACCACCTTGGCGTCCTTCAACAGCTGCAGCGCCTCGCCCTTGCGGAACAGCACGCCCATCTCGGCGCCGCGGCCGGTGCCGACCATGATCGAGGTCGGCGTCGCCAGCCCCATCGCGCATGGGCAGGCGATGATCAGCACGGCCACCGCGTTGACCATCGCGAAGGTCAGCGCCGGCGACGGTCCGAAGATCAGCCACACCAGGAAGGTGGCCAGGGCCGCCAGCATCACCGCCGGCACGAACCACAGCGTCACCTTGTCGACCACGGCCTGGATCGGCAGCTTGGAACCCTGTGCCTGTTCAACCAGACGGATGATCTGCGCCAGCATGGTCTGCCCACCCACCGCGGTCGCACGCAGGGTCAGCGCACCCTTCTGGTTGACGGTGCCGCCAACCACGCTGCTGCCGGGCGACTTCTCCACCGGGATCGGCTCGCCGGTGATCATCGATTCGTCGACGTAGCTGCGACCATCGGTCACCTCACCATCCACCGGCACGCGCTCGCCCGGACGCACTTCCAGCAGATCGCCCAGCAGCACCTCGTTGATCGGGATATCGACGATGCGCCCTTCGCGGCTGACGTGCGCCACCTTGGCCTGCAGGTTGACCAGGCGCTTGATCGCCTCCGAGGTGCGGCCTTTCGCGCGCACCTCCAGGAACCGGCCGAGCAGGATCAGCGCGACGATCACTGCCGCCGCTTCGTAGTAGACATTCACGGTGCCCGCCGGCAGCAGGCGCGGGATGAAGGTGGCCACCACCGAATAACCGAACGCCGCCGCGGTACCCACCGCCACCAGCGAGTTCATGTCAGGCGCCAGGCGCAGCAGCGCCGGGAAGCCCTTCTGGTAGAAACGCCGGCCGGGAATGGCCAGGACCAGCGTGGTCAGCACGAACTGCAGGTACCAGCTGGCCTGCATGCCGATCGTGGACATCACCCAATGGTGCATGCCGGGGATCAGGTGCGAGCCCATTTCCAATACGAACACCGGGGCCGCCAGCACGCTGGCCAGGATCAGGTCGCGCTTCAGCGCCACCCGCTCGGCATCCTTCTTTTCCGCCGCTTCCTCGTCGACCTGGGTACCGCCATCGATCGCGCGCGCCGCATATCCAACCTTGTCGATCGCCGCCACCAGTGCATCGATGCCGGCAACGCCGCGCACGGTCGCACGCTCGGTGGCCAGGTTGACGCTGGCGTGGCTGACGCCCGGTACGGCCAGCAGCGCGCGCTCCACGCGGCCGACGCAGGACGCGCAGGTCATCCCTTCCACGGCCAGTTCGGTGGTCGCGGCGGGTACTTCGTAGCCCACCTTCTCCACTGCCTGGATCAGCGCATCGCGGTCGACCGGACCAGAGGAACGGATGTCCGCGCGCTCGGTGGCCAGGTTGACCGACACGCTGGCGACCCCCTCGACCTTGGCCAGGGCCGCTTCAACGCGGCCAACACAGCTGGCGCAGGTCATGCCTTCGATCGGCAGGCTGATGGTGGAAGCCGTCTCGTGGACGGCTGTGGGGCTGGAGGTGCTCATGGCCTGGTTTCCCTGGTTCCATCTGGAGGATGGCGACCAGCCTAGACCTTGCCATCGTGGGAAGGTCAAATCCACCCCACCCCGCCAACGACCCACCCATCCCGCGCGCGCCCAGTAGAGCCACGCCATGCGTGGCTGCCCGTCAAATCGTGGCTGGCGCCGGGCCATGCCCGGCGCCGCCTTCCCTCAGAACGTGAACACATACTCCAGCGCGAACTCGCGGCCCACCGCGCCCAACAAGCGGGTCGGCGCGAAATCGTAGTCGACCTTGTACGGGTCCTTGTGGTTCCAGCTGGTCGCATTGAAAGCGTTGTTCACGTACAGATTGACCTTCATGAACTCGGTCACCTGATAGCCGACGTTGAAGTTCCAGGTAATGAACGGTCCGACCCGGCCGTAATAGCGCGCCGTCTGCTGCCCCGCATTCGGGTTCGGATTGGCCGATCCATCCGGACGCGTGGCGGGTTCCAGGCAGTTCAGCGACGGGCTGTCGCTGGGCACGTAACCATCGGCGAACGGCAGGCAGCCACCGGGGTTGTCCAAGCGGTCGGTGCCCCAGTGGTAGCGCACGCCCGGCACCGAACCGATGCGGTCGGCATACACGTTCGCATTCCAGTTGCCGCCCTGCCAGGCCACGCTGGCGCGCAGCTTGCTGCGCAGGTCACGATCGCGGCGTTCCGGATTCGGGTCGTTGGCGTAGCGCTGCTCCTTCGTCGAGATCTGGTTGGTGTAATTCACCCCCAGCTGGAAGCTGCCCCATGCGGCGGTCTCCAGCCGGTAGCGCGCGCTCAGGTCGATGCCGCGCACTTCGCGGCTGGCCAGGTTGAACGGCCCGCGCTCGATCGACACCAGCCGGCCGCTGCTGTCACGGTTCACCCGAGCCAGGATGCCGGCGCAGTAAGCCTCACCTGCCGGGTTCGCCCACGGCGTGCCGTCCATGTTCTTGCCGGTCAGGCAGCCGGCCTCGCTGGCCAGCACCTCGTCCGCACCGACGTCGACGATCATGTCTTCCAGCTTGATCGCCCAGTAGTCAGCGCTCATCGACAGGTTCGGCAGCACATCCCACACGAAGCCGACCGTCCACGAATCGCCGGTTTCCGAGCGCAGCAGCGGCGTACCCCGACGGTTCACATCGAACGCGTACCAGACATCGGTATTGCCCACGCCGCAGTTGTTGACCAGATAAGCGCCGCTCTCGATGCAGCGCAGGCGATCGTAGGTCAGCACTTCGGAACTGCTGGCCTGGCCCAGCAGGTAGTGCATGTCCGGCGCGTGGAAGCTGGTCGCGTAGGAACCGCGCACCAGCAGCGACTCGAACGGCCGCCATTCCAGGCCGGCGTTCCAGGTGGTTTCCTTCTGGCTGCCGATATCCAGCGCTTCGCCGCCGCCGTCGGCCTTGTAGCTGCCGTACCGGTCATAGCGTGCCGCCGCGGTGGCGATCAGGCTGTCGGCCAACGGGATCTTGAATTCGACACCGGCCGAGTAGCGGGTACGCTCGCCACCGCCGCGATCGACGTTCTGCAGATCGAAATCGATGCCCGCGCGCGGGTCCGGGCTGAGGTGATAACCCTGCTTGGCCACTTCGGCTACCGCGGCGAACGAGATCGGCCCGGCCCAGCCCTGGAACAGTTCACCGGTGATGTCGGCCGAGGCCTGGTTGACGTAGGACGACGCCCGGTTCTTCGCTACCGTGCCCATCTGCCAGTACTGGTCCGGGGTGATCGGGTTCCACCAGCGCGACTCGTTCAAGGCGTAGATCGCCTCGCCATCGCCGGTGGTGCCCAGCCGTGGGCCGAGGAAGAAGTCGTACGACTTCTGCTCGTCGACCACGTTCTGCCGCTCCTCGACGCGGTAGTAGGAACGGCCGACCGTGGCGCTCCAGTCGAAGCGATCGGCCAGGCGCCCGCGCAGGCCTGCGCTGATATCCCACGACAACTCGCGGTTGGTATTGCGCAGCGTGTCCAGGCCACCGACTTCGTTCGGGGTGAACTGGCGCACGCCGAGCACCGGGCGATTGCGGTTGGCATCCCAGTAGTAACCGTTGGCATCGTCGATCAGCGACACGCTCGGCGGATTGGTGCCCCAGATCGCTTCGGAACGGTATACCGCCAGGTTGCTCCAGGCCTGCAGATCGTTGCCGAAATCGAAGGTGGCATACAGGTTGCCCGACAGGTTCTCCGAGCCTCCGGTCAACAGCCAGTTGGCGTAGTCGGCGCTCATGCCGCAGAGGCGGCCGGTGTTGCTCACCGTATTGGCGTTGTAGTTGTAGACCAGGCGGTCGGCGGTGTAGTACTCGCCAGCGAATTTCTCGCAGGTGCCGTCCGGCGGCGCCAGGCGCTGGCCGTTGCTGGGGTCGATCAACGCCAGGCCAGCGGTGGGACGGAAACCGACCTTGCGCTGCTCCATGTTCCAGGACGGGTACAGCGCATCGTCGGCGTCGTCCATCTGTGGCCGGTCACGGCCGAACAGCGGATCGCGCTTGGTGTACTGCAGGGCGTAGGTCACGCTCCAGTTGTCACCGGTCTTGCCGCCCGCCCAAGACAGATCCCAGGTGTCACGCCCGCCCTCGGTGGAGGTACCGCCGCGCACGCGCACTTCGTCGCCGTCGTAGTTGGTCTTGAGGATGACGTTGACCACGCCGGCGATGGCGTCTGAACCGTAGATCGCCGAGGCGCCGCCAGTCAGCACTTCGATGCGATCGACCGCCGCCGCCGGAATGTTGCTGTAGTTGGAGAAATTGGTCTCGCCGCCATAGGGCAGCGGATAGTCGGCCACGCGGCGGCCATTGATCAGCAGCAGGCTGCGGTTGGGGCCCATGCCGCGCAGGTTCAGGCCGCTCGCATTGGGGGTGTGCGAGCCCCACTGCGACGCCGCCTCGACGGTGCCGGTCGCCTCGGTCAGGGTCTTCAGTGCGTCGTAGACGGTGACGAAGCCTTCCTTCTGGATCTGTGCGGCGCTGATCACGTTGACCGGGGCCGGGCCCTCGACGCTGGCACGCTTGATGCGCGAACCGGTGACGGTGACCGCATCAAGATCCTTGGTGGGCGACGGGGCCGCTTCCTGTGCGCCAGCGGCAAACGGCAGCAGGGCCAGGGCGAGGGCGTGGGACAGCAGATGTCGGCGGTTGCGGACGGACTGAGCCATGGGTGGTTGCTCTTGGATGGTGGACGCGCGGTCGGATGGCGATCCCGGGCGTTGAATCGATCCATCTCGATTCCACCGCCCTCCCCTGTGGATCGATCCAAACTAAAGCACAGCTGAACCACGCCCAGCATGCGGCGACGCAGCATCCACCTGACGCGTGTCGTTATCGCCGAAGGGCATCCAAGCGAATCAATGGGTTGCACGACATCTTTATGGAAGCGGCACAGATGTCGATGACACGATCACGACAGTCGCGCGCAGAACGATTTTGTCCGTAGGGAACTGGCAGCCGGGTCGGATCCTCTCGCAGAGGCGCTCTGATCCGATAGCGTCTGGTCGGGGTCGGAGCCCTTCAGCGAAGGGATCCAACCCCTGAGGCTCTCAGCCGTCGAGCGCCTTCCGCAGCGCACTCACCGTGGCGGTGTCTGTCTGGCTCCAGTCCGGGTCCAGCCCGCACAGGACCGGGTTCTGGAACTGCATGGCCGAACGTCGCTTCCCCTTGGCCGAGGCATGCAGTTCGAGGCAGCCGGTCTGCCGCGCCACGGCGGCGATGTTCCCCGGACCCAGCCCTGCGCCGGCCATGACGCTGATCCTTCCGGCCGCCTGCGCGACCAGCGCGGCCAGTACATCGGCACCGGCGTCGGCGCTGGCCTGGCCGCCGGACGTCAGCACCCGCTGGCAGCCCAGCCCGATCACCTGCTCCAGCGCCGCCGGCAGATCGCGCGCGGCATCGAAGGCACGGTGGAAGGTCACCTGCAACGGGCCAGCCGCACGCAGAAGTTCGCGGCACAGCGGCAGGTCGATATCGCCCTGCGCATCCAGCGCACCGATCACCACGCCATCGCAGCCCAGTGCGCGGCACTGGGCGATGTCGCGCAGCATCAGCTCGGTTTCCAGCGCGTCGTAGTGGAAATCCCCCGGACGCGGTCGCACCAGCACGAACAACGGTACCTGCAACCGCTCGCGGGCGATGGCGATGCTGGCAAACGACGGCGTGGTACCGCCTTCGGCAAGGTTGTCGAACAGTTCGATGCGATCTGCACCACCGGCCTGCGCGGCCAACGCCGAAGCCACCGAATTGCTGGCGATCTCCAGCGCCAGGCGCGCGCTCACGCCTGCGTGCTCGTATAGATCGACGGTGAGTCGCGCAGGTCATCCTGGCGCTGCGCATCGCACACCGCGTAGACGAAGCCGCGATGCAGTGCATAGGCACCCACCTCGCCCTGCTTGTTCATGGCAAGGAAGCAGACCTGCAGCGTGCGGCTGGCTTCGGGGCGCTTGCGTACCACCCGGTCGATCGCTTCGCGGCAGGCCTGTGCCGGGGAACGGCCCTGGCGCATCAGCTCGACCACCAGGAACGAGGCCGCGTTGCGGATCATTTCTTCGCCCACACCCGAGGCGGTGGCCGCGCCCACGTCGTTGTCCACGTAAAGGCCGGCGCCGATGATCGGGCTGTCGCCGACCCGGCCGTGCAGTTTCCAGGCCATGCCGCTGGTGGTGCAGGCACCGGCCAGGTTGCCCTTGGCGTCCAGTGCCAGCATGCCGATGGTGTCGTGGTTGTCGCTGTTGCCGGGAAGACCGCGGCGCTCGGCATTGATCTGCGGCGCGTACTTTTCGGTCTTCAGCCACTCACGCCAGGCCGCTTCGGCCTTCGGCGTCAGCAGGTGCTGGCGCTGGAAGCCCTGCTGCACGGCGAACTGCTGGGCGCCCTCGCCCACCAGCAGCACATGCGGACTGTTCTCCATCACCCTGCGGGCCACCGACACCGGGTGCAGGATGTCGACCAGCGCAGCAACCGCGCCACAGCGGCCGTCACCATCCATGATGCTGGCGTCCAGGCTCAGCACGCCGTCGCGGTCCGGGTTGCCACAATGGCCGACGGTGGGATTGCACAACTCGCTTTCGGCCCAGCGTGCACCGGCTTCCACCGCATCCAGCGCACTGCCGCCCTGCGCAAGTACCTTCCACGCGGCCTGGTTGGCCGGTACGCCGAAGTCCCAGGTCGAGACCACCTTGGCGCCGCCGTGCGTCCTCGCCTTCACCACCGGCAACGCTGCCACGCCTGCGGCCAGTGCACCGGCCTGCAAAAACTGCCTGCGATCCACCATCTTCGCCTCCGTCTGCATGCTGCGCCCGCCGGCCCGATGCCGGCAGCGCCGATCAATCGTGCGCGGGGGTCCGCGCTGCGTGCCAAGCTGCCGCACCGAGCACACCCAGCTGGCCATGTTCGACCCGCCATACCGGCACCTGGCGCAGCACGTCGGTCAGCACCCCCTTGTTGAGGAAGCGCTCACGGAAACGGCCGTCGGCCAGGAAGTCCTGCACATGGGTGGAAATGCCGCCGGCCAGGTACACCGAGCGCGCGCCCACGGCGATCGCCGCGTCGCCGGCCAGGCTGCCCAGCCAGGCGCAGAACACCTGCAGGGTTTCCACTGCCAGCGCGTCGTCGCCTTGCCGCGCAGCCGCGATCAGCGCTTCGGTGCTGGTCCATTGCGGAGCCACGCCGCGCAGTTCGCACAGGCAGGGATACAGGTTCATCAGGCCGCTGCCGGACAGCACGCGTTCGTTGTCCACATGCGGCCAGCGCTGCAGCAGCTGGCCCAGCACATGCAGTTCCAGCGCATTGCCGGCGCCCAACGCAGCGTGGCCGATCTCGCTGGCCAGCACCGGGCGCTCGCCATCGGCGAAGCGCAACGCGGCGCCCAGGCCGGTGCCCGGCCCCAGCACCAATGCCGGGAAGGTCTTGGCCGGATCGGCATCGCCATTCAGCGGCACCAGCGTGTCGGCCTGCAGGTAAGGAATGGCCAGCGCCACTGCTTCGAAATCATTGATCAGCTGCAGGTCGGGCAGGCCCGACTCGCGGCGCGTCGCCGACAGCGACACCGTCCACGGCAGATTGGCATTGATCAGGGTATCGCCGTCGAGCAGGCCGGCGATGGCGACCACCGCACTGGCCATCGGCTGGCCGAGACTGGCGGTGAAATCGGCCAGGATCGCCGCCAGGCTGGGGTGGTCGGCGCAGGCGTAGGTGCGGTAGCTGCCCAGCCGCGGCGCCTGCCCCGGCAGGGTCTCAGCCAACGCAAGACGAGCGAAGGTACCGCCGACATCGGCGACGACCAGGCTGCGGGGGACGCCGCTGCGGGCGGACTCGGATGGCGCCGGGGACACTGCTGCAACGTTCACGCTGGCCTGCTTGGATCGATTGAATCGTGCCGATTCTCAGGCATTGGACGGCCTTTGCCTAGCGCGGCGACAGCGCCGCCCGGGGTCACATGCCTTCCTGCTCGGCCACCTGCACACCGTCCACCAGCACCCGCAGGCGCTGCGGGCGGAACCCGGCGAACAGCAGCGGCCGGGTCCGCTCCACCAGCACTTCATGGCCGGCGATATGGCGCTGCCACGACTGTACCAGCGAGAACGAGAAGTGCGTGCCCGGATGCAGCGGGTGCTGCACCCAGACCTTCTCGCTGGCGCTCTGCAGCATCATCGCGCCGGTGAACCAGTGGCGGCTGAGGGTGACCGGCGTGGTGCCGGCCATGAAGCGGATATCCATGCTGCGTCCTTTCGTGATGGAAGCGTGGCCCGCGCTCAGGGCTGCGCGGTCTGCAGGCTGTAGCTGGTGCTGGCGGTGAACACCGCACCATCGGGCTGGGTGGAGCGCACTTCGACCTTGTGGCTGCCCACGGCCAGGTCGGTCGGCAACGCGCCACGCCACAGGTGCGGCGAGGCGGTGGCTTCCGGCGAGCGGTCGTAACCGCGCAGCGTGGTGGCCAGGTCGTCGGCGACGTTCTCCACCAGCAGGCGCGGATCAGGCTGGCTGACCTGCTTCATCGGCTGCCAGGCGCCGCCATCGACGCGGTACTCGACCACGCTGGCATCCTCGCCCATGTACACATTGGCGTAGATGCCCCACGCCGGGTAAGCCCCCTTGCGCAGCACCTTCGGTGCATGCAGGCCGATCTGCTCGCTGGCTGCCGCACCGGCCACCCGGTACTGCAGGCGGTAGCTGCCGTTGCCGGCCACGTCCAGCAGCGCATAGCCCTTCGGCGTGCCATCGCTCATGGTGCTGTCCGGCACGCCGGCGGCATTCTTCACGCCCGACCAGAACGCACCGCAGTTGGCACCGACGTTGTACTCGTGCA
The DNA here is from genome assembly GCF_059421765.1 of Stenotrophomonas sp. GW821-FHT02D01. Lineage (NCBI taxonomy): Bacteria > Pseudomonadati > Pseudomonadota > Gammaproteobacteria > Lysobacterales > Lysobacteraceae > Stenotrophomonas > Stenotrophomonas sp. GW821-FHT02D01. The sequence goes on from NZ_JBWKVP010000011.1 coordinate 74,864, forward strand.
GCGGCCTGGCGCCCTGCCAGCCATCAGCCTTGCCGTGGTAGACGTGCTGCTGGGTGTGGCTGTGGCCACTGAGCACCAGCACGTTACGGAAGTCCTTCAACAGGTCGAACAGGCGCTGGCGGTCGGCATGGCGGAAGGTCTCGCGCCCCGGTGCCGCGTCGAACAACGGGATGTGCATGCCCAGCACCAGCAGGCGGTCCTTGTGCAGGCCCTTCAGGTAGGCCGCAAGGAAAGCGAGCTGATCCTCGCGCAGGCCACCGACATACTTCGGTTTGGCGGTGGGGTCGTACACCACGTCGTCGAGGAACACGAAACTGGCGCCGCCCTCTTCCACTGCATAGGTATCGGGGCCGTAGATGTTGCGCCAGCTGTCCAGCGAATGCGCGTCATTGGCCGCATCGAAATCCAGGTCGTGGTTGCCGGGTACGTGGAACCACGGCACGCCGAGTTCGGTGGTGACCTTGTTGATCGCCGGGTACAGGGTCAGGTCGTCGTTGACGATGTCGCCCAGCGTGGTACCCAGCCGCGCCTTGGTCTGCCCAACCAGCGGCGCCACGATCGACTGCCGGTAGTAGCCGATGTCCTGCAGGTTGGCGGTCTGCGAGTCGGTGAACACCAGCATCTGGAAACCACGGCGGCTGTCATGCCGGTCGTTCTGCAGGGCGAAGTCCCAGTTGCGGGCAACGTCACTGGTCGCGGCGATGCCACCGTACTTCAGCGCCGGCGAACCGTTGGGCCGGTAGTGCCGCCAGAACGACGGCAGGCCGTCGGCAGCCTTCGGGAAGGAATAGGCATCGGGCTTGATCACGAAGACCGTCTGCCCGTCACGCACCGGCAGGCTGTAGCTGCCGTCGGCGGCGGTCTTGACGATGGCTTCGCCGTTGGATACCTGCACGCCGGCCAGGCCCGGATCGGTCGCACCACGGCCCGGCTTGCCGTCACGCTCCAGATAGACCTTGCCGCTGACCACGGTATCGGCGGCCCAGGCCGGCGAGGTCAGCAACAGGCAGCACAGCCAGGCGGCAGGCAGTTTCATGGGGCGGTCCAAGAAAAAGAGACCGCCTATTGTAGATTCCGCCGATGACATCGCGCACGCGATTGCCGCGTTTCCTGTAGTGCCGGCCGCTGGCCGGCATTCCACCAGGCGTCCCACGATCATCAGGTTGCCGGCCAGCGGCCGGCGCTACCGCACCTCTAACGATGGCGCTTTTCCAGCACGTCGCGGGCATCTTCCAGCGACAGCCCGCGCGCGCGCAGCAGCACCAGCAGGTGGTACAGCAGGTCCGACGCCTCGCCCAGCAAGGCCTCATCGTCCTGTGCCACCCCAGCCAGCGCCGTCTCCACGCCTTCCTCGCCCACCTTCTGCGCGATGCGGCGGATGCCGCCTTCGAACAGGGACGTCGTATAGCTGCCGGAGGGGCGCAGCGCCTCACGCACGGCGACCAGCTGGTCCAGGCCACCGAGGAAGTCCTTCGGCGCGCCGTCGAAGCAGCTTTCCGCTCCGGTGTGGCAGGTCGGGCCTGCCGGACGCGCCAGCACCAGCAGCGTATCGGCATCGCAATCGACGCTGATCGACTGCACCACCAGCACATTGCCGGACTGCTCGCCCTTGGTCCAAAGACGCTGTTTGCTGCGGCTGAAGAAGGTCATGTGGCCGATGGCCAGCGTCGCTGCCAGCGACTCGGCGCTGACGTAGCCCAGCATCAGCACCTGCAGGGTGTCGGCGTCCTGCACAACGGCCGGCAGCAGCCCATCGCCCTTGTCCCAGTCCAGCGTTTCCAGCGCCTGCGGCGACGGCCGCACATCAATAGACATCCCGCACCTCGATCTGCTGCTCGCGCAGGTAGCGCTTCAAGTCGGCAATGGCGATGGCGCCACTGTGGAATACGCTGGCCGCCAGCGCACCGTCAACGTCGGCCTGGTCAAAGGCCTGGGCGAAGTGCTCCATCGTACCCGCACCGCCCGATGCGATGAGGGGCACCTGGCACAGCGCACGTGCCTGGCGCAGCTGCTCGACGTCATAGCCACGGCGCACGCCATCGCTGTCCATGCAGTTCAGCACGATCTCGCCGGCACCCCGGCGCTGCGCCTCGACGATCCAGTCCAGCGTGCGCAGCGGCACTGCCTGGGTTCTGTCCGGGTCGCCGCTGAAACGGCGCACGCGCCACTGGCCGTCGTCCTCGCGTACCGAGTCGACACCGACCACCACGCACTGCACGCCGAACTCTTCGGCCAGTTCGGTGATCAGTTCCGGGCGGCCCAGCGCGGGTGAGTTGATCGAGATCTTGTCCGCGCCGGCGAACAGCACGCGACGCGCGGTCTCCACGCTGTCGATGCCGCCGGCCACGCAGAACGGGATATCGATCAGGCGCGCGATGCGCTCGATCCAGGCCACGTCCACCGACCGTGCCTCCGGGCTGGCGCCGATGTCATAGAACACCAGCTCGTCGGCGCCCTGGTCGCGATAGCGCTGCGCCAGTTCGGCGATGTCCCCCATGTCGACGTGATCGCGGAAACGCACGCCCTTGACCACGCGGCCATCGCGCACGTCCAGGCACGGAATGATGCGGCGGCTCAGCATGCCAGCGCCTCCGCCAGGTCCATGCGCTGTTCCAGCAACGCCTTGCCGAGGATCGCGCCGCCACAACCGGCGGCCTGTGCCGCAGCCACGTCGGCCACATCGCGGATACCGCCTGACGCCTGTACCGCCACGCCCGGCAGCAACGCTGCGAGGTGCTGGTACAGGCTGATGTTGGGCCCGGCGAGCATGCCATCGCGGGCGATGTCGGTGCACAACAGGTGACGCATGCCGGCCTGTGCATAGCGTTCGGCCAGCGCATCCAGGGTCACCCCCGCGTTCTCGGTCCAGCCATGCACCGGCAGCTGCCATTGTCCCTGCGCGTCCTGCCGTGCATCGAGGGCGATGGTCAGCCGCTCCGGGCCGAACTCGCCCAGCCAGCCGATCACCTGCGCCGGCTCGCGCACCGCAAGTGACCCGATCACCACGCGGCTTGCACCCGCATCGAGGATGCGTGCCACGTCGTCACGGCCACGCACGCCGCCACCGGTCTGCACCTGCAGCGGGGTCTGCGCACGGATCGCGGCCAACAGCGGCGCCAACGTGTAGCCACCGGCACGTGCAGCATCCAGATCGACCAGGTGCATCCACTGTGCGCCCTGCGTGGCGAATGCCTGCGCACGCGGCAGCGGGTCGTCGCCATAGTGGGTTTCCTGCGCGTAGTCGCCCTGGCGCAGCCGCACGACGCGGCCGTCGCGGATATCCAGTGCGGGGTAGACGATGAAACTCATGCAGCGGTGCCCTCGAGGAAATTGCGCAGCATCAGCGAACCGGTATCGCCGGACCGCTCGGGATGGAACTGGGCGCCGAAGTAGCGGCCCTGCTCGACCACGGCGGTGAACAGGCCGCCGTGATCACAGGCGGCGACGGTATGGCTGTTCAGCGGCGCGGCATAGCTGTGCACGAAGTACGCGCTGGCGCGCTCGGGTACCCCCTGCAGCAGCAGCGACGGGCGCAGCGGCAGCAGCCGGTTCCAGCCCATGTGCGGAACGCGGATGCCACAGGCCGGCACCAGCTTGCGCACCACGCCGGGGATCAATCCCAGCGTATCCACGCCGGCCTCTTCGGAGCGGTCAAACAACAGCTGCATGCCCAGGCAGATGCCCATCAAGGGCACCTGCAGCTGGCGCAGCGGCTCGACCAGGCCCTGCGCATGCAGGCGCTGCATGCCGGGGCCGGCCGCGCCGACGCCGGGCAGGATCACCCGTTGCGCGCCGGCCAGGCCTTCAGCATCGCGGACCAGCTTCACCGTCGCACCAAGCCGTTCCAATGCGTAGCGCACCGAACCCAGGTTGGCACCACCGGCATCGATCAGCACGACCTCGCTCACAGCGCCCCCTTGGTGGTCGGCAAGGCGGTGCCCTGCCGCGCCAGTGCCGGCCGCAGTGCACGTGCCAGGGCCTTGAAGCAGGCTTCAACCTTGTGGTGGTCGTTGTCGCCACGCACCTGCAGGTTGAGGTTCAGCCCGCTGGCATCGCACAGCGAACGGAAGAAGTGCGGGACCAGCTCGGTCGGCATGTCGCCCACGCGCTCGCGCTTGAACTCGCCTTCAAACACGAAATACGGGCGGCCACTGAAATCCAGCGCAGCGCTGGCCAGGGTTTCATCCATCGGCAGGGTGAAGCCGTAACGGCCGATGCCGCGCTTGTCGCCCAGCGCCTCGCGCAGGGCCTGGCCCAGCGCAAGGCCGGTGTCTTCGATGGTGTGGTGTTCGTCGATGTGCAGATCGCCCTCGGCGCGGATGTCCAGGGCGAAACCGCCGTGCTTGCCGATCTGCTCCAGCATGTGGTCGAAGAACGGCAGGCCGGTGTGGATGTGCGCATCGCCGGCACGATCCAGATCCAGCTCGACGCGGATCTTCGTCTCCTTGGTATTGCGCTGGACCACTGCCGTGCGTGGTGCATCGGCCAGTGCGTGGGCGATGCCGGGCCAGTCCCACTCGCCGCCGAACTGTTCGGTGCGCAGCTGGAAACCACGGATGTTGAGGTTGTCGGCGAACTGCAGGTCGGTGATGCGGTCGCCCACCATGCCCGAGCGCGCCCAGTCGATGCTGCGGTCCTGCAGGTAGGCCGTCATCAGGCCGATGCCCGGCTTGCGCGTCGGCGCGTTGTCGTGCGGCCAGCTGCAGTCGACCAGCACGTCACGGAAAACGATGCCCTGGCTTTCGAAGATCTGCAGCATCAGGTCATTCGGGCCATCGAAGCTGGCGCGCGGGTAGCTCTCGCTGCCGAGGCCATCCTGGTTGGTGACGATCACGAACTGGTAGCCGGCATCTCGCAGCTTCAGCAGCGCCGGGATCACCTGCGGCACGAAACGCAGCTTCTCGTAGGCGTCGATCTGGAAATCCGCCGGCTCCTCGATGAGGGTGCCGTCGCGGTCGATGAACAGGATCGGCGTCATGCCGCAGCCCTCCGTGCCGACAGGGCCGCAAGCACGCGGTCGTTCTCTTCGGGGCTGCCGATGCTGATACGCAGTGCGTCACCCAGCTGCGATGCGGCGCGCTGGTCGCGCACCACCACGCCGGCAGCAAGCAGCGCGTCGAACGCCGCCTGCGCATCGGCAAAGCGGACCAGCAGGTAGTTGCCGGCCGAAGCGTATACCCGGCCAATGCCGGGCAGGCCCTGCAGGGCGCGGTACAGGCGCTCGCGCTCGGTGATGACCGTGGCTACCCGCTCAGCGGTGCGCGCAAGCGCGGCCGGCTGCAGCGCCTGCACGGCCAGCTCGGCGCACGGCGTCGGCACCGGGTACGGCGCCTGGCATCGGCGCAGCACGGCAATCAGTTCCGGCGCGGCGATCAACGTGCCGATACGCGCGGCGGCCAGTGCGTGCGCCTTGGACAACGTGCGCAGCACCGCCAGGTTGGCGTGCACGGCAAGCAGCGTGGTCGCCGAAGCGCGCTGCGCGTACTCGACATAGGCCTCGTCCACCACCACCAGCGCCTGCCCGCGCAGGGCAAGGGCCACGCGCTCGATCTCCGCCAGCGGGATATCGCTGCCGGCAGGATTGGACGGCGCGCACAGGAAAACGAGCTTGGCGCCCTGCCCTTGGGCCACAGCGATAACCGCGTCCAGGTCCGTGCGCAGGCCCTCACCATCGTCAATCAGCGGCACCTCGATCAACGGCGCACCCTGCAACCGCGCACAGACTGCGTACATGCCGAATACCGGCGGCGTCACCAGCACGCCATCGCGGCCCGGCACGCACAGGGCGCGGACCAGCAGATCGATCGCCTCGTCGCTGCCACGGCCTACCAGCAGCTGTTGCGGCTGCACGCCGTACAGCGACGCCAGCGCATCACACAGCGCAGCCGGCTGCGGCTCCGGATAGCGGCGGCTGCCCCCGGCGGCGTCTGCCGGATTGGCCCACGCCGATTCGTTCGCGTTCAACCACACCTCGCCCTGCACAGCGCTGCTGCGCGCCGAACTGTAGCCGGCAAAGGCCTGCAGGTCCGGCCGTACCAGGGCCAGCACGCCGTCAATGTCCGCGCTCATGCGGCCACCTCCATGCGCAGTGCCACCGCACGTTCGTGCGCGTCCAGTCCTTCGGCGCTGGCGATGATGCGCGCGCAGCCACCGATCGCGGCCACGCCAGCGGCGCTCGCGCTCTGTACGCTGATCAGGTTCTGGAAGCTGGCCACGCTGACGCCACTGTAGGCGCGCGCAGCACCGGCGGTGGGCAGCACATGGTTGGTGCCGCTGCAGTAGTCACCCAGTGCTTCCGGCGTGTAGTCGCCGAGGAACACCGAACCGGCCGCCTGCACCTGGTCCAGCCACGCGCGCGGTTCGCGCAGGGCCAGGATCAGGTGTTCGGGGGCGTAGCGGTTGCTGATCGCAAACGCATCGGCCAACGACTCCACCTGGATCAACTGCGATGCCGACAGCGCCTGGCGGGCGATGTCCTGCCGCGGCAGCAGGGCCACCTGGCGCTCAACTTCGGCCTCGACCGCGGCCAGCATCGCCGCGTCATCGGTCAGCAGCAGCACCTGGGAATCCGGGCCGTGCTCGGCCTGCGACAGCAGGTCGGCGGCAACGAATGCAGGGTTGGCACCGGCATCGGCGATCACCAGCACTTCCGAGGGACCGGCCGGCATGTCGATGGCGGCGGCACCGTCCTGTGCCACCTGCTGCTTGGCTTCGGTGACGAAACTGTTGCCCGGCCCGAACAGCTTGTCGCTCGCCGGGATGCTTTCGGTGCCATAGGCCATCGCCGCGATCGCCTGCGCACCACCCAGCTTGAACACGCGTTGCACACCGGTCAGGCGCGCGGCCACCAGCACCGCAGGATCGGCCGTACCGTCGGCACGCGGCGGGGTGCACAGCACCACCTGTGGGCAAGCGGCCAACTGCGCCGGCACGCCCAGCATCAGCGCGGTGGACGGCAGTGGCGCACTACCGGCCGGCACGTACAGCCCAACCCGGCCGATCGGCCGCAGCATGCGCTCGCAGACCACGCCCGGCGCGGTTTCCACCGTATAGCCCTGGCCCATGCCGGCCGCGTGGAAGCGGGTGATGCGTTCGGCCGCTTCCACCATGGCCTGGCGCAGCTCGGCCGGCACCACGGCATCGGCAGCTGCGAACTCGGCTGCGGAAACTTCGAAATCCTGCAGATCCACGCCATCGAAGCGCGCGGTGATCGCGCGCAGCGCGGCGTCGCCCTGCGTGCGCACCTGCGCGATCAGCGCGGCCACCGCATCACGGGTCTGCTGCGCCACGGTCTGCACCGGGCGGGTCAGCGCCGCGCTGCGTGCGGCCTCGTCAAGTTGCGACCAGATCAGACGATTCATGCCAGCGACCGCTCCACGCTCAGTACCATCAGGCCCTGGGCGCCGGCGCGCTCCAGTTCTTCCATGCGCTGCCAGGTCAATGGACCGGGGCACATGGTCTGCAGGCGCAATGCACCGCCATCGGCAGGCAAACGCACCAACGGTTCGGCATCGGCCAGCAGCTGCGACAACGCGTCGACGCGGTCCTCGCTGGCGCGGAACATCAGCAGCTTGCGGTCCTGCCGCTGCACCACACCGTCCAGGCGGCGCAGCAGCATGCTGCGCAGCGCGCCGCGCGCATCATCGGGAACGCGTACCGCACCGGCCAGCACGGCTTCGCTGTCGAGCAGGTTGTGTACCGGGGTGAGCTGGTTGGCACGCAGCGTGGCGCCGCTGGAGACCAGGTCGCAGATCAGGTCGGCGGTGCCCAGGCGCGGCGCGATCTCCACCGAGCCGGACAGTTCCACCACCTGTGCATCGACGCCTTGCGCGGCCAGCCACTGCTTGAGGATGGCCGGGTAGCTGGTGGCGATGCGGGTACCGGCCAGTTGTGCCGGCCCCTGCCATTGCCAGTCTTCCGGCACCGCCAGCATCAAGCGGCACTGGCCAAAGCCCAGCCCCCGCAATGCCTGGTAGGCATCGGCCAGGCCGATCTGGCGACGCGCGGCCGCCTGTTCGTCCAGTTCATTGCGGCCGACGATACCCAGGTCGCAGACGCCATCGGCGATCAGGCCGGGAATGTCGTCGTCGCGCACCAGCAGCAGGTCCACCGGCAGCGATTCGCCGTAGCAGAACAACTTGTCGCGGCTCTCGCGCCAGCTCAGGCCACAGGCACTGAGCAGGTTGCGGGCGGGCTCGGCCAGCCGGCCACTCTTCTGGATGGCGATACGCAGCCGGTCTCGCGCCGGCGCTGCCTGGGTTGCACTCATGGGGGAGGTCTCGAAGTCTGGAACGGGGCGCGGATCAGCGCGAAGCAAGGCGGTCGACAGCGGCGGCATAGCCTCGATGGCCATGCTCGAGCGTGCGTGCCACCCGTCCGGTGGTGGTCACGCTGACGCCGGTGCGCTCGTGGATCTCGCGGTAGGGCACGCCCTGCTGCAGCAGGGGCACCACCTTCCAGCGGTCGGCCATGGCTTCCAGCTCGGCTGGCGTGCACAGGTCACGCAGGAAGGCGACCACCTGCTCCGGCTCGCGCAGCGCGGCAAAGGCCTGGGCCAAGGCTTCAAGATCGGCGTGCGGGTCTTTGGCGGCGATGTCGGGGCGGGCTTTCACGGGCGGGGCTCTTGCATCAATGTAATATCGTGTTAGTACATTAACGCATTCTTGCAGGCCGCGTCAAAGGCACGACCAGGTTCCGCCAGGCCCGTTCAGGCAGCGGAAACGAAAACGCCCACCGGGCGGTGGGCGTTCGGATGCGGCAATGGACAGGGCTTCGATCAGGGCAGGCAGCGGACCTCTGCCTGCAGCGCGCCGCGCCGCAGGCATTCACCGAACAGGCTGCCCTGCCGGCTTGGACGGGACTGCAGGTTCTGCAGCGTTCCTGCCCGGCCCGGGCACGCCCGCTCGGCAAGGGCCTGCAGATCCTGCTCAAGCTGCGCTCGATCCATCACATGGCAGCGATCAGCCACCAGCTGGTAATTCGCAGGGCCGATCCGGGTGCTGCGCAACGCCGGATCGCTCTGGCATGCCGCCAGCAGGAACAGCATCAGTGTTCCTGCAGCGGCACGCGTCACGGCATGACCCGCGACTGCTCCAGTTCCACCTGCAGGGTGCTGGCCAGTTCATCACGGGAGACTTCGAACTGCTGCTCGCGCAGCAGGTCCTTCACCGCCACCACGCCGCGCGCCAGCTCGTCTTCGCCAGCCAGCACCACGAAACGGATACCGGCCTTGGCCGCGTACTGGAACTGCTTGCCGATCTTCTTCGGCTCCATCTGCACTTCGGTGTTGATGCCACCGGCGCGCAGGCGGCGGGCGATGTCCAGCGACTGCGGCATGCCCTGCTCGTCCATCAGCGCCACCAGCGCCTGCACGCTGCTGGCCTCGATGCCCTCGATCAGGCCAGCTTCGCGCAGCTGCCAGAACAGGCGCGACAGGCCGATGGAAATGCCCACGCCCGGCAGCTTGGACTTGCTGTAGTGGCTGGCCAGGTCTTCATAACGGCCACCGGAACAGATCGACCCGATCTGCGGGTGGTCGGTCAGCGTGGTCTCGTACACCGTGCCGGTGTAGTAATCCAGGCCACGTGCAATGGAGAAGTTCAGGCAGTACGCGCTTTCCGGCACGCCCAGTGCCTGCACCAGCTGCAGTACTTCGCGCAGCTCGGCCACGCCGGCACGCAGGATCTCCGAGGAACCCGCACCGTCTTCCAGCGCTGCCAGCTGTGCCAGCGCATCGGCATGACCCTGCGAACGCACGGCAACGAAGGCCAGGATCTTCTCGACCTGTTCGGCCGGAATGCCGAAGCCCTCGCCCACCAGCGTCTCGCGCACGTAGTCGGGGCCACGCTTGTCCAGCTTGTCCACTTCGCGCAGCACTGCCAGCTGTCGTTCGCCCTCGGCCACGCCCAGGCTTTCGAAGAAGCCGCGCAGCAGCTTGCGGTTGTTCAACTGGATGCTGAAGTCACCGATGCGCAGTTCGGCAAATACCGCATGGATGACCGCCAGCACTTCGGCGTCGTAACGCACGCTCAGGCTGTCCTTGCCGATCACGTCGATGTCGCACTGGTAGAACTCGCGGAAGCGGCCGCGCTGGGCGCGCTCGCCGCGGTACACGCGCTGCATCTGGTAACGGCGGAACGGGAAGGTCAGCTCGTGTTCGTGTTCGGCCACGTAACGCGCCAGCGGCACGGTCAGGTCGAAGCGCAGCGCCATCTCCGGCAGCGAACGATCGCCGGATTCAGCAGCGTTGGCCAGCGCGCCGGTGGACTGCACGAAATACACCTGGCGCTCGGTTTCGCCGCCGGACTTGGTCAGCAGCACATCGGACAGCTCGAACACCGGCGTCTCCACCGGCAGGAACCCGAAGCGCTCGTAGTTGCGGCGGATGACGTCCAGCATGCGCTGGAACGCAATCTGCTCGCGCGGCAGCAGTTCAAGGGTGCCGGGCGGGGTACGGGGCTTGATCACGGGCGGAGCTCCTGCGGAATCGGGGACGTGGGAGGGGGCGACATTCTAGCGCCCCGCATCGCTCAGCCGCAGATAAGGGGTCCAACGGCCGCTTGAAGTATCATAAAGCCCTCCCCCGCCCGCGATACGCCCACGCAACATGTCCCGGCCTTCCGGCGCTCCGCCCGCCACCAACGACCCCGCCGCGCCGTCCTGCGCCACGCTGGACTGCCTGCACTGCTCGGTACGCCACCTGGCGGTGTGCTCTGCGCTGTCGCCCGATGAGGTGCAGGCGCTGGAACAGGTGACCGTATCGCAGCAGCTGGCGATGGGCAGCACCCTCGCCCGCAGCGGCGAAGAGCGCCAGCATGTCTATACATTGACCGGTGGCGCGCTGCGGCTGGTGCGCACGCTTGCCGATGGCCGTCGCCAGATCAATGGCTTCGTGCTGCCTGGCGATTACCTGGGCCTGAGCGGCAGCGACCACCATCGCTACGACATCGAGGCCATCGCCGACAGCCGCGTGTGCCGCGTTGCCCTGCCGCAGATGAAGGGCCTGCGCGCCCGCTATCCGCACCTGGAGCGCAAGCTGCTGCAGCGCGCCTGCCAGGAGCTGGACGCCGCACAGGACGCCGCGCTGGCGCTGGCACGCCTGCAGCCGGCGGAAAAACTCGCTGATTTCCTGCGTCGCCTGGCCGCGCGCGAGGCCAAGCTGGGCGGAGATGGCCTGCGCGTCTCCCTGCCGATGGGCCGCGGCGACATCGCCGATCATCTGGGCCTGACGATGGAGACGGTCAGCCGCACCTTCACCAAGCTGCGCCAGCAGGGGTTGATCGCCCTGCCCCATCTGAACGTGGTTGAGATCCTCGACGAGGATGGCCTGCGCACGCTGGCCGGTGACGTGCAGGGCTGAGCGCCCGATTGGTATCGGATTGCCGGCCAGCGGCCGGCACTACCAGAAGCACGCATCACGGGTAGTGCCGGCCGCTGGCCGGCAACCGCAGAAATCCCCAACCCATCATGGGTAGTGCCGGCCGCTGGCCGGCATCCACGCAGACGCCTCCATCAACGCAACAACAGCTCACGCAATGCCGCGTAGTCCGCCGCCAATGGCTCGGCATGTGCCGGACGCTGCAGCAATGCATCCAAGGCCGGCGGCACCGCCACTGCTTCACCGATCAACGGTTCAACCACCGCCTCGAACTTGGCCGGGTGCGCGGTAGCAACCACCGCCCAGTCGCCCTTGGCGCCACCGGCGCGCAGATCCTGCAGCACCTTCACCGCCGTGGCCGTGTGCGGGCAGAACAGTTCACCGTCGCTGGCATGCGCGCTGGCGATGGTCGCGCGGATGGTCACGTCATCCACTGCGAAGGCGCGGAACGCCGCCCGCAGCTCGGCATCGTCGCCCTGGTACAGCCAGCGCAGCCGCTCGAAGTTGCTGGGCGCGCCGACATCCATCGCGTTGGCCACGGTCGCAATGCTGGCCGCTGGCTGGTACGGGTCGCCACTGAAATAGCGCGGCAGCACCGCGTTGGCGTTGGTGGCCAGCACGATCTGCCCGATCGGCACTCCCAGTGCACGCGCCAGCACCGCCGCCATGGCGTTGCCGAGGTTGCCGGTCGGCACCACCAGGTTCAAGCGCCGCTGATGCTGCGCATGATGGGTCAGCGCCGCGTGCGCGTAATAGCTCATCTGCGGCAGCAGCCGGCCCAGGCTGATGCTGTTGGCGGAGCTCAGCGGCACCTGTGCCTGCAGATCGCGGTCAGCCAGCGCCTGCTTCACCATCGCCTGGCAATCATCGAACGAGCCGGCCACCCGTAGTGCCTGGATGTTGTCGCCGAAGCAGCCGAGCTGATGCGCCTGTCGCGGCGACACCCGCCCATCGGGATACAGCACCACCACGCGTACGCCGGGCTGCCGATGGAACGCCGCCGCCACGGCCGCACCGGTGTCACCAGAGGTGGCCACGACGATGGTCAGATCGCGTCCCTTGCCGGTCTGCAGCCGCCACAGCACACCGGCGAGGAAGCGCGCGCCGATGTCCTTGAACGCCGCCGTCGGCCCATGGAACAGCTCCAGCACATGGTCACCGCTGTTGCACAGCGCGCGCAATGGCACGGGGAAATCGAAGGCCTCGCGGCAGATCGATGGCAAGGCATCGGCCAGCACGTCACCGTCGAAGAATGGCGCCAGTAGGTCAGCGGCGGTATCGGCCAGGGTTGCACCGGCCTGCAGTATCCGCGGCGCCGGCAGCGCCTCCGGAACGTACAGCCCGCCGTCGGGCGCGAGACCGGCGGCGATGGCCGCACTGAGTCCAACAGCCGGCGACTGGCCGCGGGTCGAAACGAATTGCATGGGATCGATATCCAGTAGGGGGGAAGAATTCAGCACAAGCAGGCTCCGGGTGCATCCAGCGGCGAGATCCAGGCATCACTGTCGAAGCCGGCAGCGGCAAACGCCGCACGCACCGGCTGCGCTGCCGCGCGCGCCTGGTCGGCATCTTCAAACCAGGCAAAGACGCTGGGCCCGGCGCCGGAAATGCCCGCCCCCATCGCACCTGCCGCCAATGCCGCATCACGCGCCGCGTCGAAGCCAACGATCAGGCCCGCCCGCCGCGGCTCCACCAGCACATCGCGCAGGCCGGCGCGCACCAGCGAGGCATCGCTGCGATGGCAACCGCTCAACACCAGCGCCAGGTGGGCACTCTGCGCGACGAATTCGCCCAGCGCATAGCTGCCCTGCAGCGCCTGTCGTGCCCGCCGGGTCTCCAGCACCGCATGCGGATGCACCAGCAGACTGTGCCAGCTGGCCGGCACCGGCACCGGCACCAGGCGATCGGCCGTGCACAACGCCACGCCGCCCAGCAGCAGCGGGCCGACGTTGTCACCATGGCGGCCACCGCTGGCCACGGCTTCTCCATCCAGTGCGAACGGATACAGCGCGTCGCGCAGCAGTGGTGCGTCCAGCAGTGCATTGGCTGCCACCAGCGCTGCCACGCAGGAGGCCGCCGATCCGCCCATGCCGGAGCCGAACGGAATGCCCTTGTCGATCTCGATGGCGAAACCGAAGCCCAGCCCCAGCGCTGCACGCAGTGCGATCAACGCGGCCCCTGCTGTATTGCCTGGCGCATCCAGCGGCAGTTCGACCGCACTGCCACGGATCGCATCGATGCGCACCAACGGTTCGTCGATGCGGCGCACGCTCACCGTATCGCCGATACCGGCGATGGCGTGGCCCAGGATGTCGAAGCCGACCGCCACGTTGGCCACCGATGCGGGTGCAAAAGCGCGTGCGATCACAGCCGCGCTCCTTCGCCGGCCGCCACCCGCAGCAGATCGGCGAACACGCCGGCAGCGGTGACTTCCGGGCCCGCGCCCGGGCCCTGTACCACCAGCGGGTTGTCGCAGTAGCGGCGGGTACGGAACTGCACCACGTTATCGGTCAGCCGCAGGTTGGCGAACGCGTGGTCGGCCGGCAGCTCCTGCAGCCCGACCGACGCGCCATCCGGCCCCAGCCGCGCGACATAGCGCAGCACCGCACCGCGCTGGCGGGCATCGTGCAGCCGGGCCAGCAGCGCCTCATCGGAGGCACCCAGGCGGGCCATGAAATCGTCCACGCTTCCTTCGCGCAGCAACGCCGGCACCAGGCTCTCCACCTGCACCTGCTCCAGGCTGAGCGCGTGACCGGCCTCGCGGGCCAGGATCACCAGCTTGCGCGCAACATCCACACCGGACAGGTCGTCGCGCGGATCCGGCTCGGTGTAGCCCATCGAGCGCGCCTGCGCGACCAGTGCCGAGAACGGCTGGCTGCCGTCAAAACGATTGAACAGCCAGGCCAGCGTGCCCGAGAAGATGCCTTCGATCGCCAGCACTTCGTCTCCGGTATCCACCAGGTCACGCAGCGTGGTGATCACCGGCAGGCCGGCACCCACCGTGGCCTCGTAGCGGAAGCGCGCACCACTGGCCGCCGCCGCCGCGCGGATGCGCTGGTAGCGTGCCAGCGGACCGGCGCCAGCCTGCTTGTTCGGGGTCACCACATGGATGCCGGCGGCCAGCCAGCCTTCATAGCGCTCGGCGACCTCGGCGCTGCCACTGCAGTCGATCACCACCGCGTGCGGCAGATGCGCGGCCAGCAGGTGCTCGGTGAAGTGGTCCAGATCGCTGGCCTGGCCGGCGTCCTGCAGCGCCTGGCGCCAGTCTTCATGCAGGCCATCGGCCTCCAGGCGCATGCGCGAGCGTGACGCAAGCGCGCGCAGGCGCAGATCGACATTGGCCTTGGCCAACAACTGCGGGCGCGCCGCCAACAGCTGGTCCAGCAGCGCAGCGCCAACATTGCCCGGACCGATCACCCCCACCGCGAATGTCTGCGGCGACAGCCAGAATCCGGCATGCGCGGCACGCAGTGCGCGGGTCGCGTCGGCGCTTGCCACCGCCACCGAGATGTTGCGTTCCGAAGACCCCTGCGCGATGGCCAGGATGTTCACCTGCGCCCGGCCCAGCGATTCGAACAGCCGCGCGGCCACGCCCGGCTGGCCCGCCATGCCATCGCCGACCGCGGCCAGCACGCTGACACCCTCGCTGACCTGCACGCGCTGCACCTGGCCAGCAGCCAGCTCGTGCGAGAACGCCTGCACCACGGCTTCGCGACCACGCGCCGCTTTGCCTGCACGGACAACGCAGCAGATGGAATGTTCGGAAGAGCCCTGCGAGATCATCACTACCGAGACCTGCGCCTGGCGCAGCGCGGCGAACACGCGTTCGGCGGTACCCGGCACGCCGATCAGGCCGGTGCCTTCCAGGTTCAGCAGGGCCAGATCCGTGCTCAGCGTCAGCCCTTTCACCGGGCCACGTGGCGAGCGCTCGGCGCTGATCCGGGTACCCGGATGGCTGGGCTGGAAGGTATTGCGGATGAAGATCGGCAGGCCCAGCCGGATCGCCGGTGACATCGTCTGCGGATGCACCACTTTCGCCCCGAAATAGGCCAGCTCGCAGGCCTCGTCGTAGCTCAGCGCGTGCAGCTGCACGGCCTCCGGCACCAGCCGCGGGTCGGCCGACAGCACGCCGTCGACGTCGGTCCAGATATGCAGTTCATCGGCGGCGAACAGTGCGGCGAAGATCGCGCCGGAGTAGTCACTGCCGTTGCGGCCCAGCGTGGTGACGCGGTCCTGGCGGTCGCGGGCGACGAAGCCGGTGGCGACCACGCGCGACTGCGGGTGCTGCAGCCGCCACGCGGCAAGGCGGCCGGCACTGGCATCCCAGTCGACATCCACTCCCAGTTCGCCGTGGCCGACCACCAGCACGTCGCGTGCATCCAGCACCGCGCAGTCCTCGCCCAGCGCGCACAGGTGGGTACCAAGCAACTGTGCGGAGAACACTTCGCCCAGGCCCTGCACGCGGTCGAGCACTTCGCGTGGCAGTTCGCCGATCACCGCCAGCGCGGCCAGCACCTCGGCCAACTGGTCGAAGCGTGCATCGATCCAGTCCACGGTATCGCCCACCTGCTCACCCAGCAGCGCTACCGCGGCACCGCGATGCCGCGCGCGAAGCGCATGCCAGGCTTCCTGCCAGCCTGTGTCGCCCCGGGCTGCCAGATGCGCCAGTTCGATCAGCGCATCGGTAACCCCCTTCATCGCCGAAACCACGCTGACCTGCAACGACTCGGGACGGGCCAGCAGCAGGCCGGCGACATGGCGATAGCGCTCGGCGTCGGCCACCGAGGTGCCGCCGAACTTGTGCACGACAGTGGACGGAGCGGCCAGAGCGGACGCGGCAGGCGAATGGGCGGGGGCGTTGGAAGACATGCAGACCTCGGTTGGAGGCCCCGTCGCATGCAGGTGGTCGAGTTTCCCCGTCACCTGGATGGTGCGGGGCCGTTGTTTTCGGGAGTTACACGAAGACGACGGGCCGCACCAGGGCAGTGGTGACGGTGGTGGTGGTAATGGTGGTGATGGCGACCGGCGCAGTCGAACGGCCCGCAGCAGCGGGGTCGATCAGACGGGCAGTGGCGGCATCAAGGACCATGGCGTACAGAAAACACCGCCGCGATGGCCGCTGTCAAGTGTTGCGGCGCAATATTTCTTTGCGGCGATCATCGGCCAACGTGCCGGCATTTGGTTGCAAATGAGACAAAACAGTGATCGTCGGCCTCAATGCGTCGATTCAGCCGACATGTTCGGTGATTGCGCGCGGCGTGCGATGCGCATGCGCGCACAACAGCACCCCGCCCACCAGCAGCACGATCGCCAGCAGTTCCAGCAGGCTGGGCCAGCGCCGTTGCCAGGCGAAGGCGTACAGCAGCGCGAACAGGGTCTCGAACACGATCATCTGCCCGGTCAGGGTCAGCGGCAGCAGGCGACTGGCCCGGTTCCAGAACGCATTGCCGAGGATCGAGGCGACCACCGCCACGCCGGCGCTGATGGCCCAGAACCCACCCCATTGCGCAGCCGTATGCGCCTCGTTGTGTCCACTGAACGCCATCGGCACCAGCAGCAGCGACAACCCGCCGGTGGTGACGCCGGTCAGCAGCGACCAGTCGTGGCTGGAAAGGTCGGGTCGCCGCGACAGCCAACGGCTGTTGCCGATGGAATACAGCGCCCACGAGAACAACGCACCGAACGCGCACAGCAGGCCGATCAGGCGTTGCCGCCAGGGCGTGCCCAGATGCTCGGACATCAGCGCCTCCCAGCCGACCATCGCTACGCCGAGCACGCACAGCGCCAGCGCCGGCAGCAGCTGCTTCAACGGCACCGCACCCTGCTCGCGCACGCCCACCAGGGTGACCACCACCGGAATCAGGCCGACGATGAGCGAAGCAGCGGCGCCACCGGCCCACTGCACCGCCGTGGCCAACAGCAGGAAGTACACCAGGTTGCCGGCCAGGCTGAGCCACAACAGGCCGATCCACTCGGCGCGACCGAGCTTCGGCGCCAGCCGCTTCCAGCGCGGCAGCAGCAGGACCACGGCGATCAGGCCATAGACCAGATAGCGGCCGGCGGAAAGCTGCAGGGCATTGAACGTGCTCAACACAGCGGGCGCGAGGAAGACCACGCCCCACAGCGCACCGGCGGCGATGCCATTGGCGATGCCCAGGGCAATCGGATTGTTGCGCATTGCAGGTTCACAGCAAGAACGGGCCGCGCAGTGTAAGCGGCCCCTTGCCCGCCGGTCTTGACCGAGGCTACTGGCGGTTCGCTTCCGCGGCGTCGGGCGTGGCTCGCCGCCATGCCGCCGGCGTCTGCCCGCATTCGCGGCGCAGCGCACGGGTCAGTGCACTCTGCTCGGAATACCCTGCGGCCAGAGCGATGTCGCTGATCGATGCCGGGCTGACCCGCAACTGGTGCTTGGCCCAGCGCAGGCGGCTGGCACTGAGCCACGCCTGCGGGCTGAGCCCGAACTCACGCCGGAACACCGCATGCAGGCGGCTTTCGCTGATGCCGACAAAGGCGGCCATGCGCGCTACCGACCACGCCTGCCCCGGCATCGCCTCGACCGCAGCGCACAGGCCCTGCAGGCGCGCACCGCTACCGGCAGGCGCGAAGGTCCGCAGCAGTTCCGGCAACAGCGCAGGCACCGGCTGCCCTGCCTGCACCCGGGCAAGCCGCTGCCGCAGTGACGCAGGTAGATGCAGCCAGCGCTGCCGGCACAGATGCTCCTGGGTCGCGTCATCGAGCACACCCGGCCCGCAGTCGACAATCACGAAACCGTTGGGACCATCGGCCATCTGGTCGTGCGCCTCGCCGGCAGCCACGAATGCCCCCTGCAGCAGGTCAAGACGGCCGCCCCTGCCCTCCGTCTCGAACTGCAGCTCACCCAGCAGTGGCAGCACCCACTGCGCATAGTCGTGGCGATCCAGGCCGGTGGCCTGACCGTAGTGCCGTAGATGGAAAATGGCGCCCATTCACCCAGTGTGCGCGCGCCGCTGCCGGGCCGCAATGTTGCGCTAACCCTCCACGCCGAGGAAGGTAAACGGTGCGCTGGGCACGAAGTGCTGCAGCGCATCCCCGGCAAACGTATTGCGTTGGTCGCGGCCCAGATCAAGCTTGAGCACCTTGCCGCCGAAATCGACCTTGGTCAGATCGACCCAGAACGTATTCGGGGTCAGCGCCGACTCGAAGAAATACAGGCGCCGCTTGTGATCGGCGACCGTGCGCCAGCGGGTGGACGAGATGTTGGGCTCGCCCGGCGTGGTGATGCCGAACGGTACCGACACGTTGCGGATCACGCTGAACACACTGGCCAGCGCCTCCACCGGATCTTCCGCTTTCGGAATCGCGTTGATGTAGAAGGAGGCCCGCGCGAAGCGGTCGGGCGAACGGTTGGTGCCCGGCAGCATCACCGTGCCACCGATCTGCTGCCAGTAGCTGTTCAATGCCAGCTGCTGGTCGAAGACCGGCGAATTGGTCATCACCTGGTAGCGCCGATCATGGTGGATCACCTGGCGCCCGCCGATGTATTCGACGATCGCGCTGTCACCCGTCGCATCGGACAGCGACAGGTGCAGCGTTGCCTGGCGGTCCTCGCCAGGCACCTTGTCGGTGACGATCGAATACGGCTCGCGCTGCAGGGCGGTCACCGCCTCTTCCACCGTCGCGAAATTATCCAGCACGTACTGCGCCCACAACGAGATCGACAGGCCGGGCTTGCCGCTGCGCTGGGCCGGATATTCCGACTCCACCAGCCACAGCAGATTGGCGACCAGGCCCTTCTCGTTCATGCCATCGGTGGTGGAAATGTCATAGCCGGTGGCTACCACGCTGCCGTAGCGTGCAGTCCAAGCGATCGACCCCGGTCCCGCCTTTCCGGTGCGCGCAATGCCACGCGGCAACACGTAGAGATTGGTGGCCACGTCCACTTTCCAATCCATCGAGCGGGCGGTGATGACATCGCCGTTGTCGCCCAGATACACCGCGCGCGTGCAGGCCATCGCCGGCGTTGCCGCCGTCGCCAGTGCCGCCGCCAGCAATGCGCTGCCTTTCCATTTCATCCGTGCCATACCGTCCTCCGTTCCCCGGGAAAGGTGATCTGAACCCCGCAACGGTGAGACGAACGTGAAGCCTCAGCGCAGCCAGCGATCATGCAGCCAGAAACCGGCAGCCATTGCTGGCACGAACCACAGGGCTTCGCGCGCGCCCACCGCAAACGCGGCCAGCGCGGGCCCCGGGCAATAGCCGACCCAGCCCCAGCCGATACCGAACAGCACCGCACCCAGCAGCAACCGCGTGTCGACAGCCTGCGCCGTCGGCAGCTGGAAGCGCTCGGCGCAGCATGGCCGCTGCCGCCGCCGCAGCCAGAATTGACCCAGTGCACTGACCAGCAGCGCCGACGCCAGCACCCAGGCCAGCGTGGGATCGAAGTCTCCAGCCACATCGAGGAAACCGAGCACGCGACGCGGGTCGGTCATGCCGGCAAGCGCGAGGCCGGCACCGAACAGGCCACCGGCCGCGCCTGCGAACCAGACGCTGCGGCTCATGCCAGGCCTCCGCCGTGGCGTACCAGGAACGTGGTGAGCATCGCGCACGCCATGAGCACCAGCACCGCCACCAGGGATCGTCGTGAACCACGGGAGAGGCCACAGACACCGTGGCCGCTGGTGCAGCCATTGCCCAGCCGCGTACCGAAGCCCACCAGCACACCGGCACCGATCAATTGCCAAGCCGGCAGTGCGTCACGCAGCAAGGCGCTTGGTGGTTGTCCCGTGCCCGCCTGCCAGCTCAGCACCGCCGCAGCAGCCAACATCAGTCCGAGCAGGAAAGCCCAGCGCCAACCACGATCACCACGCGGCGCGGCCGCGGCGCCGGCAGCGATACCGCTGATGCCCGCCACCCGACCGAGCGTGGCCAGCAGCAGCACCGCCGACGCACCGATCAGGCCGCCGCCTGCAATTGCCGCCCATGGCAGGTTCATGCCCTGCCCCTCTGCATCGCGCGCATCGGCTTGCCCTTCAATTTAGATTTCTCTAAATTAGACTTTCCTGAATTACCGGGTCAAGCCGTGCCCAGCATCACCACCGACAGTGCCGCGATGGCTACGCATGCCGCACAGGCGGCCGCCCTGCTGAAATCGCTGGCACACCCGGCGCGACTGCGCGTGTTGTGTCGCCTGGTGGAAGGCGAAGCACCGGTGCCGGAACTGCTGGCCCTGACTGGCCTGAGCGCATCGGCGCTGTCACAGCATCTGGCCGTGCTGCGCAATCTGGAGGTGGTGGCAACGCGGCGGCAGGCACAGACACTGCACTATCGGCTGCTGGAGGGTCCGGCGCTGGGGGTGCTGCAGGCATTGCACGCGGCGTACTGCGCCCCGCAGCGTTAGCGGTCAACCCGCGCTGAGTACCGGCCGCACGACCTCGGCCAACAGATCCACCGCCGTAAGCACGACGCTGTCGCCGTTCACCGAGCGGGCGAATCCCGACCAGTCGCCTGCGGAAAGCTGACGCAGCAGCGCGGCGTCGACCGGCAGCCCGCGCATTGCCCAGTACGGAAACTGGCGCTGGCCCAGCCGGCCACGCGCCAGCTCGACGATGTCGACATGGCTGCCGGCCTGCAGGATGCGCTCGTATACCGAATCGATGCCATCAGGCGGGCCTTCGATGTACTGCAGGAAGCGCTCGCCGTCATGCAGCAGCACCCCCGTCACCCCTGCCATCTTGTTGAAGCGCGCGGCATCCTCGACCAGCGTCTGCAGACGTGGGGCAGACAGATCCGGCTTGGCCTGGCTGACATAGGCGATGGCACGCAGTGGCATGGAGCTTCCTTTGCAAGAGTGGTGCCACGGTAGCAGTTGCGGACGAGCCCGTCTCAGTTCGCTCACGCGCCAGCTGAAGAATTCAGGAAACCGCCGGACTGCGCAAATCGGATCGACGAGGCAGCAGCGCCTCGAACACCACGTGCCCTGCCTCGTTGCGCGCGCTCAACTGGCCACCATGGGCACGCACGAACTGGTCAACGATGTACAGCCCCAGCCCGAGCCCGTTGCTCTGGTGGAAGCTGGCCTTGAAGGGTTCGAACAGGCGCGGCAGCAACGCCTCATCGACATGGCCGGTGTTGCGTACGCGCAGCGCGACCACCCGTGCATCGCCACCATCGACCTGCACCTGCACCGTCGCGTCGGCGCCATGGGTGAGTGCGTTGCCGACCAGGTTGGCGACGATCTGACCAAGGCGATCCATGTCGCCCTGCAGCGTCGAATCGCCACGGACGTCCAGCGCGATCCGATCGCTTCGATGGCCGGCACCGGCCTCGACCAGCACCGCACGCGTCACCTCGGCCAGGTCACAGACGCTGCTCTGCAGGCGCAGGCCACCGCTGCGGATCCGCGAGAAGTCCAGCAACTGCTCGACCATGCGTGCCATCCGCAGCGTGCTGGCCTCCAGGTAGCTCAGTGTCTGCTGCGCACCGGCATTGTCGTCCGGCAGTTCCAGCGACAGCTTGTCGGCACACAGCAGGATGGCCGACAGCGGCGTGCGCAGGTCGTGGGTCAGCACCGCCGCCATGGTCTCGTTGAGCTTCAACGCGCGCTCCAGCGCTTCGTTGCGCGCCTTCAGCAGCTGCCGCTGCTGGTAGAGCTCGATGAACACATTGACCTTGCTGAGGATCACCTGCGGCGCCACCGGCTTGTGCAGGAAGTCCACCGCGCCGGTCTCGTAGCCCTTGAACACCCGCAGCGGATCATCCGGCGAGGCGGTCAGGAAGATGATCGGCACATCCCGGCTGCGCTGCGAGCCACGCATCAGCTCGGCCAGCATGAAACCGTCGATCTCCGGCATGTGCACGTCCAGCAGCGCCAGCGCTACCTCATGCTCCAGCAGCAGCTCCAGCGCCTGCGCGCCAGAGTCCGCCAGCAACAGGTTGACGCCCTCGCGGCGCAGCAGCGCCTGCATGGCCACCAGGTTCTGCGGCACGTCGTCGACGATCAGCAGGTTGACCGGCGCCTGCGACTGGGCAGGGTCCGGCGGCAGCAGGTTCATGCAAACAACTCCTTCAGGCGGCGGCACATCAGTTCAAGGGGCAGCACGGCGTCGGCGCCGGCATGCTGCAGGGCAGAGGCCGGCATCATCGATGCCTCGGCCTCCTCGGGGCATTGCAACCAGGCCTGGCCGCCAGCGGCGCGCACGGCGGCCACGCCATCGCTGCCATCGCTGCTGGCACCGGTCAGCAGGATCGCCAGCACACCCGTGCCGAACGCGGCTGCGGCCGATTCGAACAGCGGATCGATGGCCGGCCGCGAGAACAGCACCGGTTCGTCCATCGACAATGCGATGGCCTGCGTGTCCTCCACCAGCAGGTGGTAGTCCGGCGGCGCGAACGTCACCGTTCCGGCCTGCAGGGGCTGCTTGTCCTCCGCTTCGCGCAGGACCAACGTGCAGTACGGCGCCAGCACCTCGGCGATGCGGCTGGAACGGTCGCGCGGCAGGTGCAGCACCACCAGCACCGGCACCGGCAGGGTGGCCGGCAACGCACCCAGCACGATCTGCAGGGCGGCCACGCCACCGGCCGATGCGCCGATCACCACCACGTCAGGGTGGGACATCGCCGCCATCAGGCCACCTTCCGGTACAGGCGGTGCTCCCGCGAACAGGCTTCGAAGGCATCGTGATGGCGACCGAACTGCAGCGACTCCTTGCTGCCCAGGCCGAGGAAGCCACGATGCACCAGGGCTTCGCGGAACAGTCCTACCGCGCGATCCTGCAGGTCGCGGTTGAAATAGATCAGTACGTTGCGGCACGAGACCAGGTGCACTTCCGAAAACACCGTGTCGGTGGCCAGGCTGTGGTCGGCAAACACCACGTTGCGGCGCAGCTGGCGGTCGAAGACCGCGCCGTCGTAAGCGGTGCTGTAATAGTCCGACAGTGAAGCGGTGCCGCCGGCGGCGAGGTAGTTCCGGCTGAACTGGGCCAGGCGGTCGATGCCGTAGGCGCCGGCCTCAGCCGTGGCCAGTGCAGCGGGGTTGATGTCGGTGGCGTAGACGATGCTGCGCTCAAGCAGACCTTCCTCGTGCAGCAGGATCGCCAGCGACCACACTTCCTCGCCGGTACTGCAGCCGGCCACCCACAGCTTCACCGAGGGGTAGGTGCGCAACACCGGTACCACCTGTTCGCGCATCTGCCGGAAATACTCCGGGTCACGGAACATCTCCGAAACCTGCACGGTGAAGAACTGCATCGCCTGCGCGAACAGCTCCGGCTCGTGCAGCAGCCGATGCTGCAGGTCCGACAGGCGCTCACACTCGTAGCGCTGCATGGCCTGGCTGACGCGACGGCGCAGCGAGGACACCGCATAGCTGCGGAAGTCGTAGTGGTAGCGCTGGTACAGCGCCTCCAGCAGCACCTTCAGCTCCAGGTCGAACAGCGCCTGCTCGTTCATTGCCGCGAGCACCAGACCCGGCACAGCGACACCAGCTTGTCCACGTCGATGGGCTTGGCGATGTAGTCGTTGGCACCGGCCTGCAGGCAGCGCTCACGGTCATCGGGCATGGCCTTGGCGGTCAGCGCGATGATCGGCAGGTCCTGCAGGTGGCGCTGCGCGCGGATCTCGCGCATCGCCTGCAGGCCATCCTTCTCCGGCATCATGATGTCCATCAGCACCAGGTCCACCTCGCGCTGGGCAAGGCGGTCGACGGCCTCCTGTCCATTGCGGGCGATCTCCAGCGTCACCCCCAGCGGCTCCAGCACGCTGGACAGCGCGAAGATGTTGCGCACGTCGTCCTCGGCCAGCAGCACGGTGCGTCCATCGAGCACGGTGTCGCGGCGGCGCGCTTCGCGCAGCAGGCGCTGCTGGTCGCTGGGCAGGTTGGCCTCCACGCTGTGCAGGAACAGTGTCACCTCGTCGAGCAGGCGCTCGGGCGAGCGTGCACCCTTGATGATGATGCTCTTGGAGTAGCGGCGCAGGCGCTGCTCTTCTTCGCGGCTGAGGGCACGGCCGGTGTAGACGATGACCGGCGGGAAGCCGACATCATCGTTGCCTGCCATGTGCTCGAGCAGGTCGTAGCCACTGCCGTCGGGCAGCGACAGGTCCATCACCATGCAGTCGAAGGTGACCGTGCTCAGCTGCTCCACCGCTGCGGCAAGCGTACCGACAGCAGCGATCTGCAGCTGATCGCGGCCCAGCAGCAGCTCCAGGTTGCGGCGCAGATCGTTGTCGTCCTCCACGATCAGCAGGCGCCGCACGTCGCGCTGGCTGGTCTGTTCAAGCTGTTCGATGGCAGCCACCAGGCGCTCGCGCGTGGTCGGCTTGATCGCAAAGCCGATCGCGCCCAGTTCGCGTGCCACCTGGCCGCGGTCCATGCCCGAGACCACATGCACCGGAATGTGCCGGGTGTCGGGGTTGCGCTTGAGCCGTTCAAGCACGGTCAGGCCCGAAACGTCGGGCAGGCCGATGTCCAGCAGGATGCCGTTGGGACGCAGGTCCGCCGCCAGCGCCAGCGCCTCTTCGGCGGTGGTGGCCACCACGCAGTCGAAATCAAGCTCGTGCGCCAGCGTCACCAGGGCTTCGGCGAAGACCGCATCGTCCTCCACGGCCAGGATCAAGCGTCCCGCATGGTGGCGGCGGCCACGGTCATCGGCCACCGCTGCCACCGGTGCGGCACTGGACCGCTGGGCAAGGGGGGCTGGTGCCACGGGGGTGGCGGGTACTGGCTGCACGGGCACCGGCGCTGCGGCGCCTGCGGCGGCCTCGGCTGCCGGCGCGCCCTGCAGCGGCAATTCGAGAATGAAGCAGCTGCCGCGGCCCGGCTCGCTGTCCACCTGGATGTCACCGCCCATGCGCACCGCAAGATCACGCGAGATCGACAGGCCCAGGCCAGTGCCGCCGTAACGGCGGCGGGTGCTGCCATCGGCCTGGCGGAACGCTTCGAAGATCAGCTGCAGCTGGTCGCGTGCAATGCCGATGCCGCTGTCGGCCACTTCGAATCGGATCCGGCCATTGCCGCCGCTGCGAACGTGCAGGCTCACCTTGCCGTGCTCGGTGAACTTGACCGCATTGGCCAGCAGGTTCTTCAGGATCTGCTGCAGGCGCTGGTTGTCGGCCACCAGCTGGCTGGGGGCCAGGCCATCGGACTCGATCTGCAGCGTCAGGCCCTTCTGCCGCGCCATCGGCTCGAAGGTTTCGCGCAGTCGCTGCAGCACGCTGTCGACCACCACCACTTCGTCGGCCAGTTCGACGTGCCCTGCTTCGATGCGCGACAGATCCAGGATGTCGTTGATCAGCGCCAGCAGGTCGTTGTTCGACGACAGGATGGCGCGGGCGTACTTGACCTGCTCGTCGCTGAGCGAGCCGTCCTTGTTGTCGGCCAGCAGCTTGGCCAGGATCAGCGAACTGTTCAGCGGGGTGCGCAGCTCGTGCGACATGTTCGCCAGGAACTCGGACTTGTAGCGCGAGGTGGCCGCCAGTTCATTGCTGTTGCGCACCAGCTGCCCCTGCGCGACCAGCAGCGCCTGCTTCTGCGCCTCCAGCTCGTGGGTGCGCTCTTCCAGCTGCACGTTGCTCTGCTCCAGCTCGGCCTGCTGCTGTTCCAGATGCGTCTGCGACTGCATCAGGCTGCGGCTCTGCTCTTCCAGCTCCTCGTTGGCCACCCGCAGCTCTTCCTGCTGTGCCTGCAGTTCTTCGCCCTGGCGCTGCGACTCTTCCAGCAGCACCACCAGCTGTGCGCGCAGCATCGAGGTGCGCAGGGCCATGCCGATGGTCTCGGCGCAGCGCAGCAGCAGCTCGTCATCCAGCGCCCGCTGTTCGCCAACCGCCGCCCGGCCCAGCTCGAGCACGCCCACGATCGCGCCGTCGCTGCTGACCGGGGCAAGGATCCGTTCACGCACAGGCACGCGCCCCAGGCTGGTCTGCAGCTCCAGCGGCGCCGCTTCATCCCCCTGCAGATGCCGCGCCCGCTGGTCGCGGGCCACCTGCCCTGCCACCCCTTCCTGCAGGCCCAACGTGGCCGGGATGCCGTTCGGCAACGCCAGCCCACCGGTCAGCTGCAGGCGTCCGCCTTCCAGCCGGTAGAGCGCACCGACATCGGCACCCAGCTGGGTCGCCAGCGTCGACACCGCCGCTTCGGCGATCTGTTCCGGCCCGAGCTCACCGCGCAGGCTGAGCGCGACCGCGTTCTCCGCCTCCTGCAGCCACAGCGCACGCATCGCCTCGCGTCGCGCCTGGATGGCGCGCGAGGCTATGAGTGCGATCATCAGGAAAGCCGCGCCACCGATCGACCGGTTGACGAACGAGAAGGATGAGTTGTTGCTGGCCGGCGCCACGTTGTAGCCCACCGCCAGCAGCACGCAGGCGCTGACAGCCACCACGAACGGCACCCGGGCGCTGCGCTGGAACACAGTGACGCCGATGGCCATGAAATAGGCCAGCCACACGGCATAGCCCAGGGGTACCACCAGTTCCAGCGCGGCCGTAGCCGCCACCAGTACCGCCGACGTCATCCAGATCCAGCGGTCACGCGTAGTCGCACCAGGACGCATGCAGGTCGGTTCCAGTTTGGAAAAGGGGACTGATGTTACTCCTTGTCGCATTCAGCCGCATACGACCAATGGCACAGGCGTCGCATGCACGCCCTCTTCACACTCCACTGCCTACGTTCTCGTGCCTGACAGAGGTAATACGCATTTCATCGTGGTCGCTGCCGCTTCGACGCCGTCCGTGTTGACGGACCCTTCCCGACAGCTGCGATTGCTGATCGACAGCGTGCGCGACCATGCGCTGTACCTGCTCGATCCCGATGGCATCGTCTGCAGCTGGAATCCCGGCGCCGAACGCATCAAGGGCTACCGGTCGGAAGAAGTCATCGGCACCCACTTCGGCCGCTTCTACCTGCCCGCTGATCGCGATACGGGAGAGCCGCAGCGCCTGCTGCGGCTGGCGGCGGAATGCGGGCACCATGCCGCTGAGGGTTGGCGGGTGCGCCGAGATGGGTCTCCCTTCCGTGCCAGCGTGGTCATCGAGTCGGTGGTCGAGAACGGTGAGCTCGTGGGCTTCGTCAAGATCACCCGCGACATCACCGAACAGTGGCAGGCGCAACGGCTGTTGCGCGATGCGCAGCGGGCGCTGCGCCAGACCCAGCAGTTCGAGACGGTCGGCCAGCTCAGCCGCGGCCTTGCCCATGAGTTCAACAACCTGCTGACCACCATCGTCAATGCGCTGGACCTGCTGTCGGCACGCATGGGGGATGACGAGCGTGCCAACACCCTGCTGACCACCGCGCAGGCGGCCAGCGATCGTGGCGCACTGCTGACCCGGCAGCTGCTGGCCTTCAGCACCGGGCAGACCCTGATCCGCGAAACGCTGGACATCAATGCGCGGATCCGCGACTGGTTGCCCGCCCTGCAGGCCACCTGCCCTGCCGGCGTCACTCTGGAAACCGCGCTGGCTGCGGGCCTGCCTGCCATACTCAGTGATACCGTGCAGCTGCAGACCGCGCTCGCCAACCTGGTCGGCAACGCTGCGGACGCTACGGTGGGTGGCGGCCGGGTATTGATCGCCACCGCGCTGGAACACCGCATGGACCCCGACGCCGACACATCCCGGCAACGGACCTATGTGACGTTGAGCGTCTGCGATGAGGGCCACGGCATGGCCCCGGACATCGCCGAACGCGCGACCGAGCCTTTCTTCACCACCAAGGACATCGGCAAGGGCAGCGGCCTGGGCCTGAGCCAGGTGTTCGGATTCACCACCCAGAGCGGCGGCTTCGTAGACGTGTCCACCACGCCCGGTGTTGGCACCACGGTCAGCCTGCTGCTACCCGCCACAGAGGAACCCAACCCATGACCGATGATCCGATCCGCGTACTGATGGTGGAGGACCAGACCGATCTGCGCGAAATGATCGGCCTGGCCCTGCGCGACTTCGGCATCGACGTGGCTACCACGGCCGATGCGCAGGAAGCGGTCGCGCTGCTGCAGGGCGATACGCGTTTCGATGTGGTGTTCAGTGACATCAGCATGCCCAATGGCATGTCGGGCATCGAGCTGAGCGAGCATGTTGCGCGCGACCAGCCGCAGGCGCGGATGATCCTTTCTTCCGGCTACGCACGCTCGCAGTTGCCGCCGCTGCCCGAGCAGGTGGAATTCCTGCCCAAGCCTTACCGCCTGCGGCAGCTGGTGGAGCTGCTCAGGCAGGCCTGAGCCGTTGCTGCCCTGCCAGGCGTGGCCTGGCACTACTGGGTAGCGACCGTCGCGGGCCCGCCAGGCGTGGCCTGGCGTTGCCCGGTCCTCGGTCACCGGCACCTCAATAGCGACCCACCAGGTTCAGGTACCACCCGCGGTGGGTGTAGTCGAACTTGGTCAGGTCGTCACTGAAGTCGGTGAAGTTGTAGCCCACGCCAACCCGGAAGTTGCGGCCGACGTCGCGGTCCACGCCGGCCAGCCAACCCTGCCGGCGACCGCCATCACGCACGTCCAACAGGCGGTACTCCAGCAGGCCATGCCATTGGTAGTACAGGTCATAGCGCAGCTGCGCGGCGCCGAAGTTCGTGGCTGAATCGAACCACGGACCGGTGCCCCGGCCATAGCGGACCTCGCCTTCGCGTCGGGCCAGCTTGGCCGCCACTTCCCAGCGCTGGTCGATGCGGTACACGCCTTCCAGTGACAACACCTGGGTACGCTGGTCGTAGTCCACGCCGTTGACCTGGCCCATCGTCGACAGGTCGTACAGATAGCTGTAGCGGCCGAACAGCGCCCAGCGGTCATTGTCCCAGGGGCGGTAGGCAAAGCCGAGATTGCCCTCGATGAAGCGGGCGCCGGCCACCGGGTTGATCGCATCGTCGGTGTCGGCGTAGTTGAACCGCGCGGCGATCCGCCAGCTGTCATTGAGACGATGGCTGAGGCGGTTGGTGCTGACCCATTGCGTGCGGCGCTCGGCACCGGTGTCGCGACGCCACTCCAGCTTGCTCTGCCAGTCGGTACCCGGCGACGTACGGCCGCCGGACAGGCTGACGGCCTTGCGGTCGACCTGGCCAGTGCTCGCATCCAGCTTGCCGTCGCTGAGGGTGAATCCCGCATTCCAGCCCACCGCCGGATAGAAATCCATGCCGAAGGTGTTGGCCAGGCCGGATTCCTGGCCGGATTTCAGGAACTGGCTCTCGTTGAACACGTTGACCTGGTCGGACAACCGCCAGCGCTGGCCCAGCGTCCAGCCATCCTGCGCATTGGGGCTGAACAGCGGGTCGTATTCACTGCGGTCTGTGGACTGGGTGAACGCACCATAGAAGCTGTGCTGCGGGGTCAGCTTGTACTCGGCATTGACCTGCGCGGCACTGCCCCGATCACCATCACTGACCTCGGCACCAACCGTGGACAGGTTGGCGAAGGTGTAGGTACCACCGGCGACCACCGCATCATTGTCCGCGTAGCGGCCATGATCGTCATCGACGGTCAGCTGGCCGCCACCATAAATGTCCAGCGCGGTGCCGATGCGATGGGTGTAGCGCGCTGCCGCCAGCACACCGGCATTGCTGCCGATGCCGCGGTCCTCCTGCACCCGGCGCAGCTCGGCTGACACGCGGTCGTTTTCACCAATCCGCCATTCGGCGGTGGCCTGGGCCTGGATCAACGATTCATTGCCACGCCGTGCTTCGCTGTAACGCGCATACAGGCTGAAATCGTCGGTCACGTAGCCCAGCAGTTCGGCGCCCTGTTCGCGCACGCGCTGGCCGGTGTCGAAGCGGCCCACCGAATAGCCTCCCTCGACCTGCCGCCACCAGGCGCCGGCACTCCAGTCGCGCTGGGTCCAGCCCAGCTCGCGCAGGTTCACCCGTGCCTCCACCGCGGTCGCCTCGCCTTCGCGCGGCCCCTCGGGGTTGAGGCGGGTGAAGCTCAGGCCACCGTTGTCGGAGAAGAACACCGGCGCACTGGTCGCCTCGCTGCGGCTGTGCTCGACCTTCAGGTAGGTACCACGCCCGGCCTGCAGGGTCAGGTCCGCACCGCGCAGCGAATAGTCCTGCCCAGCGCGCTGTTCGTCCACATAGGTGGCGCCCACCGCCACGTGATCACCGAACCAGTGCTTGCCACGCACACCAGCGGTGATGTCGTCATTGTCGAAGCCGGTCGGTACCCATTCGTAATCGACGATCAGGCGCTGCTCGTAGCCGTCCAGCGGCACGTCGCGGCTGATCCGGCGCAGGTTCTCGCGGCTGACCTGGGCCAGCGGCCGGGTCAGCAGGATGCGCCCCTGCAACGCGTCGATCTCGTAATCGGCACCGCGCACCAGCGACACCCGCTGTTCGACACGGCCGGTGGTGCGGTCACGGATCTCCAGCACCACCTGGTCCGAGCCGCGCAGGATGCTGGCGTGGCGCAGGTAATACAGGCTGCCGCCGGTGCCGATGAACTCGCTGTGGCCCGGCGCGGTCTCGGCCTGCGATCCGAACAGGCGCAGTTCGGTCTGCGCATCGCCCCAGGCATTGGCGCCGCGTGAGCGCCACGACAGCGCCGCACCGTACAGCGATCGCACGTACTGGGCGTATTCGGTGCCGCTCAGCCCGGTGTTGTAGTTGCCCCACAGCGCCTGGTTCTTGTCCCAGTCCATGCGCAGGTAGAAGCGGCCCATGCTGTCGACGTCGCGTTGGGTCAGCGAATCGTCGCCATAGGTGGGGTAATACAGGTCCGGGTCCAGGCTGCGGAACAGGTCCTGCGGATCGGCCGTGGTGAAACCGGTGAACAGTTCGTCCAGCGGCCGGTTCTGGGTATCGGCCTGCGCCGTCAGCAGGTAGCGGCCACGGGTCTTGGCCTTCAGATAGAACGCCAGCCGCCCATCGCTGAGCACATCGTCATCGCGCTCGCCACGAGCGACATCGCGGCCCGCACCACTGGCCTTGTTCTGGTACACCGTGACATCGGCCAGGCCCACACCGAACAGATAGCTGCCGCTGACATCCACCTCCAGCGTGCGTGCGATCGCCGGCGCGTCGGGCCGCTCGACCCGCACGTCGAACACGTGGTGACCGATCGGCATCAGGTACTCGGCGGCGAATTTGCGGTCCTGGTCCAGCGGGTAGCTTTCGCCATTGATCTTCAGTGCCGCGCCAAGCGGCAGGTCGCGGCCCCGCAGGCGCACGCGCGAGCCGTACACCGGGATGTTCTGCTGGCGAAGACCGTTGCTGTCGAACACCTGCTCCAGCAGCGACAACGCGGCGGCCTGGTTGGCATCGACGGCAGTACCGCGGCGATCTTCCAGGGCGTCACGCAGCTGCTGGTTGCCACGCTCCACTTCGGCCAGCGTCACCAGCTGCATGGACTGCGCCGAGGTCTCATCGACATTGCCTTCGGCATCGTACGCGCGCAGCACATAGACCAGGCGGTCGCCACGACGCAGCGGCGTGGACGCCGGCAGCGTACCGTCCCAACTGCCCTGCCCGACTGCAGCCACAGGCAGTTCAAAGGTCGCCAATGGCGCGACCCGGTCACTGTCGCTGCCGCGATAGATGCTGACCTCCAGACGTTTGATGAACGCGGTGTAGTTGCCACGTACGAAGAATTCGACCGGACGCACGATGCGGCCCTGGTCGAACGCCACCATGCCCGGCGCCGAGATCGACAGCTCGGGCTGGCCCATCGCAGGGTCTTCGGTGGTCCAGATCGCGCCGCCTTCCGGCAGGCGGATCATGAATTCACCGCGGACGGTCGCCTTGCCCGGCTCGTCCAGCGCCACGCTTACGCGCCGGTCCGGCTGCAGTACCTGCGATGACGAGCGCGTCGACGTGCCTTCGGTCACCGGCTCATCGAAGCTGCGCGAGCGCAGGGTGAACAGCAGGTCGCCCTCGGCGCTGCACTGGTTGGCCTCGCAGTGGATGGGCGCGCCATCGATGGACGCGTCCTTGGCCGGCGGCGGCGCGGCCTGCGCGGTTGCTGCCAGACCCAGCAGCAGTGCCTGGTACAGCGCAGCGCGGTGCAGGCGGGCGGGACGCCGGACGACAGAGTGATGGGCGCTCATCGGCGGGCCTCCTGTTGGTGGGCCGCCGCGCGGGTGGCGGCGGTCTCCTCGTTGCGCACGCGCAGGCGTTGCTGCACGGCGGGGCTGAGCTGCACGCGCAGCGCTTCGAACACGGCATTGGCACGGCGCAGGCCCAACGCCTGGTTGTAGGCGTGGCTGCCACGCACATCGGTATGGCCGACCAGGCTGACCTGGCCTCCCCCCATCTGCTCCAGGCGCGCGGCGATGGCAGCCAGCAGCGGCTTGAACTCCTCGCGGATCACCGCCTTGTCGGTGTCGAACAGCACGTTGCCCAGCAGGGCGCCGCCGGCATCTACGCCAGCGACCAGCGAGTGCGGATCGCGCACGTCGGTACGCAGCTGCACCGTCAGGCCAGCGCGCGAACCTTCAGCCACTTCGGCCTGAAGCGCATCACGAACGGCCACCGCACGGGCGAAGGCCAATGCCTGGCTTTCGCCGTTGGCGGCAATCACCACGTCACCGCCCTGGTAGCGATCGACCACCTCGGCCATCTTCGCCAGCACCGGACGATAGCTGGCACGCAGCTCGCTGCTGCCCGGGGCGAACAACACTTCGCCCAACGCCAGTTCGGCGCGCTCGGCGGACGCCTGCGGCGACGGCGGCAGGCGCACGCCGAAGCTGAAGCGGGTCGGCACGCCCTGGGTAACCCGCCGCAGCAACGGATTCTCGGTGGTCAGTCCGGAACCCGCCGGTACCGTTGCCGGGTCCAGCTTGACGATGAAGTTGCGGCCCAACCGCGCATCGCCACCGTGCACATCGGCCAGGTGGTAACGACCGAACGGATCGGTTTCGATCAGCAGGCCCTCCACGGTGGCCAGGCGCACGCCGGGAATACCCTGCTCCTGGATGCCACTGTTGCGGATCACGTAGGCCACCTCATAGCCCTCGGCCACCCGTGAGATCTCGCGATGCACGGCCGGCTCGGCAGCGGTCAGGCCCTTGGCCGCCTCGCCACTGCGCTGCACGGTTGCCACACCCTGCGCATCCAGCTGCAGGCGATGGCCCTGGGCGCTTTCCAGCACGAAATCATCGGTGAATGACAGTTCGCGCAGGCGCTGGCGGATCACCACCTGGTGGCTCTCGACCGTGTCCGACGTAGACGCCAGGCCGTGTACCACGCCCACCTGCACGCCATGCAGCAGGGGCGCGCTGGCATCGGCCAACGACTGCGGTCCATCGCCACGATCCAGCGTTGTCGAACCCGGCACGTACGCGGCAGGCGCGAAACCGCCCTGCACGCGAACCCCGGTCAGTTCTGCACTGTCCTGCCAGCCGTCGCCGTCGCGGTCATCGAACACGGTGCCGAACACCAGGCTGTCTTCCAGCAGCGGGTCGGCATCCATGCGTACTTCAGCGGTCGCCACGTTCGACAGCGGCGTGCCATCGTCAGCGGTGGCCACGGCCTGGTTGATGTGATTGCCGGCGCGCACGCCCGCACCCACACGCAACAGGTAGGTGATGGTGGCACTGCGGCCCACGGCAATGTCGACCGCGCCGATGCGCAGCGGGGTCTGGCTGCCGCCCAGCGAGAACGCGCCGTCGTCGTCGGCCACGCGCATCGAGCCGTCCACATAGCTGAAGCCCGGCGGCGGCGTATCGACCACCACACCGTCGCGCCAGTGGCTGCTGCCGACGTTCTCGACCACCAGCTGGTAGCGCACCAGGTCGCCGATCTTCACCAGCCGCGGGTTGGCGGTCTTGGTGATGCGCAGCGCGAAGTCCGAGATCACCTTGTGCCGCGTTTCGCAGGTGGTGCACTCCGGCGGTGGCGATCCATCCGGATACTGGCCGCGCAGGCGATTGAGCACCTCCGTGCGCGCCTCCTGGTTGACGATGGCCTGGTAGACGAATTCATGCTGCCCCACCGGCGTACCGGTCGGCAGCGTGCAGACGATGTCGGTGCCCTGCTGCACGCAGCCTGCCGGCAGCGTGTCCACGCTCAGGCCCGCATCGGGCGTATCCAGCAGCTGCAACGGCTGGCGCAGCGAAGCGCGCTCGACCGTGGCCCGCAGGGTGTAGCGCAACCGGTCACCCGGACGCACTTCACTGCCACTTGCAGGGCCGGACAGTTTTTCCAGCACCACGCGCGGCTCGGCCAGCACGTGCTCGGTGCTGCAGGTTCCCGAGCAGCTGGGGGTATCGCCGCCACTGCCCAGCACCGCGTTGCGGACGCTGCCACTGGCCTGCGCGTTGACCTGTGCGCGATAGCCCAGCGTGTAGGTGCCGGGTGCGGTACCTGCCGGCAGCGTGCATACCAGCGGATTGCTGGCATTGCAGGTGAAGGCGCCTGGCTGGGTCACCGACTGCAGGTCCAGGCCTGCGCCCAGGGTATCGGTCAGGGTGAGCACATCGGTGGTCTGCGAGTTGGCGACCACTACCTCGACGCTGTAGTCCACCGCGTCGCCGATGTTGACCGGCGATGCCGTGCTGGAGGACTTGCGGTAGGTGACCGTCGCCGCCAGCACCGGGGTGGTGGTGGTGCAGTCGGTGGCACAGGTGTTGGTACCGGTGCCGCTGCCAAGCACGGCATTGCTGACGCTGCCCTTGGCCTGCGCGTTCACCGTCGCGGTGTAGTTCACCGTGTAGGTGCCAGGTGCGGTGGCGGCCGGCAACGTGCACACCAGCGGGTTGCCGGCATTGCAGGTGAAGCCGGTGGTGGCGGTGACTGAACCGAAGTCCAGGCCCTGCCCCAGGGTGTCGGTCAGGGTGAATACAGCGGTCGTGCGCGAGCGGCTGACCACAGCGGTCAGGGTGTAGGCGATGCTGTCACCCACCTTGACCGCACCGGCCGCGGCCGAGGTCTTGCGATAGTCGATCTGGCTGCCAGCCACCGGGGTGGTGGTATCGCAGTTGACGGTGCAGCTCGGGTTGTCGCCACCGCTGCCGAGCACCGCGTTGGTCACCTGGCCGGTGGCCTGGGCATTGACCACTGCGGTGTACGACAGGCTGTAGCTGCCTGGCGCAGTGCCGGCCGGCAACGTGCACACCAGCGGGTTGGCCGCGTTGCAGGTGTAGGCGCCGGCACTGGTCACGCTGCCGAAATCCAGGCCGCTGCCCAGCGTATCGGTCAGCGTCACCACATCGGTGGTGCGCGAGTTGGTCACCACCGTGGTCAAGGTGTACGTCAGGCTGTCACCCACCGACACGGGGCCGGTGCTGCTCACCGACTTGGCATAGCTCACGCCCGGCGTCGCCACCGGCGTGGTGGTATCGCAGTTGGTCGTGCACGAGGGCGTGTCAGTGCCGGTGCCGAGCACGGCATTGCGTACCGTGCCACTGGCCTGCGCATTGACCGTGGCGGAGTAGCTCAGGCTGTAGGTGCCCGGCACCGTCCCTGCAGGCAGCGTGCACACCAGCGGATTGGCGGCATTGCAGGTGAAGATGCCCGCGCTGGTCACGCTACTGAAGTCCAGGCCGCTGCCCAGCGTATCGGTCAGGGTGACCACATCGGTGGTGCGCGAACGCGCAACGGTCACGCTGAGCGTGTAGCCGATGCTGTCGCCCACCCGTACCGGTCCACCGGTGGAGGCCAGCTTGGCGTAGCTCACCTGCGGGCTGGCCAGTGGCGTAGTGGTATCACAGCTGCCGACGCACGACGGATTTTCCGGACCGCTCGGCACTACGGCATTGCGCACCTGGCCAACCGCCTGTGCGTTGACGATGCCGGTATAAGAGAACGCGTAGCTGCCGGGCACGGTGCCGGCGGGCAGCGTGCACACCAGCGGATTGCCGGGCACGCAGATGAAGCCGCCGGCATTGGTCATGCCGCCGAAGTCCAGGCCAGTGCCCAGGGTATCGGTCAATGTGACGGCAGCGGTGGTGCGCGCATCGGCCACGACCACGCTCACCGTGTAGGCAACGCTGTCGCCCACCGCGACCGGGCCGGCCGTAGCGCTGGCCTTGGATACCGAGACGCGCGGCGCCGCCACCGGCGTGGTGGTGGTGCAGTTGCTGCTGCAGGTGGGAGTGTCGGTACCGGTACCCACCACCGTGTTGACCACCTGGCCACTGGCCTGCGCGTTGACGGTGACCGCATAGGTCAGGCTGTAGGTACCCGGTACGGTGCCCGCTGGCAGCGTGCACACCAGCGGATTGGCCGCATTGCAGGTAAAGGCGCCGGCGTTGGTCACGCTGGCGAAATCCAGACCGGTGCCGAGGGTATCGGTCAGGGTCAACACGTCGCGGCTGTTGCCGTCGGCAATGGTGACATCCACGGTGTAGCTCACCGTCGCCCCCACCGCCACCGGACCGGTGGTGTTGGAGCGTTTCGCGTAGCTCACCCGTGTAACCGGAACGGTCACATCGCTGCGGGTGCAGTGGTTGGCATCGGTGCAGGCCTCGCCCGGTGCGGGCGGATTGCCACCATTGAACGGATCGTAGCCACCGCCGACGCTGGCGTGGTTGCGCAACAGGCCGCTTGCCGATGCGGACACGGTCACCGGCAGGGTGAAGCTGCTGCTGTCACCGGCGGTGCCGGCTGCCGACAGCACCTGGCTGCTGGTGCAGCTCACCGCCTGGCCGCTCGCCGTACAGCTCCAGGTGCCACTGCTGAGGGTTCCGGTCCAGTTCGGCACGATCCCTGCCGGCAACTGGTCGCGCACAGTGATGACACCCGCCGGCACGTTCGGCGGATTGCCGGTCGGCACGTTGGTGGTGTTGCTGATCGTCAGCGTGTACTGGGTGCCGGTCTGGCCGTAGCTCCAGATGCCGCCGGTGGCATTGTTGCTCTTCACCACCTTCAGCGCGGGTGCGGTGATGGTGATCAGGTGGTCTTCCACTTCGCCGTCGTCGGCCACGCCGGTCGGCTGCTGGATCTGCGCCGCGTTGGTCGCATAGCGCAGGCGCACGTAACTGCTACCTGCGCTTACCTGCGCGGGAACGGTCCAGCTCAGGTTGGCCCCGCCACCACTGCATGCAGCGATGTTGCTGCGCTCGCCCGGGTCGAATGTGCCGTTGCGGTTGAAGTCGATCCAGCCGGCCACGCTGCCGCTGCCCACGCATGCCACCGGTTGGCTGATCTGGGTACCGGCCTGCATCACCGTCAGCACGTAGCTCGCCGGCCAGGCGTTCTCTTCGTTGGGATTGCCCGAAGGGAAGTTGTCGTCGCCCTTCGCATCGGCGCTGTAGCTGCTCTTCTGCTCGGTATCCGGGCCCATCGTGCCGAGGAAATCGGTCAGCGGCGGTGCCAGGCCACCCGGCGTATAGCCTGCGGTGTTGATGTTGGTGGGGGTGGCGTTGACCGGCAGGCCATCCGGGCGGAACTGCAGATCGTCCACCACATGCATGGCGTCGCCATAGCTCTGCGGCGCATCACCGAAGTCGGCGTACGGCACCAGCAGGCCGATGGCGATGGCGGTGGTGCCGCCACCGCGCATCGAGAAGCCCATGTTCACCGCGAGGTTGCCCGGCGCGTGCGCGGCGTTGTCGAAATTGAGGAAGGTGACCGCAGCGGTGTTGTTGTCGTTGCCCGGCCCGAAGCGGATCACGCTGTTGCCGCCGCTGCTGGACTTGGTCACGTTGTAGGCACCTGCGCTGAGGTTCTTGCGCATCTCCACCACGTTCCAGGTGCCCAGTGCACTGGCTTCGACGAACTCGCCGCTGTTGTTGATCGACTCGGCGTCGGCCATCACCACGCCGCGCAGGCGATACGGCGCGCCGCCCAGGGTCGAGACGCAGTTGATTTCGAACGAGGAGGTGCCCGTGCTGCGCGAGATGCCCGCGATCAGCCGATTCGCGCCGCCAGTGCCACCGACGTTGTACAGGTCGTCCAGGCTGTCGCCGCTGAAGTTGCCCGGGCGATAGCTCTGCAGGAGTCCGCCGCCACTGATGTTGGCCAGACTGCAGCTGACACTGAGGTTGATGCCCGCGGCCACCGGCATCGAGATCGACGAGGTATCACCATTGTTGAGCGTGACCCCGGCAGTGCCCAGGTCCGTGCCGCCCCCCCAGGTCAGCCACAGCACCGTGTTGCGGTACGGGCTGGTGCCGCCGGTCGCGTAGGCCGCAGCCCAGGCCGACGATGGCAGCACCACCGACAGCAGCAGCAACAGCAGACCGGCGGCCAGCCATCGCCCGGTCCGGCCGGGATGTGCACTTTTTTCAGGATGAACGGATTCACCGCCCGCGCTGATGCGCGACGTCGTCGACTGCCACATGTTGGTTTTTCCCCGTCATCAGCCCCACAGGGGAGCCGCTGTTCAGTGGGTACCGGGGAGGGTTCTGCCGGACCCGGAGACGCGTACGAATGCGTGTCTGCCGGTTCCGTGGCGACTACAACCGTCCCTGGACCCTGTTGGTCAGGTTCGCAAAACTGTGACGAAGATAACACAATACGAACAATTGTGTGATGCAGGTCACGTTTAAGCTTGCCAAATCTGGCGCCGGCCCCACGAACACAGTTGTAGCAACCGCCCTCCCGTGCCTCGTGCACGGATCCGGCAGGCGGACCGCCCTTTCCGGCAATTCGTCACGCATTTTCGGAGCCGGAGCGACGCGTCCGGCGGGGGCGCGCACAGAAAAACCGCCGGGCCATGGGCTACCGGCGGGAGCTGAAGTGGAAGGGTGATCGCGCCGCGCTTGGCGGCAGCCAAGCTTCTACCAGGGCACGAAGAGCAGGATCAGCACGATCACCAGCAGCACGGCGGCGACGGTCAACAGCACGTTGCGCTGGCGCCAGGAAGGCTTGGGGGTGCCGGGGGTATTCATGGGGGCGCTCCTAGGCAACCGATGGGGACGGCACCAGACTGCCGAGTCCGCTTGCAGCAGCGCGTGCACAGGATGTGCAGCGGGAGTGCAGAGCCCTGCCCTTTCCCGCTCAGGTTGTACGGCAGGCCATGAACAGCAGCTCCGGCGTGGAGGCGTCTTCGCTGGCGACGAAGCCGAGGTCGCGGTACAGCGCCACGGCCGCCTGATTGTCCCTATAGACCTTCAACGTCAGCTGCATCGCAGCGGTGCGGCGAACGGCTTCGGCGCACAGCGCCGTCATCAACACCCGGCCAAGACCACGGCCGCGTGCCTGCGGCGACACGATGATGCGCCCGAGGTGCATGCTGCCGGGTGTTGTCTGCCAATACTGGCCGAAGCCCAGGCAGGTGCCGTCGGCATCCTGCAGTGTCCAGCCTGGACGCGAAGGCAACGCCAATGCAGCGGCGAAGGCTTCGGCAGGCAAGGGGAAGGGAACGCCGGGACCTGCCCAGCGCAGGGTCGCCTCAGGTGAGTCGAGCCAGCCGGCAACAACGGCAAAGTGCGAAGGCTGGACAGGCTGCAGGACGTAATCCATGGCGCCGGCGCTGTTGCGGGCGCGCGTCGATGCGCCCGACGTGGATGGTGACCCCGGCCCGATTCGAACGGGCGACCTTCCCCTTAGGAGGGGGACGCTCTATCCAGCTGAGCTACGGGGCCATGCAGCCGCCAAGTTTACAGGCAAGGCGCCCTGCCCTCCAAGCTTTCATCTGCCACGCCACTGCCACTGGCGCGGCGCACCATGGCCAGTCCGGGCGCTCTGCTACCATCGGCGGCTCAGTTCGTCGCGCCCCCACCTGCCCGCGACGGCACCAAACACAACGTAACGAAACACAGGAGTCTGCATGTCTTCCGAGCTGCTCAAGTCCCTTGGTCTGGACGCGATCAACGCTGGCACCTACCTGGGCAACGGGGAGTGGTCGAGCGCTACCGGCGGAGAACTGATCACCCCGATCAATCCGACCACGGGCGAGCCGATCGCGCAGGTCCGCGCCACCACCGAAGCCGAGTACGAAACCGTCATCGTGCGCGCCCAGGAAGCCTTCAAGGTCTGGCGCACCACGCCGGCCCCGCGTCGCGGTGAAGCCGTGCGCCTGTGTGGCGAAGCGCTGCGCAAGCACAAGGACGCCCTCGGTTCGCTGGTTGCGCTGGAAATGGGCAAGAGCAAGCCCGAAGGCGACGGTGAAGTGCAGGAGATGATCGACATCGCCGACTTCGCCGTGGGCCAGAGCCGCATGCTGTACGGCTACACCATGCATTCCGAACGCCCCGGCCACCGCATGTACGAGCAGTACCAGCCGCTCGGCCTGGTCGGCATCATCAGCGCGTTCAACTTCCCGGTGGCGGTGTGGGCATGGAACTCGTTCCTGGCCACGATCTGCGGCGACATCTGCCTGTGGAAGCCGTCCAACAAGACCCCGCTGACCGCCATCGCCTCGATGCGCATCTGCAATGAAGCGCTGCGCGATGCCGGTTTCCCGGACCTGTTCTTCCTGATCAACGACGCCGGCACCGCGCTGTCGGAAAAGATGGTGGCCGACAAGCGCGTGCCGCTGATCAGCTTCACCGGCTCGACCCAGGTCGGCCGCACGGTCGCCGAGAAGGTCGCCCACCGCCTTGGCCGCTGCCTGCTGGAACTGGGCGGCAACAACGCAATCATCCTCGACGAAACCGCCGACCTGAAGCTGGCCATTCCCGGCATCGTGTTCGGTGCGGTCGGCACCGCCGGCCAGCGCTGCACCACCACCCGCCGCCTGATCGTGCACGAATCCATCCATGACGACGTGCTGGCCACGCTGGTCAAGGCGTACAAGCAGGTGGAAGGCAAGATCGGCGATCCGACCGACCCGGCCAACCTGATGGGCCCGCTCAACAGCGACGGCGCCGTGCAGCAGTTCCTGGCCTCCATCGAAAAAGCCAAGGCCAGCGGCGGCACCATCGAAACCGGCGGCACGCGCATCGACCGCCCCGGCAACTTCGTGCTGCCGGCCATCGTCACCGGCCTGAAGAACAGCGATGAAGTGGTGCAGCACGAGACCTTCGCGCCGATCCTGTACGTGATGAAGTACAGCACGCTGGACGAAGCCATCGACATGCAGAACGGCGTGCCGCAGGGCCTGTCCTCGTCGATCTTCACCACCAACCTGAAAACCGCCGAGCGCTTCCTGTCGGCGGCCGGTTCGGACTGCGGCATCGCCAACGTCAACATCGGCACCTCGGGCGCGGAAATCGGTGGCGCCTTCGGTGGCGAGAAGGACACCGGCGGTGGTCGCGAGTCCGGTTCGGATGCATGGAAGGTCTACATGCGCCGCCAGACCAACACCATCAACTATTCGGATTCGCTGCCGCTGGCCCAGGGCATCAAGTTCGACCTGTGATGGCGGAGAGCGCCTCCCCGCGCGACGGCCGGCCGGTGATCGATTTCACCGGCCGCCGGGTGTTGATCGCCGGTGGCAGCAAGGGCATCGGCCGCGAACTGGCGCTGGCCTTCGCCCGCGCCGGTGCGCAGGTGTCGGCCTGCGCGCGCGGCCAGGCCGGGCTTGACGCCCTGCAGGCCGATGAGCAGGCCCAGGGCACGCAGCTGCACACCTTCGCCACCGATCTGGGCGACCTCGGCCGCATCGGCGCCTGGCTGCAGGCCGCTGCCGACGCGCTCGGCGGCATCGATGTGCTGGTCAACAACGCCACCGGCTACGGCATGGCCGATGACGAAGACGGCTGGGCTGCCAGCCTGCAGATCGACCTGATGGCGGCGGTCCGCGCCTCGCGCCTTGCGCTGCCGTGGCTGCGTGCCTCGTCCGACGCCTGCATCCTCAACCTGTCCTCGATCGCCGCGCAGCAACCGCGTCCCGGCGGCGCACCGTATGCGGCAGCCAAGGCCGCCCTGTCGCACTACACGACGTCGCAGGCCCTGGCGCTGGCGCCGGACCGGATCCGGGTCAACGCCATCGCACCGGGCTCGATCGAATTTGCCGATGGCCTCTGGGATCGACGTCGTGTCGAAGATCCCGCCCTGTACCACGGCACCCTGGCGAGGATTCCGTTCGGCCGCTTCGGGCAGCCGCGCGAGATCGCCGATGCCGCGCTGTTCCTGTGTTCGCCGCTGGCGCGCTGGATCACCGGCCACGTGCTCAATGTCGATGGCGGCCAGGTGCTGATGGGCTAGCGCCGATCCCTCGGCAGCTACCAACCTTGGTTGGCGCCGCATTCGTCGACCAAGGTCGACGCCTACCAAAGCCACCCCGCGCTCGGCTCCGATGGTTGCCAACCTTGCCTGGCAGCCTTGCATTGGCCGAACCATGGGATTGCCGGGGCAGAGGCACTATCATGTAAGCACTGCCACGGAGGACTCGATGAGCGTGCCACCCCGACAGAGCAACGCCCTGGCCGTGGTCAGCCTGATCGCGGGCATCTGCAGCTGGACCGTGCTGCCGGGTGTCGCCGCCCTTGTTGCCATCATCACCGGGCACCTGGCCCGCGCCGAGATCCGCCGCCGCGCCGGCGAACAGGACGGCGATGGCATGGCCTTGGCTGGGTTGATCATGGGCTGGCTCAACATCCTCGCTGCGGTGGGCCTGGTGGCCATCCTGATCTTCGCAATGGTGGCCGCCGGCGCCGACGCCAAACCTGGACTGCGCTGGTGAAAGCACGATGACCTCCGCCGACAGCACTGAACGCTTCAGCAGCCGGGTCGCGGACTATGTCCGCTACCGCCCGGACTATCCGGCCGCGCTGATGGACTGGCTGCATGGCCCGATGGCCGTTGCAACCGACGCGCTGGTCGCCGACATCGGCGCAGGCACCGGCATCTCCAGCCGGCAGTTCCTGGCTGCCGGCCATCCACTGGTCGCCGTCGAACCCAACGCGGCGATGCGCGCGGCCGCCGAGCACTGGCTGGCGCCGCAGTATCCGCAGTTCTCCGCCGTCGATGGGCGCGCCGAGGCCACCGGCCTGGCCGATGCCAGCGTGGACCTGGTCAGTGCCGCGCAGGCCTTCCACTGGTTCGACACCGTGGCCGTGCGCGCCGAGTGGCAGCGCATCCTGCGCCCGGGCGGGCTGGCGCTGATCTACTGGAATTCGCGCCTGCTCGATGCCAGCCCATTCCTGGTCGGCTACGAACAACTGCTGCTGGACTACGGCACCGACTACACCGCCGTGGCCGAACGCTACCAGGACGACGCCACCATGCAGGCCTGGTTCGGCTCCGGCCTGCGCGGCATG
This sequence comes from Stenotrophomonas sp. GW821-FHT02D01, assembly GCF_059421765.1. Classification (NCBI taxonomy): domain Bacteria; kingdom Pseudomonadati; phylum Pseudomonadota; class Gammaproteobacteria; order Lysobacterales; family Lysobacteraceae; genus Stenotrophomonas; species Stenotrophomonas sp. GW821-FHT02D01. The sequence continues at coordinate 118,212 of NZ_JBWKVP010000011.1, forward strand.
GTGCAGCTGCCGAACGTGCAGCACCTGGACCTGGACGCCCTGCGCGGGCGCCTGCTGTCTTCTTCCTACGCGCCGCAGCCCGGCCATCCGCGCCACGCGCAGATGCTGGCTGCGCTGCAGGACCTGTTCGCCGCCCACGCGGTCGACGGCCAGGTCGCTTTTGAATATCGAACCCGAGCCTTCCTCGGCACGCTGGACTGAAACCAACGCATGTATTCGCTTGCCCGCCCCTTCCTGTTCTCGCTCGACGCCGAACGCGCCCACGGTCTCGGCCTGTCCGCTCTGGACCTGGCCTATCGCACCGGCACCACGCCGCTGGTGGCCGCACGCATCGCGCCGATGCCCAGCACGGTGTTCGGGCTGACGTTCCCCAATCCGGTCGGCCTTGCTGCCGGCCTGGACAAGAATGGCGAGCACATCGATGCACTGTTCGCGCTGGGCTTCGGCTTCGTGGAGATCGGCACGATCACGCCGCGACCGCAGGCCGGCAACCCCAAGCCGCGCCTGTTCCGGCTGCCGGCGCACAACGCGATCATCAACCGCATGGGCTTCAACAACGCCGGCGTGGATGCGCTGGTGCGCAACGTCGAACGCGCGCGCAACCGGCGCGGCCTGCTCGGCATCAACATCGGCAAGAACAAGGACACCCCCAACGAACAGGCGGCCGATGACTACATCGCCTGCATGGACAAGGTGTACCCGCTGGCCGACTACATCACCGTCAACATTTCCTCGCCCAATACGGCCGGCCTGCGCGAGCTGCAGGAAGAGACCGCGCTGCGGCAGCTGGTCAGCCAGCTGCGTGAGCGCCAGGAAGCACTGGCCGCGCAGCATGGCCGGCGCGTGCCGATGCTGGTGAAGGTGGCCCCGGACCTCAGCGAGCGCGACATCGACGCCGCCGCGCGCGTACTTGGCGAGCTGCAGGTGGACGGCGTGATCGCCACCAACACCACCATCGACCACAGCCGGGTTGCCGGCGATCCGCTGGCCAATGAAGCCGGCGGGCTGTCCGGCGCACCGGTGCTGGAACAGTCCACCCTGGTACTGCGCCGCCTGCGTGCACGCCTGCCCGAATCAGTGCCGCTGGTCGGTGTCGGCGGCATCCTGTCCGGTGCCGACGCCGTGGCCAAGATGGCCGCCGGTGCGGCGCTGGTGCAGTGCTACAGCGGCCTGATCTTCAAGGGCCCGGCATTGGTCGCCGACTGCGTGGAGGCGATCCGCCGCCGACGCGAGGCGCCCAGCCGCGGCGCGGTGGCCCCCCTGTGAGCACGCCCATGGACGACACCAACAACGCTGCAGCACCGCTGCGCTGGACCCTCACCCACAACGCGCCACTGCAGGCCCTGAACACGTTCCACGTGCAGGCCAGCGCAGCGCAGTTGCTGGAACTGCACGACGCCGCGCTGCTGCCGGAGGTTCTGGCCTTGCCGGAAGTGGCCAATGGCCCGCTGCTGGTGCTCGGCAGCGGCAGCAATGTGCTGATCGCAGAGGACCTGCCCGGCACCGTGCTGGTGTTCGGCAACCGCGAAATCAGTTTCCTCGAACACCGTGCTGACCACGCCGTGATCCGCGCCGGCGCCGGCGTGTCCTGGCATGGTCTGGTGATGTGGTCGCTGCAGGAAGGCCTGTCCGGCCTGGAAAACCTCGCGCTGATTCCCGGCACCGCCGGCGCATCGCCGATCCAGAACATCGGCGCCTATGGCGCGCAGGTCGGCGAGTTCATCCAGACCGTAGAGGCCTGGGACTGCCAGGAAAAAACCTGGGTACGGCTGGACAACGAACAGTGTGGCTTCGCCTACCGCGACAGCGTGTTCAAGCAGCAGCCGGACCGCTACCTGATCACCGCCATTGAACTGAAACTGCCGCTGCTGCACGACCTGCGCATGGGCTACGCCGGCATCCGCGAAGAACTGCAGGCACAGGGCGTGGAACTGCCGAGCGCGGTGGACGTCGCCAATGCGGTGATCGCCATCCGTCGCCGCAAGCTGCCCGACCCCGACGTACTGGGCAACGCAGGCAGTTTCTTCAAGAACCCGGTGCTGCCGCTGGAACAGGTGGAAGTGCTGCTGCAGCACTTCCCCGAGCTGCCGGTGTTCCCGGCGGACCGCGACGACCGCCGCAAGGTCTCGGCCGCCTGGATGATCGAATCCTGTGGCTGGAAGGGCTTCCGCGAAGGTGATGCCGGCGTTGCGCCCAGCCACGCGCTGGTGCTGGTCAACCACGGCAACGCCACCGGCACTGAACTGCTGGCGCTGGCACGGCGGATCTCCGCCTCGGTACTGGAGAAGTTCGGCGTGCCGATCGAACCGGAGCCCCGCCTGCTCGGCGCACAGTGGTGAGCACACCCGCCCTACCCGCCAGCGCCGCCCCATTGCGGGCGGCGCTGCTGATGCTCGGCAGCACCATGGCCTTCGGCCTGATGGCGGTGGCGATCCGCTACGCCACCCGCTACGTGCCGACCCAGGAAGTGGCGTTCTTCCGCAATGCCTTCGGCCTGCTCGCCCTGCTGCCGATGCTGCTGCGCCCAGGCCATGCACCGTTGAAGACCCAGCAGCTGCCGCGTTATTTCCTGCGCAGCGCGATCGGCCTGGGGTCGATGCTGTGCGCGTTCTGGGCATTGGGCCACCTGCCCCTGGCACAAGCCGTTTCGCTGTCCTACTCCACGCCGTTGTTCGTGACCATCGCTGCGGTGCTGTGGCTGGGCGAGAAGGTCCGCGTACGGCGCTGGGCGGCGGTGGTGGTCGGCTTCATCGGCGTGCTGGTGATCGTGCGGCCGGGCACGGCCGGCTTCACGTCCGGCAGCCTGATCGCCGTGACCGCCGCCGTGCTCAGCTCGCTGGTGGCGATCCAGATCAAGCAGCTCACCCGGATCGACAGCGCCGACACCGTGGTGCTCTACACCTACGTGTTCTGGGTACCGCTGTCGCTGATACCGGCCTTGTTCGTGTGGGTCTGGCCCACCGGCATCGCCTGGCTCTGGCTGCTGGCCACTGGCGTGCTGGGCACCATCGGCCAGTTGCTGTGGACACGCGCACTGCGCCTGGGCGAAGTCTCCGCGTTGACCCCGATCAGCTTCCTGCAGCTGCCGCTGGTGACCTTGTGTGGCTGGCTGTTGTTCGCCGAGACGGTGGATCGCTGGACGATCATTGGCGCCGGCATCATCCTCGCCGCCAACGCCTACATCGCCCATCGCGAAGCGGTGCTGTCACGGCGTGCAGCGAGCGTCGCCGCGAGCGCAGCGGCCAAGCCGGCAGAGTAAGGGTTCCGGCCGGGCTGCGCCCGGCACCCGTGGTAGTGCCGGCCGCTGGCCGGCAACCTCAACAGCAACAGCCGAAGCAACAGCAACAGCAGCATTGCTTGGGGATGGCGGGGCGGTGTCGGATTGCGGGGACGCCGTAAACCCATCCCTGGGGGCTTGGCCGCGGCATCCATGCCGC